>JAFQQT010000057.1 GCA_017410455.1 Clostridia bacterium
ATGCTGCGCAGCGTCCTGCCTGGCCTGCTGCCGGCGAGGCTGGCGGAGATCTTCCCACGCCTGTGCGGCTTGGATGGCGACAAGGTCTGCGCGCAGATCACCCGTGAGGAGAGGGAGACCCTGGCCCGGATGATGCAGGCGCTGCCGATCCCGCTGAAGAAGCTGGCGCCCATCGAGGAGGCCATCGTGACCCGCGGCGGCGTGAGCGTGAAGGAGATCGACCCCAGCACCATGCAGAGCAAGCTCGTGGAGGGCCTGTACTTCGCGGGCGAGGTGATCGACGTGGACGCCCACACCGGCGGCTACAACCTGCAGATCGCATGGTCGACCGGCGCGCTTGCGGGTATCTGCGCCGCAGAAGAACCCCTGATGTAAAGTCCCCTACGGGGACAGTCTGCGCCGCAGACAGGGGCCCCCACGCGCGCCTGGGGTCAAAGGGGCAACGCCCCTTGAGCCGCACGTCCGGCCACTATGAGCGCGGCTCGCCCTCTGCGAGCCGTGCCCGCGCGGGGCGCCCGTCGCGCCCCGTGCGCCGGTCAACCATGCCCATGCTCCACGCGCGCACAGCACCAAGGGAACCCAAATACCCAAATCGCGAGAATGGGTTTCGAAAGGGACGAAGTCCCTTCGCAGGATCCAAGGGCAGCGCCCTTGGCAGGGTGCAGGGGCAGCGCCCCTGGCAGAGCGCAAGGGAAGTGCCCCTGGCCGCCGGAAGCCTTACGCCCCGAACTGCGCGTTGTACAGCGTGGCATAGAACCCGCCCTTTGCCAGCAGCGCATCGTGGTTGCCCTGCTCGACGATGTGGCCGTCCCGCATGACGAGGATCACGTCAGCCTTGCGGATGGTGGACAGGCGGTGGGCGACGATGAAGGACGTGCGGCCCTGCATCATCTTCGCAAAGGCGGACTGGATGCGCAGCTCCGTGCGGGTGTCGATGGAGGAGGTGGCCTCGTCCAGGATCAGCATGGGCGGCAGGGTCAGCATCACCCGGGCGATGCACAGCAGCTGCTTCTGCCCCTGGGAGAGGTTGCCGCCGTTTTCGGTGACGGGGGTGTCATAGCCCTGGGGCAGGCGGCGGATGAAGGAGTGGGCGTGGGCTGCCTTTGCGGCGGCGATGATCTCCCCGTCGGTGGCGTCCGGGTTGCCGTAGGCGATGTTCTCGCGGATGGTGCCGGCCTTGAGCCAGGTGTCCTGCAGCACCATGCCGATGTTGCGGCGCAGCTCGCGGCGGCGGATATCGCGGATGTCCGTGCCGTCCACGGAGATAGAGCCGCCGTTCACGTCGTAGAAGCGCATCAGCAGGTTGATCAGCGTGGTCTTGCCGCAGCCGGTGGGGCCCACGATGGCGATGCGCTGGCCGGGCGCGACATTCAGGGTGAGGCCGTCGATCAGCGGACGGTCGGGGACATAGCGGAAGCTGACGTTCTCCAGGGACACATGGCCCTTCGCGGCGAGGCCGGCGGCATTTTCCGCGTCGGCGGGGCGGTCCTGTTCGGCCAGCAGGTCAAAGATGCGGCGGATGCAGGCCAGGGCGTTTTGCAGCTCGGTCACCACGCCGGAGATCTCGTTGAAGGGTTTGGCGTACTGGCTGGCGTAGGACAGGAACTTGCTCATGCCGCCCACGGTCATCACCGGGTTGGAACCGATGGCCAGCAGCGCACACACGAAGGCCACGGCGGCGTAGATGATGTTGTTCACCAGGCGGGTGGAGGGGTTCACCAGGGAGGAGAAGAAGGTGGCGTTCAGGGCCACCTTGCTCAGGCGGCCGTTGATCTCGTCGAACTCGGCCAGGCTCTCGTCCTCATGACCGAAGGCCTGGATCACTTTTGAACCCTCGATCATTTCGTTGATGAGGGCGGTCTGCTCGCCGCGCACCTTCGACTGGGCGGTGAAGTACTTGTGGGTGTTCCTGGCAATGAAGGCCGCCACGAACATGGAAAGGGGCGTCAGGACAACCACCAGCAGGGCAATATAGACGTTCAGCGCCAGCATGATGCCCAGGGTACCCGCGATGGCCACCACGCCGGTGAACAGCTGGGTGAAGCCCATCAGCAAGCCGTCGGAGAAGGCGTCCACGTCGGCAATGACGCGGCTGACCAGATCGCCCGTGGGGTGCCTGTCCAGATAGGAAAGGGGCAGACGCTGGATTTTCGCGCTCACCTCGTTGCGGATGTCCCGGCTGACGCAGTAGGCGATGCGGTTGTTGCTGGTGGCCAGCACCTGCTGGGCGACGGCGGAGACGAGGGTGATGGCGGCAATCCACAGGGCGTTATGCAGGATGCCGGTGAAGTCCACCTGGCCGACGCCGATCATGCAGTCGATGGCGTTGCCGGAGAAGATAGGGATCAGCAGGGCTGCCGCGGCGGTGATGGCCGCGCAGATGAGGGACAGCAGCGCCTGCAGCCGGTAGGGCTGCAAATAGGGGAAAACCAGCTTCAGGGCCGCCAGATCAAGGGCGTTCTTCTGCTTGCTCATGCCTGCACCCCCTCTTCGGCCATCCCCGCCGCAGGGGCGGTGCTGGCTACGCTCGGCGATTGCAAGCAATCGCTCTCGCTAGTCGGGGGCTGTGCCCCCTCCCTCCGGAATTGGGATTCGTGAATCTCGCGGTACACATCACAGCTTGCCATCAGCTCGTCGTGGGTGCCGCAGCCTGCCAGCTCGCCGTCGTCCATGACGAGGATCTGGTCGGCGTGGCGGATGGAGGAGGTGCGCTGGGAGACGATGAAGGTGGTGGTGCCTGCGGGCAGTTGCCGCAGGGCGCTGCGCAGGGCTGCGTCGGTGGCGTAGTCCAGGGCGGAGGCGCTGTCGTCCAGGATGAGGATCTCCGGTTCGCTCACCAGTGCGCGGGCGATGGTCAGGCGCTGCTTTTGTCCGCCGGAGAGGTTGCGGCCGCCCTGCTCCACGGGTTCATCCAGCCCGCCGGGCTTCTGGCGGACGAACTCCGCCGCCTGGGCGGTCTCCAGGCAGGCCCAGAGGAAGTCGTCGGTCACCTGGTCAGCGGTTTTTTCGCCTGCCGCCAGGCCGTAAAGCAGATTGCTGCGGATGGTGCCCTTGAACAGCTGCGCCTTCTGCGGCACGATGGCGATACGGTCGCGCAGCTCCTCATGGGGCCAGTCGGTGATGGGGCGGCCCATGAGGGACACGCGGCCCTTGGTGGCGTCATAGAAGCGGGGGATCAGGTTGACCACGGTGGATTTGCCGCTGCCGGTGCCGCCGATGACGCCGATTGTTGATCCGCGCAGGGCGCAGAAGGAGACGCCGGTGATGCTCTCGTCGCCCGCGCCCTTGTAGGTCAGGGACACATGGTCAAAGCGCACGGCCTCGGTTGCGGAGTCGGGCAGCGCGGCCTTCTCCGGGTACACCATGGAGGTTTCGGTGTCCAGCACTGCGGCGCAGCGGCCCAGGCTGGTGTACGCCTTCGTCAGCAGCACGATCAGGTTGGCCAGCTTCACCAGTTCGACGAGGATCTGGCTCATGTAGTTCAGCAGCGCCACCACGTCGCCGGAGGCCAGGTCGCCCAGGCGCACCTTGTCGCCGCCGGTGTACAGCAGGGCGATGATGCCCAGGTTGATCACCGCATAGGTCAGCGGATTGGTCAGCGCGGCGATGCGGCCCACCTTCAGCTGCGCGGCGGTCAGTTCGCCGTTGGCGGCGGCGAAGCGCTCCGCCTCGGCCTCCTCGCGGCCAAAGGCACGCACCACGCGCACGCCGGTCAGATTCTCGCGGGTCGCGCCGGTGACGGCGTCCAGCCGCTGCTGCACCTTCCTGTACAGGGGGCTGGTCACCTTCATCACGCCAAAGACGATCACCGACAGCACGGGGATCGTCACCACGAACACCCACGCCGCCTCCATATCAATGGTGAAGGCGGCGATCATCGCGCCGATGACGATGAAGGGGCTGCGCAGGAACAGGCGCAGGAACATGTTCACGCCATTCTGCACCTGGTTCACGTCCGCCGTCATGCGGGTGATGAGGGTCGATGCGCCGATGCTGTCCAGCTCCGTGTGGGAGAGGGTCTGGATATGGCCCATCAGGTGATGGCGAAGCTGGGTGGAGGTGCCGATGGCGGCGCGGGCGGCGAAGTACTGCGCGGTAAACGAGCAGGCAAGGCCAATCAGCGCCATCAGCACCAGCAGGCCGCACTGGCCCAGGATCCAGGGCACACGGGCGGCCTCGTCCGCAAATTCGCCGCAGATGCCCGTGTTGATGATGCGCGCCACGATCAGCGGCACCCGCAGGTCGAAGAAGGCCTCCAGCATCTTGAACAGCGGCGCCAGGATGCTCTCGGCCCGGTACTTTTTCAGGTAGGAAAACAGGTACTTCAAGGGGATGTCCTCCTGTGGATTGATACCGTATCAGTATAGCGCAAAAGAGACGATTTGGGAAGTGAGACATGAATAAAGTCCCCGCAGTTATTGCAGGGACAAAGAGCCTTGTATCATATGTGGCAATCAACGATTGACGTCGGGGTTATCGGTTCTGCAGAGTATGTAGTCGATGCTGACATCGAAGAAATCTGCCAGACGAACGAGTGTCTCAGTTGGCGGGACGCGCTCGTTGTTTTCATACTTGGATAATAACGCCTGTTCAATTCCTGTTTGCATCTGCAGAGCCACCTGCGTGAGCTTCTTGCTTTTGCGTAATTGCCTGAGCCGATTATCCATAAAATCACCCGATGACATTATGTCATAATTCTACTTGACAAATATGACAAGTAGTCATATAATGGAGCTGCACATTAGCAAACATGGAGGTGCTACAATGGAGAAGAGAGGTAATGTGTGGATTTGGTTCGGAATTATCTGTTTGATCATTCTTTTTCTCATAGGGAGTTCGCAGGAGAGCGAATATGAACAGGCTGGTAATTCTTTCAGCACATGGGTGAATACGGATCCCAACGACTGGACTGATACACAGAGAGAATACTACAACAATTTCCGGGATTGGGCGGACAATAACTGAGTGAATCAGCTGAGCTGTCGGATGTGTCATTCTCAATAAGCGGTTTCCCCAGCATACACGGAGGCGATGGCCTCCTTTTTTATTGAGAATCATAATCATCTATTTCTGCAGAATCGTGGAAGAATCAGAAGCCTCGTTGCGTTATGTCAGGTAGAAACACATTTATCAGGAGGCAATCCTATGAAAATGCTCATCGCGTTGCTGTTGTTGCTGACCCTTCCCCTGTCCTCCGCCCAGGCCACCATCCTGCCCGCCGCGGGCGTGGACGAGGGGTTTGCCGCCAGGACGGGCATCGCCTGCACCCCCGCCGTGATCCTCTGCGAGAACCTGAGCGTCTACGACGCCCGGGGCGATCAGGGCGGCAAAAAGGTGGACACCCTGCATTATTCCGGCCAGACCATCCCCGTCATCGAGAGCTGGGACGGCTATGCCCTCATTTACTATGCTGACGGCACGAAAACCGGCTGGGTACACAGCGAGTACCTGCTCTTTGACCCGGCGTGGTATGTCTGCGATCAGGGCACGCCGGTGTATGCCTACCCGGATACCATGGCGCCCCGCGTGGGCTACCTCGCCACGGGCACGGAGGCGCCCATCATCACCGAATATGACGATGGCCGCAAGGAGTGGGTGTGCGTCAGCCTGCGCGGCGCGTCGGGCTGGATCCGCAAGACCGCCAGGGACACGGAGGCTCAGACCCGGTTCCACCCGACGATGCTGGCTGAGATTGAGTCTGCCGTGCTGACCTGGCGGGGCGAGGCCATCTTCTCCAATGTACAGGAGCGCATGGCGACGCTTTCCACCCTCCTGACCCATGCCAGCGACCTGGGTGCGGAGGTCTCCGGCTGCCCCTTTGAAGCGACGCTGAAACTGTACCTGAAGGACGGCCGGGTGATCACCATCGGCGTGGCCACGGACTCCTGCTGCATCTACCGCGTGGATGGCCGGGACTACGAGTACGCCCTCGACATGGTTTCCTGGGATGGCAGCATGGACAACACCGTGCTGCTGGAGGTCTTCGACCTGAACAGCTGGGAGGATCTGCTCCTGCCGGCGAACGGGTGAACTCCCTCCGTCACCGCGGCGACACCTCCCACGGAGAGGGAGGCTGATCAGCGAAGGTTCTGCAGATTCTTAATTTTAATTTGGCTTGGAGGGGCGGATATGCGTAGGTTGCTGCTTGTTCTGCTGCTGTGCCTGCTGCCGGTGATGGCGCTGGCGGAGGAAGTCCCTGATGGGGTGATGGCGCTGATTGACGAGTACTACGGTCAGCGGCTGCCGGTGGAGTTTGCGGAGGTCAAGTTGTCGGATGGCCGCCGGGTGGGCATCGCCATTGCGGAGAACCGCAATGCCTTTCAGGTGGAGAACCGCGGCGACGGGTGGACGATCATCGGACAGGACTATGTGATGGACGAGCTGTACCCGGCTTATCCGGAAGTCGCCGCACAGGACGGGCAGAGCGTTTGCATCGCCCAGAAGGACAACACGGTCACCCTCACCTACCGCTATGACGGGGAGCGCTTCCGCCTGGCGGCGTGGGTCATTCCCGGTTATCTGCCTGTGACGGTGGAAGGCGATGTGCTGACCTACGATACGGGCAGAACCCCCTTCACCACCGTCGTCCCCGGCGGTGTGACCGACTGGCCCTACTGGGCGGAGGATCTGCCTCTCAGTCCGCAGGAAGCGATGGATCGCGCCGCCATCAGCGAGCAGAACGCCGCGGAGATGTTCCCCGGCTACACGCTGCGGGACTATCAGGCCTTCAATGACGGCGCCGAGGCCGATGTGGTTTATTCCCGCATCAGCAATGGTGTGCTGCTCATCAGGCGCGTGAAGCTGCAGGCCGGTCTCGACCCCGTGGTGACGGATGCGATGCCCGTGGCCCTGTCGGAGAGCCTGCTGGCCCGGCTGGAAACCGAGCCCTTCGACGACCTGATCTGGTGCTGGACGGGCGGGGATACCTTCCTCACCCAGGTTGCCTTTGACCTGTCCCAATACCCCCTGCCCGAGGGCGCGGTCATCCTGCAAAACCGCATCGAGACCCACAGCCTCGTTGTGCTGGCGAGGGTGGAGGGCGTGAAGTACCTCTATGTATTCGAAAATGGCCCGGCTTACGTCAGCCAGCCGCTGCCGGAGGATGCGGGCATCGACTTCTTCCACGCGGGCAGCGGCGACCTTGAATTCGAGTGGGCGCAGCAGAATATGAGCGCTTCCTTCACCCGCCGGGAGGATGGCCGGTGGCTGCTTTCCTGGTGCACCTGTTATGGCCCGTCGATGGATATCCACTTTTCTGCCAATGCCTTTGGCATCCGTCTGCATGACGCCGGCGCTGACGGGGAGGACGTTTTCCGTGTGGGCACCATGGCAAGCACCGACCTGTTTACGATCAACCTCAGTGAACTGAACGGCGCAACCCCCGAGCTGGATCAGTCCGGCTGGGCCGTGGTCAGCAACCCCGACCCGGCAGACCGCCTGCACCTGCGGGACAGGGCCGGCAAATCGGGCAACTCCCTGGGCAAGTTCTACAACGGCACCCCCGTGCTGGTGCTGGAACGTAAGGGCGACTGGACGCGGGTTCAGATCGGCTTCGGCGCCACCGCCCGCACCGGCTGGATGATGACCAAGTACCTCACCTTCGGCGCGGACATGGACACAGTCGCCGACGCCTTCCCGGAGCTGATCTTCCGCGAGGAATACGAGGCGCAGGGAACCCAGCTGGGCTACGATTACTGGGTCGTGGGCGTGGAGGAGGAAGGCCGCACCAAGCAGTACATCCTTCTGGGCAGCGATGGTATGGTGATGTATGTGGACCAGGCTTGGCTCTGGGGCGGAAACGGGTAAATCATCCCTGCATTTTCAAACGTATAGGAACCGCGCAGGCCGGAGGAAACTCCGGGGCGCGGTTTTTCATATGCGAACAATAAAAATTTTGCAATTTCTTTGGGAAAGGCAGGACAAAAAAAAAAAAAACGAATATAGAAGAAAATCAGAAATTGTCAGGAGGTATCCCCATGGCGCTCATCACCTGTCCCGAATGCGGTCAGCAGATTTCTGACCGCGCAAAGGTCTGCCCTCACTGCGGCTTTGACCTGAACGCCCCCAAGTGCGCCGACTGCGGCGCGTACCTGCCCGAGGGCGCGGCGGCCTGCCCGTCCTGCGGCTGCCCGGTGGAGGCTGCTGCGCCCCAGCCCGCTCCCACGCCTGCCCCCCGGGAAGCAGCCAAGCCCGGCGTGGCCATCCTGGAGCTGCCCGGCCCGCACCCGAAGATGAAGACCGCCGAGGAATGGGTGGTGGCGGATGACGCAGGCAAGAACGTGAAGACGAAGATCAAATGGGGCGATGACCGCACGGTGGAGCTGCCCCTGACGACCTCCGAGCCCGTGTGGGTGATGCCGGAGGATCAGATGGAAGACAAGCGGAGAAAGGCTTTCTGGGCAAAGCTCTGGCCTGTCTATCGGATCCTTGCAGCGATTTTCGGCATTCTTGCAGTGGTCGGCGGTATTGGTGCACTGGCTGTGTTTTTGATTGATCTTCCGGGAACAGGTCTGATTGCCAGCATTGGATTTGCAGTCGGCCTGCTGATGATACTGATTCCGCTTTTTGTGAATTGTATACCGAAAGTATATCCGGATCCGGCAGCACGGCCGGTGTGGATTGACAAGAGCTACGACCTCATCACGCGCTACTACCCCAAGATGCTTCTGCCCGCTTCTGGTGACAAGAAGAGGTGGCAAAAGATTGTGCAGATATGTCTGCCTGTGGTTGTTCTGCTTGTCTTTGCTCTTGCATTGATCAATTTCGACTATGGTGGTGGTTGGTATCGAACGGATATATGGGACGAAACTGTGGCAGGCTGGATCGCAATGATCTGTGTAATGGTAGCATTCCTCTGTTTCGCGTTTGTAGTCATGCCGTTCTTCGTCATCGGACACCCCGTTGCACTTTTCTGCCACCGCCGCTCCAAGCACCTGCGCCTCATCATCACCCCCGGCAAGCGCTATAACCTGGTCTGGCGCAACCGCCACACCTTCTCCGTTTCCGAGTACGACGCATAACACAAAGGAGGTATCCCCATGGCGCTCATCACCTGTCCCGAATGCGGAAAGCAGATTTCCGACCGTGCAAAGGCCTGTCCCCACTGCGGTTTTGACCTGAATGCCCCCAAGTGCCCCGATTGCGGCACGTACCTGCCCGAGGGCGCGGCGGCCTGCCCGTCCTGCGGCTGCCCGGTGGAGGCTGCTGCGCCCGCTGCTGCCCCTGCCCCCGCTGTGCCAGCTGCCCCCGCGCCTGGCGGCGGAACGGTCACCATGACCTTCCCTGCGCCCCACGCTTTCTGGAGGGTTGTGCCCCAGCTGGTCATCATGGACGAGGGCGGCCACACCACCTACGGCGTGGTGGAGTGGAACAAGACGGTTACCATCGACTGCCGCCGCCCTGAAACGCTGAGCATCCGCCGCAATGATGAGGCGGAGATGCGCCGCAAGAATAAATTCAACGGCACTGGCCTGCTGGTTATGGCGGCTGCGCTGTGCCTGCTGCCTTTCGCGGTGGAGGATCTGTGGGCTGTATGGGCCTTCGCTGTGATCCTGGCTTTCTTCGGTGTGATGGTTCTGATCGAGAAGCCCACACCCATTGCGACCTTCTCCGTCACCCCTGGCAAGGCCTACGAGTTCTACTGGAACGACAAGAAGCTCGAAGCCCACCAGATCAACTGAACCGAATGAACAGGCGCGCCTCCCCGGCTGTGATGGCCAGGGGGGCGCATTCTGTTTCCGGGGAACCCGCGGAGGGGAGGCTGATAGCCTGCATGCGGTTTTTTCCTGATACTGGCTGGACTTTCCGCATCGCATGTGGTATACTGATATACAGGTGTTTTTGAGCAAAAAAATGTAATCACAGTGGGGAGTGAGCGGATATGCAGCGTTGTTCATGGTGGACGGCCCTGTGTGCAGGGGCGTGCGTGGTGCTGCTTGCGCTGCTTCTGAGTGCGGGAGATTCCCGTGCGTGCGCCGAATCCGCGGCAGTCATCGACCACTCGGACAGCCTCCGGGATTATGCGGAGGCGGTGGCCGGGTGGGTGAGTCAGCCGCTGTGGTACCCCCGGGATGAGGGCGCGAGAGACGCCTGCATCGTGCTCATCAGAACCCGCGGCGAACCGCCGGAGATGAGCCAGTGCCCGCCCACCGTGCTGATATCGGGGCCGAAGAACCGCTACACGGCGGTGTTCTCCTCCCGCGAGGCGGCGCTCTCGTGCGTTGCCATCCTCGGCGCGATGGAGGATATCGTCTACTGCGAGCTGGACCAGCCCATCAGCTCTGCCGGCACTGTGGCGAATACTGCTGAAGAGGAGTCGCAGGCGACCTTCCAGTCCTGGGGCGCGGCGCAGATGGAGTTTGCCGCCCTCAACGCCTATGCGCAGGCTGCCGGCAGCGGCTCCTGCACGGTGGCCATCATCGATTCGGGCGTGTACCGGCATCCGCTGATCCGTTCGCGCATGCCCGTGAGCGGCTTTGACTATGTGGATATCGACCTGGACGCGACCAACGACCTCTTCGGGCACGGCACGAATGTGGCCGGCATCGTGGTGGACTGCACGCCGGATCTGCCGGTGTACATCCTGCCCATCCGCATCCTGAACAGCAGCGGCAACGGCAGCGTGGCCAATGCGGTGAACGCCATTGAGGAGGCCGTGAGCAGCGGCGCGGACGTGATCAACCTCTCCCTGTCCATGCAGGGGCACTCCGCCGCGCTGGACGACGCGATCCTCAGCGCCCGCAGCGCCGGGGCGATGGTCGTCATCGCCGCGGGCAACGATGGCATGAATACGTCCATGATCTGCCCGGCGCATCTGCAGCAGACGGGCCTGATCGTGGTGGGCGCGGCCACCAGCGGGGATTATGTTGCCGACTACTCCAACGACGGCGTGTCCGTTGACATGTACGCCTACGGGGATTCGATCCGCTGCTGCTCCATCAGCGGCAGCTACACCGCAGCCAGCGGAACCTCCATGTCCACCCCGCACATCAGCGCAGCCTGCGCGACGCTGGAGGTGCTCTACCCGGGCATGACGGCCTATGCGATGGAAACATGGCTGAAGGCGGTCTGCACGGATACGGAGGCGTCGGTTCCGCGCCTGTCCAGGCTCACGCCGCAGACGCTGCCCCTGCAGCTCACGGAGCTGCACCTCCCGCCCGGGCAGGAGATTGCCCTCTTCACCCGGGCGTTCCCCCTGACCTGCCAGCAGACGCTGAACTTCGAAAGCAGCGACGCGTCGGTGGCCCTTGTGGAGGATGGCCGCCTCATCTGCCTTGCGGAGGGGACGACGACCATCACCGCCAGCGTGAACGGCTATCTGGCGCAGCGCTTCACCCTCTACGTATCGGCGGAGGCTACCGGCGTATCTGTGCTGCCTGCCGCCCTGGAGGAGATCGGCAGCGAAGCCTTCCTTGGCGACACGGGGATCACGGCGCTGCGCATACCGGACGGGGTTGCCATCGGCGAGGACCTGTTCGGTGAGGATTCCGCCGCCGTTGTGTTGTGTACGCCCGGCAGCGCCGCTCATCAGGCTGCGCTGGCACAGGGCTGGTCCTACATGCTCATCCCGCAGGAATAAACAGCCCTGCCGGCTTCTGACACCCATACGAAGGAGGACTCAACGATGAAACGCATCCTGACATTGCTCTGCGTGCTCATGCTCACAGTGACGGGGATCGATTTCGGCGGCTTTGGCTTCATTCAGGAGGCCTTCGCCGAGGCTGTCAGCGATGACACGTCGCTCCCTGCCGCTGCGCAGACGCCCGCGCCCGTCTCTTCGGGCAGCTGGGTCTACTACGTCAATGACGCAGGCTTTGCGACCATCACCGGGTATCTGGATCCGGCGGTCACATCCCTGCGCATTCCGCGTGAGATCGATGGCATTGGCGTGTCCGCGATTGCCAGCGGCGCATTCCTGAACCAGAGCGCGCTGACGAGCCTGACCGTCCCCACCAGCGTGAGCTCCCTGGGAGAGGGTCTGTTTGCCAACCCTTCTGCCGTGACGATCCGCGCCTATAACGGATCCCCTGCGCTGATCTATGCCCGGCAGCAGGGTCTGCGCAGCGCCAACCAGTCCTCCATGGATTTCAGCGGCGACGTGGTGGACCTGTCCGGCACGCCCAACTCCGCCTTCTCCTTCGGCGGGGGCCAGCTGGTGATCAACCGCCTGGACGCGGCGGCGATCCAGGTGGGCGACGTCGTCTACGCTCAGGGCCGCGATAAGTATTACCAGAACTATCTGGCCGGCTGCGTGCAGTCCATCTCCGTTTCCGGGGACAAGGCGATCATCACCTACCGCGAGGCGGAGCTTTACGAGTGGCTCTCCTCCATCCACTATGACCTGTCCAACGACGACAGCGCCATGTGGGAGATCACCGCCGTTGGCGAGGATGTGGAGCTGGATATCCCCATCGGCGCGGCCAAGCGGTTTGAAAAGTCCGGCAGCAAGTCGATGACCATCCCTGCCAAGGTGCAGAATGTTGCCGGCGGCAAGCTGACTGGCAGCATCACCCTGTCCTATAATGTGTTTGTTGACGCCACCGCGCAGTGGGACTGGCCGCCGGTGAGGGTCGACAAGGTCGAAGCCAGCGTCACGGCCACCACCAATCTGAAATTCGTCACCACCAAGAGCTACGACAAGGAGAAGTTCCTCTTCACGGTGACGCTCTGGTCCAAGCCCGGCATCAAGGTCCGCTGCGACGTTTATGCCGTCATCGACTTTGAGGGCAAGGTCACCATCGAGGTCAAGGACGTTTATCAGGTCGGCCTGAAGTACAAGAATGGCGGCGGCGTTTCGGCCTACGGCTACCACACGCCCGTCAAGAGAACAGTCGACATTGACGCGACCATCCGCGCCGGCATCAAGCCGGTGATCATGCTGGAGGTCCTGGGCTACGACATCGCCCATGTCAGCGGCGTGCTGGGCCTGCGCTTTGAGGCCAAGCTGAAGGCTGTGCAGAAGTGCCTCAACATCAAGGTCTACTTCTACGGAAAGGTCGAAGCGGGCATTGATATCCTGAAGAAATCCACCGGCTGGAAGAAGCTGGTGGACAAGAAAATCACCGAGATGCATTTTGAGGATGGGAAGAAGGTCTCTTCCTGCACCCGCGGGGATAAGAAGATCACCTTCGTCTCCAACGGCGGCACCAGCTTCTCCCCGCTGACGGTGCAGTGGGGTCAGCGCGCCACCTTCAAGAGCGTGTGTTACCGCAAGGGCTACACCTTCGCCGGATGGTACACCGACAAGGCGTGCACGAAGAAGTGGAGCTGGAGCACGCCCGTCACCAAGAACATCACGCTCTACGCGAAGTGGGTGAAGAACTCCGGTTCCAGAAGCACATCCAAGGACGGCGAAGTCGCCCTGCAGACCCCCACGCCCACGCCGACGGGGCTGACAGCCGCTGCCACCGCCACCCCTGCTCCCACGCTGCCCCCCGTGACGGGCATCGAGCTGGACGCGTCTGAGTGCACGATGTACACCATGGAGGATGGCAGCACGAGGCAGCTTGTGGCGACCGTGCTTCCTGCCATGTCGGATGATCCGCGCGTGGTCGTGTGGAGCAGCAGCGACGAATCCGTCGTGTGCGTGGATGACTGGGGTAACCTCATCCCGATCCAGCCCGGCCAGGCGGTCATCACCTGCACGGTCCTGGGCAATTCGGACGTGACGGCCTCCTGCACGGTCACCGTGCTGCAGCGCGCCATGTTCATGATCCTGGATACCAGCTATGAGGAGATCACTTCTGGCGAGCAGTTCCAGATCGTGGCGGATGTGTACCCTGAGGAAACCAGCGACAGGGCCGTCCTGTGGACGAGCAGCGATCCTGCTGTCGCCACGGTGGATGAAAACGGCGTTGTGACGGGCGTTGGCGCTGGCAGCGCCATCATCACCGCCACTGCGGCGGATGGCTCGGGCGTGTATGAGGAATGCGCCGTTGACGTGACGCAGGCCTTCGGGCTGAACGGCGCCATCGGCGATCACACCTTCTACTATTCCGACAGCAGCGACGAGCATGTGCAGAACATGCTCCAGCCCGCCGGCAGCCTTGGCACCATCGGGATCACCGGCGCATCGGCCCTGCGCATGGCCCAGCAGGGGCTCGGGCTGACCTGGACGCTGAGCAGCAGCGGAGATGGCGCATCTGCCGCCGAGCTCCTGACGTACGACAGCACCGTGGTTGTGGAGGACGAGTCGCTCGAAGTGCCCGTGGCGACGGTGGTGATCACCGACCTGCTGCGCAGCGGCTCCGACGAATACACCCTGACAGCCACGGCCGGGGATTACACCGCGCAGACGACCTTCACCGTGAATGTGGAGGAGCTGAGCGGCGACTATGCCACCCGCGTGACCCTTGCCACGACCACCTTCGAAATGGCCGAAGGCGGAACCGTGACGATCCCCTCCTGCCCCATCCGCATCCTGGGCGGCTCCGTGGTTCTGGAGAACCTGGCGCTGAACATCGTGGGCGACGCGCTGTTTGACGTGAACGCGGAGGTTGCTGAAACGGACGACGGCCTGGCAGTCACCATCGGCGAATCCGGCCAGTACCAGGCCACGGCGGTCTATACCACCGCGAACCTGCGCTACGAGGTGGCCCTGACCTTCCGCGTCACGGACGGGGACGGCATGGTGAACCTGCCCGTGAACGCGGTGCAGGTCGATCCCACCGCCGCACAGCTTGTCAGCGGAGAGACCCTGCAGCTGCATGCAGCGGTGTATCCCGAAGACGCGTACAACCGCGACGTCGTTTGGACTTCGCAGGATGAGAGCGTCGCCACCGTTTCCGGGGATGGCCTGGTCACCGCTGTGGCGGCGGGCCGGACGGTGATCATCTGCACGGCGGCCGACGGCAGCGAAGTGGCGGACTACTGCACCATCACGGTGGAAGACCTGCTGCAGCTGGCCGAGGACGAGATCGTCGCGACGGTTTACATGGATGGCGACGTGCCCGCCTGGCTCGAGGGCGTCAGCCTGACCTATGACTCTGCCGAACGCCTGGCGGCCCTGGGTCTCACGCCCGTGTGGACCGTGACCCGGAACAGCGGCGATGCGGCTGAAATTGCCATCGAGGAAGTGGATCACCAGGCCGGTGCGGATGTGATCATCAGCGGCCACATCATTCACCTGCTGCGCCTGAATCACGCCGGGACGGATCAGTACACCGTGACCTGCACGGCCGGGACGCAGAGCGTTTCCCTCCCCCTGACCATCCATGTGGCGGAGGCTTCCCTGCCCGATGCGGTCACGCTGCCGCAGACGGCCTTCACCCTGCCCGTCGGCGAGCCTGTCACGCTGGACATGAACATCGTGACCACGCCTGCCGGCATGCAGCTGCCTGAGGATACGATGATCTGGCTCACGGGCAGCAAGGCCTTTGGCAACGCCATGGATCCCGAACAGAGCGGCGAATGGACCTACGCGTTCCTGAAGCCGGGCGCGTTCACCGCCGAGATGCTGTTCACCGGCAGCAACTATACCTATGCGGTTCCCCTGACCTTCACCGTGTCCGACGAGGCGGGCCAGGTGCCCGTGGCGGTGGAGTCCATTTCCCTTGCCCGGAACAGCTATACGCTGCTGACCGGCGAGTCCGTCCGGGAGGTAGCCACCGTGCTGCCCGCCAATGCGACGGATCCCTCCCTGACCTGGACGAGCTACGACCCGGAGATTGCCACGGTTACTTCGGACGGCCAGATCACTGCCGTCGCTGCGGGCGAAACGTACATCAGCGTTACCTCCGTGTCCTCGGATGTGGTGGCGCTGTGCCGCGTGGTGGTCGAGGATGGCCTGACCATGAATACCGCTGCGGATACGCTCACGGTCTACCTGGAGGGCACGACCCGCACGGAGCTGCAGCGCTACTACCTCAGCGAGGGCTCCAGCCAGCGCATCGATGGCCAGGAGGTCACCTGGACCCTGCAGCGCGTCAGCGGCGACAACCTGACGCTGTCCATGAGCGAGGCTTCCGCCGTGAACGAAAACGGCGTGACCCTGCAGGGCGCGGCTGTGTCCCTCTACAGCGTGTCCCGCACGGGCACGACCGTGTACGACCTGATCTGCACCGTCGGCGGCCAGTCCGCCGTGACGCGCCTGACGGTGAATGTCGTCAACCGCGACGATGTGATCCCCGCCTCCATCAGCCTGAGGCAGGATGTCTTCAGCGCTTCGGTGGGCGAATTGATCACCATCGTGCCGGATGTCGTGTGCTGGCCCGATAACACCCGCCTGCCGGACCAGATCCGCGTGAGCATGGTGGGCAGCGACGCCTTCAACGCCTGCGTGAACGCGGAGGACTTCCACGTCAGCCGCACGCAGAGCACCGTATCCTTTGCAGAGCCCGGCCTGTATGAGGCGGAAATCGTGTACGCCCACAGCAATGTCGCCTACCATGTGCCCGTCACCTTCCGCATTGCGGATGAAAGCGGCGCAGTGCCGGTGCGCCCCCAGGGCATGACGCTGAACGCGACGGATGTGTTCCTGCTGGCGGGCGAGAGCATTCAGCTCGCTGCCGTGTTCCAGCCTGCGGATACGACCAACCGGGCCGTCACCTGGACCAGCTCCGATCCTGCGGTGGCCACCGTGACCGCCGACGGTCTGGTGAGCGCGGTCAGCAACGGCTATGCGCGCATCACCTGCACGCCTGCGGATCCGCTGCTGCTGCCCAGGACCTGCTACATCACCGTGGAGGATCGTCTCGCGGTGAGCAGCGGCAGAGATGCATTCAAACGGTACATCCAGGGTGATCAGACCACCATCCTGACCACGGCCTGGCTCTCCACCGGAACGCTGGAGCGCCTGCTGCGCGCCGGGATCACGCCCGAATGGAGCCTGGAATGCACCGGCGACTGCGCCGACGTGTGGCTGGATGTGGTGGAGAACGGCGCGAAGGCGCATATCCGCACCACCAGCCTGCGCACGGCCGGTACGGATACCTATGTGCTGCGCTGCACGGCAGGCGAGGACGTCTGGGAGCAGACGATCACTCTGCAGCTGATTGACCTGGTGGCAGAGGGCGCGCCGGAAACGCTGACCATCAGCAACCAGGCTGTAACGGCGGCCGTGGGCGAAACCATCCGGCTGGACTTCACCCCCGTGTGCGAGCCTGCCGGCACGACCCTGCCTGAGGACTTCCTGTTCATGCCGACCTTCGCGGGCCTGGCGGACTTCTACGACAAGCTGGACTACAGCGTCTACATGGAGGATGGGGACGCCATCACCCTGGCCTTCACCGAACCGGGCGTGTACCTGCTCACGCGCCAGTACGCGCACCTGAACATGCGCTACACGGCCCTGTGCACCATCACCGTCGGTGAGGCGCAGCACGCGTCGCTCCTCAAGTGCGATCAGACGGAGTACACCGTCTACCAGAACAGCCAGGCGGCTGTTGCGGGTCCTGTCACCCTCAAGGGTGCGATGATCGCCGAAGCCTTTGGCGACAGCCTGACCTGGAAGGTGGAGCGCATCAGCGGCAACAGCACGCTGGCCGGCCTCAGGGTGAATGAGGATTCCTCCGCATCGCTGGTGATCGCCGATGTGCGCAGCACGGGCACCGATGTATGGCGCCTGAGCTGCACTGTTGCCGGTCAGACGGACTATGTGGACCTGACCGTGCATGCGGTGATTCCGCGCAGCACCATCCCGCAGAGCATCGCCATCGCGCAGGATCACCTGCAGGGCATGATGGGCAACTGGCTCACGGCGCCCCTGGGCGTGGTTTGCCAGCCGGAAGGCAGCGCACTGCCCGAATCCGGCGATGCCTTCTGGACCCTTTCCATGAACGACTACAGCGGCCAGAAACACGCCGAATGGCGCATTGAGAACGGCACGCTGCGCATCCGTTTCAGCCAGAGCGGCTACTACGGCGCAACGCTGACCTACCAGGCCGGCAATGTCAGCTACAGCATTCCCATGTACTTCACCATTCTCAATGAGGAGTCGGTCGTTGCCCGGCCGGAGGGCCTGCACCTGCGCCTGGCGGGCTGCAGCACGGTCTACCCCGAGGGAAGCGTCAATGTGCCGGTGGCCGATGTCCGCCTGGCGGATGACACGGGCAGCTACACCGAGAGCGCCGCTGCCGCCTATGCTGACGCCCATGGCGCGACCTGGGAGATCAGCGTTACCGACGGTTCCGCCTGCGCCCTGAGCATCAGCCAGGCTGCGCCGGGCTACGCCGTGGTGTCCCTGGAGGGCATCAACGCCCCCGGCGACGTGACCTATACCATCCGGTGCACGGTGAATGGCGAAACCTTCACCGCCACGGGCACGCTCCATGTGGCCTCCGCCGACGAGGCGCGGCCGGATCCCACCCTGACCCGCAGCAGCTACCAGACGATGATCGGCCAGCCGCTGATGATCGACCCCAGCGTGCACGAGAAGGGCGACAGCAGCTACCTGCACAGCGCCTCCGTGGAGGACTGGAGCAACGAGAGTGCCCTGGCAGCCATGGGTTACCAGGTGGATGAAACGGACGGAAAGTGGGCGGTGACCTTCTATGAAGAGGGCACCTACCAGACCTATGTGGACGTGCTGGTGGGCAACCTTGTCTGCCGCATGCCGCTGAGCATCCGCGTTTACGGCGAGGGCGGCACGGAAATCCTGCACACGATGAAGATGCCCACCGCGCTGACCGTCATCGGCCGCGAGGCCTTCGCAGCCACCAGCGTCAACGTGCTGGATCTGCGCGGCAGCAGGGTACACACCATTGAGGCCAAGGCCTTCAGCGGCTGCACCGACCTGATGAAGGCGTACATCCCCGCCACGGTGACCAGCATTGCGGACAACGCATTCTATGGGTGCCTGAATCTGGTGATCGTCTGCGAGCCCGGCTCGTATGCCGATACCTTTGCACAGAAGAACAACATCCCCACCGAGTACATGCAGTAAGAAAGGAGTTCCTCTCATGAAGCGAAGAGCGTGGCTGTTGGCGCTGCTGATTCTGTTTTCATGCGTTGTGCTGGCCTCTGCCGATACGGGTAAGGTGACCATTCCCGCCAGCACGACGGCCATCGAAGCGGAAGCGTTCTGCTCAGTGGGCAGCGTAACGACCGTTGAGATCCCCGACAGCGTTGTCAGCATTGGCAGCAGAGCTTTTGCGGATTGCGCCGCCCTGAAGGCAGTCTATCTGCCTTCGGGGGCGGTCAGCATCGCCCCTGACGCCTTTGAGGGCAGCAAGAACGTGGTCCTGTATGTGAAGGATCAGAGCCCCGCGTACGTCTTCGCGGTGGCCAATGGCTTTGCGTACGAGCTGGTGGGCAACGCCGCTTCCTTCCTGGAGCGTTCGGCGGAGCTGACTGCGGCTACGGGCAAGCCTGCCGGCGCATATCAAAGCGGGCAGTTCGCCCTCAAGCGCCTGCTGGTGCGCATGGAGTCCTCCTCGACCCGCCTGCCCCCCATTGCCCAGTTCAACCCCACTGACATCCTCTACGATGGCGACGGTCTCTATGTGCTGCAGTTCGCTACCCCGGGTGAGGCGAACCGCTGCAACGCCTACCTGGAGAACGCCAGCGGTGTGCTGTATGTGTCCGAGGACAGGTATCTGTCCTCCAGCATTAACTCTGCTGAGCTGAATGCGGCGGGCCTGAGCAGCGCCTGGAACAATGGTGACCCAATGGGATTTGCCGAGTACTCGGCCTACGTCAAGGAGAACTATACCGGCACGGTCACCGTTGCGGTCATCGACTCCGGCGTGGGGTATAATGCTGCGCTGGATTCCCGCGTGCGCTCTGATGGGTACGATTTCGTAGACGGGCTCTATGGAGCGCGCTATGACCCTGTGGGTCATGGCACCCAGATCGCCGCGCTCATCCTGGAGCTGGTGGGAGAGAACAACGTGCGGATTCTGCCTATCCGTGCCTTTGACGCGGATGGCTGTATCACAGTTCACGGTTTGGCTGTAACCATAAATTATGCTTGTCAAAAGGGTGCGAGCATCATCAACCTGAGCAGCCTCGTTGATTATGACCCCCATGTGGCTAATGCGATCAACAACTGTGGCGCCACGGTTATTGTGTCCGCGGGCAACGCTAACAAGGACTGTGCGACCGAGTTCCCGGCCAACCAGAGCAGCGTCATCACCGTTGGCGGCGTTGCGCCCGATGGCTCCGGCGGTGTGATCCGCTGGAAGGACAACGATGCCGTCGGATCCAACTACGGCGACTGTGTTGACTATGCGGCCCCGGCCACGGGTGTGATCGCCGGCAGCGGCTATTCCGAGGCCTACGGCACCTCCTTTGCCGCGCCCCACATCGCCGCCGCCTACGCCCTGCTCACGCTGGATCAGGAGCACAATGCGGCAGACATGCGCGAAACCTGCCTGGAGATTCCCGGCGCGCAGCTGGGCGCGGGCATGCCCGTGCTGAGCGAGCTGGCCGCCGAGCATGTGACCGGCATCAGCCTGAGCAGCCCGCCGGCCTCCGTCATGGGCGTGGGGCAGTACTACGCGGGCCTGCTGAAGGTCACTCCGGCGGATGCGACGAATCCCGCGCTTGCCGTTGAATCCAGCAATGCCGCAGTCGTGAATGCCAGCGTCACCGCGGATGGCATCCTCGTCCTCACGGCGCTCAAGCCTGGCAATGCGACGGTGACCGTCACCGCCTGCGATGGCGGCGGCGCACAGCTGATGCTGGACATCACCGTGGTGCAGCAGGTCACCCAGATCAACCTTTCCCATGAGGGCGACAGCACCCTTTACCTGGACACCACCCGCCAGCTGTACGTGCAGGTGCTCCCGGCCACGGCTGCCCAGAAGGGCGTGGAATGGAGCGTTTCGCCCCAGGGCGCGGCCACGGTGACCGATGGCCTCGTCAAGCCCCTGAAGGAGGGCGAGGTCACCATCACCGCCACGGCCACCGACGGCTTTGGCGCGACGGGTTCCGTCACCTTCAATGTGGTGGAGCGGCCTGAGCCCGAGACGGTGGAGATCGGCGGCGACCACCGCACGCTGAACATCGGCGACATCGTCCAGCTGACTGTGACCGTCCTGCCGGAGGAGGCCAACCAGGCCGTCACATGGACGAGCAGCGATACCACCGTTGCGACGATCGACAAAAACGGCGTTCTGACGGCGGAGGCGGCAGGCTTCTCCATCATCGAAGCCGAGGCGGTCAATGGCGAGCATGACTCCATCCTCGTGACCGTCGTTCAGCCGCCCAGGAGCGTTTCCATCTCTGGCGTATCCACCCTGAATGTGGGGCAGACCGCCACCCTGACGGCGACGGTGCTTCCCGCAGACGCCACTGACAGGACCGTTGCATGGAGCAGCAGCAACACCGCTGTGGCCACCGTGGATGCAGCAACGGGTGTTGTGACGGCGGTTTCCCGTGGCGAAGTGACCATCACGGCCACCTGCAATGCGGATGCGACCGTTGCAGCCGGCTGGACCATGACCATCAGGCAGCCCGTGATCGGCATTGCCATCAGCGGCACGACCACGCTGACGGAAGGCGCGACCACCAGGCTGTCGGCCGTCGTGTCCCCCGCCAACGCCAACGATGCCTCCCTGACCTGGGCCAGCAGCGATGAAGGCGTGGCCAAGGTGGACGCCAACGGCGTTGTGACCGCCGTTGCGCCGGGCACGGCCAGCATCACCGCCAGGGCGCAGGACGGCAGCGGCGTGAGCAGCAATCCGCTGACCATCACCGTCAAGCCCCAGACCTTCACGGTGACCTTCAACGCCAACGGCGGCTCCTGCGCCACCGCCAGCATGACGGCCACCCGTACCGTGGCCCTGGGCACCCTGCCCGTGCCCACCCGCGATTACTACAACTTCACCGGCTGGTACACCGCGGCCAGCGGCGGAACGCAGGTGACGAGCGCAACGGCGTACAGCGTGGCCAGCAACGTGACGCTCTACGCGCAGTGGAGCGGAAAGCCCTACACCATCACCTTCACCAACGGCAGCTCCACCCAGACCCTGACCGGCTATGTCGATGAGCCCATCGGCACGCTGCCCACGGCCAGCCGCGATTCCTACACCTTCACGGGCTGGTACATGGCGGATGGCACGAAGCTCACGGCGGACTACACCCAGAGCGTGGTGAAGGACTTCAGCGTCACGGCGAAGTTCTCGCCCAAGCCCTACACGCTGTACTTTGACGCCAACGGCGGCGTGTGCGCTGAAACTTCGCGCACCTGCTATGTTGACACGGCGATCGGTGAGCTGCCCGTGCCGACCCGCGATTACTATACCTTCCAGGGCTGGTATCTGCCACTTGTTGGTGTGAAGGTGACGTCCAGCTACACGTTGCCCTCGAATGACAGCAACCTCATTCTGGAAGCCCACTGGAGTGAAAACCCGCTTTCAGAATGGATTCTGCCCGATGGGGTCCCGGAAGATGCGCGCGTGGTGAACACCAAATGGACCTATACTGAGGTAGTGGAGTCCATTGAAGGCGTTCCCGAAGGCGAGGGCTGGACTGCAACGCCTGTCGAGTGGACGCAGGTCGGCGAAGGCAGCATGAGATATGCTGAGTTCACCAGCGGATTCGATAAGAGCAGCAGCCTGTACACGAAGTACAGCGGAACGCCCCTTGAAGCATACGAAAACGAAGACGAGAAGCGGACGGTGACGAATGAGCGCGTGAGCTACATCTACTGGCACTGGATGTACGATGTGGATACGGCAAACGGCTTTGTGAACCGTGCCATCTACTTCAAGAAGGGAACTGGTTCCTCGTCTGCGACGGGTAACACGTACGAGTACAAGTATTTCGAGGCCTTTGAGTCCACGGAAAGCTGCACCAAGCAGACGGACAAGAACTGGAACCAGGACGACACCCTCTATGCGTGGTACAAGGTGTACAAGTCGGGTTATCGCAGCGGTTGGTTCTATCGCACCGACATCTACGAGAACTCGTATGTGGAATACAAAATGATGTACCGCTACACCAGGGAATGCGAAACCACCACAGAACCCACCGCCTCCGAGTCCATCACGGACATCGTGGAGCTCGTCCAATACCAGCTCAAGTAATCCCCCGCCCCCGGGCAGGCGGTGCTGCTGCCTGCCCCGCCCGATCCCCCAACGACAGAACGCGCCTCCCCAGCCATCACAGCCGGGGAGGCGCGCTTTTATGTTGCTGCGGGTGAACATGCATGATGGAAGGGTGATCTGCAGCGGGTGATCAGCCTTCGCCGTACATGCGGGCGTAGTAGTGCCGGTATTCGCCGGAAACGATCTCCTCCCACCAGGAGCGGTTGTGCTGATACCAGTCGATGGTGCGGCGCATGCCCTCTTCGAAGGGGGTCTGGGGCAGCCAGCCCAGCTCCCGGTGGATCTTCGCCGGGTCGATGGCGTAGCGCAGGTCATGCCCCTTGCGGTCGGCAACGTGGCGGATGAGGCTCTCGGGCTTGCCCACCCCGTGGCAGATCAGGCGCACGACGTCGATGTTGCGGCGCTCGTTGTGGCCGCCGATGTTGTACACCTCGCCCGGGCGGCCACGCTGGAGGATGAGATCGATGGCGCAGCAGTGGTCATCCACATAGAGCCAGTCGCGGATGTTCTCGCCTGTGCCATAGACGGGCAGGGGCTTGTCTGCCAGGGCGTTGATGATTATCAGGGGGATCATCTTCTCCGGGAACTGGCAGGGGCCGTAGTTGTTGGAGCAGCGGCTGATGGTGGCCGGGAAGCCGTAGGTGCGGCAGTAGGCCAGCACCAGCAGATCCGCAGCGGCCTTGGAGGCGGCATAGGGGCTGGAGGTGCGGATGGGCGTTTCCTCGGTGAAGAGGAGGTCGGGGCGGTCCAGGGGGAGATCGCCGTAGACCTCGTCGGTGGAAACCTGATGGAAGCGGGGCACGCCATGCTCGCGGCAGCAGTCCATGAGCGTCTGCACCCCCAGGACGTTCGTGCGCAGGAAGACGGCCGGATCCTCGATGGAGCGGTCCACATGGGTCTCGGCGGCGAAGTTGACCACCGCGTCCGGCCTTTCCTCGGCGATGAGGGCGCTCATGGCTTCCCGGTCGCAGATATCCGCCTTCACGAAGCGGAAGTCCGGCGCGTCCAGCAGCCCCTGCAGCGTGGAGAGGTTGCCCGCGTAGGTCAGCTTGTCCACGCACACGATGCGGATCCCGGCATGGGCGCTGCGCATGCAGCGGATGAAGTTGCTGCCGATGAAGCCGGCGCCGCCGGTGACAATGAGGGTCATGTCAGATATCCTCCTTGACCAGGGAGATGAGGTACTGGCCGTAGTCGGTCATGGCGAGGCTCTCGCCGATGGCCTGGAGCTCAGCGGTGGTGATGAAGCCGCGCCGCCATGCGATCTCCTCGATGCAGGCGATGTAGAAGCCCTGCCGTTCCTGCACTGTCTGAACGAAGGTGGAGGCCTTGAGCATCCCGCCGGGCGTGCCCGTGTCCAGCCAGACCATGCCACGGCCCAGCAGCACCACGTTCAGCTCGTTCATGGCCAGATAGGCGTTGTTCACCGCCGTGATCTCGATTTCGCCCCGGGCGGAGGGCTGCACCTGCCGGGCGATCTCCACCACCCGGTTGTCGTAGAAGTACAGCCCCGGCACCGCGTAGCTGGATCTGGGGTGCTCCGGCTTCTCCTCGATGGACAGCACGCGGTTGTGCTCATCGAAGCTCACCACGCCAAAGGCGCGGGGGTCCTTCACCGGGTAGCCGAAGATGGTCGCGCCGGCGGTGCAGTCCATGCCCTGGCGCAGCAGGCGGGTCATCTCCTGCCCGTAGAACACATTGTCCCCCAGGATGAGGCACACGCGGTCGTCCCCGATGAAATCCGCGCCGAGGATGAAGGCGTCCGCCAGCCCCCGGGGCGTATCCTGCACGGCGTAGCACAGCCGCACGCCGATGCGGCTGCCATCCCCCAGCAGCGCCTGGTAGGCGGGCGTATCCTCCGGGGTGGAGATGATGAGGATCTCGCGGATGCCCAGCAGCAGCAGCACCGACAGGGGGTAGTAGATCAGGGGCTTGTCATAGATGGGCAGCAGCTGCTTGGAGACCGCTTTTGTGATGGGATAGAGGCGGGTGCCGCGTCCACCGGCGAGAATGATGCCTTTCATGCTGCCTCCTTTATGCATGGCAGTCGGGCGGGGTCATGCATCCTGCCCCTTGCGTCCGGCTGAATGGTCGAATACCTTCGGGATGGTCGAAAACAGGATGCGGATATCCGTCCACAGCCCGAACTGCTTCAGATAGCGCGTGTCCCAGCGTACCTTTTCCACCGGGGAGAGGGCGTCGCGCCCGTTGATCTGCGCCAGCCCCGTGAGCCCGGGGCGCACGCCGTACACGCCGCAGCGCATGCGCAACTCGTGCACCTCGCGCTCGTCGCTGATCAGCGGCCGGGGCCCCACCAGGGACATATCGCCCAGCAGCACGTTGAGCAGCTGCGGCAGCTCGTCGATGGAGCAGCGGCGCAGGAAGCGGCCGACCCGGGTGACGTATCTGTCCGGGTCTTCTGCTGCGGTGGCGAGGTTTCCTGGGGCGGCCATGCGCATCGAGCGGAATTTGAAGATGCGGAAGGGCTTGCCATCCCGTCCTACGCGGTACTGCCGGAAGAGCACCGGGCCCGGGTCGTCCACATAGATGATCAGCATCACCAGCAGCAGCGGCAGCGCCAGCACCAGCAGTCCCGCCAGCGTGCAGAGGACGTCCAGCGCCCGCTTGAGGCCGTGATACCTGCTGGATGTGACGTCCACATATTCCAGCCCGTCCGCTTCGCCTTTGGGGTGCGGGCCGCGCCGGTTTTCAGGGTTTGCCTGCAATGCATTTCGCCTCTTTCTGCAGGTGGGATGTGCTGTGTACAGCAGGCGGACTGCCGCGCGCCGGGAGCCGGAACGCAGCGTCCATCAAGGTTCATGTTAGCATAGGCGTCTGATTCTGTCAACCTGCGGGGCACGCCTGATGGCGCGAAGCTGCAGGCCGGGATCCCGACATATCCCGCGGTGCGCTGTGTCCCCTGCACGCGCCACATACCCCGCCGCCCCCGCGCATACCCTTCAGCAGCGGGCAGGAGCCAGCTGCCCCGCCGAAACGGAGGAATGCGCATGTTCCCGATGGGATCGCTCCTGACGGAGTGCCTGTTTTTTCTGGGCTACATCACCGGTCGCTCCGAATTCCCAAAGCAGCTGTCCCGGGCGGAGGAGGAGGCGCTGGTCGCCCGCATGGCACAGGGCGACGAGGAGGCCCGCCAGCGGCTCATCACCCACAACCTGCGGCTGGTGAGCCACATCGCCCGCAAGTACACCGTGCCCGGCTACGGCCCGGATGACCTGATCTCCATCGGGGTGATCGGGCTGATCAAGGCTGTGGGCAGCTACAAGCCGGACAGCGGCACGAGCCTGGGAACCTACGCGGCGCGGTGCATTGCCAACGAGATCCTCATGACCCTCAGGGCCAGCCGCAAGCGGCAGGGGGATGTGTCCCTGCAGGATCCCATCGGCACCGATGGCGAGGGCAACGACGTGACCTACATGGACATCCTGGGCACGGAGCCGGACGCGGTGGAGCAGGATGTGATCCGCCACCTGACGCTGGAAAGGGTGCAGCAGGTGCTGGGGAGCCTCCCCGCCCGCGAGCGCCTCGTGCTGGAGATGCGCTACGGCCTGACCGACGGCAAACAGCACCCCCAGCACGAGATCGCAAAGCTCCTGGGCATCAGCCGGAGCTATGTGTCCCGGGTGGAAACGCGGGCGGTGAAGCTGCTGCGGGAGGCGGTGGGAGGGGGTGGAAATTATTAATTATGAATTATGAATTATGAATTGGGGATGAAAAGGCCCCCGGCTGGTTGGCCAGGGGGTGGGGGTCAGTTTTCGGGGGTGCTGACGATGACGACCGTCGGGCCGTCGGCGCCGCCGATGACGCCCAGGGAGGCGTCCGTGGCGCAGCCGGTCAGCAGCAGCGCTGCCAGCAGGGTCATGAGCAGGGTCAGCTTCTTCATGGCGGGCTCCTTTCGCGCTTTACAGCGCCTCGGCCACGGGGGTGTACTCCAGCTGCAGGCTGGTGGCGACGTTCTGGTTGACGCACTTGCCGCAGTAGATGTTCAGGCCGTTGGCCAGGTGCACGTCGCGGCGGCAGGCCTCCTCCAGGCCGTATCTGGCGATGTTCATCGCGTGGCGGATGGTGGTGTTGCCCAGAGCCACGGTGGAGGTGCGCGGCACGGCGCCGGGCATGTTGCCCACGCAGTAGTGCACCACGCCCTCCTCGATGTAGACGGGGTCGGAGTGCAGCGTCGTGTGGCTGGACTCGCAGCAGCCGCCCTGGTCAATGGCGATATCGACGATGACGGAGCCGGGCTTCATCAGCTTCAGGTGCTCGCGGCGCACCAGCTTGGGGGCCGCCGCACCGGGGATCAGCACCGAGCCGATGACCAGGTCCGCCTCCTGCAGCGCCCGGCGGATGTTCCGCTCGGTGGAGTAGAGGGTCGTCACGTCGTTGCCGAACAGGTCGTCCAGGTAGGCCAGGCGGCTCAGGTTCACGTCCAGCAGGGTGATCCTCGCGCCGATGCCCACGGCCGCCTTGGCGGCATAGGTGCCCGCCACGCCGCCGCCGATGATGACGATGTGGCCGTTCTCCACGCCGGGCACGCCGCCCAGCAGCACGCCGCGGCCGCCGAAGCAGCGCTCGAGGTACTTCGCGCCCTCCTGAATGCTCAGGCGGCCGGCGATCTGGCTCATCGGGCGCAGGCAGGGGAGGTTGCCCTCCTTGTCGGTGATGGTTTCATAAGCCACGGCCTTGACCTTGCGCCTGATGAGGAACTCCGTCAGCGGGCGGTTGGGGGCCAGGTGCAGGTAGGTGTAGAGGATCTGCCCCTCGCGCAGCAGCTCCCACTCGCATTCCTCCGGCTCCTTGACCTTGATGATCATTTCCGCGCGGTCGAAGACCTCCTTCGCCGTGGCGATGATCTCGCAGCCCGCCTCCGCGTATTCTGCGTCCATGAAGCTCGCGCCCTCGCCCGCGCCGGTCTCGATCAGCACGGTGTTGCCCGCGTCCACCAGCATGGCGGCGTTGTCGGGGGTCAGGCCAACGCGGTATTCGTGATCCTTGAGTTCCCGGGTGCATCCGATAATCATGGGTATCCACTCCTTCAATGATGTCAACAGCTTTCGGGTTCATTATATCCCCTTTTCCTGTGCATTGCAATGTTTTTTCGCTGTACGGCGGGTAAATTGCTTTCCCTTCTGCCGCATGCAGCGGACGCTGCCGCTCTCCGCATGGCCCTGCTCCGCCGTGAATCGCCCGTCCACCGTCGCGGACTGGCCTGCCATGCCTTGCCAAAGCATGCGCCGGTATGCTATAATGAGGGCAACCACAAGCGTTCATCCACATTCACCATAGAGAAAGAAGGCGTCATCATGGAACACCGCAATCCCCTGCTGAGCGCGAAGCCCGGCCAGAAGAAGTTCATCACCATGGGCGAGATCATGCTCCGCCTGACCCCTCCCAACTACGAGAAGATCCGCATGGCCACCAACTTCGGCCTTTCCTACGGCGGCTCGGAGGCCAACATCGCCCTGGCACTGGCGAACCTCGGCGTGGACAGCACGTTCTTCTCCGTCGTGCCCAACAACTCCCTGGGCAAGTCCGCCGTGCGCAGCCTGCGCTCCAATGATGTGCACTGCACGCCCATGATCCTCTCCACCCCCGAGGAGACCCCCACCCACCGCCTGGGCACCTACTATCTGGAGACCGGCTACGGCGTGCGCACCTCCAAGGTCATCTACGACCGCAAGCATTCCGCCCTGACGGAGTATGACTTCTCCAAGGTTGACTTGCGCGCCCTGCTGACGGGTTACGACTGGCTGCACCTTTCCGGCATCACCCCGGCGCTGGCTCCCAACTGCCGCCAGCTCGTGCTGGATATGCTCAAGGTTGCCAACGAGCTGGGCATGACCGTGTCCTTCGACGGCAACTTCCGCTCCACCCTGTGGACCTGGGAGGAGGCCCGCGACTTCTGCACCGAGTGCCTGCCCTACGTCAACATCCTCCTGGGCATTGAGCCCTACCACCTCTGGAAGGACGAGAACGACCACGCCAAGGGCGACTGGAAGGACGGCGTGCCGCTGCATCCCTCCTACGAGCAGCAGGACGAGGTATTCCAGCATTTTGTTGAGCGCTACCCCAACATCAAGTGCATCGCCCGGCACGTCCGCTACGCCCATTCCGGCTCGGAAAACAGCCTCAAGGCCTACATGTGGTACGAGGGCCACACCTTCGAGTCGAAGCTCTTCACCTTCAACATCCTCGACCGCGTGGGCGGCGGCGACGCCTTCGCCTCCGGCCTCATCTATGCCATGATCCACGGCTACAAGCCCATGGACATGGTCAACTTCGCCGTTGCCTCCTCCGTCATCAAGCACACCATCCACGGCGACGCCAACATCACCGACGACGTCAAGTCCATCAAGAACCTCGCCAACATGAACTACGACATCAAGCGCTGACCAGCGTGCCGCTGGACCCAGCTCGCGATTGGGTTGAGTGCCTTCGGCCATGGGCTGAGTCGCGTGGGGCTGTGGCATGGTTGCGCGGCGCACGGGACACGGAGGGTGTCCCGCGCGGGCACGGCTCGCGGAGGGCGAGCCGCGCTGGAGTTGAGCGGAGACCGGCGAGATTTGGCGCGCTGCCGCGCTGGGCAGCGTGCCACTGCACCCGGCTCGCGGCAGGCTGAGCCTGCACCCGGCCCGCGATTGGGTTGGGCGCCTTCGGCCATGGGCTGAGTCGCGTGGGGCTGGGCCGTGCTTGCGCGTCGCACGGGACACGGAGGGTGTCCCGCGCGGGCACGGCTCGCGACAGGCGAGCCGCGCTGGAGTTGACTTCTGCCCTGCATAGACTTTAGAACGCTGCGGCGCAGAGTGGCGTGATGCCGATCCCCGGCCTGCGATCCGGTTGCACGTCGCACAGAACGCGACAGACTCTTCACCGACGCGTCCTGCGCACGGTTTGAAACGAAAGGAGAAATTCTCATGGAGTATAACAGCAACACCCCCGTCGTGGACATGCCCATGAAGTGGCATAAGTTTCTCATCTACTTTTCCCTTTGGGCCAGCATGGTCATGAATGTCCTCAATGCGTTCATGATGTTCAACGGTTCCCAATACGGCGGCGAATCCGAGGCCCGCATGGTTTACAACTACTTCGACGGCCTCAAGGGACTGGACATCTTCATGGGCGTCGCGTTCATCGTCATGGCTGTGTTTGCCATCGTGACCCGTTTCTCCCTGGCGAAGTACCAGGCGAAGGGCCCCAAGCTGCTCATGGCAGCTTACGCCCTGAACGCCGCCCTGCCGCTGATCTATCTGCTGCTGGCTTCCAGCATGATCGGCATGGAGTTGGGACAGGTCATGGATTCTTCCACCATCAGCAGCATTGTGACTTCCGTCGTGATGATCTTCGCCAACAGAACCTACTACAACAACCGCGCACACCTCTTCGTCAACTGATTCACCGGAGTCGATGCCGCTTGGCATGTGCTAATGGCGGCAAAGGAGTGAACAGCATGGAAAGCTGCAATCCGCTCGGGATCCTTCGCCGCTTCTGGCAGACGCGTGGAAAGAGACGCTTTACCATGGCAAAGCAGGGAATCCTTCCGCCGCTGGTCGAATGGCGGGTGGATGCGAAGGTGAGATCCCTGATCGGCAAGCCCGGGATGATCGGGTATTGCCGCGTCTTTTGGCAGCACAAGAAGCGCATTCTCCTGGACGAATACGGCCTTGACTGGAAATCCCCTGCCGATTTGAACCCTGCGGTCAGCTTCGATTGACCGCGTTGCTGACACAACAGAGAAGCCCCGCCCGCAGCACACGCCGCGAGCGGGGCTTCCTTATGCTATTTTATCAGATCTCCCCACGGCTGAGCGCCGCCAGCACCGCGTTGCGCACCCGACGCACATAGGGGCTGGTGCCGCAGTCGGTGGTGTTCTGCATGGAGAGGATGGTGATGCCCTGCTCGGGCATGTTGCAGAAGTAGCTGCCCAGCCAGCCGTCCCAGCCGTACTCGCCCTTCACGGCGAAGCCCGCCATGCGCTCCGGCGCGTCGCAGATGCGCATGAGCTTGCCGTAGTTGTAGCCTGCCAGGGAGTCCCACAGGTCGCGGCGGACGGCCTCGTCCAGCTGCGGCGTGGTCAGAAACTCCACGCTCTTGGGGCTGAGGAAGCGCCGTCCTGCGTACACGCCGCCGTTCAGCAGCATGTCGGCGAAGTGGCTGTAGTCCTCCAGCGTGGAGACAAGGCCCGCGCCGCCGCTTTCAAAGGCCGGGTCGCGGTCATACACGCCGCAGGCCAGGTTCTGATCCAGCCAGGGCAGCAAACCCTCCGGCGTGCGCCTGTAGCAGGTCACGAAGCGCTCCCGCTTCTCCGGCGGCACCCAGAAGCCGGTGTCCACCATATCCAGGGGCTCAAAGAGCTCCTCGCGCAGGAAGTCGCCAAAGCGCTTGCCGGTGACCACCTCGATCACCGCGCCCAGCACGTCCGCGCAGGTGGAATAGCGCCAGTGCGTCCCCGGCTGAAAGGCCAGGGGCTGCTCGCCCAGGCGGTTCATGAATTCCACCGTGGGGATGCCGCCGCCGGCGAGAATCTGCGCGTGGGCGTCCTCAAAGACCCGCGCGGCGCACTGCCCTGCCGGGTCCTCCCCCGGATAGGACAGCCCAGCGGTCATGCCCAGCAATTCGATGATCCACGGCGCGCGGTACGCGGGGGTGATGTTCCCCTCGCCATCGATGACCTTCGGGTCGCGGAAGCCGGGCAGGTACTTGTCCACGCCGTCCATCAGGTCGATCAGGCCGCGCTCGACCAGGATCATCGTGGCCGCGGCGGTGACGGGCTTGGATTGGCTGTACAGGCGGAAGATGCTGTCCTCCGACACGGGCTTCTCCGAGGCAATGTCGGCCATGCCGGCCTGGGCATACAGCACGTCCTCCCCGTTCCGGCGGACGAGGACGGTCATGCCCGCGCACTGCTCTTCCGCCACGGCGGCGGCGAGGATGGCGTCGATCTGGGATTGAAGGGTCATTGAAATAGCCTCCTGTTCTTCGGATTACATCGCGCCCACCATTTTCAGCTTCATTTTCTGGAGAAGGGGGAGGTTGGTGCAGCCCATGAACGCCCACGCTTCAATACTCGTCACACCCCTGGGGATACTCACGCTCGTCAGGCTTTCATGAGCAATAAAGGCAAAAGCCCCGATCGTCACAACCTTTTTCCCTCTGATGGTCTGGGGAATACGCACCTCCCCGCCTGGGGCCGGCAGTTGATGGTGCTGCAGGCCGGGCAGCAGATGAGCTCCTGTCCCGGGGGGATGGACAGCTCGCGGCCGCAGGTGCGGCAGATGATGACGGACATGGCGGGCCTCCTTGGCGGGCGCTCAGCTCAGGGAGCTGAGGTAGCGGGCGACGTCGAGGGTGTATTCCTCGCCGGCCTTCATCTCGGTGGGGAAAATGTTGTTCAGGCCGCCGCGGGTGTTCCAGTTGACATTGCCCACCGTGGGCTTGAGTTTGATATCGATCCGGATATGGCCGGGCTTCAGCTTCCGGAGCACGTAGCTCTCCCCGTTGCCGATCTGGAACAGCTCCTGGCCTTCCACGCGGACGCAGATCTTGCGCGACGCATAGGAGGGAAGCAGCGAACGCCTGATGTGCAGGGTCGCATACTGGGCGGGGTCGCCCGCCGGTTGCCGGGGCGCGGGGGCAGGGGCAGGAGCCGGAACCGAGGCCGGGGCGGCGGGCCGGGGCGCGTCCAGCAGCTCAGAGCGCAGGCTGTTCTGCTGGGCATACTGGTGGGCGAAGGTCTGGCTGTACACACGCAGGGTGAGGCCGGGGCAGAGGTCAAAGGCCCATTCGCCGATGCTGGTCACGCCGGCGTGGAGGGTCACGCTCTTCAGGCTGGTGCAGCCGCGGAACGCGCACGGGCCGATGGCCTTCACATCCTCCGGGAGTGTGAACTCCGGGGCCGTCAGGCCGGCGGGGCAGCACACCAGCGTGCCGTCGCGGGTCATGAGCGTGCCGTTGCGGGCGATGTATACCGGGTTGGCGGCGGAGATGACGAAGGTGTGCAGCGCCGTGCAGCCCATGAAGGGGTTGCCGGTGATGCTGCTCAGGCTGGCGGGGAGGTGGATGCGCTCCAGGCTGGTGCAGTTCATGAAGGCCTGCTTGCCCAGGTGCATCACGCCCTCGGGGAGGATCACCCGCTTCAGGGCTTTGCAGCCCATGAAAGCACAATCGTCGATGCTGGCCAGGGTGGTGGGGAGGCTGACGCCCGTCAGGCTGCTGCAGCCATGGAAGACCCAGTCGCCCAGATCCGTCACGCCCTCGGGGAGGGTGATGCCTGTCAGCGCGGTGCAGTCCTTGAACGCGCCATCCCCGATGCTCCTCACGCTCCCGGGAATGACGATGGCCGTCAGCGCACGGCAGCCATCAAAGGCGCGATTCCCGATGCGCGTAAGCCCCTGGGGGAGTTCCAGATGGGTGATTGTGGAGGCCGTGGAACGGCTGACGTCCCAGTTCATCTCGATGGGGCGGCCTGCGGCCAGGCCGTAGTCGGCAATGGCGACCACCGGCTTGCCGCCGATGGCAGCGGGGATGGTCACATCGCCGCCGGGGCCGGTGTAGTCGGTGATGGCCAGGCCGCCGGGGGCCGGCGCGGTGACGAAGTCCATCTCCGGCGTGTGGGTGGAGATGGCTTCAAAGGGGAAGCTGTTTTCCAGCGCATACTGCTGGGCAGGGGTGTTCTCGTGGGCGCGGATGGCGAGGGCAGCACAGCCGCTGAAGGCGCCCCGGGCGATGAAGCGCACCGTATCCGGGAAGGTCACGCGGCGCAGGGCGAGGCAGCCTGCAAAGGCGTTCTGCCAGGCCGCGAGGGTGCCCTCGGATACTTCGAATTCCTCCTCCGTCAGTCCGGCAGGGTAGCAGACCAGCGCGTTGCCGGTGGTGTACAGCACGCTGCCGCGCAGGGAGAAGCTGGTGTTGCCCGGCGCGAGCAGCAGGGTTTTCAGCGCCGTGCAGGAGCCGAAGGCGCCCTGGGCGATGCTGGTGAGGCTGGCGGGGAGCTGCACGAAACGCAGGCCCGGGCAGTTCCAGAAGGCGGAGGCGGCCACGCGGCGCACGCCCTCGGGGATGTTCACCGCGGCGATGGTGGCATTGTCGCGGAAGGCGTTTTCGCCGATTTCCACCACCGGCTGGTCGTTGATGAAGGCGGGGATCTCCAGGTTTCCGCCGGGGCCGTTGTAGCTGGTGATGCACAGGCCGCCCTCCGCCGGCTCGGTGGTATAGGGACCCTGGGGCTTGCGTGAGGTGCAGTAGGTCCTGAGCACCCGGATCAGGCTGTCATGGGCGGTGGGGCCGTCCATGGTGATGCCCTGCAGCTTGCGCACGGCGAACTCCTGCGGCAGCAGGGAAGCCTTCATACCGCCATAGAACAGCGGCCGCAGCGCCCGCTGAGCCGGCCGCAGGGGATCGGCGTCCTTTTCCATCTGCGCCATGAAGCGCTGCCACTCGCTCTTGACCCAGCAGCTGTTGAGATAATCCGGGTCGGAGCAGATCACCAGCATCACCCGGGAGGTCTGCAGGGCATAGGTGATGCCGGCGCCGTAATTTGAGCCGAGCACGCCCTGCAGCTCCCTGGGGGCAAAGAATACGTTGAAGCCCTGGTTGGTCAGGTAGTGGTACAGCTGGGAGGCATGGTCGTAGTCATCGGTCTTCAGGCCGTTGGTGCCGGGCAGGGTGGTCTTGTGGCAGAGGAAAACGTCGTATGGCGGAACGTTCTCGGCCATCAGGCGGAGTTCGGCCTGCTCATTGTCCACATAGGCCGCGTCGGCCTCATACTGGCTGCGGATCTCCGGCGGGGCCAGGCGACAGGCCTGCTGGAAGTCCGAGGTGGACTGCATGGGCACGCGCCGGGGCCGGTGTACGATCAGGATCCGCTCCTGGCCGTCATCCCTGTCGATGGATTCCACGCCATAGTGGCACAGCAGGCGGCCCCAGAGGGCTTCGTGCTGATCGTCAAGCTCGGACAGCATGGTCTGATAGCACTGCTCGGCCTCGTCGAACTCCTTGTCCAGGCGCAGACGGGTGGCGCGGTTGAGCTTTTCCACCCTGGGGGTCTGGGGGCGGCTGTTGCTGGTGCTGCAGCCGGGGCAGTTGATGAGATTCTGGCCGTCACGGAGCTCCAGCTCCCGGCCGCAGGTGCGGCAGATGATGATGGTGGACATGGATGAACCTCCTGCAGGGAGTGATGTGTGTATCAACGGAAAATCTCGTTCGGATTCTTTAAAAAATTCGACATGAAGGGCCATTTCTCCTCCCGTGGGAAGGAAAAAAGCCCTCCCCGACGGTGAGGAGGGCTTGCGGCGGCCGCAGAGGATGCTCATTGCACGAGCATCTGCTCGAATGCCAGCGGGTCGATTGCGAATCGGGTGAAAAAGTGGTTCAGGTCCGCTGTGGTTGTGGCGCCGCCATCGTGCACCATCAGCGCGAAGTAGATAAACGCCTGCGCTTCCGGGTCGCACAGGATCAGCCCCACGCGGGCGGACTCGATGTTGCGGTCGTCCGTTGCGGGTTCGCCTTCGTGGCGTTCGGCCTGCGTCCAGGTGTCCATGTCCGCTGCGATCAGCCACATCTCATACCGTGCATCGAAGGGGAAGAGCTGCGGCTCGCCATGCTGCGCAAGTCCGGCATAATGGGCGGCGAAGGCGGCCTCATCCGGCAGGGCGAATTCCAGATATGCCTCGCAGCCGGTGCTGTCAAACTTCTTGGCCTTGTAGCGCCAGACCGGGTCAGCAAAATCCGCCCCGATCTCCGCCGGGAAGAAGCTGTCGATGAAGGCCTGCGGGCGCTCGTTGTTGTAGTTGCCGGTGATGACGCGGTAGTCCGCGAGGGTGCCGGTTTCATAAACCTCGCCCGCCGGGAGCGTCAGGAGCAGGCTGCCCACCCACAGCATCACACACAGCACCATACCGCCCACGGCCCGCAGCGCACCGCCGATCCAGCCCCAGCGGCGGATGCAAAGCACCAGCAGACACAGCGGCGCGCACAGCACCGTAAACACTGACCACAAAAGCAATGCGCCCACATTCTTGCCAAAGCTGCGTTCCTTCCACAGAATCTCTTTGCCCATCAGCAAGCAGCAGCATACCAACGGCGCAGCAGACGTAATCAGCAGAAGTATCACGCCAATGATTTCTACCATATTCTCTCCTCCTTTGCAGGCTTCACCAATATGTACGCAGCCGAATGCCAAAACGTTTCATTTCCTTTCTTCGCCATCCGCTGCGCCATCCCTGCTCCCGGGGTATTTCCTATGTTTTTTCGCCCGGAATCGGTTGACGCGCCCCGGTCCATGGGCTATGATAGGAGGCGAATCGCATCAATTCAGGAGGAAACCCGTTATGAACCTTACGCAGAAGATCCTCGCCGCGCATCTGCTCTCCGGCGAGCTTGTCCCCGGCACGGAAATCTCCATCCGCATCGACCAGACCCTCACCCAGGACTCCACCGGCACCATGGCCTACCTGCAGTTCGAGGCCATGGGCGTTGACCGCGTGAAGACGAAGAAGTCCGTCGCCTATATCGACCACAACACGCTGCAAACCGGCTTTGAAAACGCCGATGACCACCAGTACATCCAGTCCGTGGCCAAGAAGCACGGCATTTATTGCTCCAAGCCCGGCAACGGCATCTGCCATCAGGTGCAGCTGGAGCGCATCGGCGTACCCGGCTGGACGCTCCTGGGCAGCGACAGCCACACCCCCACCGGCGGCGGCATCGGCATGCTGGCCATCGGCGCGGGCGGCCTGGACGTGGCGGTGGCCATGGGCGGCGGCGCATACTTCCTCAGCTGCCCCAAGGTGGTGGGTGTGAAGCTGACCGGCAAGCTGCCCTACGGCGTGGCCGCCAAGGACATCATCCTCGAAGTCCTGCGCCGCCTGACCGTCAAGGGCGGCGTGGGCAAGGTGATGGAGTACATCGGCGACGGCGTGGCCTCCCTGACTGTCCCTGAGCGCGCCACCATCACCAACATGGGCGCGGAGCTGGGCGCGACCACCTCCATCTTCCCCTCCGACGACGTGACCCGCGCGTTCCTGAAGGCGCAGGGCCGCGAGCAGGACTGGACGGAGCTGAAGCCCGACGCCGACGCCGCCTATGACGAAATGGTGGAGATCGACCTGAACACCCTGGTGCCCCTGGTGGCCAAGCCCCACATGCCCGACATCGTGGAGACCGTGGAGCAGTGCGGCCCCATCAAGGTGGATCAGGTGTTCATCGGCTCCTGCACCAACTCCTCCTACACCGATATGATGCGCGTGGCCCGGATTTTGAAGGGCAAGTCCGTGCACCCCGACGTGAGCCTGGTCATCGGCCCCGGCTCCAAGCAGGTGCTGACCATGCTGGCCCGCAACGGCGCCCTGGCGGACATGATCGCCGCCGGCGCGCGCATCCTTGAATCCGCCTGCGGCCCCTGCATCGGCATGGGTCAGGCGCCCAAGAGCAACGCCATTTCCGTGCGCACCAACAACCGCAACTTCTTTGGCCGCAGCGGCACCAAGAGCGCGGGCATCTACCTCGTCTCCTGCGAGACGGCCGCCGTCACCGCCCTCACCGGCGTGCTGACCGATCCCCGGTGCCTGGACATCGACCTGGACGTGGAGCTGCCCGAGCAGTTTGACGTCAACGACAACCTCATCATCCCCCCCGTGGCTCCCGGCGCGGAGGACACGGTGGAGGTCGTGCGCGGCCCCAACATCAAGCCCTTCCCCATGGGCAAGGCCCTGCCTGCGGACGTCTCCGGCAAGGTGCTGCTGAAGATGGAGGACAACATCACCACCGACCACATCGCCCCCTCGGACGCGAAGCTCCTGCCCTTCCGCTCCAACGTGCCCTACCTGAGCGACTTCTGCCTGACCCCCGTGGACAAGGATTTCCCGGCCCGCGCCAAGGCGGAGGGCGGCGGCATCCTGGTGGCCGGCAGCAACTACGGCCAGGGCTCCAGCCGTGAGCATGCGGCGCTGGTGCCCCTGTACCTGGGCATCCGCGCGGTCATCGCCAAGTCCTTCGCCCGCATCCATCAGGCGAACCTGATCAACAACGGCATCCTGCCCATGACCTTCGCCAACGAGGCGGACTACGACCGCATTGACTTCGGCGACGAGCTGACCCTCCCCGGCGTGCGCGCTTTGGTGGAATCCGGCAGCGAGGAATTCGTGCTGCACAACGCCACAAAGAACGAGGACTACAAGGTGCTCCTGCCCCTCACCGAGCGCCAGAAGGGCTGCATCCTCTGCGGCGGTCTGCTGAACTATACGCGTGAGAGCAGCAAGTAAGAGAATATGAAAATGCGCCTCCCCTGACCTGTCATGGCCCGGGGAGGCGCGTTTGTGTTATGCGGTTGTGCTGGGCTTACTCCAGCGCGTCCTCCACGCCGTTGTCGTTGCGGTCGCAGGCGCGGCAGAAGGGGTCGGCTTCGCTGCGGGTGATGTAGGGGCAGGTGCCGTCCTTGCCCTGGCAGGGGTAGGTGGGGGAATCCGGAATGGGGGATTCGGGATCCGGAATCTCCGTGGTGGGTTCAGCGGTGGCCTCCGGTGCAGAGGTGGCTGTGGCAGCTTCGGTGGCGGTGGCCTCCGGCGCGGGGGTCGCGGTGACCTCCGGCGTGGCGGTGGCTTCGGGTTCTGCTGTGGGGGTGGGCGTTGCCACGGGTGCGGGGGTTGCCGTGGGGGCAGGCGTTGCGGTGGGCGCGGGGGTGGGCTCCGCTGTGGGGGCAGGCGTTGCCGTGGCGGTGACCTCCTCAGGCACCCAGGGCATCAGGAAGCAATGGACGTAGTAGGTATACTTGTTGCTGGCGCCGTCGGAGGGCTTGGCGGTGGGGATGGAGTAATCCACATAGGTGCTCTCGGGCAGGGTGCGCTCGCTTTCGGGGATGACGGTGAGGTTGGTGGACTTGCGGTTGTTGGTGTTGATGGTGGCGTTCATGTCGTAGTCGCGGATGTACATCTTCACCCGGTTGGACATGTTGCCCTCCAGGGTGGTGATGCGGTAGCGGCCGCCGCCCAGGTCGATCACGTCATACACCAGGCCCACGTGGATGGTCTTGTTGTAGGAGCAGCCGTAAACCAGGATGTAGCCCGGCTGGGGGATCATGGTGGTGCGGTTCATGCGCTGATAGGCGCGCAGGAGCTTGCCCACGCCGGCCTCCTGAACGTGCATCACGCCCTCCACGGGGTAGAAGCCCTCTGCGGTGTCGTTCGAGGTGTCCAGGAAGTGCTCGATCTCATACTGGGGCACGCCGGCCTCCATCATGCACCAGGTGATGTACCCGGCGCACCAGCCGAAGCTGACGCCCTTGCCGCGCCACTCGGTGTACTTGTTGGTGCGCGAGAGGGTCTTGCCGGCCAGTTCCTCCCACTCGGCGTAGGCGATGTCCAGCATATCGCGGATGATCTGCGGGGGCTCGGCGGGGGTCTGGCGGATGACCACCGGGGACGGGGTGGGCGTGGAAGCTGCCTGTGCGGCGGGCAGCACTGCCAGCATGAGCAGCAGCGTCAGGCTGAGCAGGCGCATCATTCGCTTCATCATCGGGTATCTCCTTTCGCGGGTCGCAGGGCTGCGCCCGGGTTACGGTTGATCTGCATACCCTTCTATGATACCACGTTCCCGGGCAAAAGGGAAGCCATCGCGCAGCATTTTACATCCGGGCCGCCGGATTTCTTTCTCCGCCGTCTTGAACTGCCGGGTGGAAAATGGTATACTGACAGCAAGCGAAAAGAATGCGCCGGGGGATGTGAAAGCAGCGCTCCGCCAGCGTTGTAGAGCATGAAACGGGAAAGGAGGGCCGGCCATGACTGCCCTTGAAATGTACAGGGAGGACCTCGCTGTCCGCCGCGATGCTGAGAACCGCACGCCCAGGCAGGAGTACTTCATCCGCCTGAGGGATACGCTGCACCAGGAGCTGGCCGTGGATGGCCGCAGCGAATTCCTGGAGGAGATGATCTCCGGGTGTACGGGCGCGGCCCTGCCTGCGCTGGAGTTTGCGGTGCTGCGGGAGTGCTTCGCCGCCATCGTGGATGGCCGCCGCATGAAGGACGCCTCGCAGCATGTGCCCCATATCCTCCGGGGCCCGGACGCTCCGCTGACCTGGGCGGAAATGGAGAAGCACCCGGGCTTCCGCGTGGACGACGCGCAGATGCCCGAGATGCTCCTGCGGCTGCGCAACATCAGCTGGCAGCTGGTGTCGGCGCGGGATCAGACCCCCGCGGTGATGGCCGAACGCGCTGTCAGCCGCGAGATCGCCGGCCTGCGGGCCGTCAACCGCGCACTGGAGGAGGATAACCGCGCCCTGCGCACCGAGCGGGACGAGCTCCTGGAGCGCGTGACGGTGCTGGAGGAGGGCGTGATCACCAGGCAGCTGCAGAACAAGATCGATGCGCGGCGCTATCAGATGGAGAGCGATCTGGCCGCTGAGATGGCCCTGAAGCGCGCGCAGGCCGAGCAGGAGATGCACAGCGCCCTCATGCAGGCTGCGCAGCAGGAACAGCAGGGCCGGGAGGCAGCCCGCCGCGAGGCCATGCAGGAGGACGCCCGCCGGGCTGCCGCCTGCGCCGCCCATACCCGCGAGCTGCTGGAAACGCTGGATGAGCGCCTGCAGGAATACCGCAAGCGCCTGGCGGAGGCGGATTATCACTTCCTCGCGCAGGCCTATGCAGGGCTGCTGGCCACCACCAGCCGGGAGACGCCCGCTCTGGTGGGGCAGGCGCAGGCCCACGGCGCGGACGAGCAGTTCCTGCAGCAGCTGGCGGCCTTCTCCGCGCAGCTCAATGTGCAGATGAACCGGATGGAACAGGCGCTGCTGCAGCTGGGGCTGCAGGTGGTGTCGCCGGAGGCCGGCAGCGGATTTGACAGCCAGCAGCACAGCCCCGCCAACGCCACGGGCAGCGATGGCCCGGCGCAGGAGCAGGAGATCGCCTCGGTGGAGACCCCGGGGATGCAGACCATCGACGCGGACGGTCAGGCAAGCACCCTCCTGCGGCCGGTGGTGCGCACGAGGCGCAGGTCGGCGGCCTACATGAGCGATGAGCAATAGGGATGACGAACATAAAGGAGACAGGACGATGAAGGCATACGAGCTTTTCTGCCAGGATCTGCGGGGGGATGAACTCGTCCGCAGCAACACAAACCGCAAGACTTATTACAACACCCTGCGCGAGGCCCTGCGCGCGGAGCTGACTGCTGGCGCCTCCTGCGAGCTGCTGGCGCACTATGCCCGGCGGCTGGAGGATGGCGCGCCTGGCTACATGTACCTGCTGGACGCCGCCGCGCTCTGGGAGTGCTACGAGGGCGTGCTCAACGGCCCCCGCCGCTTCCCGCGCGATATCGGGCCGGGCTTCCCCTTCACCATGGCCAGTGGCGTGCGCATCACCTGGCCGGAGGTGCAGCGCCAGTCCGACATGGGCGTTCTGCCCGTGGCGGTGGTGGATGACGCGCTGCGCGCCCGCATCAGCGGCCTGGTGGTCTGCATGAACACGCCCGTGGCGGAGCGTGCCGCCAGGCTGAGCGCGACGGCGGCCGACCCCCGCGAGAAGATCGCCATGGCGGATGCCAGCGCTGCGGGCAAGATCCCCGTGCCTGGCGAGGAAACGCCCGAAAAGCCCGCCATTGCCCCGGAGGGCACCGCCCTGCAGGCGCAGCTGGCGGAGTGCCAGCAGGCCCTGGCGAAGATGCGCCGCGAGTATGATGCCATCCACACCGAGCTGACGCAGCTGCGCAGCCAGCCCCGGCAGAGCAACGAGGAGATGGTGCAGCTGGTGGAGATGATCCTCCACGGGCAGATGACGGAGGCGGCTGCGCTGGCCCAGCGCCTGGGCGGCGAGGTGAACGAGATCGTACAGCGCGTGCATGAGACGCAGAAGACCGTCACGCTGCTCAAGGGTGAGCTGGACAAGGCCACGGAGCAGCTGCAGGCGGACACCGCGCAGCATGAGGCGATCATGCGGCAGTATGACAACATCACGCACCGTATGGCGGAGGTCCGTCAGGCCTGTGAGCAGGCGCAGACGGACGCCGCAGCCGTGCAGCAGGAGAACCGCGAGGCGGAGAAGCAGCTCTCCGAGGCGATGGAGACCCTGCGCAGCGAGAATGCCCGCCTGCGGGAGATCCAGACCCGCATGGCCCGCGTCAACGCCGCCGCCGACCTGACCCGCCGCCAGGCCGACCACCTCTCCTGAGGTCAATCAGATACGGGACGTACCGGTTCGCCGGTGCGTCCTTTTTTGCTGCCCGGATGGGCGCGGTGCATTGATGGGCGCGAAGATTTGCGGCCTGTCGGTCGCTGCCAACCCTGCAGCGATCCGACCCGCTGCGACAGGGGCGCACGCGCAGGCAGCCGCGCCGCCTTTTTTCGACAAAGGTAGTGCGTAAGCGACAGGATTTCCCGTTTCCCGCGGCGTGGCGGCGTGCTATACTGGCCTCACAGGCGGAAGAAACACGAAGCTGTACGATTTTTGCGGGGAGGCGCCGGGATGGATATGTTCAGGCTTTGCTGGCCGGAGGGCGGGAGCGGCATGCTGCTGCTGGTGGCGGTGGATGCGCATTCGGAGCGGATGGAAGGGGCTGTGCCCTGCCGGGTGGTGGGGCGCGTGACGGCGGGAAGCCCCTTTGCACAGGCGGAGGAGCAGTCCCCTCCGGCGCGGGTCGCATCGCTGCTGACGGCGGTGGGCGTGCCCACGAACCTGCGGGGCTATGGGTACCTGCGCACGGCGCTGACGCTGGCGCTGGAGCAGCCGGAGGTGCTCAGGGGGCTGGGCCGCCGCCTTTACCCGGCCATCGCCCGGGAGCATGGGGCTTCTGCGTCGGCGGTGGAGCGGGGGATCCGCCATGCCGTGGCCGTCACCTGGGAGCGGGGCGGCGGCGAACGCTGCCGGCAGCTGATGGGCCGCGCCTTCAGCTGCGTGGCGGACTGCCCCAGCAATGGCGAGTTCCTGACCCTGCTGGCGCAGTGGCTGACGCTGCACAGGGAGATCCCGGCGGGCTGAGCATCCCGCAAAGATTCCTGTTGCCCTCCGGCGGATGTGTGATATAATGGAGAAAACGATCCGTTGAGGTGAAACGGCGATGCTGCACAATCCCCTTCTGCCGGGGTTCTACCCGGATCCGTCCATCTGCCGCGTGGGCGGAGACTTCTACATGGTCACATCCACCTTCAGCTACTTCCCGGGCGTGCCGGTGTTCCACAGCCGCGACCTGGTGCACTGGGAGCAGCTGGGGCATTGCCTCGACCGTCCGGAGCAGCTGCCGCTGGACTGGCGATACATGTCCGGCGGCGTATACGCCCCCACCATCCGCCATCATGACGGGCTGTTCTACATGGTCACAACCAACGTGAGCGGCATGGGCAACTTCTACGTCACGGCGGAGGATCCTGCGGGCCCCTGGAGCGAGCCCCATGTGATCCGGGGCGCTGAGGGCATCGACCCCTCCTTCTTCTGGGATGAGGATGGCCGCTGCTACATGACCGCCACGACGGACTGGGCGGAGCACGACCCCGGCGTGTGGGTGGCGGGGATCGATCTGGCGCGGGACTGCATCGTGGGTGAGCGGGTGCTGGCCTGGAAGGGCGCGATGGTGAACGCCTGGAGCCCGGAGGCGCCGCATATCTACCGGAAGGATGGCTGGTACTACCTGCTCATCGCCGAGGGCGGCACGGAGGATTACCATGCCGTGACCATCGCCCGCAGCCGCAGCCTGCTGGGGCCCTACGAGGGCTACCCGGGCAACCCTATCCTGACCCACCGGCACCTGGGGCTGGATTACCCCATCTGCAACGTGGGCCACGCGGACCTGGTGCAGCTGGAGGATGGCGCGTGGTACATGGTGGCGCTGGCTTCGCGGCTCATCGGCGGGTATCACAAGAACATGGGGCGGGAGACCTTCATTGCCCCGGTGGACTGGTCGGGGGAATGGCCGGTGGTCAGCCCCGGCACGGGCCGCGTGGAGTGGCTCTACCCCGCGCCCGCGCTGCCGCAGCGTCCCTTCCCGCCCGTGGATCAGGATGACTTCACCGCCCTGTGCTGGAACACCCTGGGCACGCCCGCGCCGGAAACCTTCGTGGCCCGGAGGCACGCGCTGACCCTGCGCAGCCCGCTGGACTGGCTCGTCCCGGATGATCTGCCCCGCATGCCTGTCCCCAATGGCTGCCCGGGCTTTTATGGCCGCCGGCAGCAGCACAGCGCATTTGCGGCGGAGGTGACGCTCACCGCCCCCGAATCGGGCGAGGCCGGCTTCATGCTGCTGCAGAACGGCTTCAACCACCTCCGGGTGGGCGTGACACGAACGGCGCAGGGTGTGGTGGCCCGCGCGGTGCGCAGCGAGAAGTGCGGCAAACCCGACTACCTCAACCCCCGCGAGTATCCCCGGCATGTGGATGTGCTCTGGGAGGGCGCGGCGGAGGCGGAAGTCCGCGTGGGCATTGCCGCCTGCGGGCAGGCGCATCGCCTGCTGGTGAACGGTGCGGAGGTGGCCCTGGCGGACGGCAGCTTCCTGGGGAGCGAGACCGCCGGCGGGTTCATCGGCGCCTATGTGGGCTGCTATGTCAGCGGCGCGGGGGCGGAGGCGACCTTCCGCGACTTCCGCTACACAGGAGAGGAGGAGGCACATGGCTGATATGAATCGCGCGCCCTGGCCGGAGGTGGAGCCTCCCAGGGGCTGGAAGAAGAACCCCCGCGTGGGACAGCGGCTGACGTGGATCCTGATCGGAACGGTGATCGCAGCAGGCGGTGTGACGGTGATTTCTGCCGGAAAGAGCGAGGTGCTGCCGGTGATCTGCTTCCTGGCGCTGGTGGCGCTGCCCTTCGCCGCGCCTGCGCTCTCCCGCATCGGCTGCGGCACGGACACGCCGGAAACCCGGACGCTGCACACCGCCACAGCGGCGGACGTCACGCTGGACGAAACGGGCTGCATCACGCGCTGCCGCGGGCCCTACCAGCAGCTGAGCATCCCGGAGGAGCTTGGCGGCATCCCGGTGACTGGCGCTGCACCGGGGCTGTTTTCGGGCAACCGCGTGCTGGCCTTCATCCACCTGCCCCAGGGGCTGCAGGAAATCCCGGAGCGCATGTTCTCCGGCTGCGATAACCTGCCGGCCATCGTGATCCCCCCGCAGGTGCGTGTCATCGGCCCCCGCGCCTTCGCCCGATGCAGCGACCTGAAGGACGTTTACCTGCCGGACGCGGTGGAGGAGATCGCCCCGGACGCCTTCGAGGGCTGCGGGAATGTGCTGATGCATGTCCACCCCGGCTCGGCGGCGGAGCGGATCGCCCGTGAGCAGGGGTTCATGTGCGCCAATGGGTGATGGCTCCCGAAAACCACCCCATTCCCGAAAAATACCCCCGGTAACGAATGAATCCCGAAAATTACCCTGATACAGCAACACAAAAACCCCCGGCGACCTCTTGAGAAGGGTCGTCGGGGGTTCGGTGCATCTGTCAGCCCACGGCTTCGTTGGCGGTGGTCAGCATCATCATTTCCCACAGCTCGCGCTGCTCCTTCAGGAAGTGGGAATCCTCCTGGAAGGGCTGGGCGGTGGTTTCGTCGTAGGAAACGGTCAGCTGCACCACCACGGCGGCATAGGGGGAGCCGTGCAGGTCAATGGCGCGGTTCAGCTTCGCCTTCGTGCCGGTGAAGCGGTTGGTGCCCAGGGTTGCGGCGGTCACGGCGTCCCGGGCGACATACACCGTGGCTTTCTCGATTGTGCCATCCACCGTCAGCACGGCGGAAACGGTCAGCTGGCCATCCTCCACGGTGAGGTTGGCGTAGCCCAGCTGCATGCCGTTGCTGGTCAGGGGCACGGTGAGGGTGCTGCCCTCCAGGGCGTAGACGTCCATCAGCACGGCGGCCTTGTTGTCCCGCCTGCCGGTGATTTCCGAAAGGGGCATGCCGTTGGCGGTCACGCCGGTGTCCGTCAGCCGGGGCGCGGTGCGGGTCACGCGGAACTGGTAGGCGTCGCTGCCGCAGCTCAGGCTCACCGTGTAGGTGACGCTGCTGCCGTCCAGGCGCAGGTACACGTCTTCGGAGCAGAACTCGCCGCTGCACAGGCCGTAGTCCCGCTGATAGAGCAGGTACCCCCAGCTGTCGCGGATGGTGAGGGTCACCGGGACGCTGCCGTCCAGCGGGCAGCGCACGCGCAGGTAGCTGCAGTCGGTGCTCAGGGAGGAGGCCGTGGCGGCATTCTTCACCACGCACACGTCCTCGGCCAGCGCGGGCGCGGCCAGCAGCACCATTACAAGAAGGAGCAGAAGGGGTCTGAGGATTCTCATCAGGATCACCTCGCGGGGGTTATTCAACCACATAACGGATGGGGTCCGGTATTTCTTCCATCCTACGGTTCATTCGCTGCAGCGGGGGTGAATTCCTGCCGCCGCAGCCCGCTCAGGACGACAAAATTCGTCGCCGGATGCGCGGGGGTGACAAACCCGCAGGGCTGTGGTATCATAAGGATAACGACCCACGGGAGGGATGAACGATGATGAAGAAGATGCTGGCGCTGCTGTGCGCCGTGCTGCTGCTGTGCCCCTGCGCGATGGCAGAGGAAACGCCCGCTGCGCGCTACGAGGCGGCGACGCTGCTGATGCTCGCCGGCGACTATGCCGGGGCAGCGGAGGCCTTCGCGGCCCTCACTGGCTACATGGATGCGCCGCAGATGGCCATCTACTGCCGGGGCCTGGCCTTTGCTGAAGCCGGGGATCACGACGTGGCTGTGGCGGCCTTCACGGCCCTTGGGGACTTCAAGGACAGCGCGGTGCAGGCGGCCTGGCACACCGGCATGGGGGCCTGGATGAAGGCGGAAGCGGCCCTCGCCCGGGGCACGCTGGCGGATCTGGAGGCGGCGCAGTCCCTGCTGGCCACGGCGGAGGCGGCCTTTGCGGCCCTGCCCTACCTGCCGGATGCGCCTGTGCGGCTGGAAAGCTGCCGCAGCCTTCTGGCGCAGGTGAATGTGGCGCTGCCCGCCCTTCGCCGCGCCCATGAGTACGATGATGTGGGCGTGATGCATGGGGAGTACATCGCCGTGAAGCGGGATGGCCAGTGGGGCGTGATGCGCCTGGATGGCGAGCTGGTGGTTCCCTGCGAGTGGGATGACGTGGATGCTATCGGCGATGGCATGGCGATCGTGAGCAGTTACGAGCTGGACAGCCGTGGCCGCCGCGATGGGATCTGCTATGGTGCGGTCGACCTGCAGGGCCATGTGATCGTCCCCTGTGAGATGCAGATGGCCTACTTCATCGCGGATTGGCTGGACCGGTTCGTTCTGGCGGTGGATGAGCAGGGGGAAATGCACCTCTATGATGCCCATGGCCGGCTGGTCGCAGTGGATACGGAGGAGATCACCTACATGAACGGTGAGGTCCGGCGCGTGCAGATCGCCCCGGCGCGGTATCTGCAGTGGTATGACCAGGGCTGGGTGCTGGCCGATGACGCGGGCAACATCCTCTATGTGGATGAGGCGGTACATGGTTACTATGTGGCGGAGTCCGGGAACCTGTGGCTGGCAACGCGTGAGGATACATGGCTGTTCGGCCTGCTCTCGGCGGATGGCGAGATGCTGCTGCCGGTGGCGTATGAAAGAAACACCTACGAGTTGTTCCGGGTGCAGGATTACGAGTATGCGGTGCTGACCGGCCCCGACGGCGTGACGGCGGCATATGCTGCAGATGGCCGCATGTGCTTTGTCAGCAGCTGGGAGGACCTGATCTATACGGGCGGGGGCCGGTTCATCGTCGATGATGGCGAGCTGTACGGCGTGGTGGACGCGCAGGGGCAGCCGGTCGTCCCCTGCATGTATGATGAGATCGACACGGCCGTGGGCGGCTTCTTCATCGCGGTGAATGAGCTGGAGGAGGACGACCTGGTGTACGTCCTCAACCGGGATGGCAGGGTTCTGCTGACCGTCACGGGGGATGAGGCTGATGCATGGTCTTCCTGCAACGCGACAGAGGAGCACTTCGCCTGGGTGACAGACGGCATGCTGCACATCATCGACCAGCAGGGCGAAGAGGTCTGGTGAGCGTGGCGCAGGGGGAATCTGCCCCCGTCCATGCGTTGATCGGGATGAAAAGCCCTGCGGCTGTGCGCTGCAGGAGCATGAACCGGAGGCTGTGAAGGATGAGGAAGCTGATGATCTGCCTGCTGGTGCTGGCGCTGTGCCTGCCCTGCGCCCTGGCGGAAACGGAGATGACCCGGCATATCAGCGGCAACTGGGTCTATGTGCTGCAGGAGGACGGTACGGCGGAGCTTGTGGACTATCTGGACGACATGGCCCGCATTGATCTGGTGATCCCTGCGGAGGTGGACGGCTATGCCGTCACGGCTATCGGTGACAGGGCGATGCAGGAGAATGTGTTCCAGTCCGTGGTGATCCCCGAGGGCGTGACCCGCATCGGCGTCGGCGCCTTCTACTGGAGCTACGAGATGACGGCCGTGACGCTGCCCTCCACGCTCCGGGAGATCGGGGATTACGCCTTCAAGTGGTGCGCGGAGGTGGAGGTGTTCGCGATTCCCGAGGGCGTGCGCGCCATCGGCAGGGAGGCCTTCCAGGGCAACTACAGCATGGTTTCCCTGACGCTGCCGGATTCGCTGGAGCACATCGGCATGCTGGCCTTTCATGGCTGCAGCAACCTGACGACCCTCGTTCTTCCTGCGAATGTGAAAACCATCGGGGAGCGGGCTTTCGACAGCTGCATCGGGCTGATGGCGGTGACGCTGCCGGACTCTCTGGAGTACATCGGCGTGGACGCCTTCGCCAACTGCACGGCGCTGACGGAGATCACCCTGCCGCAGAGCCTGGTGGAGATGGCGGACTATCCCTTCCGGGGCTGCACGATGCTGGACATGGAAGCCCTGCTGGCGGCCTGGCCCGCATATCAGATCATCGGCGGCGTGGTGTACGACATGCAGGAGATGGCCCTGTGCTGGTGGTCCGCGAGGGGAGCAAGGCTGCGCAGCTGGCGCAGGAGCACGGGTTCAGCTTCGCTTATTCGCAGGAGTGAGGCGGCGTGCGGCACCTTCCATTCGGCAAAGTTTGCATACAATGCAGCAACGGTTAAGAAGTCATCCGCCGATCATTCCTGCTATGATATCAGCAGAGAACATTGTATACAGCGGGCATTGCCCGAATTGCACAGGTTGACGACCGATCTGCCATCAACAGGAGGTGCCACCCATGAAGGGAATCAACCCTGTCATTCACGCCGACTATCCTGATCCGGACGTCGTGCGCGTGGGAGATGCATACTACATGAGCTCCACGTCGATGCACATGTTCCCCGGCTGCCAGATCCTTAGCAGCTACGACCTGATGCACTGGGAGCACTGCGGCTATGTCTACGATGCGCTGGGCGAAACGGCCCGGCAGCGCATGGACGAGGGCCACATCTACGGCAAGGGCATGTGGGCCTCCTCCCTCAAACACGATGGGCGGCTGTTCCACATCGTCTTTACGTCCAATGATACAGGACACTCCTACCACTTCACCGCGGAGGATGCGGCGGGCCCCTGGGTTCGCCAGGAGATGAACGGCTTCTGGTACGACCCCGGCCTGCTCTTTGACGATGACGGGCGGGTCTACATCGCCCACGGCAACCGCCACGTCCGCGTGACGGAGCTGACGGCCGACCTCTGCGCAAGGAAGGCGGACGGGATCGAGTCCACCGTGGTGGTGGACGACAACCCCCGCCTGGGCTGGGAGGGCAGCCACATGCTGAAGCATGACGGCTGGTACTACGTCTTCTGCATCCACTGGGCGCCGGAGGAGATGCGCGCGATGGGCTGCTTCCGCGCCCGCACGCCCGCAGGCCCCTGGGAGGGCGGCAAGTTCATGGAGCTGGATCTGGACGGCCGCCACGCCGGCGTGGCCCAGGGCGGCCCCGTGCAGCTCCACGATGGCAGCTGGGCGCTGTTCCTCTTTCAGGATCACGGCGCGGTGGGGCGCATCCCGGTGGTGGTTCCCATGCGCTGGGTGGATGGCTGGCCGGTGGTGGATGAAGTCCCCAAACAGCTGGATCTGCCCTCCTCCCGCCCGGAGCACGCGTACGCGCCGCTGTTCACCTCTGACCCGCTGACGGAGGGCTGGAGCGTGCTGTGGCAGTGGAACCACGAGCCGCACCCGGGCCTGGTGGAAAGCGACGCTGACGGCCTGCACATCATGACCGACCGCCTCGCCGGGGACTGCACCCAGACCATCAACACCCTGACCCAGCGCTGCTTCGGCCCGGCCATGACGGCAGAGGTCACCGTGGACGGCAGCGGTCTCAACGTGGGCGACCACGCGGGCCTGTGCGCCCTGCAGGGCTGCTTCAGCCAGCTGGGCCTGACCCGCACGGAGGACGGCTTCGCCCTCAGCCTCGTCAGCAAGGCTGCGGCAAAGGACGCTGTCCCTGCGGAGGTCGTGCGCATCCCCGCCCCCGGCGCCGCCGTCCGCCTCCGCGCCGATTTCGATTTTGACGCGGACACGGTGCGCTTCTCCTTCCTCGCGGGCGAAAGCTGGCAGGGCGTGGGAGACACGCACCAGCTGGTCTACCGGCTGGATCACTTCATGGGCTGCCGCGTCGGCCTGTTCACCTGTTCCACCCGGGCGTGGGGCGGCAGTGCCTGCTTCCGCGACTTCACCATGGATATCCGCTGACAGGGAGGTAACGATATGAAGAAGCTCATCATCCTGCTGGCATGTCTGCTGCTGGCCTGTGCCGTGGCCTGCGCCGAGGTGCAGAGCTACGAATCCGACTTCACCACAAACACCGACGGCTGGTATGGCCGCGGCTGCTCCGTGCTCATCTGCGCCGATGGCCTCTACGTCGGCGGGCGCACCGCCACGTGGAACTCCCCCGGCCGCCCCTTCGACCTGGAGCCCGGCACGACCTACGAGATCTCCGTGGAAGTGAAGCAGAGCCAGATCGACTCCGGCCGCTTCATCCTCTCCTGCGAGCGCAAGCTGGGCGGCGAGACCTCCTATGAGAACATCGCCTTTGCCGAGGTGAAGAAGGGCGAGTGGGCCACCATCTCCGCCACCTGGACGGCGGGCGATTACGACTCCTTCATCCTCTATGTGGAGGGCGGCGAGGCCAAGACGAACTTCATCATCCGCAACTTCTGCCTCTACGCGGCAGATGTGGCCCCCGTGGCCGCAGCGGACGAGGTGACCTACGAGCCCTTTGTTATGCCCGAAAGCGCGGAGGAGCTGGCCGCGTACTTCGACGCCCTGACCCTGCAGACCGGCTACAAGAAGGCCGGTAATGGCAATCCCCTCTTCACCCAGCGCTTCGGTGCCGATCCGGGCTACCTGGTCTGGAACGACCGCCTCTATGTCTACACCACCAACGACGTGATCGAGTACGCCGCCGATGGCACGGTGAAGGAGAACAGCTACGGCCAGGTCAACAAGATCAACTGCATCTCCTCGGCTGACCTGGTCAACTGGACGGATCACGGCGCGATCCCGGTGGCGGGCCGCAAGGGCATTGCCACCTGGGCCAGCAACTCCTGGGCGCCCTGTGCCGCCCACAAGGTGATCAACGGCGAGGACAAGTTCTTCCTCTACTGCTGCAACAATGGCAATGGCGTGATCGTCCTCACGGCGGACGACCCAGCCGGCCCCTGGACGGACCCGCTGGGCCATGCCCTCATCTCCCGCTCCACCCCCAACTGCGCCGATGTGGTGTGGCTCTTTGACCCGGCGGTGTTCGTCGATGAGGACGGCACCGGCTACCTCTACTTCGGCGGCGGCGTGCCTGCGGGCCAGGACGCCGACCCCGGCACCGCCCGCGTGGTGCAGCTGGGGGAGGACATGATCTCCATCGTCGGCGAACCGCAGGTCATCGACGTGCCCTACCTCTTTGAGGACAGCGGCATGAACAAGATCGGCGACGCCTACTACTACAGCTACTGCTCCAACTGGAACACGGGCGGCAATCCTTACGGCATGGAGTCCGGCGCGATCCAGTACATGGTGTCCGACAGCCCCATGGGCCCCTTCACCTACGGCGGGCAGCTCTTCGCCAATCAGGGCAAGTTCTTCGGCCTGTATGGCAACAACCATCACTCCATCGTCGAGTTCCGCGATACGTTCTATCTCCTGTACCACAATCGCCCGGTGGAGCAGGCCATGGGCATCACCGGCAACTACCGCAGCCCGCAGATCGACGTGCTGCCCGTGAATGGCGATGGCTCCCTCGGCCCGGTGAAGGGCACGATGACGGGCGTTGCGCAGCTGATGGCGCTGGATCCCTACCAGCAGGTTTCCGCGCAGACCATGGCCCGCCAGGCGGGCCTTGAGGTCACCGGCTATGCCGATGCGGCCCTGACCGTTGCCACCACCGGCGACTGGCTGGAGGTTTCCGGCGCGGATTTCTCCTGCGGCGCGGCGGACTTCACGCTCTGTGCGGCCTCTGAAAACGGCGGCGCGGTGCGCGTGATGGCTGGCGATGCGGTACTGTGCGAGATCGCCCTGGCGGCGGGCACGGCCATGGGGGAGATCACCGTCCCCTGTGCCTCCGTCAGCGGCCAGACCAATGTCACCCTCGTCTTCGCAGGCGACGTGACGGCCAGCTGGTGGCAGTTCACCGGCGAGTAAGACCGACACAATGAATCCCGGAGGGCGCGTCTGCCAGCGTGGCGGCGCGCCCTTTTGCCTGCCGGAACGGGGGAACTCACTTTCTCTTTACAAATCAGCAGCGCTGTGCTATGATGAAGTATCATGTGTTGCATTGTATACAGGAGGTATCTGCGATGTGCGTGAATCCTACCCTCCGGGCGTGGGCTGATCCTTCCAGGACGGATCTGACTGTCATGATGGGCGTGGCCTGCGGCGATACCGCGGGGTCCATCTATGAGCTGCGCAACATCCGCTACAGGCTTGATGACGCGCACCTGATCGCCGAGGGTGCGCATTACACGGATGATACCGTGCTGAGCTGCGCGGTGGCCCGCGGGCTGCATGCGGGGCTGGCGCATCTGCCGCAGGACTGGATGGCGGCCCCGGAAGCTGAGCAGGTGCTGACGGACGCGGTGCGCCTGGAGCTGCGGCGCTTTGGTCAGCGGTTCCCGGCGGCGGGATACGGGAGCAAATTCTGCGACTGGATGATGAGCGATGATCCGCAGCCCTACGGCAGCTGGGGCAATGGCTCGGCCATGCGCGTGTCCTACGCGGGCTGGGTGGCCCGGACCCTTGAGGAAGCGGAAAAGCTGGGCGAGATCTCCGCTGCCGTGACCCACAACCACCCCGAGGGCGTTAAGGGTGCGGCTGTCGTGGCCGGGTGCATCTTCCTCCTGCGCCAGACCGGGGACAAGGAGGCCGTCCGCGCCTACGCAGGCCGCCATTATGATCTCAACTTCACCCTCAACGAGATCCGCGATACCTACACGTTCAACGCCTCCTGCCAGGGGTCCGTGCCCCAGGCCATCGTGGCCTTCCTGGAGGCGGCTGACTTTACCGACGCCATCTCCGGCGCCATCTCCATCGGCGGCGACAGCGATACCATCGCCGCCATCGCTGCCAGCCTGGCCGAGGTCATCTACCCCATCCCGGCGGAGATGCTGGAGGAAGTGACCGGCCGCATGGACGATCCGCTGCTGGCGGCCATCGCCGGGGCGGTGGAGTTTGCACGGAACCGGGCATAGGCCGCATGACAACACAGGCCGCCTCGCTTTTCCGGGGCGGCCGTTGACGTATACGGGAGGCGCATCGCATGGTTCTCAGGGCGTACCGGCCGGAAGACGCGGCCGTCATCTGCAGCTGGATCCGGAGCGAGGAGGAGCTGTACCGCTGGTCTGCGGACCGGTTCAACAGGTTCCCGCTGACGGGAGCGGACGTGAACGGCCAGTATGCGCAGCAGGCGGCGACGGGCCGGTTCTTTCCGCTGATGGCTGCGGATGAGGATGGCCGCCTGCTGGGGCACTTCATCATCCGCTATCCCCGCGAGGATGACGACGACACCGTCCGCTTCGGCTTCGTCATCGTGAATCCGGCGATGCGGGGCCGGGGCTGCGGCAGCGGGATGCTCCGCCTTGGCGTGCAGTACGTCAGGGAGCATCTGCATGCCAGCCGGATTGATCTGGGCGTGTTTGCCGGCAACGAAAACGCCAGACGCTGCTATGAGGCCGTCGGCTTCCGCGAGTATGGCCGGCGGGACTGCGCGATGCCCATCGGCACGTGGGAATGCATCGACATGGAACTGTTCGTGGACTGAATGGAAAGGGCCGCTCCCTGATTTGACGGGAGCGGCCTTTTGCGTGCCTCAGAAGTAATGGTTCATATCGCTGAAGCGCCGGTAGTGCAGCATATCCGCCGACAGCGCCAGGTGCACGGGCGGCAGCTGGTTGATGCGCCGCAGCGCCTCCGCCAGTGCGTCCACCATATCGCGCCCATAGCTGCCGGGCTTGTAGTACGCCAGGGTCACATGGGGCGTGAGGGGGTAGTTCAGGCGCACCACATCCTGATAGCGGGCGTGCAGGGCCATGATGGCCGCGCAGTCCGCCTCCGTGTCCGGCGCGAAGCCCAGGGCCACGCTGCCATTCACCATGTTGAAGGCGGCCACGGAGGTCAGGCGGATGGGCGGCGTGATCTCCCGGCGGATATCGCTGAGGATGGCCTCCGCCTGTGCGCCGGTGTGCGCCACGCCGTCTTGCAGGGCCGCCTCGTCCGTGCCGTTGAGCAGGTCGTGGAGGGTCAGGTGCAGCGTGTCGGTGGAGAGCGGCTCGGCCAGGAACCAGCCGCCAAGGTGGTGCAGCTGCGTCTGCATGCTGCCGATCATCACCTTGACCGCATCGGGCAGGTCATAGATCATCGTGTTGCCGAAGAAGGGCAGCATCCGCCCGTCCGGCGCGACCTTCTCCCTGAGGGGTTCGCGGGTGAGGAAGCCGCCCTCCCGCGGCAGGCTGTCATGCATGAAGCCATCCACCCGGGCGTGAAATGCAGCAAGGTTTTCCATCGTCATTCCTCCCAGAGCGTGTCCAGCAGCGCGGCGATGTTCTCCTCCGAGTACTCGATCTCGGCGGAGTACATGCGGGCCAGGTCGATGCAGTCCTCCGGCGTGCAGCCCGGCTTTGCGGCGCACAGGGCCATCAGCATGCGCGTGGACAGCACGCAGAAGGCGACCCGGCCGGGGACGTCCTCGTCCTCCATCGCGCCGGGGAGATGCCGGTAGAGCAGGTACGCGCAGAAGTTCGCCAGGGGCACATCCAGCGCGGGGGACAGCGCATGCTGCGCTCCGGCGAGGCTGTCCAGCGCCGCATCCCACGCGGGATCGAGCCGCTCCAGCTCGCGGTAGATCTGCGGCCAGTTCATTTCCGGAATGGGCAGCCCGCCCAGCATCAGCACCTCGTCCAGCCGCTCCTGCAGGGGCGTGTCATGCTCCTGCATAAGGGTGATCAGCGTGTCGCGGATGGCCAGCAGGGCCTCATCCTCCTCGTCCAGCGCGTCATCCGCGCCGTCGTCCTCCAGGGTGAGGAGCTCCATGGGCGTTTCGCGGGTGAGGATGAGCCGCGCGGCCTCCTCGCAGCACAGGCCCAGACCGCCCTCTGTTCTCGGCCATCCCTCGGCACAGGGCCGAGTGCTGGCTACGCTCGGCGATTGCAAGCAATCGCTGTCGCTAGTCGGGCTTTGCCCGACCTTTGTTCTCGGCCATCCCTCGGCACAGGGCCGAGTGCTGGCTACGCTCGGCGATTGCAAGCAATCGCTGTCGCTAGTCGGGCTATGCCCGACCTTCGACTGTCCCCAGAAATTCCGGAATCGCGGGTGATCAGCGCAGATCTGGCACAGCGCGCTCTCGCCCAGCTGGGTGATCAGGTCGCACAGGCCGCTCGGATTCAGCATCGCGCAGCGTCCATCCGCGCAGAGGCGGAAAACGGGGTATTCTCCGCTGTCGTCGATGGCGGCGTTTAGCCGCTCGCCGAATGCGCCGGGGACACGGCGGTACTGCTCCCGCGTGTCCGGGTCGATGTCGATCTCCCAGCCGATGCAGCAGCTGTGGCGGCACTTGTCCGCGATGCAGCGGAATTCAGGGTAGTAATCGGGAGCAATCAGCTTCATGTCAGAGCCTCCAGCAGGGACGCGGCAAAGGCGCGGATGGTAACGTCGCCAGGGTTCTCCCACAGGCGGAAGGTCATGTGGGGCACGCCGTCCTCGACCCACAGCAGGTTCAGCCGCTGGCAGCGCTCGGTGTTGTCGATCATTTGCACGATGGGGTCGTGGATGGCGGAGGGCTCGCAGTGCGCCGTCTGAATCAGCTCATACCACGCCGGCGTGGTGTAATCTTCGCCCGTGAAGCCCGCCAGATACGGGCTTTCCGTATCGATGCACAGGCCCAGCGTGCCGATGGGCACGGGCTTGCCCATGCTTTCGGAGATCGAGCGGAACATCGGGTAGCACCAGAAGTCGCTGGCGTAGGTGGCAGGCAGCTTGCCCTCGGCGGACGGAACCACAATGGCGGGCGCATCGCTGGCCTTCGCCTCGGCGATGGATCTCACAAAACATACCCTCTTTTCTCCCATAATGATACCATTCTGGGAGATGCTGATCTCCCTGTGCTCCGGGAAGACCCAGATGGGGTACTTATTGTGGGTGCCGTCATCCAGCGTCAGGCGGACGGTGAGGCGCACGGGGCGGTTCGCATGGGCCCAGACCTGCCCGAAGCTGACGCCCACAGCCTGGCTCAGGCGGCGTCCGGTGGGCAGGACGGGGATGGTCTGTGCGGCCAGCTGTGTATCGCCCTCCAGCAGCTCGCAGATGACGTGGGTGTGCACCCGGCTCGGATCACACTCACTGACCTGCACGGAGAAGCGCAGTTCCTCGCCGTCCGCATACACAAAGCGGTCAAACCCGCCCAGCACCACCGTGGAGGCGCAGAACTGCCGCCATTCCTCCGGCGCAAGCAGCCCCTTCGATTCCATGAAGGCGTTCAGCACGCCCACCAGCGCGGTGCCCTGGCCGGTGAAGTCCTGCAGATCGAGGAGCTGGAAGCCGCTTAGCTCGCTGGTGCGCAGGAAGGCCTCGATCTCCCGGCGGTAGCAGTCAATGGCCAGCTGCCCGGCGCAGCGGAAGAAGCGCTCGTGATCCTCCCACAGCCCGGCGGCCATCAGCCGTTCGCGGAAGACCTCGAAATTGCGGGCCTTCAGCGGGCCGGTGTACTTTTCGATCTCGTCAAAATCGGGGTAGAACTGGTACTGGCCGACCTCGTGGCTGATGACGGGTACCTCGGGAACGAAGGCCTGCGCGTCCTCTGTGTCGACCCACTTCACGCCCGTGCCGTACTGGATGGCGATCTTCCCCGCCTTGCCGGTGGCCTCGCCGGAGGCGATTTCCGGGGCGATCATGCGGTCATAATTGGTCACGGACTCCGGCGCGGTGGTCTGCACAATGCCCTGGGGCGCGTCGCACATGGCGTAGCTGCCGCGGATGAGCCGCTCGCCCGACAGGCGCACGCCCACGAACACGTCCTCCTCCTGAAGCACCTCCGGCACCCACTGGAAGTTGTTCGCGCCGGATACGTAGAGCTTGTCCGGGTCGAAGGCGCGGTAGGCCGCCAGCATGCGGTTCAGCTCCTTCTTTGAGCCCCACAGCTCATTGCCCAGGGACATGAACACGAAGGACGGGTGATGGCCGAATTCGCCCAGCATCCGCAGGCCCTCGCCGAAGAGGAAGGTGCTCTCGGCCTCGTCGTAACCCTCCTCGCCCGGCTCGCGGATGGTGCCCCAGAAGGGCAGCTCCGGGGACATGACGACGCCCAGCTCATCTGCCGCGATGAAAGCGGCTTCCGGCGGGCAGCAGGTGTGGAAGCGGTAGTGGTTGACGCCGTAGTCCTTCGCGGTCTGCAGCACCCTGCGCCAGCTTTCGACGTCCGTGGGTGCGTAGCCCGTCAGGGGGAAGATCAGGCCGTCGTGCTTGCCGCGCAGGAACACCTCCCGGCCGTTGCACAGCAGGCTCCGGCCCTTCGTCTCGAACTTGCGCAGGCCGAAGGTCGTTTCGTACACGTCGCCCTCCACGTCGATGGTGAGGGTGTGGACATTCGGCGCGAACTCATCCCACAGGGCCTCGCTGCCGGTGAGGGGCAGCGTGCCCTCCAGCGTATGGCCGCTGACGGGGATGAGCTGCTCCATCTGCCCGGGCAGGCCCACGGAGGCAAAGCCGCTGTGCTCGCCCTCCACATACGCCCGCAGGCGGATGCTGCCGCCCGCAATGTCCGGGAAGATCTGCACGCCGGTGACGATGCACTTGCCCACCGTCAGGCTGATTTCACCTGTGATGCCGTTCCAGTTGGACTGTGTATCCTGGCTGGTGAGGTGGCCGCCGCGGGTAGGGTAATCGGTGTTGTCCACGCGGATGACGAGGGTGTGCGTCCCTGCCGCCATGCCGTGCAGGAAATACAGGTGGGGCGCGCAGAGGGAGCAGTGACTGCCGATCTCCTCGCCGTCGAGCCACACGGTGGTCTTGCGGGTGCGCTCCAGGCGCAGGAGGATGGTCATGTCCTGCCAGTTGCCGGCCTCGAAGGTGCGCATGAACCACGCATAGCCCTCGAACCTGTGCGCGTCGGTGAGGAAGTAGGTCTCCCGGGCGGGATTCTCCGGGCCGAGTCCGGCGGCGGAGGTGGTGCCGGGGAGCGTCATTTCATCCGGGTAAACGTCGGGGAGCTCCGGCTTTTTCTCCGCGTCCAGATACACCCGCCACAGGCCGGAAAGGTCGATCTTCTGCATCGCTTTATCCTCCAATGATATCGATGAAATGCCAGTCCTTCGTCCAGCGCGTCAGCGGCGCGGGGCTGCCCGGGACGATCTGCCCGAGGGTTCTTTCCCCGATGCACTCCGCCGGCGTGCGGGTACACATGCGCACCGCGTCAAAGGGCGCAATGCCGAAACGGTGGATGAGATTTTCCAGCGCCTGACGCATCGTCAGCACCGAGCCTGCCAGCGTGCCGTCGGCCAGCCGCGCTTCGCCGCCGAGCACCGTCACCGGCTGGCCGCCCAGCTGATACGCGCCGTCGGGGAGCCCTGCGGCCTCCATCGCGTCGGTGATGGCCACGGCTTTCTCCGCGCCCTTGCAGCGCACGAGCAGCCGCACGATATCCCCGTGCAGGTGCACGCCGTCGGCAATGAACTCCGCATAGAGGCGGTCATCCACCATCGCTGCACCGGCCAGGCCGGGGGTGCGGTGGTGCAGGAGCGGCTGGGCGTTGAAGGTGTGGGTAACGCGGGTCGCGCCCCAGTCGGCAGCGGCATGGGTCTGTTCCGCTGTGGCGGCGCTGTGCCCCAGCGACACGGAGATCCCCGCCTGCGCCGCCTGCCGGATGAAGGCCTCCGCCCCGGGCAGCTCCGGCGCGAGGGTGACCGTCCGCACGGCGGATATGTCCCCGCCCGTCAGGCCGAGGAAGGTCTGCCAGTCCGGCGGGCACAGGTGCTCCGGCTGTTGTGCGCCGCACTTCGCCGGGTTCAGGAAGGGCGCTTCCATGTGTGCGCCCAGCACCCGCGCGCCCTGCGCTTCCGGCTTGTCCATCACCGCGCGGATGGCGGCGACGGCACGGCGCGTCTCCGCCGGGGAGGCGCTCATGGTCGTGGGCAGGAAGGCCGCTACGCCCTCCCGGTACAGCGCGCGGCTCATCGCGCGCAGGGCCGCCTCGCCCTGCATGGCGTCGTGCCCGCCATGGGCGTGGATGTGCACGTCCACAAAGCCCGGCAGGAGGCAGTCCCCCGCCAGGTCGAGGATATCCTCGCCCGCCGCCGGGATCAGGTACCCGGCCACTTCAGCCACATGGCCATCCGTCAGCCGCACGCACATCCCGGCCCGGAAGCCCTCTTCCGTGGGGATCACCGCATTGGTCAGCAGCATCGCCGCGCCTCCCTTCGTTTTGCTCATCTCACATTATAGCGGCTGCAGGCTGTTTTTTCAATTCGATGTGAACAAGTTGGTAAATTTCTGTTTTCTGTTCATATTCGGTTGAAAATTCCTGAGTATACTCTATAATGTATAAGGATGCTATTTCCTAAGGAGGCTTATTTCATGGGTTTCTTCACTCGTTTCCAGATGATGATGGCGCGCTTCATGGTGGGGCGCAACGGCATGGACAACATGGCCTTCCATGCCCTGTGGGGGAGCGTCATCATTTCCATCCTTTCGATGTTCCTGCCCATTCCGGGCATCATCAGCACGGTGCTGATGGTTTATGCCATCTTCCGCATGCTCAGCCGCAACGTGGCAAAGCGCCGGGACGAGAACCAGCGCTACATTGAGTTCACGGAGAAAATCACCCGCGAGGTGAAGCAGTTCTTCCTGCGCCTGAAGGGCAGGAAGACCCACAAGTACTTCCGCTGCCCCTCCTGCCGCAACCGCCTGCGCATGAAGCGCGGCTCGGGCGAGAAGATGATCACCTGCCCGGTGTGCCGCAACCAGTTCAGCCAGAAAGCGTGATGAGGGCCTGAAACGATGTTTGGTTATGTAAGGCCCGATCTGACCACCCTGACGGAGGGGGAACAGGCCCGCTACCGCAGCGTGTACTGCGGCCTGTGCCATGCGCTGGGGAAGCGCCACGGGCAGCTCAGCCGCCTGATGCTCACCTACGACCTGACCTACCTGACGCTGTTCCTGTCCTCCCTCTACGAGCCGGAGGAAGCCACGGGCGAGGCCCGCTGCCTGCCCCACCCTGTGAAGAAGCATGCCTGGGCGGCCAGCTCCATCACCGATTACGCCGCGGACATGACCATCGCCCTGACGTACCACAAGTGCCGCGACGACTGGGCGGATGACCGCAGCCTGCCTGCGAAGGCGACTGCCGCCCTGCTGAAGAAGCACTATGCGCATGTGAAGAACCGCTGGCCCCGGCAGTGCGCCGCCATCGAAGCGGCCATGGAGGAGCAGGCGGAGATCGAAAAGCGCCGGGACGATACGCCGGATGCGGCGCCGGCCTGCTTCGGGCGGCTGATGGCTGCCCTCTTCGTGATGGAAGCGGACTTCTGGGCCCCTGCCCTGGCCGCATTCGGGGACTCTCTGGGGCGGTATATCTACATGCTGGACGCGGTCTGCGACCAGGAGAAGGACAGCCGGAAGGGCAGCTACAACCCCGTGCTGCTCATGGGCAGGGAGCCGGAGGACATGCGCCCGACGCTGGAGATGCTGCTGGGCGGCGCCTCGGTGGCCTTCGAGCGCCTGCCGCTGGTGCAGGATGAGGGGATCCTGCGCAACATCCTCTATTCCGGCCTGTGGCAGGGCTATGATGATTGCCTGCGCCGCCGGGAAAAAGCACGAATGAAGAAAAGAAACAAGGACAAGGAAAGCGAGGTGGACGGCCATGGTGAATAACCCGTATCAGCTGCTGGGCGTGTCGGAAAACGCGACCCAGGAGGAGATCAAGCGGGCCTACCGCCGCAAGGCGAAGGAGTGCCATCCCGACCTGCACCCCAATGACCCCAATGCCGCCCGCAGGATGAACGAACTCAACGAAGCCTATGATATGCTGATGAACCCGGAGAAGTACGCCGCCCGCCAGCAGCAGAGCAATCCCTATGGCGGCAACCCCTTCAGCGGGTATGGCCAGGGCGGCTACGGCGGCCAGGGCAGCTATGGCGGCCAGCAGAGCGGCTACAACCCCTATGGCCAGCGCCAGCAGGGCGGCTACGGCGGCCAGCAGTACGGCGGCCAGGGCGGCTGGCAGAGTGACTTCGGCGGCTTCGGCTTCGAGGACCTCTTCGGCTTCGGCAGCTTCCAGACTTACCAGGCGGCCCCGCCCACCGTGCAGCCCGGCGACACCGAGCTGGTGTGCCAGGCCATTCACGCCATCACCCAGCGGCAGTACCAGGCCGCCATCGCTCACCTGCAAAACGTGGTCAGCGCCCAGCGCAACGCCCGCTGGTTCTACCTCTCCGGCGTGGCCAACCACGGCGCGGGCAACACCATCCAGGCGGCTGAGCACATGACCCGCGCCTGCCAGATGGACCCGAACAACGGCCTGTACCGAAGCCTGCTCAGCCAGTATCGCCGCGCCGGGCAGACCTATGCGGCCAACGGCCAGGGCTACAGCCGCGCGGGCTTCAACCCCATGACGCTGTGCTACCTGTGCTGCCTGATGAACATGTGCAGCGGCGGAGGCTGCGTGCCGCTGTTCCTGTGCTGCTGACCGGGGCAGGATGCTGGCTGACACATTCACAGACCATTTACATATAGAAGGGACTGACACCTATGGGCAAGGTCATCGGCATCGACCTGGGTACCACCAACAGCTGCGTCGCCGTGGTGGAGGGCGGCGTGGCGACCATCATCCCCAATGACAAGGGCGAGCGCACCACCCCCAGCGTCGTGGCCTTCACCGACAGCGGCGAGCGTCTGGTGGGTACCGCTGCGCGCCGCCAGGCGGCGGTGAACGCCAACCGCACCGTGGCCTCCATCAAGCGCCACATGGGTACCGACTGGCGCAGGGAGCTGGGCGGGAAGCTGTACAATCCCCAGGAGATCAGCGCGATGATCCTGCGCAAGCTCCGCGAGGACGCCGAAAGCTACCTGGGCGAGAAGGTGACCGACGCGGTCATCACCGTTCCGGCCTACTTCAATGACATTCAGCGCCAGGCCACCA
>JAFQQT010000058.1 GCA_017410455.1 Clostridia bacterium
GATCTCGCAGGGCTGCTTGATCAGGCGCAGGCGGCGCAGGATGGCGTTGGCGTTTTCCACCTGCAGGAAGGGGTAGTCCGACTGGATGCGCTTGAGGAGCTTATGGGCCGGGCGGTCGATGTCCCGGGGCGAAACGCGGAACAGATCCAGGTAGATGTGGCCGAATTCGCTGGTTCCGGCGGAGTAGTGGCCCCCGGCCAGCAGGGCGTGGAGGTCGCCCTCGAACTGGCTGACGAAGCGCACGTCGCCGATGCCGGAGAGGGCCTCGGCCTCTGCCGGCTTGATGCGCCGGCCCGTCCAGCGCTCCGCCAGCGGGTCCGGCGGGAGGATGTACACCCGCTCGGAGACGCTGCCGGAGCCGTCCTTCACGGCCATGAGCGCGAAATCGCGGGAATCGAGGCCGGTGAGGTAGTAAAAGCTGCGGTCGGTGAAGAAGGGCCAGTGCTCGTCGTTGGTCTTGCGGATGTCCTCGCCGGAGAACATGATGAGCAGGGACGCGGGCTTCATTTCGGCGTAGAGCCGCCGGCGGTTGCCGGCGTGGAAGGATTTGTCCATGGGGGTACCTCCTGTGGGTTATTTGGTTTGCGTCAGGCGGGCATACATCTCCATCAGGCGGGCCACGCAGTCGCTCTCGGTCTTCACGCTGCCCCAGAAGCCATAAGCCTGCATGACGGCCTTGTCGTTGGCCTGGTGGGCGCGGCGCAGCTCCACGGGCATGGTGACTTCATCGTAGAGGTCGGCCAGGGAGCAATCGGGGTAGAGCGCACGGGCGTCCAGAATGGCCTGGGCGGTGTGCTCAATGGCGGCCTTCTGGGCGTCGGTGGGCGTGGGCCAGGGGAAGTTGTTGTAGACTACCGTATTGGAGTATCGGTAATCACTTTTTAGCCGGCCTGCTACTGCGCGCATCCATGCATTATGGACATTTGATGTCAAAATGCCAAAGTGGTACCGTGTAGCATTGGGGACAATTTTCACAAGGTTACTGCATAGAACATCGGGCGTTAGAAATCCCATGGGGATGTATTTTCTGCGCTCCGAAGATACTTCGGGAACAACAATATATGTTCCGTTGGAAATATTGGTAAACGCAAACTCGCGTGGGGTATCAGCCAGTTTTCGAGTGACAGCACGATTGCTGGACAGACGGCTTTGACGCACGGCTTCGATGCGTTTACAACACTCCGGCAATTTCCTAAGTTCAGCGGGAGAACACTCGCGCAGGTATAGGAAATATCGAGGAATTCTGTTGATGAATTCGCGAGAACCCATCCAAGGACGGAAATACTGTGCAGATTGCGGCTCAGTTTTTGTGAATTCCTCCATTTCTTCTTGAGTAAATGAATAGTGCCCTCCATCTATTGGTTGATTACCCAAACTCATTGTGGGAATATCACAAATTGGTTTATTACGGCTTTCCACAAATACATTATCAGCATCAATCAGGTAGCCATTGATGTTGCCGACAATCTGTGGCCTTCCGTCGGTATAAATCGCACGGGGTGCGTCATTGGGAGCAAGGCTGAAACCAACAATCACACAATGCACATGCGCCTTGCTGCTGGCTTCGCTGTCCCAACGGAATGTACGGTGCGCAAAGTCAATGTGTACACCCATTTCAAACAGAGGCTTCCATAGAAGTGCTACGCACTCGCCCTGCGTGACGGAATTTGTTGAAACAAGCGCTGCCCGGATGGTGGTTCCGGCCATGAGGTCTGCTGCTTTTTTGTACCAGCAGCATACATAGTCCAGATTTCCCACATTTTTCCAACGGGGGGGGGGGCGAAGGTAAGGTTAACATCTGCCTTCTGCTCCGCACCCATCAAGCGCGCCCCCACAAACGGCGGATTCCCCATGATATAGTCCAGCCTGTCCTTCGGCACGACCTCTGCCCAGTCCAGGCGCAGGGCGTTGCCTTCCACGATGTTCACATAACTCTTCAGCGGCAGAAATTCGATGTTCATGTGAACGATGTCTTCCGTCTGCTTCATCATCTGGCTTTCCGCAATCCACAGCGCGGTCTTCGCCACGGTGGCCGCGAAGTCGTTGATTTCAATGCCGTAGAACTGCTGGATGCTCACCATAATGGGGGTCAGGTCGCCTTCCAGACCCATCACAATCTGGCCTGCTGCCGCGCCCTTCTGCGCGTCAATCAGACTGCGGATGACCTCGTTCTCCAGGCGGCGCAGGGAGATATAGGTTTCCGTCAGGAAGTTGCCGCTGCCGCAAGCAGGGTCAAGGAAGGTCAGCTCCGCCAGCTTCGCCTGGAATGCCTTCAGTTTCGCCGTGCGGGTGCGAACCACGCTGATTTCGCGGATTTCGTCCAGTTCCTTGCGCAGCCCGTCCAGGAACAGCGGGTCAATGACCTTGTGAATGTTCTCAATGGAGGTGTAGTGCATGCCGCCGCTGCGGCGGGTCTCCGGGTTCAGGGTGCTTTCAAACACCGCGCCGAAGATGGTGGGGCTGATGTCGCTCCAGTCGAAGCCTGCGCTGGCGTCCTCCAACAGGAGGTTGAAGATCTCCTCGTTGAAGGGGGGAATCTCGATGCTTGCGTCGGAGAAGAGGCCGCCGTTGACGTAGGGGAAGGCGGCGAGGGCGGGGTCGTCATCGGCCAGATAGGGGTCTCGCTCTTCGGGTTTCTGGTCAAGCACGCGGAACAGCTCGCGCAGGGCCCGGCGCGCCCCCTGCACGCCGTGATGTTGCAGATAATCGTGGAACATGCAGGGCCGCCCGAAAACGCCTGCATCCTCCGCATAGAGGCAGAAGACCAGCCGCACGCACAGCATGTTGAGGCTGCGGAGGGTGGCGTCGCTGCCGGGATCGCGGTACTGACGCAGGAGGGCATCGTAGAGCCTGCCCACCAGCTCGCCCGCCTGCATGGAGATGGCAATCTCACGGTGGATGTGCTCATCGCCCGTGTTCACCAGGAAGCGCAGGCGGCTGTACTCCTTCTCCAGGGCGGACAGGAGGAGGATCTCCGGCGGATCGTTGGGGCGGTTCATATCGTGGATGCGGAACTCGTGGAAGTTGCACACGATGATCCAGCGAGGGTTCTGGTCATGGGGCAGATAGCCCGCGTAGCGCCGCGCCTGCTGGAAGGGCGTGAGCATGCTGCCGTCGGACTGCCTGATGCCCTTGTTCAGGTCAACGTCGCAGCTCTTCTGCTCGATCAGCACGCGGGTGTCATGGATGTAGCCATCGATGAAGCTGGTGTGATCCAGCTTCACGCGCACCTCGAAGCTGATGTACTTTTCCGGTTCGGCAAGGCCGAAAACCTTCTGCAGCAGGGAGAGCCAAAAGGTCTGCGTATCCTGTTTCTCATCGCCCCTGGATTGCCAGTACGCCGCGAATTCACGGGCTGATGTGCGCTGTTCCATGTCGGTCATGATACTTCCTCCTGAGGGAAATGCTGACAACATTATACGGCATCTTCAACCCAAAAGTAAACCCTGCCAGAACATTCCGGCAGGGTTTCCTGATTCAGTGCCCCAGCGCCTCCAGCAGCGTCTGCACGTTCTGGCGCATGACGTCCTCGTAGTAGGTCAGCGGCGCGTCCTCCGGGCCGGTGACGATGGGGTCCAGGGTGTAGACCGGCGCGCCGGTTTCCCGGGAGATGGTCCGGGCGGCGGCGTCCTCGTACTGGGGCTCGGTGAACAGGGGCGGGTTGCCCAGGTGCATGACCGTTTCGCACAGATCGGCCAGCGCACGGGGAGAGAGCGCGTCCTCCGGCTCGCGGTTGAGCACGGCGGCCACATGCAGCCCATAGGCCTCGGCGAAGTAGGGGAAGGCCTCGTGGAAGGTGATCACGTCCGCGTGATCGATGTGGGCCAGGGCGGCCTTCAGCTCTGCGTCCAGGGCGGTGAGGCGGGCGACATAGGCGTCCCGGTTGGCGGCGATGGCCTGAGCGTGCCGGGGCAGCTGCGCCATCAGGCCGTCGGCCAGGTTGTTCACCATGATGATGGCGTTTTGCGCGTCCAGCCAGATGTGGGCGTTCATCTCGTGGTGGTGGCCGTCGTGGCCGTCGTCGGGTGCAGGCTCCTCATCCTCGTCCTCGTGGCCGTGGTCGTGGTCATGCTCCACGCAGCTTTCGATCAGCGTCACGCCCACGGAGGCGTCCACCACGGGCAGCGCCGGGAAGGCTTCGAGCACGCCGTCCAGGTAGCCCTCCATGCCTGCGCCGTTGATGAGGAACACATCCGCCCGGGCCAGGCGCTTCATGTCGCCCGTCTGCAGCTGGTAATCGTGCAGGCAGCCGCCGGTGGGCGGGGTGAGGCAGATGACCTCCACGCCCTCAAGCCCCTGGGTGAGGTTCCGGGCGAAGAGGTGGATGGGGTAGAAGGAGGTGACGATGGTTTCGCCCAGGGCGGCGCAGGGCAGCGCCAGCGCCAGCAGCAGGGCGATGAGGCAGGATAGCTTCTTCATGGGTTCGTCCTTTCGGTGGGGGATTTCAACGAATAAACGCACGGGGGCGTGGTTTTCCTGCCGTCAGAGGGCGGATACGCCGTTTTCGCGCAGGATCCGCGCGAGGGTATCCCGCTCCATGGCGGGCAGGGAGTCGCCGTAGCGCCGCACCAGGGCATACATCGCCCCCAGCGAGCCATTGCACATGGCCAGCTCCCGCAGCATCTCCAGCGTCACGGCGCCCGGGGGCTGTGCCATCAGCGCCAGGCCGCTGCACAGGTCTGCCAGATGATCGATGTCTGCCAGCATGATGCGGCGCACGCGGCCATCCTCCAGCTGCAGCAGCATCGCGCTGCCCAGGTGCTGGTACACGCCGGCAAAGATGTTGTCCTTCAGCCGGGCCAGGAGGCGGTCGAAGCTTTCGCGGCGGGGCTGGTAGCTCAGCAGCGCCTGTGCCACGCGCTCATCAAGCCCCGTTTCCCGGGGAAAGCGCACGCCCAGCGCGGGCGCAAGCAGCTGCAGCACATCCGTGGGGCTGATGCGGTATGTCATCTTCCGTACCTCCTTGCGGCGGATTTCTGCTTTCACATTCGACATTTCCGGCCGCAAGTCCTGCCGACTGTTTTTTTTCTCTCTTTTTTTCGCGGAGCGCCCCAAAGAATTGCATGCTTCTTGCGGTGATTTGTGCATGAATATGCATCCCCCATCGCAGGGGTTGTGTCTGCCCGCCATCCGGGGCACAAGATGTGCGCGGGCGGGGCGGGGTTTTCTTTGGGCTTTGCGGCGGAAATCGCTTTGGGGAATGCTTGACCTGCGCGCGGTTTTTGTGATATCATACGGGAGAAAACAAGTTATCCACAGGCGGGCGGCAGCATTCCGGGGTCGCGCGCTTTTTTGACCCGCAGAGGGTCGGTGCGGAAGGATCTGCACATATCAGATGGCGAAAGGAATACGTATGATGGATATGAAGGAGCTCTGGGAGCAGGCCTGTGCGCTGCTGGAAGCGGAGATGAACCCCGTGGTGTATACCACCTGGATTGCCAACAACCTGACGGTGAAGGACCTGGACGGGGACACGCTGGTGCTGCGCGTGACGATGGAGAACATGCAGAAGCAGCTCATGACCATGCACCACGGGCGCATCACCGATGCGGTGAGCCAGGCGGCAGGCCGGCGGATGGCGGTGGAGATCCTCACGGCGGCGGAGCTGCAGCAGCGCCTGGCGCACAAGGCAGACCACCTGAACGGCAGCGAGGACGCGGAGGGCAGCATGGCGGACGCCTCCATTGCCCTGAACCCCAAATACACCTTTGACACCTTTGTGGTGGGCAGCGGCAACCAGTTCGCCCACGCGGCCTGCCTGGCCGTGGCGGACTGCCCCGCCCGCGCGTACAATCCCCTGTTCATCTATGGCGGCGTCGGCCTGGGCAAGACCCATCTGATGCACGCCATCGGCCAGTTCATCCTGGCGGCTGACCCGGGCAAGCGCATCCTCTACATCACCGGCGAGTACTTTACCAACGAGCTGATCCGCGCCATCCAGACCAACCGGACCATCCAGTTCCGCAACCGCTTCCGCAACGTGGATGTGCTGATGGTGGACGATATCCAGTTCATCGCCGGCAAGGAGAGCACGCAGGAGGAGTTCTTCCACACCTTCAACACCCTGCACACTGCGGGCAAGCAGATCATCCTCACCAGCGACCGCCCGCCGCAGGAGATCGCCCGCCTGGAGGAGCGCCTGCGCAGCCGTTTCGGCGGCGGCCTGATCGCCGATGTGAAGAAGCCCGACGTGGAAACGCGCATCGCCATCCTGCGGCGCAAGGCTGAATCGGAGGGGATCGAGCTGGAGGATGGCGTGCTGGAGAACATCGCCACCCACATCGACACCAACATCCGCGAGCTGGAAGGCAGCCTGACCCGCCTGGTGGCCTACGCCAACCTGACCCGCCGTCCCCTGACGGTGCAGCTGGTGGGCGAGGCCCTGCGCGACCTCTTCGCCACCCAGACCCGCAGGGAGGTGACCCCCCAGCTGATCATGCAGACCGTGGCGGACTACTACTCCATCACCGTGCAGGACCTGATCCGCCAGAGCCGCCGGCGCGAGATCACCGTGCCCCGTCAGATCGCCATGTACCTGACGCGCGAAATGACCAACCTGTCCCTGCCGCAGATCGGCCAGGTGTTCGGCAACCGCGACCACACCACCGTCCTGCACGGTTGCGAGAAGATCGCCGGGCAGATCAAGGAGCACGATTCCGGCATGGAGCGTGTGGTGGGGGATATCAGGAACCTGATCGCCGAGGGGAAGTAAGCGGCCCCGCGGAAAAGAGCCCATATGAAAACCGCCCTCCCCGGAACGGAAATTCCGTCGGGGAGGGCGCGTTTGTGTATGGATGCATATGGCCGGTCAGTCGTTGCGGATGATGAACTCCACTTCGCCCGTGGCGATGTCGTCGTGGGCGTAGTAGACCTCCAGCACCTTCCAGTCGGAGGGCACCTCGTAGACCAGCTCGATGATGGCCCTTTTGCCAGGGCGGATGACCTCGCTGTTCCTGGTCAGCCCCTCCAGGAGGGAGATGAGCGTGCCCATGGTGATCTCCTCGCCCACGCCGTACATGGCGCTCCAGAGGCAGTCGATCTCGTAATCGTCACAGCAGCCGTCGAATGCCATGGTGGAAACCAGGGCCATGATCGACGCATCCTGGGCGGTGTTGTTGATGAAATCCACCTGGCAGACGACGAAGACCTTCCCGCTGGCAGCCGTGCGCGGGCCATAGGAGCTCACGACCTGGTGTGATGCCACGGTCATGCCGATGCCGCTGAAATCCAGCACTTCGCCCTCCTCAAAGCTGTAGGCGTCGCTGGTGCAGTTCGTTTCCAGGCTGCGGAACTCCAGGTCCTTCAGGTTGGCGTGGATCTCGCAGGTCACGTCGGTGTCCCGGTTCACGCCGATCATGGTGGTGACGTAAACGTCCTCGTCGCCCACCTTCCGGAAGGTGATGCTGCACAGCCCTTCCGGCACGCAGAAGGTCGCGTCCAGATCCTTCCCGTGATCGATGAAGGCCACCTTTTCGCCGTTGATGAGCACATCCACGTCATAGCGGGCCATGACGATGTTCTGGTCGTACTCCACGTCAAGATGGAGCTGGTGCAGCTGCCCTTCGGCGGTGGCGGTGCCCAGGGAGATGGCAAGCAGGATGACGGTCAGCAGGGCGAGCAGTCGCTTCATGTGTTTCTCCTTTGTGTCGGGTTGGCGGTCTCAGTTGAAGCCGAAGATCTTCTGGCTGATGGTGTAGCCCCAGAGCATGACGCGGCGGCCCACCTTGCCGGGCAGGTGCAGGGCGATGCCCAGGGGGCGGCGGCGCAGCTGCCTGTATACCTCGGGGTACTCGGCTTTGATCTCCTGCCAGAGCTGCTCCTTGCGGGCCAGCTGCTCGGGGCTGCCGCCCTTCACCAGCAGGATGGAGGACACGGTGATGACGATTTCCAGGAAGCCCAGCATGTACTTGCGCTGCTTCTTGCTTTCGATCTTTGCATGGGCGTAGACGTCCAGCATCAGCTTGTTGACGCGGATGTTCTGCTCGATCCGGCTGATCATCACCGTCTCGTTGACGGACTGGTCGCTGCGGCCGATGAAGTAGCGGTACAGATCCACGTTCAGGTAGCAGATGGTCTTCACCAGCGTCAAGGGGTGGTAGGCGTAGAGGTTGTCCACGTAGAAGGTCTTCTTCGGCAGCTCCAGGCCGGAATCCAGCAGCAGCTGGCGGCGGTAGATCAGCGAATGCATCAGCATGTACTGGCCCACGTGGAAGCGGCCCACCTCGTCCCAGGTGAGGACTTTGCCCTCGGGCAGGGCGTTGCCGTAGCGCACGACGTGCTTGTGGGCGGCGCCCTCCTTTTCGTAGACGTAGTTGGCCACGAAGAGATCCACCTGCCCCTGCTTCTCGCGGATGGCGGTCAGCATCTTCTGCAGGGCGGCCTCGTCCACCCAGTCGTCGCTGTCCACGACCTTGAAGTACAGGCCGGTGGCGGCGCGCAGGCCGTACATGCAGGCGTCGCCGTGGCCGCCGTTCTCCTTGTGCACGGCCACGCAGGTGCCGGGGTAGCGTGCCTGGTATTCATCGGCGATGGCGGCGGTGTCGTCCTTGAAGGAGCCGTCGTTGACGATGAGGATCTCGACCTCGTCGCCGCCGGTGAGCAGGGTTTCAATGCAGTGCCGCATGTAGGCGGCGGAATTGTAGCAGGGGACGGCGATGGAAAGAAGCTTCATGTTTCATGCCTCCTGTGTGCTCAGTTGAGGGACGCCTTCTCGCGGGCGACGGCGTCCAGCGCGGCGCGGACGGTCTGGTCCATGTCGAAGTACCTGTAGCCGCCCAGGCGTCCGCCGAAGATGACGTCGGGGCGCTTGGCAGCCAGGTCGGCGTAGGCGGCGTAGAGGGCGGAATTCTTTTCGTCGTTGACGGGGTAGTAGGGCTCCATGCCCTCCTGCCACTCGCAGGGGTACTCGCGGCTGATGACGGTCTTGTCCGGGTTCTGCCCCGCGCCGAAGGTGAAGTGCTTGTGCTCGATGATGCGGGTGAAGGGCTCCTGCGCGCCGGTGTAGTTGACCACGGCCACGCCCTGCCAGTTGTCGGTGTTGATCACCTCGTCCTCAAAGCGGACGGTGCGGTATTGCAGCTTGCCCAGCTGGTAATCGAAGAAGGCGTCGATGGCGCCGGTGTAGACGGTCTTGGCGGCAATGCCCGGGTTTTGGGCGATGAAGGCCTTGTACTCGGTGTTCAGGCGGACATCGCTGCCCTCCAGGAGCCTGTCGATCAGGGTGTTGTAGCCCTCCACCGGGATGCCCTGGTGGGGGTGGGTGAAGTAGTTGTTGTCATAGGTGAAGCGCAGGGGCAGGCGGCGGATGATGAATGCGGGGAGCTCGGTGCAGGGGCGGCCCCACTGCTTCATGGTGTAGTCGCGCACAAGGGCCTCGTAGATGTCCTTGCCCACCAGCTTCAGGGCCTGCTCCTCCAGGTTGGCAGGCTCGATATCGCGGTAGGGGGCCGTCTGCTCGGCGATCTTTGCCCTGGCCTCTGCGGGAGTCTTCACGCCCCACAGGCGGCTGAAGGTGTTCATGTTGAAGGGCATGTTCAGCACCAGGTCGCCGTTGACGGCCACGGGGCTGTTGACGTAGTTGTTGAAGGTGACGAAGCGGTTGACGTACTGCCAGACCTCCTCGTCCGCGGTGTGGAAGATGTGCGCGCCGTAGCGGTGGACGCACACGCCTTCGATGTCCTGGCAGTAGATGTTGCCGCCGGCGTGGGGGCGGCTGTCGATGACCAGGCACTTCTTGCCGGCGTCGGTCATTTCCCGGGCAAAGACGCTGCCGTACAGGCCCGCGCCGACGATGAGATAATCGTATTGCATGGAGTGAACCTCCCTGTTCCGTCATGTGTGTGCAGGCGGCAAGCGCCTTGTATACCACAATGAAGTATACCACAGCTTTTCTCAGGATGCAACATTTTCTCCCGTTCTTCGCCACGGACGGGGCTGAATTCTGCCTGCAGAGCCATCCCGCCTTTGACAGCGGCGGCCCGATGGTGTAGAATCAACCCGGAAGAAGACAGCCTTGCAGGAGGGATTGCATATGCGCATCATTTTCGTCCGCCACGGCCATCCGGACTATGCCCGGGACTGCCTGACCGCCCTGGGCCGCCAGCATGCTGCAGCCGCGGCGGAGCGCCTCGCAGGGGAGGGGATCAGCCGCATCTTTTCCTCCACCCATGGCCGTGCGCTGGAGACGGCGGCCTTCACGGCGGCGCGGCTGGGGCTGGATACGGAGCGGTGTGAGTTCATGCGGGAGATCAGCTGGGGGAAGAATCCCGGCCCATGGGAGCTGGTGGACCGCCGGGTGGAGAAGGGCGTGCCGCTGATGGACGCGGACTGGGAGCGCAGCCCGGATTTCGGCGCGAACGCCCTGATGCTGGACTGCGTGCGGGCGAAGGCGGATGCGACGGACGCCTGGCTGGCCTCGCTGGGGTATGTCCGCGAGGGCACGTTCTACCGCGTGGCGGCGGATGCGCAGCCGGAGTGCACCGTGGCAGCCTTCGGGCATGGCGGCGCCTCTGCGGCGATCATCAGCCGTATTTTTGACCTGCCCTTCCCCTTTGTGTGTGCCGCCTGCGGGCCGGATTTCACGGGGATCACGGTCGTTGAGATGCCCCACAGGCCGTGCAAGCTGGTCACGCCCCGGTTTGAGATCATGAACGACGCCCGCCACATCGCCGGCGGCAATGTCAGCTACGGGCAGTAAGGCCAGCTTGCACATCATCAACAATTCTTGAACTCCGTTTCACAGCTGCTTCACAGAAAGGCCGGATAATGGCAAAGGTTGTCATTTGGCCGGAATGCGGATGAAAAGGGGTGGCGGGTGTGCAGATCATCAGGCGGCGCAGGGGCCGGCATGGCTTTGCGGGCTGGAAGAACCGGGCGCTGGCATGGCTGCTGACGCCCCTGTTCGGCTGCCGGTGCCGCATCCCGGAGCACATCGCTGCCCTGGAGGAGCCGGTGGTGTTCGTCAGCAACCATTACGAGATCTTCGGCCCTCTGTCGATGGCGGTGTCGCTGCCGCTGCGCTTCCGCTTCTGGAGCCACAGCATCATCCTGGAGCCCACAAAGCATGTGGAGCGGATGGCGGCGGATGTGAAGCGGGTGATCCCCGTGCTGACGCTGGGGGGCGCGCGGCGGTTCCTGCGGTGGATCACTCCGGTGTGGGAGCGGGCGATCCGGCATTTCGGGGCGATCCCGGTCAGCCGCGCCGACGCGACGCAGCAGCGGGGCGTGCTGCGCAGGTCGGTGGAATACATGGCGGCGGGCGACCACATCGTGCTCTTCCCGGAGACGGGCGAGCCCCGGTATTCCGACGGCTCAGTGACGGAATTCCATCGCTCCTTTGCCCTCATCGGCGAGTATTACCTCCGCAGAACGGGCCGGATGGCGGCCTTCTGCCCGGTGTACATCGACAAGCGCCGGCGGAGGATCAGCTTCGGTGAGGTGGTGCGGTATGGCGACGGTGCGGCGATCGACGAGTGCGAGCGGGTCTCGCAGGAGCTGCGGGCGCGCATCCTGGCCATGGCGGAGGCGGCACATCCCGGCATCACCCGGGCAGAAACGGAACAGAATGCATAACGGGCAGTCTTCCCCGGGGAGACCGCCCGTTTTTGTGTGATGACAAATCCGCCCGCCTGTGATATCATGGGGACAGCAATATGCGGAGGTGTTCCCATGCAGCATATCTTCAGCCGCCAGACCCTGCCGGACCTGGCCCGGGCGCAGGAGGGCTGCTTTCTGCTGACCAACGGCCTGGGCGGCTATGCGTCGCTCTCCACGGCCTTTTCGATGACCCGGGCGGATCAGGGCCTGCTGATATCCGCCGTCACGCCGCCCAATGTGCGCCGGGGACTGCTGGCCCGCATGGAGGAGCAGATCACCTGCGGCGGGGGAGCGTGGCATCTCTCCACGCAGGACTTTGCCGGGGATGCTCCGGCGGAGGAAGGCTGGCGGAGCCTCTCGTCCTTCGCGGCGGGGGACGTGCCCTGCTGGGTCTACGAGCGGCGGGGCGTGCGCGTGCAGCGCGAGGTGGCCATGGCGCAGGGCGTCAATGCCGTGGCGCTGCGCTATACCATCAGCAACCGCAGCAGCGAAGCCTGCACATTGACGCTGCGCCCCTGGGTGCTGGGGTTTGAAAAGGGCCATGCGCCCCTGCAGCCCTGGAAGGTGCGCGTCGAAGGCGACCGCATCTGCACGGGAGAGGGCGAGGTCTGCCTGCAGGGCAGCGACGCCCTCGTGCCGGAGGAAGTCCGCCATGTGATGCAGGCCTACCGTCACGACGCGCCCGACGGCCGCCCGGAGAAGGGCCTGGTGGCCAGCGCAGGCTGCATCCGCCGCACCGTTGCGGCAGGGGAATGCGCCACGGTGTGGCTGGTGGCCTCCGATGTGCCCTGCGCCCTGACGGCGGCGGAGATCATCTCTGCCCAGTCGGCGCGGAGGGAGGCTCTGCGCAGGGCTTCCGGCCTGCAGGACGTCGTTGCCCGCGAGCTGGTCTGTGCGGCGGACGCATTCATCGTTGACCGCGCGTCCACCGGCGGCAAGTCCATCATCGCCGGGTACCCCTTCTTTGCCGACTGGGGGCGGGACACAATGATCGCCCTGCCCGGCTGCTGCCTGTCCACCCGCCGGTATGAGGACGCGAAGAGCATCCTGCGCACCTTCCTGGCCAATGAGCGGGACGGCCTGATGCCCAACCTCTTCCCCGAGGGCGGCAACGAACCGATGTACAACACCGTGGATGCGGCGCTGCTGCTGATCAACACGGTCTGGCTCTACGTGCAGGACACGGGCGACCTGCCCTTTGCCCGGGAGGCCTGGCCGGTGATGGCGCGCATTGTGGAAAAGTACCGAAGCGGAACCCGCCATGGTATCCGCATGGACGCGGACGGCCTGATCACAGCCGGCGGCGGATTTGATCAGGTGACGTGGATGGACGTGCGCATCGGCGACATCCTGCCCACGCCCCGCCACGGCAAGCCCGTGGAGATCAACGCCTGCTGGTACAGCGCATTGATGGTGATGGACGCGCTGGCGAGCCTGCTGGGCGAAAGCGCGGCAGATTATGCCGCCCTGGCAGGGCAGGTGAAAACCAGCTTCCGTGCGGCCTTTGTCCGGGCGGATGGCTGCGGCCTGCGGGACCTCGTGTCCGGGACAGCGGCGGATGAGCAGATCCGCTGCAACCAGATCTGGGCTGTCACCCAGCCCTTCACCATGCTGACCCATGATGAGGCGCGCGCCGTTGTGGACACGGTTTACGCCCACCTGTACACCCCCTGCGGCCTGCGCACCCTGTCGCCGGAGGATGCGCAGTATCACCCGGTCTATGCCGGCCACCAAAAGGAGCGCGACATGGCCTACCATCAGGGCACGGTGTGGCCCTTCCCGCTGGGCGCGTACTACCTGGCGTATCTGAAGGTGCATGGCGGCACGAAGGCGGCGGCGCAGGAGGTGCGCCAGGCGATGCTGCCCATGGAGGCCATCCTCCGCGAGGGCTGCGTGGGGCAGATCCCCGAAATCTACGATGGCGAAACCCCTGCCCTCAGCCGCGGCTGCTTCGCCCAGGCCTGGAGCGTGGGCGAGATCCTGCGCGTATACAGCGTGCTGGAGAGGATTGAGAACGCCTGATCAGGCGGAATACAGAACGCCCGGAGCCACCTGCCTGAACAGGGGTTCCGGGCGTTGCGTTGCTTATTCCCACTCGGCAAAATTGATTGAAAACTAAATAAATTTGTTTAGAAAACGGACGGGGAATAATGGGATTTGTTCACTCCATGTACCCCATTTTTGATTATAGCATACTTTTTAGTATCACGCCAGTATCAGAGCAAGAAAGTATGTGAACATAGCATGTGCGTGACAAAGGAGGTATTCATCACAGTTTGCTCTACGATCTCTGAAGAGGGTTGTTGTTGCGGAAGCCAGTGATATGTTAGATACATGAGCAAAGCCAAAGAAATAGTCAAGAGAGAAAGCGAGCAGATTGCAAGCGTGGTGCCATTTCGGAAAAGGCGAGTTTTCTTTGAACATATCTTTGAATTTGTATATATTTCTTTGATAATCTCTGAGGTGAATTGAGCTTCAGAGAGCCTTTCAGCTGACTTGGAATATGATTCCCATGACTCGTGTTTTGCTATATCGGCGAAAAATACACTATACTCAGTACTGGTGGAAGAAGTGTGTTTTGGGGGACTCCACAATCTTGGAATAATCACCGACAAATACAAACTGAAAGCGCATAGAAATGTTAGTACCCCTATCACGAAGGCTATGAGCGCAGCATAGTACAGTGGATTTTCTAAGTGGCTGGACTTTGGCCAATCGGCTAAAAGTTGCTCGGCACAGAATGCAAGTATTGTGGAAAGCATAGTAAATAGTCCGCAGGCAATGCTTACCTTTGTATCAGTGTTGTTTATCCATGTGTTTACCAAGTCGAGAACATACTGGTGATAAGCTAGATTCCCTTGTTGATTGGAATGAGTGGGATTGAGATTCTGAGAGGGAACGGAACGGCTTTTACGTTCGGAACCTCTTTTTGTTTTGGACATATTCTTCTAACCCCTTATTGCCGTGTGAATATGCAAGCAGTTCTACAGATGATGTAACACCCGAAAGAAACAGATGGTATGCTTGGAGAATTTTAGATGCCGTTCGGCTGGATTCCAGAATTACATTTCGCATTTTGCGAAAGGAGTCGGGAACTCCTACGCAGAGTTGCAAATGATCGTTGCGCTTGTCGAAGTGATGAAAGTGTAGATCTTCAGGGGGAACCTTCTCGATATCCTCCCATCTATGACAAAACACTTTGCATCCTGCCTCGCGATAGTTATATGGAATCAGTAGATGTACTTCAAAAGAATGTGGGCCAAGAAAGTCATTTTCTTTTGCATGAGTGTGATTGATCAGTATATTTTCGACTGCAACAATCTGAAGGACTATTTCATGAGGAACACTGAAGGGTTGATACACTATACGGGTAAAAGGAAATACAGAAACAAGTTCATGCAGATCAGCGTATACTTGCTGTTCGTATTTGCGATATTCAGTAACACTAATCATCTGTTGAATGTTATTCACTCCATGCTCCGTTATAGGAATTTTGTTGGTTGCTACGAGCCAAGAGGTAGTGAGACACATAGTCTTTATAGTCGTTATAGCCAATGGTGGCAATGTAGGCGGAATTAGAGATCTTAACAAATTGCTTTGCCAGCATTGGGTTGTGCTGCTTTAGCGCAAAATAGATTTCTGCGGAAATTGCTATTTGGTTTTCTGCGGCAAAAGAATCTTCCAATTCGTCTGCAATCAGAACGGTAGAACCGATCAGAAGATTATCACGTTGTCCGCGTGCTCCGATTTTAGTTGCATATATTGTACCATATGCCTGACCAACACCAACGCTGACATTGAATGGCTTCACTGCATCAATAATACGCATTCCAGTCAATACAGCATCTTCGTAGCAAATGTGGTTGGGGTAGTCATGGAACAACGCAAGTTCACGATCACCTTGGAATTGCACATGAACTCCATTATTGGTTTTTACACACGAATACATGGCGACAAGAATTCTTTGCGTTGTAGCTGCCATTTCTTCCAGATTTGCGTCATCACTATCGAATTTTTTAGTAAAGCCACGGACATCGGCAAATAGAGGAATGCCCTGGATTCGTTTGCCGTGCTGTGTAGAGAGGCCGCTAAACGCAAGAGGTTGAACTGCACCCCTGAACTCCATATCCGTTAAATTCGTCTTTTGAGCAATGATCGAACTGCGCGCTATTGCTTCCGAATAATCTCTTGTGCTACTAATACTCTTTAGCGCGGCTGCGTAATAGCAACTCTGCTCGTATTTTTCGAGCCGACCGTCTTTTACTTTCTGATAGATTTCCTTGTCATGGGGGTAAAGTGCTTCCCAGATGCTTTCGGAGATTGCAAGATGCATTTTAGGTGTGATACCTTGAATTTTTGCCCCCAAATTGGCTGCGTAACCAATGGTTGTTGACTCATCAATGGAGTCATGCACAAATTGAAAATCGTAGAAGTGGCCATATGCAGCACCAATCGTGATGATAAACGGTAATAGTGATTTGTATTTAGCGATTGATGAACTGAAGTGAGCGGTTAGCAGAAATGAGTATTCGGCAATTGCACTGAGACATTCATAGGCCTCTCGTACAGTACCAGTTGCATATAGGTGCAAACGTGAACCGGTGATCTTTTCGACATGGAAAATGGAGCTATAATACTTACTGCCGTAGTACTCAATGGAGGAAAAGAATGTGTCCAGCGCATGGATGGAATGGTTTACTTGATTATTCACTTTCTCTTCTTGCTGAACGATGTCGGAAAAGTTATCTATGTTGATGTAAAAGTGGAGTCCTTCTTGTTTAATCATATACACACTCTCCTTCCTTCTAGAGCAATAACGAAAATTAGATATGGGGCGTAGTTTGGACAGTAAATACAGATGTTGCTATATCCTTATAGTGCACACTATACGTTGAACCGGTATGGTATGCTTGGCTTTTAGAGGTAAATTCGCATTAAGTGAATGGAGGTAAACACAATTGCAACATGCCATGTCTACATGGTAGTTTACCATATGTATCACTTGCTATTGCCAAGCGTGTATTTCGCAGCGCTTGTGGTTCCGGTTATGACCAATTCGTTTTCAGCCACCATTTTCTTTAGTAGGCGATATGCTTGCGGCGGACTGATGTGCAGCAATTCCACAACATCCTTGCGAGTGATGAACTTTTTCGCGCTTGCAAGCTTTTTAACCAATTCTCTGTGACGCACCTGGTCAATATCTGTTTGCCTTACATAATCAGCCGGATTCTTATAGAGTCTTACGCTAAGGGTATAGGTTCTGCTCTTGGTATTGCCGATAGCTTCGATAATGCCTGCTTCTGTCAAACGCTCTAAAGCTGCGCGTGTTTTAACTTCGGGCACATGTGTTTCTTTTGCTATGTCCAGAAGGGACATGCGGCGTCCTTGCTTCAATGCGTTCAGTATCAGAAGAGAGTTGATCGGCATAAGTTCGCCGGTTTTTCTCTGATGATCCGTGATCAGAGCGATCATCTGCGTGTTGGGCATACCTCTTGGAATGAGTAGCTTCACAGTTACAGAGGTGCTTTCGGAATAATCCGGAAGCTCACGACCAAACTTGAGGGAACCTTCAAAGATGCGGTCAACGCCGCGTCCGGAGCGCTCTGCTAAACCAATGCGTTTGAGAGCATCTGCCAGAACTGGATTTCTGCCATGCGGCTCGACACGCAGTATGTTTTCGTAGGTAACACCCTCAACGAAACCGCCTGGATTGCTTATGGTAAGGCCGTCGGCGTCTATTTGCACAAGGACGCGTCCAAGGCGTGTATAATCACGATGTGCATAGGCGTTTACAATAGCTTCGCGAACAGCGCGTTTATCAAACTCTGGGATGGAAATACGCATAATGCCCATTTCCATTTCGCTTTCTGAATTACGGGCTTCGACGAAACTGATGATTTTCTCAATGGCTGCCAGCAGAGGTAGATGGAAAGATTCGTTTGCAAGTAACTCTGTTCCCTTGAACATCTGATAAGCAGACTCTGCTGTTGGCATATACTCTTTAAGCTTTTCTTTCTTGCCAATAAGCAATATACCGGTATATGTGGGAATCAACTTCTCATCAATGGTTACAGCAAACTGCAGCGCCTTGTCCAGTTCATCATCGGGCAACTCAAGCAATGTTGTTTCGCCATGATACGTTTGAATCATGTTGCGTAAACGAGCTCTTTCAACTGAATCCAGATCGGAATACTGGGCGCCGGGGACCGGCTGCGATGAGAAGTCCAACATAGACAATTCGCTCAGCCGGGTGTTAATCTCATAAGGATACATGGGGATGTTTTCGGGGGAGCCATCAGGTTTCAGACGACGGCGCTGAATCTTGCCTGCTGATGATGCGACAATGCTCCTGCTCTTGGGAACGTGGATCATCAAAACATCAGGATCGCTCCCCACCATTTCTACGCGCACAGAAACGGGGGGGATAGTTCTGTTTGCAATAAACGCGGAGAGCTGCAGAATATCCTTGTGCTCCTTATGCAGCCCGGTTATTGTTCCATCATCCTCAACACCGAGATAAAGGTCTCCACCATTTGTGTTAGCGAATGCAACGATGGCGTCAATCAAATCGGTATCGGACAGCTTTTTGATATCGCTCTTAAATTCAATTTCGAGCGTTTCTCTTTCAGGAATCAGTCTTTCCACGAAGGAACACCTCCTTGCTCACACTCTATCACACGCGTGCAAGTTTGTCAAGAAGGAAGTCGCACGCGTGCGATTTGAGCGTGCAAATTGTTTCAATAAGACCATCCGAAGATTGACATTTCCTTGTATTCATGTTCGATGTTATTCGTGTTCTCTTTTCTTTTTCTTGGTTTTGTGCTATACGAGGTATAGCGCGTGAACTCTTCGGCATTAGAGTTGTTGAGAATGCCCTGAACTATATCACAAAACGCGCGAGTTTGTGAAATAAGTACTCTAGTTCGCGGGCTGTATTCAGCGTATTCTTCATGCTCTGCTCCTTTGTGATGTTATTTTCAAATCCGTAATTGGTTGATGCTTGTCACTCACATATGAAGAAGTCAAGCAGCTGAAATTTTTCTTATTTCGTCATCCCCGCATACATCTCCATCAGCCGTGCCACGCAATCGCTCTCGGTCTTCACGCTGCCCCAGAAGCCATAGGCCTGCATGACGGCCTTGTCGTTGGCTTGGTGGGCGCGGCGCAGCTCCACGGGCATGGTGACTTCATGGAAGCAGGAGGTTAACGCTTGCCCCTTCCATTGGTCGTTCTGGGATGGATTGCTCCTGCCAATGATTGTCCCATGGCCTGTTTAACTTCGGGCGTGCTGAAAGCAGCACCTAGCATCTCCTTCA
>JAFQQT010000059.1 GCA_017410455.1 Clostridia bacterium
GGTGGCCCAGTCGCCCTCGGTGTGGCCGGTGGCGGGGATGGCCTCGGTTTCCAGGGTATCGCCGCAGGCGGAGCAGGTCAGGGCCTTCTCGCCGTCCATGGTGCAGGTGGGCTCGGTGGTGGTGGCCCATTCGCCCTCGGTGTGGCCGGTGGCAGGGATGGCCTCGGTTTCCAGGGTATCGCCGCAGACGGAACAGGTCAGGGCCTTCTCGCCGTCCATGGTGCAGGTGGGCTCGGTGGTGGTGGCCCATTCGCCCTCGGTGTGGTCAACGCCCGCAGCGGGGATGGCTTCGCTGTCCAGGGTCTCGCCGCAGACGGTACACTGCAGCTCCTTCAGGCCGTCCTTCTTGCAGGTGGCAGGCGTGACGGTGACCCACTCGCCGTCGTCGTGGCCGGAGGCGGGGATGGCCTCGGTCTTCGTGCCCTTGCAGACGGAGCAGGTGAAGGTCTTCACGCCCTCCTTGGTGCAGGTGGGCTCGGTGGTGACGGCGCCGTTGTCCCAGGTGTGAGTGGTCAGCTTCGGGATGGACTCGGTCCTGGTCTCTTCGCAGCCGGAGTTGGTGCAGGCGTAGGTGCGCACACCTTCCTTGGCGCAGGTGGGTTTGGTGGTCACGGTGCCTTCGTCCCAGACGTGGTTGGTGCAGGCGGTGGATTCTACGGTGACGGAGCCGGCGGAAGCAGTCACAGTAGCATAATCATCATCGCCATTCCACGCTTCGGCAATAGTGACCGAAATCTGGTAAGTTCCGGCAGCTGCATTGTCTTTGATCTTCAGAGTCAAGGTTCCGTACTGTCCGGAAGGAAGCACGTCCGCAGCAGAAACGGTAATCTCGCTCGTTCCCGTTGCATAACCCTCTGAAGCAGTCAGACTGACAGCTTCAAATACTGAAGTATCAAAGCTGATTCTCAGCTGAAAAAAGCATGCGTCTGTGTTGTTGACCATGATCGGAACGGTGACGGTATCTCCGGGCATAGCTGCAAACGCAGCGCTGGTGAAGAACAGCATGCACAATGTCAGTATGATCGCAATGGTTTTTTTCATGTCGGTATCCCTCTCTTGTTCATTATTTCAGGACAACGTCCCAATGGGCAAGATACTTCAGCAGACGCACGGAGTCGCGGCCATCCACAAGACCGTCTCCGGTGACATCGGAGTTTGACTCATGGATCGTTACATCCCAGTGGGCAAGGTACTTCAGCAGGCGTACGGAGTCACGACCGTCCACAACGCCATCGTCCGTCACATCACCCGGTATGCGCGTGGGGGCTTCTTGCACAGAGATGGTGAAGGCAGAGAGATTTGCCAAATCCTCATCGAAACTGATAATTTGCGGCCTGACAGTAATCGTGGCGGGGAATGCTGCTCCGTCACCAAATGCGAGCGGGATGCTCAGAATGTGTCCGTTCAATACACTGCCATTTCCTGAGCTCATGATGATGGTCGCAGAATTCTTTGTCAGGGAGAAGTTGCTTGCCGTACCGCTTGCAGATACACCATCCACATTCATGGTCACATCTGAAGGGAACTCCAGCTCCAGTGTGATCTGTGCGATGGACACCCCATCCGGATTGCTGATGCTGACAGGCACTGTCACCGTGCTGCCGGGCAGCGCCGTCAGGTTCGAACCAGCGCTCATGGTGATGTTGGACAGCGGCGTGTCGCTCGTCGCCGGAATGGCTTCCTCCGCCAGCGTTTCGCCGCACACCGTGCAGGACTGGCGCTTCAGACCGTCGGCGGTGGCGGTGGGTTCGGTGATCACGACCCAGTCGCCTTCGGTGTGGCCCTTGGCGGGAGTGGTTTCTGTTTCCAGAACGAGACCACAGGCGGTGCAGTACACTTCGCCCTCGCCCTTTTCAGTACAGGTAGGCTCCTTGGTGTACCGCCAGTCGCAGGGGTGGCCATCGGGCAGGAGGGGATCGGTTCGAAGTACTTCGCCGCAATCGGAGCAGATCAGGCTTTCCACACCCGGTTCGGTGCAGGTGGCGGGTTCAACGGTGACCCACTCAGTGTTGGCATGCTCGCAGTCATCCTCCACCGGAACGGCGTAGGAGGTGTTGGCATACTGCACCCAGCCATACTTGCCGTCCGCCGTGCGGCAGTAGCCGTACAGATTGCCGTTCTTGGTGATGGTGTGATTGAGATCCACATAGAAGTAGTCGCCCTCCTGCATGGTGCAGGACTTGTCCACGCTGGTGGAAGCCCACTTGCGCACGTTCAGGGAGTTGGCCACTACCTGGTACTTGGTCCAGTTGGTAATGTCGCTGCCATACACGACCGGCGTGGGAGAGGCCACATAGCCTGTTCCGTTTCCCTTCATTCGGGCGTGCACCCAGTCCTTGGTGTAGGTGTAGTCCCACTCAATGTTGCAGGTGCCGTTCCTGTTACAGTGCACGACGGTGAAGCTGTCGCCGTTGACGGCGGTTACAAGGAACATGTGGCCGCCCGTCCAGATCATATCGCCGGGCTTGACGTAATCCAGCAGGTCGGCGTTGTCCGTGTCCGGATGGTAGTACATGCCGTAGGACTCGGTTTCCGTATCCATGTCCCAGACAAGCTCAAACATCATGCGGGCAAAGCCGGTGCACTGCACGCCCTTCCAGCTGCCCCAGTAATGGTTGCAGGTGCTGTTGGACACATTTGCATGAAGCGAAGAACCCTTGACGCAGGGCTTGTTGGTGATCGTCGTGGCGTGGCCGTTGATGGTGAAGCTCTTCTGGGTGTATGTGCTGTCCAGATCGTCGGCCGACCAGTGATTCCAGTACCAGCCGTTCGGGAATACATTCCTCAGGTAGGACAGCTTCGTGTTCAGGGAACCGCTGGGCACGGTGTAGGAGGTGGGCTTCTCCACAATGGTGAAGGTCTTCTGGACGGGGACGTACTTATCGCCGAAAGCGAACTGGTGCCCCTCGTAGGTGAAGCCTATCCACACGCGGATCGTATAGTTATACTCGCCCGGCGGCAGGGTGGAGATATCGTACAGTTCGTTGATGTTGTAGTCGGTGATATCGATCTTCGTCGTCACACCGCTGGGCCAGCTCGAAATGTGCTCATCAAACGCATGGCCGCCGCCCACCCCGCACCAGATGTCAAACAGGAAGATAGGGCAGACGCTCGAGCTGTCCAGGATGCCCGAGAAGGTGAAGGACGTGCCCTGGACGATCTCGCCCTCCGGCGCGCTGATCTTCGAGGTCGTTACCGGCGCGGCTCCGTTGCTGATGCGGACAAAGGAAGCGCATTCCTTGTCGCTTGCCTTGTCGTAAAAGCAGAGATAGCCGCCGGTAAACAGCTCTGCCCAGAGATTGCCGTATTCATTCTTGACCAGGCGCTCGATGAACACGACATCGCCAGCAGCGACAGTCTTGCCCGTTGTAGGGCTGCTGGCGTACGGTTCTGTGTGGACGCTGACGCTTTCCAGCCAGGTGAATTGCGCGTCAAGCGTACAGAACTCCGTGTAGCTTTCGGCCTGTGCTGTTGCAGTTGTACCAAGAAGCAGCATCAGGGCCAGCACGAGCAGCAGATGCCTTCGTTTCATGAATGAAAACCTCCATTCTGTTCCAGTATGCAGTGCATACCTTGTCTGTCTCTATGTTACAACACACTTCCGTGTGTAACAAACCGGACGAACCCGCGGAAGAACCGTTCGTACCGCCGGGAAGAAATTTGTTCCGGAAAATGATGATTTTGCTTGCAATTCCGTGCTGATATGGTTACAATACAAACCATAGCACACAAAAGGAGGCGATTTTCGCATGCATTTTGTCGTCATTGATGACACCGCGATCCACCGGGAGCTGCTGACGCAAAGGCTGCAGGAGGTTTGCACGGAGCTGGCCATGGAGTATGACATTCCCCTGTCCACGCAGAGCGGTGAGGAAGTCCTTGCCTATGCGGCCCACGCGCAGGAGGGGACGGTTTACCTGCTGGACATTGAGCTGGCAGAGGAGAACAACGGAATTGCCCTGTGCCGCAGGCTGCATGAGGTGGATCCCGACGGCTACATCGTCTACGTCAGCGCCTATGAACGGTATGCGCTGGAATGCTGCCAGTCCCATGCGTTCGATTTCCTGCTCAAGCCGTGGACGGTGGTGCAGCTGCGGGAGTGCATCCGCGCCATCAGGAAGGCGATGGACATTGCCAGGGGCGGGCATGACTGGCTGACGGTCAACATCGGCTCCCGCACCCTGCGGCTGAAGCAGAGCGATATCGTCTACCTGAGCAAGGAACACAACAATGTCACCATCCACCTGCGCTCCGGCGACACCATCCAGCAGCGCACCTCTTTTGAGGCGCTGCTCCGGCAGCTGAAGGCGGAGGACTTCCTTCGCTGCCACAAATGCTATGTGGTGCGGCGCAATGCCGTCAGCGAGTACAGCTGGGCGGAGGATGAGCTGATCGTCTGCACGGGTGAGACGCTGCCCATTTCCCGCCGCCGCGCCGCCGCCATCCGGGCGGAAATGACCGAAAAGGGGGTGCGCACATGACCTTCACCCTCTACAATGCAGCCCTGTGCGTTGTCTGCTGCCTCATCAGCGCCGTTACGCAGCTGCTCACTGCCTGCGTGGTGACGGACAACAAGCCCTCCTGGCGGGGCTACGGCTGGTTTGCCCTGCTGCTGACGTCCCATGCCCTGCTCTCCACAGGAACCGCTCTCAAGGAAACCCTGCTCATCATGCCCCTGTCCATTGCCTTTTCCATTCTCCCGTTCATCATCCATTTCCGGCTCAGGGGCTGGCAGCTGATCTCCAAATTCCTGATCTACTATGCGCTGCTGCTGGGCGGCGAAACCGTGATTGCTATTATCTGGAATGCCTTTCGGGTGGATGAGTTCATGGAGGCCATGGCTTATTACACCCATCCCATCTGCATTGTGGGACAGTTTGCCCTGGCCGCAGGTGTTCTGTCCATCACCTGGCTGTACGCATTTTTGCGTCGTGCCCGGCAGAACCGCGAAAGCCTCATGATGGCTGGCCGCGTCATGCGTATTGTGCTCCTGCTGTTTGTCGTCATTGGTCTGGGTTGTGCCTATCCGGCGCTGTACCAATATCAGCTTTTCTTCGGCAACGATGCCGAGCTGACCATGCTGTATTTTATCCTCCCTGCCCTCGTTGCGCTGGGCGCCACCTACCTGATGCAGGACATCAGGTACATCATTCTGTATCATCAGAACCGAGAACTCCGGCAGCAACAGGACATACAGAACGCGCTGCTGCACCGCTCCCGCATGTTCCACCACAACCTGGCCAACATCCTCTGCGGCCTGCAGGGCACCATCCACCGCCGCGATTTTGACGCCATTGACGATTACTGCCAGGACATCGTCAAGCGCTGCCAGATGATCAACAACGAGAACGTGCAGGCGCTGCGGCAGATCCCCCGGCCGGCAGTCACGCTGCTCATTCAGCAGAAGATCCTGGACGCCAACGAGGCGGGCGTGCCCTTCTACGTCCACATTGACGACAATCTGTCCTGGCGGGGCTGGCGCGATGCGGATATGTGCCAGCTGCTGGGCGTGCTGCTGGACAATGCCCGCGAGGCGGCCATGGCCTCCGATGCGCCCTACATCTCCCTGGAGATGCACAACCTGCGCAGCGGGATGGAGCTGGTGGTGCGCAACACCTGGGGCGAGGCGCAGGAGAAGCCGCAGCCCGCGGTGGATACGGCGCCCTCGCGCGGGCTGGGTCTGCCCAGCGTGCAGGCGCTGCTCAGGCGCTACCCCCGCACGACCTTCTCCCTTTACCACAGGGATCGTTATGTGGAGGCGCATCTGATCATGTAAGCATGCTTTCATTGCACAACGCAGCGTTATGGGGGCCGCGGAGTCATCCTCTGAAGCGGGCCCGGAACGGCCCATCTGGCTGCCATAAAGGCGGACAGCGCATCATTCGTGTGCTGTCCGCCTTTTGTTATGCCGTCGGAACGCTGCCTGTGCGGCGGTGGCCGCCATTCTGGCATGCAAAAAGCCCCTCCGCAGCGGGAGGGGCCGGAGATCATTTGGTCAGCACGATGGTCACGACGGACTGCATCGGCACGGTGAACTCCGTCTTGACTGCGCCGTTGTAGGTGCGGGCGAGGTCACGGGCGTTGCTCGTTTCGTGGATCTCCATGGTGCGGTAGGCGCTGAAGTCGCCCTCCAGGGCGGCCACCTGATTGGTATAGGATTCGTTGATCAGCACGATGACCAGCTGCTCCTTGCCGTTGTTTTCGCCCTTGAAGGCCACGGGCAGCAGGTCGTCATTGCCGGAAACCTCCACGCGGGTGAAGCCCGGTCGGATGAAGCGGGTGTAGTTGCCGTAGGACCACAGGCGCTTGAGAGGCACGATGGAGATGCTGCCATCGCCCGCCTCTGAGGCGTAGATCAGGCCGTCACGATAGCCGCCGGGGGCCACGCCCACCCAGTTGGACCAGGACACCACGTCCAGGATGGTCAGATCCTCCTGCACGACCTTGGCCAGGTTGATGGCGCTGTCCATGCCGAAGTCGGAGCCGTTGACCATCTCGCACCACTCGCTCATGCGGATCTTCACGTCCGGGTACTGCACCTTCATCCAGTTCCTGAAGGAGATCTTGGACTGGGTGTTGGACCAGTAGGAGTGGCAGTCGATGGCGGTGAAGTGCCCGTTGAGGCGGGAATTGCCCAGGATGGCGGAGACGTAGGAGATGGTCTGGCCGCCCCACTCGCCGCTCTCGGGGCCGGAGAGCTCAACGCCCGCAGCCACCAGGGCAGGGCGCTTCTCCAGCTCCTCCAGGAAGGCGATGTACACGCCCGCGATCTCGTTGGGCTCGTAGTGGCAGCCCTCCTGATCGCCAGCCCACTCCCACTGGGGCTCGTTGATGGGGGAGATGAACTTGACGGGGATGCCCAGCTCAAGGAAGTGCTCAGCCACGTCGCAGCAGTAAACGGCCCATTCGGCGTAGTTCTCCGGGTCGATGTTGCTGGTGGTGCCGGGGGTCAGGTGGGCCCAGCCGTTCTTGGTCAGGCGCTCGAGGGGGCTGTTGCAGAACAGCACGACCTCGGTCACGCCCAGGCGGGTGGCCTCCTGCACGAACCACATTGCGCCCTCGTCCTTGGACCAGTCGTATTCACCAGGGGCAACCTCGAAGGACTGCGCGCGGCGGTTGGGATCCCAGTAGGAGCCGTTGCCGCTGTCAGCGGAGCCCGCGCCCAGGTTGTAGCGGACGTTGGTCAGGCCGATGCCGTAGGTGGGGTCGAAGAGGAGCGTCGCGATGCGCTGGCGGTTGGTGCGCATCGTGTTCATGTACTTGCTGTCCCATGTGCCCATGTACTGGGCCCACCAGCACAGGCTCGTACCGAAGGATTCGATGGTCTGGTAGGTGACGGTTTCGTCAATCTTCATGGTGACCTCCGCGAGGGCGGGCAGGCAGCAGGCGCACAGCATCACTGCCGCTGCCAGCAGGGAAAGGAATTTCTTCATGTTGCCTCCTTGGGGAGATTCGGTAAAGCCCCCGCGCCGGTTGGGGTCAACAGACGCGGGGGCAGGGGGACGAAGTGAATTCGGAATTCGGAATTCAGGATTGCTGGAGTCACTCGGCGCCAATGGCGGAGGGATGGGTCGCAGCCCCCTGGCGTCCGAAGCTGTCAGGCGCGTGGGACTGCGATGCCGCCCAGTGCCAATGGCGGAGAATGGTCCAGCGGAACGCTGGTTAGCCGACCAGACCGGAGTTCTCCAGGTTCTCGACCAGCCAGCGCTGCGCGAAGAGGTACACGGCCAGCAGCGGCACCAGGAAGATGAGCACGCCGGCCTGCTTGACCGCATCGAAGGTCAGGTCGCTGGCCTTGGACAGGCCGAAGAGGCGGGTGGCGGTGTCCTGCACGAAGCGCTTCTGCGTGTCGTTGTTGGCGAACACGGTGGCCAGCTTCGCGCCCAGGTACTGCCCGTCGGGGTCGAAGTAGCGGGTGAAGTAGGTGTCGCCGTAGTTCCACACGAAGGACAGGATCGCCACGATCACGATGGCCGGGATGGCGTTGGGGATCATGACCTTGAAGTAGGTCCTGTAGAAGCCGCAGCCGTCGATCAGCGCCGCTTCCTCCAGCTCCTTGGGGATGTTCTTGAAGAACTGGCTGAAGATGAGGATCATCAGGCTCTGGTTCACGCCGAAGCCCAGCGCGGCCATGAGGTAGAGCGAGGCGGGATTGCCGATCAGGTTGGTCTCCGCACCCCACAGGCGCATGATGTAGAATGCGTCGAAGTGCTGGAAGTACACATACTGCGCGACCAGCAGCGACTGACGGGGCACCAGGAAGGCCAGCACCACCATCAGGAAGAGGATGGGCGTGCCGTACTTGTAGTTCACGCGGGCCATGGTGTAGCCGGTCATGGCGGAGATGAACACCTGGATGGCCATGATGGCCAGGGCGTAGAAGATGGAGTACGCCAGCGTCATGACGCCCTGCTTGAGGATGAAGTAGGAGGCCATCTCGAAGGACTGGGTGGAGAACTCCTCAGGGATCCAGATGACGTTGGGGTTGCCCAGATCCTCCAGATTGGCCAGCACCGTGGGCACCAGCTTCAGGAAGGGGTGCAGGATGACGAAGCACAGGCCCAGGATGAGGATCAGGGTGATGACGCCCATGGAGAAGTTGCCGACCTTCTGCTTGGCCATGTAGAGGTTCTGCTCGTTGGTCAGCTTGATCTTCTTCTTGGGCTGATTGAGCGGGGGTGGGGTGGCCACGGCGCCGCGGTTGGGCACGAAGATGGACTTGCCCTCGCTGTTGGGCATGGTCATGGAGCCCTGGGTGGTGACGGGAGGCGTGGAGGCGGACTGCTTGGTGGCGGCGATGATGTTCGCCTTCTGCCGCTTGTTAGCCATTGTTCGACACCACCTTTCTGAAGGCCAGCAGGGCCAGACCCAGGATGATCAGGACGTTGAAGATGTACACCACCGAGAGCGCGGAAGCCACGCCGATCTTGCTGCCGTGCACCACGAAGCCGAAGTTGTACACTTCCTCGGCGATCTGGCTGGTGAGGAACAGGTCGATGATGGTGTAGATGACAACGAACATGACGATGTGCATGATGGAGGGGATGGTGACCTTCCAGAAGGTCTCGTAGGCGGTGGCGCCTTCGATCTTGGCAACCTCATACATGCTGGGGCTGATGGACTGGAGCGCGGCGAGGAACACCAGCGTCTGCACGCCGGAGCGGGCGATGACGGAGAAGATGTCCTCCACGAACTGGATGATGGGGTTGAGGTACGTCGTGGGGATGGCCGTGTACTGCACCAGGAGCCTGGTCACCAGGCCCTCGGCGAACAGGCCGTTGGACTGCACCATCTCGCTGCCGGTGGATACCGTCAGCATCTCCGTCACCACGTCCAGGCCCAGAATGATGGGCAGGAAGAAGATCATACGCACGATGGCGCGGCCCTTGAACTGCCGGTTGGCCAGCAGCGCCAGGAACAGCGACAGGAGCGTGATCAGGGGCATGTTGATGAGCATGTAGCTGTTCTCATCCAGCAGCACGCGCAGGATCTGCACGTTGCTGTCCACCGTGGAAACCTCGGTGGCGAACAGGTCCACATAGTTCTGGATGCCCAGGAAGGTGAAGCTCATGCCGCCGGTTTCCGGCACTTCGATCTTCTGGAAGGAGTAGTAGATGGTTTGCCCCAGCGGCACGGCGAAGAACATCAGGAAGCCCAGAATGAAGGGGATCAGGAATGTGAAACCCAGCAGCTTGCGCTTCGTTTCATACGTCAGGTTCACAGGGCGCCTCCTTCCTGCGCGGGGGCAACCAGCAGGTAAGTGCCGGGCGCCACCGTGCCTTCGGTGGATTCATAGGGCAGGGCGGAGTAGTTGGTGATGACCACCACATCGCCCTCGTAGGTGGTGCGGAAGACCTGGGGCTGCAGCAACTCGTGGTTCACGATATCGCGGCCGCCGATCTTTTCGCGCAGCTCGTCGCACCTGGCGGCGGTTTCGGTGATCTCCTTCTGCCAGGCATCCCAGTGCACGGCGTACATGGCCTCAAAATGGCTGCTCTTGAGCACATCGGGGTTCTGCACGCAGATGGTGTACTTGATGGAGGTGCCCAGCTCAGCCGCCTGCATGAGGAAGTAATCCGCATCGCGGGAGGAGAGGTTGACGTCGGTGGAGACCACCTGGGTCAGGCCGGAGAGGGCCAGCTGACGGAAGGGCACTGTGGCGTAGTAGGAGGCGTAGCCGCTGCTCTGACGGGACACGTCGGTGGCGTAGGTACCCATGGCGGCCACATCCGCGAAGGGGTTGCTCAGCGCCAGGTTCGTGTTGTCAGAGCCGAGGATCTCCAGGGCCTGCTTCACATACGCGCGGGACTGCACGGGGTTGACCACATCGTTGTAGCGGTAGTCCGCATAGACGGTGTTGGCCAGGTCGCCGATGGCGAGGTTCGCGCCGGCCAGGGTATCGCTGCCGATCTTGTCCTCGCGGATGCTCTCAGCCAGGGAGGCGAAGAAGCGCGGGGAAACGTAGGTGTACTCGCGGATGGGATCCCAGCGGCCATTCATGCGCGCGGTGTCAGCACGGTAGAGGTAGACGGTCATGGCGCTGTTGGAGTAGTCGCGCATCGCGTGCAGGTAGGGGATGTAGTTGCGGCCATTGTCGTAGACCTTGCTCAGGTTCACCTGCAGGAAGAAGTCGCTGCCGTTGTCCGCCGCGGCGTCCAGGAGCTGGGCCAGCTCGGCTTCCTTGCCGTTCTGGCTGACGAGCTTCAGGCCATCGTTGAGGCTGGAGAGGATGCCGCCGTTGAAGGCGCCATCATACTGGTAGGCAACGCCGTGACCCTTCAGGGCATTGACGACTTCCAGCGCGTCCGCGTAGGTGGTCATGGACTTGGTGGCATCGTAGGGCACGCCCACGAAACGCTCCGTGAGGGTCACCGCGCCCATCAGCTCCAGGTAGATGCCGGGGCCCTTGGGGGTCTCGACCGTCTTGCCGGAGATCTCGGCCAGGTAATCACGGTAGGTCATGGCCATGTCGTAGTAGGTCACCTTGTCGGCGTAGGGGATGTAGCGGACGGTGAAGTCCGTATCGATGTGGCCGGAGGTGGCCAGGTAAGAGGCGGTGTTGTCCGCATACGCGCCGTAGATGCGCACCCAGGAGTGCTCCAGGGTATCCACGGAAACGTAGGCCTTGTTCTTACCCGAGGTGGGGGAGGCGAGGGAAACGTGCAGGTTGGCGGTTTCCGAGCCTTCCTCGATGATGGCCAGCATGCCGTGAGTGCTCTCGGCGCCGCCGTACATCACGCCGAAGACGGGCATCATCAGCTCCTCGGCATACTCGCTCTGCCAGTAGTAATCGTTGATGTAGTCGTTGTCCATGTAGGGGCGGAGCACATCAGGGATGGTACCGTCAGAGGTGTTGAACTCCATCAGCGCGCCTGCGCCGTCGGGCACGAGGTAGTAGCCCTTTTCTTCCTTGCTGGCGGCAGTGGCGCACAGGTTGGGCAGCACATGGATGCGCTGGAGCTGGAAGTACTCGTTGTAGTTGACGATCTCGTCCGTGGGGATGTTAACGACGATTTCGCCCTTCTCATTCAGGGTGACCTCGATCACGAGGCTGAAGTTGGCCAGCTGGGGGTTCTCAGCGGTGTGGCCGTAGGTCGCGCAGTCTGCCAGGAGCATTTCGCGCGTGTAGCCGACCTGCTCCGCCAGCGCGATGATCTGGCGATCCGCGTCGGGGTTGGCGCTGTTGCCCGAGGTCTGGAAGGGGTACTTGGTGGGGTCGGAGGGATCGACGCGCCAGTAGCGCTCGAACACCGCGCGGTAGAGCACCTCAGTGCCTTCCGCCTCCAGCTCCTCGATGCGGGAGATGAAGAAGTCGTAGCTCTCCTTGGAAAGGGTGCGGGGCATGTACGCGAACAGCTTCTTGGTGTTGTCCAGGATGCGCATCTCGATGCGCACGCCGTTCTCGATCCGGTAGACCTGGTCGTAGTACGCCTGGGTTGTCACGCCGGTTTCCGCGCCGGTTTCGGGGTCGACTTCGTTGACCGATGCGTAGAGCATGGTGCCGTTATCATAGGAGTTGAAGGTGGTGAACACGTTGTTCGCGCCCACGAATTCGACCAGCAGCAGGGCCTTGTCTTCGCCGGTTTCCGCATTGGGCATGGCGGAGGACCAGACGGTGCCGTTGCTGTCGGTGAGGGTGAAGATCATCTCGACCGGGTCGTAGGACAGGACGCGGCCTGCCTGCTCGGCGACCACGACCGTCTCGCCCTTGCGGTAGAGCTTGCCGTTGGACACGCCCGGCTCGAAGTAGATCTGCTCACCCAGCGTGGCGGGGGCGCTCTGCTCCACAGGGACGTCCGTCGCCTTCAGGGAGAAGGCGGGGGCGTACCAGATCAGCAGGCCGATGCCGATGATGACAACCAGCGTCAGCAGCGTCCAGCGGATGGGGTGGGAACCGTAGAAATTCTTGATCTTTTCCAGCATGTTCGAACCCCTCCTTTACTGCAGGCGGCGCATCAGCTCTTCCGTCACCGAGGCGACGAAGGAGTACATGCGCTCCAGCATGGTGAAAATCAGCACGCCGATGAACAGGATGACGGCCGCAGCCACCACGGTCATCACCATGGAGGCAAGGTTGCCGGCAAAGCTGTATTCATGGACGGTGCCCAGGCCTGCGATGAGCAGGAAGACGAAGTACGCATAGCAGACCATCTGGATGGAGGTGAGGATCATGACCTCCTCGGTGGTGACAAAGTTGCTGGCAAAGGTCACGATGGCGTCGCCGACGATCAGCACCGTCAGGCTGTAGCAGATGACGATGTAGATGTCCTTGAGCTTGCCCTTGCCGTTGAACAGCGTGGTGATGGTCCAGTTGGACACCGACGCCAGCACCACCACGGAGATGGTGGAGATGAAGATGGACAGCGCGTCCATCTCGTCGATGTTGTTCATGTTCATCACGAAGCCCGTGTACTGATAGCTCAGGCACCGCAGGATCGCGTAGATGACGAGCAGCGCGGTGGCGATCAGGAGGCTACCGTGATTGCGGAAGCGGATCTCGAAGAAGCCGTCAAAGGGGTGCAGAAGCGAGTGCCCCCAGTACTGCAGCTTGTCTTTGGTCAGCAGCTTCACTTGCTCAACCTCCTTTGCTTGCGGTGATAGGCAACCTCAGACCAGAGCACTGCGCCGATGGCCACGACAGCCACGACGGCAATGATGCCGAAGTTCTCCTTCATGACGATGGTGCGGTATCCCTTGTAGGCCTTGGAGTAGAACTCGTGGTTGTTGCCAAGCTTGAAGTAGCGCATGGCCTCCTCGTATTCCTCCTGCATCAGCTTGTTCTTGCCGATGCCCACATAGGCCGTTTCCAGGTTCGCGCACAGGCGCAGCACTTCCTCGAACCAGCTGGTCGCTTCGTCCCAGTCGCCGTTGTAGTATGCCTCGGAGGCGTTCAGCAGCGCCATGCCGAAGTCGGTGGGCTCGAAGATGTACATGCACTTCAGGCCGCTGTCGGTCACAACCAGCTTATCGCCCAGCCAGGCGATGCCCGTGGGATTGCGGAACTGGCCGGAGAGGTTGCCCATGGAGCCGAAGACCGTCAGCAGCTCGCCATCGAAGTTGTACATGAAGATGCGGCCACGGGTCTTGTCCAGCACGGCGTAGACGCCGTAGGGCTTGACGGCGATGTCGGTGAAGGCGCTGGCGGCGTCGGGCCCCAGGTCACCCACCACGGGCGTGTTGCCCATCTCGCGCAGGACGTTGGCGCCGGCGAAGTTCAGGCGGAAGACGCTCTTGGTGGCGGCCGAGTCGCTGGTGACGGCCATGATGAAGCCTTCGCCATCCAGGGTGACGTTGTTGAAGGCGGGCGCGTAGGTCTTGCCCATCTTCTCCTTCTGCTCATCGGTGGCGATGGACTTCCAGAAGAAATCCAGCAGGTTGATGGTGGGCTCGTTCACGCCGAAGTAGCGGGAGAAGGAGCCATCCTCGTTCAGCTCGATGATGCCCTCGTAGCTGGACTTGACGACCACGTAGATGCGGTCGGCGTTGTCCACGGCGAGCTTCGCGGGCTTGAACTCGGTCGCGCCGGTCATATCGGCGGGACGGTAGATGAAGCGCTTGAAGAGGAAGGTAGTGCCGTCCAGCACGACGATGCGCTGGTTGCCGGAATCGGCGATGTACAGCTCATTGGTCTTCTCGTGGAAGAACACGCCCTCGCAGCCCTTCAGGCTCGTGGTGGTCTTGGTGGAGGAATCGGGCATGCCATTGGCGTCCACGGTGAGGTTGGAGGCGCGGCCCTTGTCGTTGAGGGTCTTGATGGTGTTGATGGGGTTGATGCCCGTCAGCTCATTGCCGTTCTCATCGTAGATGGTGGCCATGGTGCCATCGGCGTTGAAGATGTAGACGCGGCCGGTCTCCGGGTTGCCGTCCGCCACGATGATGCGGCCGTCGGAGGTGGTGCACACGTCAGACACCGTATTGAAGGGGAAGGATGTGGCAGAGGTCTGCCCCTTGGAGTTGGTGCGGTACACCGTGCCTTCGGTAATCACCATGGAAAGGTTGAAGGCCGCAGGGGTGGACTTGATGTTGCCGTAGAAGTCGAAGGTGTAACCCTGGTAAACATTGCTGGAGCCGGTCGCGGCGAAGCTGACGCTTCCCGCCAGGATCAGGAGGGCGGCCAGCATGATTGCAATGATTCTCTTCATCATCTGTGCGCCTCCTTAATCCTTCATGCCCGAGGTGGACATGGTTTCGATGACGTTGGACTGGGAAATGACGAACACCGCCACGGGCACGGTCATCATGATCAGAGAAACCGCAGAGGACACGCCCGTACGCGCGATGCCGCCGGAGACCAGCTGGCTGAGCACGTAGGACAGGGGCTTGAGTTCCTCGGAGTAGATGAACACGCCGCCGGTGGTGCCCCACATCTGCTGGAAGGACAGGATGATCAGGGTGATCCATGCCGGCTTACACAGGGGCATGATGATCTTCCAGTAGATGGTGAACTCCTGCGCGCCGTCGATGGTGGCGGCCTCCAGCAGGGAGTCGGGGATCTGGCCGATGAAGTTCTTCATCAGGTACAGGCCCAGCGTGCCGCCAACGGCCGTCAGGATCACCGCCCAGTAGGTATCCACCAGGCCCAGGTAGGTCATGATCAGGTAGTTGGGGATGGCCGTCACGGCGCTGGAGAACATCAGCGCGTACACGATCAGCTGGCTCATCACGCGGCTGCCCGGGAACTCATACTTCGCCAGCGCGAAGGCGGCCAGGCTGCCCAGCATCACCGTGCCGAAGGTGCCCAGGCCGGTGATGATCAGCGTGTTGAACAGGTAGCGGGACAGCGGGATGTCGAAGCCCTCCAGGATGAAGGAGAGGTCGAGGAAGTTGTCCAGCGTGGGGTTGTCAACGGTCAGCTTGGGCGGGAAGATGAAGATCTCGCTCATGGGCTTGAAGGCGTTGACTACCGTGTACACCAGCGGGAACAGGGAGAAGATGCCGAAGATGCCCAGGAAGATCATCAGCGCGATATCCACCGCCAGGGAGCGGCGGGTGCGCAGGCGGCGCTTGCGCAGGAAGGTCTGAACATTGGGCAGCATGATGAAGGCCACAAACAGCGTCACGAAGGGAATCAGGATCAGGATCGACTTCAGGATCCTGGGGAGCTCGCCCTGCAGGAGGAAGATCAGCCCGTAGGACAGCGCGTAGAAGGCGATCCAGCCCGCCGCAAAGGCGATGACCAGGCGCAGCGCACAGGCGAGGAAGCTGATCTTGTCCGGTTTGGTCTGGTAAAGATTCTTCTTTTTCTTAGCCATTTCTCTTTACCCCCTTAACCGATTTTGCGCAGGACCTTCTGCACCAGGATGTTGCAGAAGAGCATCAGCAGGAACAGGAACACCGCGATGGTACAGGCGTAGCCCATCTCATAGCGGAGGTTGCCGTAGTCATGCAGGTGGGTCATGATGGTATGGCCCGCATAGTTGACCGACGGGAAGCCCACCAGGTCCAGGGAGATCTGGCTGACGGAGAAGGAGTTGGTGATCTGCATCACCGCGCCGAACATCAGCTGGGGCTTCATGGCGGGCAGGGTGATGTACCACAGCTCCTGCCAGCGGTTCTTGATGCCTTCCACAGCGCCCGCCTCGTACATCGCGCGGTCAACGGTCTGAAGGCCTGCGATGAAGGACAGGAAGGACACACCCAGGCTCATCCAGATCTGCACGACGATCAGGATGGGCATGATGTAGGCCTCGGTGGTCAGCCAGTAGATCGGCTCCTGCAGGAAGCCCAGCTTCATCAGCCACGCATTGGCATAGCCGTAGGTGTCCGAGGAGAAGATCAGCTTCCACACCAGGTACACATTGCCGGAGATGGAGGGCGCGTAGAACACCAGCGTCATGATGGCGCGGGGGATCGGCGGCAGCTCGTTGATCAGCCAGGCAAAGATGAAGCACATGATGTAGGACAGCGGGCCGGTCAGGATGGCGAAGACCAGCGTGTTCTTGATGGCGGTGAGGAACACGTCGTCTTCAACGATCAGGGTGACGTAGTTGCGCAGGCCGGTGAAGTCCGGCAGGCTGGTCATGTTGAAGGACGTGAAGCTCAGGAAGATGGAGGCCGCAACCGGCAGCACCGTGAACAGGATGAACACGATGGCGAAAGGGGCCACCATGAGATACTGATTGCGATATTTCTTCATCGCCGCGCCCAGAGGCAGCTTGTTTGCAGTTGTCATGCGTGTCTCCCTCCTTTACTCTGCGGTCGTGTCGGCAGTGGCGGAGGCTTCGGGCAGCGTGGTGGGCAGCCCGAACTCCTCGCGCTTCTTGAGCAGTTCCTTGTCGATATCGCGGATGTTGAGGTACAGCGTCTCGCGCGGGTTGGCGAGGTCAGCCACAACGTCCTCGAAGGCGTAGGAAATCATGCGGGTGTTCATGTAGTAGCCGGGAACGGCGGGCATGCTGACCAGGTTCTCGTACTGGGCCAGCAGCTGCTCCTGCTCGTAGTTGGACCAGGGCAGCTGGCGGATCACATTGGGGTCAGCCGCGGGGTAACGGGCGGCGGCGCCCATGATGGATTCCAGCGTGGTGGCGTAGGAGACCTGCTGCTCGGTGGCGTTCCACCACTGGATGAACTCCCAGGCGGCGTCGCCCTTGCTGCGGGTCAGGGCAGCATTCATCATCACGGTCTGCACGGTATCGCAGACGTAGGTGTTGTCGATGGTGCCGTCTTCCTTCATGGTGCCGGGCAGGGGAGAGAAGCTCCACAGGCCCTTGATTTCCGGCGCGAAGATCTCCAGCGTGCAGTAGGTGGTGTAGTCCGTCACGCCCATGGGCATCTCGCCCGTGCGGAAGCGGTTGTTGAAGTCCGCCTGCACCTCCAGGCCGTGGACGGTGAACAGGTCGGTGTACCACTTGAAGGCTTCCATCGCCTCATCGGAGTAGAGCGCGGAGGCCATGCCGTAGGTGCCGTTCTCGCCCTCTTCGCCCAGGTAGATCTCGCCCTCGTTCTGGTACACCATGGCCATGAAGACGTTCAGGCCGGTGCCCACGCGGGTGGAGGGCATGTAGAACTCGTAGTTCTCGCGGTTGAGGATGGGGATGAGCTCCATCACATCGTCCCAGGTCTGGGGGACGCTTTCGATGTTCAGCTCCTCCATGACGTCCTCGCGGTAGAAGAACATCTGGAAGGTGACCTGCTCGGGGATGCCATAGGAGCCGCCGTTGTAGGTGGTGGCGCGCATGACGCCCTCGGAGTAGCGGGAAACGAAGGCGTCGAAGCCTTCCATCTGGCTCAGATCCACCGTGGCGCCACGCATGGCGAAGTCCTGCGCGGTGGTCTGGCCCAGGCCGATGACCACGTCCGGGCCGTTGCCGGCCAGGGCGGCACGCAGCACCACGTCCATGGGGATCAGCTGGAGCTTGACGCGGATGCCGGTCTCGGGGGAGAAGGTTTCGTCGATCATGTTCTGGATGATCTGGGCCTGCTCGCGGCCGGCAGAGGCCATCCACACGGTGATCTCCGTATCGCCGGCCTCAGCGGTGTCGTCAGAAACGACGGAGCTGGTGGAGGTGAAGAAGGTGGCGAAGAAACGCTGCGTTTCCGCCACGATGCCCTCGAAGAAGCTCTCGCGCGGGGTGGGCAGGGAAGCCGTGTCGGCGGAGAGGATGATGGCGTCCAGCTCCAGGGGCATGCTGGAGATATCGTTGATCCAGGTGCCCAGGGCAGCGATGTTGTTCTTGAGCTGGCTCAGCTCCTCAACGATGCGCTCCGGATCCTTCGACAGACCTTCGGCCTGGATGGCCATCTTCTCCAGCATGGCGGTGTTCTCGCCCTTTTCGCCGGTGATGGCGACCATCTGGTCCACCAGGCGGAACAGGCGCTCGCTCTCGGCGACCAGCGTATCCACAAAGCCGGGAACCTTGTCGGCGATCTCGTAGTCAATGTAGAGGCTGGGCACCTGGCCGGTGATCTGGATGGTGGACAGGTACAGGGCGTTCAGCGTGCGCAGGGAGGCTTCCACCTCGGACACCACGCCGCCGATGGAACCCAGCACACACTCCAGGGTGATGGCGTTCCTGCCGGCCTTGAGGGGGATGAGGTAGGGCGTGCCATCCTCGGTGGCGAAGGTGTAGTTCTGCATCACGCCGGAGTAATCAAAGCCCACGACCTCGGCCTCGGCGAAGGGAACCTCGCCGTTGACCATCAGGCGGCGGTAGGCAGTGACGCCGCGGGAGGTCTGACGGCCCTTGAAGGAGAGCACGTAGAGGCCGTCCTCGGGAACCTCGATCTCCCAGGTGATGGCGTCGCCGGGCAGGGCCCAGCTGCTGGCGCCGATGGTGGGGTAGAGGATGTGCCAGGCGTGGAAGGGTACCAGCGCCGCGTCGGAGTAGTTCTTCTGCACCGTCACGGCGGGGGAGGTCTTCAGCACGTCGGTGGTGGCGTTTTCCACCTCGAGCACGGTGTGCTTCGGGTTGCCGTTCTCATCCGTATCAGCGGGATAGTCGCGGCGCTCGGCCTGGCCGACGATGGGCTCCCCGGCATAGGCGGGGATGCCCTCCCACTCCGCGCTGGCGGCCTCGTAGGCGGGCAGTTCCGGCGCCGCCATGAAGGTCAGGGAGGAGATGGCCAGGGGCTCCTTCACCGCCACGAAGGTGAGGGTGTGCTCACCGGCGGTGAGGTGGAGGATCAGCGGGGCGCCGGAGCGGCGATCGTAATCCTCCAGGAACACGACCTGCTCGCGGAGCACCTCGCGGGCGTTGGGGCGGATCTCGTTGCCGCTCTTGAGGCGGATGTCCTCATCGCGCCACAGGCGCTTGAAAACGATCTGCTCCAGCGCGTCATAGGGCGCCTCGCCATCGATCAGGACCTGGCGCTGCACGTCGGAGGTGGTGCCGGGCAGCGCCACATAGCCAACCTGCAGGTTGTAGAAGCCTTCCTCCTCAACGGTGAAGGTCCAGGTGACAGAACCGGTATCGGAGGTGTTCAGGGCGGTCACGTCAACGGTTTCCACGTCAACGTCCGCAAAGTTGATGCCCTCGGGGAAGGCACTGGTGGCCGCGTCATCACCGGCCACGCCGGAGAAAACGTCCACTTCCACGACCGCGCCGGCATTGACGCCGGTATAGCCGTGTTCGTCCAGATAGGCCTGGTAGACGGCCTCGCGGGCGTTGCCCTCGCTTGTCCCGGGCACTGCGTACATAGGCTTTTCGCCGCCTGAGAGCAGCAGGACAAGCAAAATGACAACCGCGACGACCCCGATCGCCAGACCGATCAGGAGCTTTTTGTTCCTGGTCACGGGTCGATTCACCCCTTTTGCGTATTTGGTGCCCGGAGCCCCGGGCGGAATGGCTTCGGAGCCGTGGCTCCGGGCTTGTCAGGCATGTGAATGAGAAAAGCGGGCGCTGATTGGGCATCTGCCCTCTCAACGCCCGCAGGGTTACTTAACTTGATCGCGCAGAGAGATTACTCGGCGACAACCTCAACCTCGATCTCGACCTCGGCGGTGTTGCCGGCGTAGTCGGTCACGGTCAGGGTGACGAAGTAGAAGTCCGGGAAGGAGGTGTCCAGCTCGGTGGTGTCAGCCACGATGTTGGCCTTGATGTCCAGGCCATCGGCGTCCACAGCGGTCTCGACGTAAGCGCCGGCCCAGTCGATGGCTTCCATGTCGGAGTCCATGGCGATGGTGGGCAGCTCAGCCTTCACGGTCAGGGTGGGAGCGGTGGTGTTCTCAGCGTTGTAGACGATGACGTCGACCTTCGCGGAGCCCTCGTTGCCAGCCTTGTCGGTGAAGATGGCCTTGGCCTGGTAGGTGCCAACGGTGGTCACGTCAACGCGGTTCTCGACCTCGTAGATGGCCATGTAGGGATCCATCACGCCGTCGAAGCCGTCCTCAGCGGTGAAGAACTGGGCCCAGTCGATGGCAGTCAGGTCGGAATCCTTGGCAACGATAGCCTTGCCGGAGACGGACACGGAGGGAGCCTGGTTGTCGTTGAGCTCGGTGGAGCCCAGGATGGCGGTCATCTCATCAACGACCTCGGTGAACTTGTTCAGGTTGGCCTTGATGGCGATGTCGTAGGCGGGCATGCCGTCAACGCCGGCCAGGCCCTTGCCCATGATCTGATCCCAGGGATCGCGCATGCCCAGGTTGCCGGACACGTCGTTGGGGATGCACAGCTCGGAGTTGAAGATGAAGGCGTCCAGAACCTTCTGGCCGTAAACTTCGTTGTCGATGTTCAGGCCGTACTTCATGGCCTCGTCCTCAGCGACGGCAGCCTTGTACAGGTCCATATCGGTGACGCCGGCCTTCAGGGAGTAGTAGGTCTCCCAGTAGGTGCGGTAGGAAGCCAGGGTCAGCTCGGTCATCTCGGGAGAGACGCCCTTGAGGATGCCGTCGATATCGCCGACGGAGATGACCTGACGGTAGGCGGGATCATAGGTGACGGTGCCGTCCTCGGCAACGGTGACCAGATCGTCAGCAGCAGGCCAAGGCATGATGGCGATGGACTCACCACGGGCGGAACAGGAATCAGCAAAGCCCTTGATCATCCAGATGGGGCAGTCGGCGAAGACAGCAGCGCCGCGGCCCAGGTCGTTACCGGCCTCGCACCACTGGGGGGTCCAGCCGTCGTCGTACACGCCACAGACCTTGGCGTAGCCCAGATCCAGCAGCTCCTTGATGTAAGCGATGGCCTCGATGGACTCCGCGGAGTCAGCGATCACGCCAGCATCACCGTAGATGCCGCCGCCGTTGGCGTACATGGCAGCCAGGCCGGCGAAGCGGTAGTCGGTCTCGTAAGCGGCAATGGTCTCTACCTTCGCGCCGTCGGGAGCGGGGGTGTTGCCATAGTAGGCGTCGATCTTGGCCAGGTAATCCTTGAAGTTGGACCAGGTCCACTTACCCTGGGCCAGCAGGTCCATGGGGTAGATGGTGTTACCGTTCTCGTCCTTCAGGGCGTCGACCTTCTCGATCATGGTCAGGTTGACGCACAGGGTGAAGTACTCGGTGAAGGACACGTTGGTGTTGATGAAGTAGTTGTGGCCGAACACGGCAGTGGGCCACATCCACTCAGCGCCTTCGAAGATGTAGGCGTAATCGTCCAGGGGCTGCAGGATGTTCTGCGCCAGAACGGTGCTCTCGGAGCCGGACCACATGCGGGCGATTTCGCAGCAGGGGTTGCCGGCCAGCACGGACAGAACCAGCTCGGAGCGGGTGTCCTGAGCGTACTGCACGTGGACGATCTTGACGTTGTGCTTCTCCAGCACGGCGGCCTCGGCGGCCAGACGCAGCTGACGGTCAGCCTCGTCGGTCATGGAGTAGGTGCCGGTGGTCTCGTCGATCTGGTTGGGGTCCTGACCAGCGGTCCAGTGGGTGCCCCAACGCACGATGATGGGCTCCTCGGCAACAGCGATGGCGGGCAGCATGGCCACAACCATCAGCATGGCGAGCAGCAGGGCGACAAACTTCTTCATGGGGGTTGCCTCCTCTTTGTTGTTACGGATGGTTACATCCGCTTGGGGAACTTATCCATCCGGTGAAACCGGATGGAACACAGAGGCGCAGGAAACCGGGCCGCTGAAAGCTGGTTGCGGCGGTCAGCGGTCGATCCATGCGCCAGATGTTGACTCTATTGTACATGAGATTGTCGGGGTTGTCAAGAGATTGGCAGCGTATTTTGTGGGAATTCACATAAACATAAAACGTTTTCGGATGAAATTTCATGAAAAGCACACGTTGTCCATGTTACAAGAAAAGGACAGGCAATGTGACATGCCTGTCCCTGTGAGCAGGTTCGTGTAATCCCTGGGTAAGTTGGGGGATCAGCCCAGGTCCGGTTCGTCCCGGAGGAAGGCCTGGCCGGCCTTGCCCTCGGTTTCCAGGATCAGCAGCTCGTTCTCCCCCTCGCGCAGCAGGGGCGCGGGGATGTACAGGCGCTTCTGCGGGCCGATCTCCCAGAAGCGGCCGAGGCAGAAGTCGTTCAGCATCACCGTGCCCTTGCCCCACCCGGGCAGCTCCAGCCAGGTATCGGCCTTCTCATCCACGGAGAAGGTCAGGTGATGCACGGCGGGCACGCCGGCGGGCGCGGCGCCTTCGGGTCGGAAGGAGGCCATGGCCTGCTCGTCGCAGGTGACCATCTCCCAGCCGAACTTCTGGTGATCGTTGATGACCACGCCGGAGTCGATGCCCTTGCGCTGGTGCTCGAGCTTGAAGGAGTAGTTCACGCGCCCCATGTTCTCCACGAGGATCTCCAGCACCGCGCCCTTGCGCACAGGCACGGGGGTCTCGAAGTGGTGGGCCTTTTGCAGGTCGTGGTCGTACAGGGTGGCGATGATTTCCCCGTCCAGCAGGATGACCGCACGGTCGTTGGCGGAAACGAGCTGGATCTTGCGCAGCTCCGTTTCGTTCACAAGGGTGGTGCGGTAGAGGGTGTAGCCGTAATTCTGGCCCAGGCGCTCCATGCTCATGGGGCAGACGCTGCGCACGGCGTCGCGCTTTGCCAGCAGGTGCGTCAGCGGCTCGGAGGCCATGCGGGTCGCCTCGCCATAAGCGCGGCGGGGGATCTCCGGGATGTCGATGACGGGGGCGGGGCCGTTGCGCTTCTCGATCTCGGCCTTGAAGAGGCGGTACTTCTCCGTGATGCGGCCGTCCTCGGTCAGCAGCGCGTCGTAGTCGTAGCTGGTCACGTCGGGGGTGAGCCTATCGTAGTAGTTGGAGCCGTTCATCAGGCCGAAGGAGGTGCCGCCGTGGAACATGTAGATGTTGATGTGCCCCAGATCCAGCGCGTCGCCGAAATCGCGGGCGGAGGGCGCGGCGTCGGTGTGGGCGTGCTTGCCGCAGCCCCAGTGGTCGAACCAGCCGCACCAGTACTCCATGCACATCAGGGGCTGGATGCCCATCTCCTTCATGTAAGCGAAGCGTTCCTTCGTGTGGGAGCCGAAGTTGCCGGTCTGGAACACGCCGTCCACCTTGCCGCAGACGAGCATATCATGCTCCGGGCCGTCGGAGGTGACAAGGGGCACGTTGATGCCGCGCTCGATCATGCCGTCGCGCAGGGCGGTGAGGTATTCCTTGTCGTCGCCGTAGGAGCCGTACTCGTTCTCCACCTGCATCATGATGATGGGGCCGCCGTTTGTGATCTGCAGCGGAGCCAGGCGGGGGAGCAGCTCGTCAAAGTAGGCGAGGAATTCCTTCATGTAGGGCCCGTAATTGCAGCGGAAGCGCATGCCGTCCTCCGCCAGCAGCCAGGCCGGGAAGCCGCCGAACTCCCACTCGGCGCAGATGTAGGGGCTGGGGCGGATGATGACCCACAGGCCCAGCTCCTGGGCGATGCGGATGAAGGCGCACACGTCGTGGTCGCCCCCGAAGTTGAATTCGCCGCGGTTCGGCTCGTGGAAATTCCAGGGGATGTAGGTCTCCACGGTGTTGCAGCCCATGGCCTTCAGTTTCAGCAGACGGTCGCGCCAGTACTCGGGCACGACGCGGAAATAGTGGATGGAGCCGGAAATGACCTGATACTTTTCGCCGTTGAGGTAGAAGTCGTCCTTGATTTCAAAGATGCCCATGCGGGTGATCCTCCGTATATTAGGTAGTAGTTATTCCTTGCCGGCCCATGCCAGCACAGCCGTCAGTTCCTTCTCACTGACGAAATCGCCGCCGGACAGCAGCAGCTCCGCCATGCGGGCCTCGCCGGGGGTGGCGTCCTTTTTGGCGGCCATGGCTTTGGTCAGCATTCTGATGGCCAGCTTGTAGGGCCCCCTGAGCTTCGTGACGTCCATGCCGCCCTGTACGGTGAAGACGGGCACGTCTGCCGGGAGGCGGCAGGCCTTGCGGGCGGCTTCGTCCTGCGCACCGGTGTCGCCCAGGCTCACGCCGATGACAGCCTCAACGGCGAAGCGCTTTGCGGCCTTCTTGTAATCCTTGACTGAGCCGGCCATCAGCCAGCCCATGTAGATGATGGGCGTGCCGGCGGGCAGGGTCTTCTGCGCGTCAGGGAGCGTGTGCGCCGGGATTCCTAGCTTCTGGAAGAGGATCGTGGCGTACCGGGCGGTGTAGCCGGTGTTGGAGACGTAAACGATCGCCTTTGCGTTCATGCGGAGCCTCCGTTATTTGCGGCGCAGCAGCCCGTTCTCCTCCACAACCTCGAAGAAGTAGGGGCGTTCCTGCAGGCGGGTGTTGGGGCTGTGCAGGGTCATCATCAGCCGGCCTTCCTTCGTGCGGAAGATCATGCCGTGGCCGCCGTCCTTCATGAACAGGGGCTGCACCTGGCGGAATTCGCCGGTGATCTCGCCGTTTTTGCTCACGGCCAGGCCCTGGGTGTAGCCCTCGTGGGAGAAGGCGGCCCAGAGCATCAGCAGATTACCGTCCTCCGTGCGCCACATGAAGGGGCCGTCGGTGACGAAGGAGGGCATGCCCTTGACGGGGCGGCCGGGGACGATCCACTTGGCCTCCGAGGCGGTGAAGAGCAGGCGGGGCGGCCCGACGGGGGACTTCAGGTCATCGCTGAGCTGCATCGCCCAGATCTCGCCGTCGATGGCCTGCACCCACTCGTGGCAGAACACCATCCAGGGCGTGCCGTAGCGGTCGACGTAGAAGGTGCCGTCCAGGCACTCCCAGTGATGGGGGGTGACGGGGCCTTCGCTGTGGGGCCGGAAGGGGCCCAGGGGGTTGTCGGCCTTGAGGATGGCGGTGCCGCGGCACATGTCCTCCTTTTTAAAGGAAGCGAACATGTAGAATGCGCCCTTCCACGGGTGCACCTCCGGCGCCCAGTAGTTGTGGGTGGCCCAGAAGGAGCCGTCGTTGTGGAAGACCTCGATGGCCTCCGACCAGTTTTCCAGGTCGTCGGAGACATAGGCGTCAAAGCCGTCGCCCTCGCCCCAGCAGGTCGCGCCGCGGGTGCCATAAAGATAGTACTTGCCCTCGTGCAGCAGCACGAACGGGTCGCGGATGTTGATGTCGGTCAGTTTCATGGGGGTTGCCCTCCTTTGGTGTCGGGGTTGATTGCGCTGACAGTATAACAGACTTGCCGGGGAAATGCAATTGGGGAAAAGGCTTTGCGCTGTATACAATGGCGCATGCAAAAACCCCGCCTGCGGATTGCGGGCGGGGTGGGGGATCATTCCTCCTTCGCCAGGAATTTTTCTTTCATCTTATTCCTGGGCCAGGACAGACGGTAGCGCTTGCGGGCGCCGACGATGAGCTTGCCATAATACCGGCGGGGCGTCCCGTATTTGTACAGCAGAGCGAAGACGACGGCGCAAAGGCCTGTAAAGATGGTGACTCCGATTCCGGGGAAGCTGCAATAAGGTTCACCATAAAAGGAAGGTTGGATGGAGTTGGGCCACCAATAATCGAGGTACATGAAACAAGAGAAAAACAGCAACAGCAAAGAAAGTGCTGTCAGAAGGAGGAATACGGGCCTGTATCTGCGGCCTTTGCCAGCAAACCAGATCAGCGTGTGTTCTGCCAGCAAGGACACAGCAATGGAGGTGTTCCAGCTGCCTTCTGCCAGCCTGGTCTTTTTGTCCTCTGCCAGAATCACCAGATCCGGCACATCCTTCCAGTGCTTCCGCAAAGGCGGGAATGTCAGATGAATGGGGTGCTGCATGTCGGCAGGGAAATCCGCCGGCTGTGTTTCCTGCTCCGGGGCCGGAGGCAGCCCGACCCAGTCCACGGCTTTCTCTTGCGCCCTGAAGCGCTTGTTCCACTTCCCCCGGTGCCAGGACAAATGATAGTGCTTATGCGTGAAGATGACAAGGCTGCCGTAAATCCGATAAGGGGCGCTTTTCAAAAGGAATGCCAACAGGTAGCCGACAGCCAGCAAACTGTTCACAAGAGCAGCACATCCATTGACATTTGCCGCCACGACAGCCGCGTCATTGATGCCAAGCAATTCTCTGTCTTCGGACGCACGAGTCCAGAATACGAATGCCACAAACAGAAAGGCGAGCATCAGGAGCAGATACCAGAAATTCCTCTTGCGCTTCTTCTCGGCAAACCAGACCTTGGTATGGTTTGTTTCCAGCGGAATCGTGGCGGAGGTATTCCACTTGACCCCGGTCAGCTCGGTCTTCCGGTCTGCGGCCAGCACGACCCAGTTCGGCACCTTCTTCCAGTGCTCGCGCAGGCCCGGGAAGGTGAAGCCGACGGCGTATCTGGCGTCTGCGGGGGCGGTATCCACGAGGGGCACGAGCTCCGGCTCGCTCTGTCCGCGGCTGCTTTGCCGTGCGGTTGCCTTCTGCTTCGGCTTCTTTCTCACCGGCGCTTTGGCTTTCCGTGGCTTGCCCTTGAGCATCTGCAGGCCCTTTCCGGCCTTGTCCGCCAGGCCCTTGGTAACCTTCTTCACGTCGTCCATGCTGAAGGCGGGCTTGTCCGTGCTGCCCGGCGCGGGCTCCGGCTGATCCGGATCGGTCTGGGGCTGGGACGGGGTCAGCAGCTTCAGCAGGTTCTGGGACGCAGAGATGTCCGTCATGTCCATGCTCTGCAGCTTGCGGATGCGGAAGTGCTGCGGCAGCTGAGAGAAGTGGAAATGGTTGTACAGCAGGGGCACCAGGCGGCGATCCTCATCCTCGTCCATCATCTCCATGAAGCGGGACCACTCGCTGCGCACCCATGCGCTGGTCAGATGCTCCTCATTCGCACAGACCACCAGCATCACCCTGGAGGTCTCCAGCGCATGATAGATCCCGGCCTCGTAGTTGGCGCCGGCAACGCTGTGCAGGCACTCCGGCGCAAAGAACACCCGCACGCCGTGATCCTTCAGATAATGATAGAGCTGCGTGGCGTAGTAGAAGTCCTCCGTCTTCTCATCCGTGCCCGGCTTGGTGGTCTTGTGGCAGAGGAACACGTCGTAAGGCTCGCAGCTTTCCGCCAGGCGGCGGATGTCGGCCTGAACGTCATCAATATAGGCTGCCTCCCGCTGGTACTGGGCCCGGACGGACGGCGGCGCGTATTCGCAGGCTGCGATGAAATCTGCCTGCACCTGCAGGGGCTTCCTCTGCACGCAATGCACCGTGGGCAGACGCCTGCCGCTGGCGGGATCCTCCACATATTCCACGCCGTAGTGGCACATCAGGCGGCCCCAGAGGGCTTCATGCTCGTCCGGGTTGACCAGCAGCACCTGCTGATAGCTGGCTTCTGCGGCGGCGAAGTCGCAGGCCAGGCGCTGACGGGTGGCGCGCTCCAGGGTGGTCAGCGTGTCGCCGGTGGAGCGGGGGCGGGCGTTCAGCGTTCCGCAGGCGGGGCAGGGAAAGGCGGGGGCGTCCTCCGGAATGGTCAGCAGATACCCGCAGCAGCTGCAGGGCAGGGCTTTGGTGCTCATGGCGACGTCCTCCTGTGTGATGATGAGTTGTGTTGCGCTCATTATAGCACAGGGAGTGGCAGAAATCAATGATAAAGACTGAGAGGCGGGAACGTCATGCCCGGGCGGAACAAAATGCCCCCCTGATACGTCTGTATAGGTGGAGAAAGTGTCTGCCGGGCCCGCATCCGACATCATCGGGCAGCATCCCGGAAAAATATCGCTTGCCTAACAGGCGTTTCCCGTGTACAATATGAGGGTACACATGCATTGGATGAATACCGGGGGATATCCCCCGCTGATGCTGAGAACAAGGAGGTTTGAAACGGCATGAAGAAGCTGTTGAAGGGCGCAGCGCTGGCCGCGTGCCTGCTGGCGTGCCTGTTGCTGACGGCCTGCGTCGTTCCGCCGGACGACGACCTGACCGGCGGCGTGATTGATTCGGAGTATCAGGATGTGGCGCCGCGCATCAGCCCCACGCCCACCCCGTCCCCCACGCCCTACCGGAGCGAAACCAAGACCCCTGAACCCACCGTGGACTGGAACTCCATGTGGGATAACACCCCCACGCCCACCATTCAACCCGGGCAGTATCCCCAGGCGACGGATGGCTCGATTTCCATCGGGCGCGTGACCCCGGGCGCTGTCACCACCACCCGGGCTGCCACCACCACCCGGGCAGCCACCACCACGAAGGCTGCCGCCACCACGCCGGCCGCCACATCCCTGAAGCTGGGCTCCACCGGCAGCGAGGTGCGCCGCCTGCAGACCCGGCTGAAGGAGCTGGGCTACTACAAGGGCAGCGTGGACGGCGACTTCGGCGAAGGCACGGAGACGGCCGTGAAGGCCTTCCAGGAGCGCAATGGCCTGACGGTGGACGGCAAGGCCGGCGCTTACACCCTGGAGAAGCTCTACTCCAGCGACGCCCGCCGCGCGTCCTCCAGCCCCACGGCCACGCCCCGCCGCACCGCCACCCCCACCCCCCGCGCCACGGCTGTGCCGGATACGGACGTCTACCTTGAGGTCGGCTCCACGGGTTCCAAGGTGCGGGTGCTGCAGAATCGCCTGATCGAGCTGGGGTGGCTGGATGGCGAGGCGGACGGCTCCTATGGCGAAGCCACGGCCTGGGCTGTGATGGCCTTCCAGAAGAAGCACGGCCTGTGGGAGGATGGCAAGGCCGGCCCCGACACCCTCACCCTGCTCTACTCCACCCGCGCGGCGAGCAGCTCCTCGCCCGTGGCTTCCGTGGGCGTGACGCTGCGCGAGGGCGACTCCTCCGACGCGGTCCGCGCGATGCAGAAGCGTCTCAAGACCCTGGGCTACCTCTCCGGCTCGGCGGATGGCGCCTATGGCACGGCCACCAAGGCTGCGGTCATCGCCTTCCAGACCGCCAACGGCCTGACCGCTGACGGCAAGGCCGGCATGACCACCCTGAACGTGCTCTACTCCGATGACGCCAAGAGCGCCGACAGCCTCTCGGGCAGTGGCAATGGCGCCGACAGCAGCACCGGCGTGGTCGTCAACGGCTACACCACCCTGCGCGAGGGTGATGAGGGCGATGCGGTGAAGAAGCTGCAGCGCGCGCTGAAGAACCGGGGCTACTACTCCGGCAGCATCGACGGCGTGTACGGCACCTCCACCGTGGCGGCCGTGACGGCCTTCCAGCAGCGCAACGGCCTGACTGCCGACGGCAAGGCCGGCCCCAGCACCCAGACGGTCCTCTACGGCGGCGACGCCCTGGATGCGGACACGGAGACCCTCCGTCCCGGCGACAGCGGCATCGACGTGCGCAACATGCAGTACACCCTCTACGAGCTGGGCTACTATGATGGCACGGTGGACGGCGTGTATGGCGACACCACGCAGGACGCGGTGCGGGCCTTCCAGATCCGCAACGGCGTGACCCCCGTGGACGGCATCGCCGGCAAGAAGACCCTGAGCGTGCTCTACTCCTCCAAGGCCATCGCCGCCCAGGCGGCTGTGACCGAGTACCAGACGCTGCGCAAGGGCGACCGCGGCAACTCCGTTGTGGAGATGCAGGACAGCCTGCAGCAGCTGGGCTACCTCTACGATGTGACCGGCTACTACGACGATGCGACGGTGGAGGCCGTGAAGAACTTCCAGCGCCGCAACGGCCTGGAAGTGGATGGCGCTGCCGGGCAGGAGACCCTGCGCGTGCTCTACTCCAGCAGCCCCGTGCCCGCCTACTGATCCGATATCCCGCCGGGGAGCGCCTGCCTTTGCGGCGGGAGGCTCCCCGGTTTTTTGTGCGACAACGCCCCGAAGGAGGATGAAGATGAGGAAGATCCTGTCCCTGCTGCTGGGGCTGATGATGCTGCTTCCCGCTGCCGCAGCGGCGGAGCTGCCACTGGTCTATCCGGAGGCGACGGTCATCTCCGTCATCGACCTGACGCAGGCGCAGCGCACCCTGGCAGCACAGCTGTACATGCCGGTGCTGCGCGGGGAAACGCGGATCGAACTGCCGGAGGGCACCCGCTACGACGATGTGGGCCCGGCGATGCAGTGCCTGATGCTGGACTATCCGGAGCTGTTCCACCTGGGGCGCACCTACACCATCACCTACTGGCAGAACGAGCCGGACGTAGCCGTGGCCGTTTCGCCGGACTACCGCATGGATGCGCAGACTGCTGACAGCCTCCGCCAGCAGCTTTATGAGCGGGCGCTGGCCATGATCCGCGTGAACGGCACCGCCGTGGGGCTGCACGACATGCTGCTGGACAGCGTCGCCTATGGCGGCACGGACGACATGCGCCACACCGCCGTGGGCGCGCTCCTGCAGGGCACAGCCACCTGCGAGGGCTATGCCCAGGCGCTCACGCTCCTGTACCGCATGGCCGGCATCCCCTGCGGCATGATCACCGGGCAGGCGGTGGAGCACAGCACGGGGCAGCTCTCCGGCCACTCGTGGAACATCATCAACCTGGGCGGATACAGCCTCATCGACGCCACCTGGAACGACCAGGAGGCTTCCGGGCTCAACACCCACTGGTACTTCGGGCTCTCCACGCAGCAGATGGCCGCCGACCACGCGCCGGACGCGGACATGAACGTCCCCCTGTGCACCGATCACGCCGGCTGGCACCAACGCTACGGCCGCTACGCCGCCACGCAGGAGGATATCTACCGCGCCCTGCAGCAGCTGGTGACAAGCGGCGAACCCGTCAACCTGCGCATCACCGATGATGCGCTCTATACCAGCGTCGCCCGGGACGTGGGTGCGCTCCTGGACGCCTACAACGCCTGGGCCCCCATGGAGGCGGGCTTCTATGGCCGCTACAGCTACCTCCTGTGCGACGCCCAGCGGTGCATCATCATCCTGCGAACGGAGTGAGGAGGGTATGAAGAATCCCCGCCTGCAGTGCGATCAGGCGGGGATTCTTTTGGATCATGCGTTTACTTGCCGGTATAGGAGAGGTTGATCAGGATGTCCTCCATCATTTCGCGCTCAGCGCTGGTGATGCGGTCATCGACGGAGAAATAGAACAGCTGGAAATGGCAGTCCTCAAACTGGGGCATGTAGGCGGCATAGTAGAGATTCTCCACCTTCATGGCCATGTACACATAGCGGTGATTCTTGTCCGGCACCTTGCATACCTCAAAGCTGAGGATATCAGCCTCGCTCGTATCCAGCAGAGTGATGAACGTGGGCAGGAAGGGGCCGAGCAGGCTCAGCATCCAATCATCAAAGGGCTCGTAGTCCTCTGCCAGCGGCATGATGAACAGAACGCTGCGCTTGTCGGCGGAGGTGGCGCACAGGGCATTGGAGAGATCCAGGCTATCGGAATGGGCAGAGACCATGTCGGCTACAGAATTGCCACTTGTCACGGAGAACTCCGGCGGCAGGTATACCTTCAGGTTGATGGCCTGCCTGGTGTGCGCCTTCCAGCCCGTGGGCGCGGCGGCGGAAGCCATCGTCGTGCAGAAAAGCAGCGTCAGGCAGAGCAACAGGGCGATCAGTTTCTTCATGATGGTGTTTCTCCTTTGCGTGATGACAGGTTCCGTGCGGCATGCATCTGAGCCGAAGGGTTTTGCTTGCAACACGGGGGCATCTGTGCTATAATAAATTGGTTTACCATATGGCGGACGCTGCGGGCTGTCCGCTATACACCCTTTACAATGCAGATGAAGTCCGTTTTTCCCGGACAATACTCAATATTTGCAGAGAATATTTCCCCGAATCGAAAGGAGATCCTATCGTGTTTGACTGGCTGAAGAAGCTGCTGGGCGGCAGCAGCGAGGCTGAGGTGAAGAAGCTCAGCAAGACCATCGACGCCGTGGAGGCGCTGGAGGAGGAATACCGCAGGCTGACGGATGATGAGCTGCGTGCGAAGACGGAGGAGTTCCGCCGCCGCCTGGCAGCGGGCGAAACGGAGGACGACATCCTCCCGGAGGCCTTCGCCACCGTGCGCGAGGCGGCCGGGCGCGTGCTGGGCATGCGGCATTATCGCGTGCAGCTCATCGGCGGCCTGGTGCTGCACCAGGGGCGCATCGCCGAAATGAAGACCGGCGAGGGCAAGACCCTGGTGGCCACCCTGCCCGCCTACCTCAACGCCCTCTCCGGCAAGGGCGTGCACGTGGTGACCGTCAACGATTACCTCGCCCGCCGCGACAGCGAGTGGATGGGCAAGGTGCACCGGTTCCTGGGCCTGACGGTGGGCCTGATCGTTTCCAACATGGAGCCTGCCGACCGCCGCGCGGCCTACGCCTGCGACATCACCTACGGCACCAACAACGAGCTGGGCTTTGATTATCTGCGCGACAACATGGTCAGCAGCCAGCCCCGCCTGGTGCAGCGCGGGCATCACTTCGCCATCGTGGACGAGGTGGACTCCATCCTCATCGACGAGGCCCGCACGCCCCTGATCATCTCCGGCCAGGGCGAGAAGTCCACCGACCTGTATGAAAAGGCGGACGCCGTGGTCAAGGGCCTGAAGCGCGACGAGCACTTCACCGTCGAGGAGAAGAAGAAGGCCATCGTCCTGACCGACGAGGGCGCTCAGCGCGTGGAAAAGGCCTTTGGCATCGACAACATCAACGACGCGGAGAACGCCGCGATCAACCACCACGTCCAGAGCGCCCTGCGCGCCAACTTCATGATGAAGCGCGATGTGGACTATGTGGTGCAGAACGGCCAGGTCATCATTGTCGATGAGTTCACCGGCCGCCTGATGATCGGCCGCCGCTACTCCGACGGCCTGCACCAGGCCATCGAGGCCAAGGAGCATGTGCAGGTGGAGCGCGAGAGCCAGACCCTGGCCACCATCACCTTCCAGAACTACTTCCGCATGTACGAGAAGCTCTCGGGCATGACCGGCACCGCCAAGACCGAAGAGGACGAGTTCCGCGGCATCTATGCCCTGGACGTTGTGGAGATCCCCACCAACCGCCCCAACATCCGCAAGGACCTGGACGACGTGGTCTACAGGAACAAGAAGGCCAAGTTCGCGGCGGTGGTGGACGCCATCGTCGCCGCCCACGAGAAGGGCCAGCCCGTGCTGGTGGGCACTGTGACGGTGGAGCTGAGCGAGATGCTCTCGGGGATGCTGCGCCGCCGCGGCATCGAGCATACGGTGCTCAACGCCAAGAACCACGCCCGCGAGGCGGAGATCGTGGCGCAGGCGGGCCACTGGGGCGCGGTCACCATTGCCACCAACATGGCAGGCCGCGGCACGGACATCCTGCTGGGCGGCAACCCGGAGTTCCTGGCCAAGCGCGCCATGCGCCAGGAGGGCTACGAGGAGGAGATGATCGAAGCCGCCATCGGCCACGCCGAGGACGTCTCCGAGGAAGTGGTCGCTGCCCGCGCCCGCTACGCTGAGCTGTACAAAGACTTCAAGCAGGAGACCGACCGCGAGCACGAGCGCGTGCTGGCCACCGGTGGACTGCACATCATCGGCACCGAGCGCCACGAGAGCCGCCGCATCGACAACCAGCTGCGCGGCCGCGCCGGCCGTCAGGGCGACCCGGGCTCGACGCAGTTCTTCATCTCCCTGGAGGACGACCTGATGCGCCTCTTCGGCTCCGAGCGCATCGGCGCCATCGTGGACCGCGTTGGCATGGCCGAGGACGAGCCCCTCACCGCAGGCCTGCTGACCAAGCAGATCGAGAGCGCGCAGAAGCGTATCGAGATGCGCAACTTCGAAACCCGTAAGCATGTGCTGGAGTATGACAACGTCATGAACCGCCAGCGCGAGGTGATCTACAGCCAGCGCCGCCGGGTGCTGATGGGCGAGAACGTCCGCGGCAACATCATCGGCATGGCGGGCAAGCTCATCGACGCAGCGCTGGACCGCTTCTGCAACGCGGAGGACGCCGCCGAGTGGGAGATGGAGGAGCTGACGAAGTACGTCGAGAACCTGTGCGTGCGCCCCGGCACGGTGGCGCAGCTCCTGCTGGCAGGCGCCGGGAAGAACCGCGCGGATTTCTCGCAGGCGCTGAAGGCGGAGGCGGAGAAGCTCTACGCCGAGCGTGAGGCCGCCATTACCGAAACCGGCTACGACATGCGCCAGCTTGAGCGCGTGATGCTGCTGCACGCCGTGGACGTGCGCTGGATGGATCACATCGACGCCATGGACCAGCTGCGCGACGGCATCGGCTTCCGCGCCTATTCCGGCAAGAACCCCGTCACCGAGTACCAGATCGAGGCGGGCTACATGTTCGACGAGCTGAACCACCTCATCCGCGAGGACACGGTGCGCAACATCTATCACGCGCGGGTGCAGAAGGCCCCCGAGCACGTGCAGGTGATCCGGCGCATGCAGGAGGGCAAGGCCGCCCAGGCCGCCCGCGCGGGCAGCAACGGCGCCCAGCAGCCCCGCCGGGTGAAAGCCTCGGAGAAGATCGGCCGCAACGATCCCTGCCCCTGCGGTTCCGGCCGCAAGTACAAGCAGTGCTGCGGGAAGAACCAGAACGAGGAACAGCAGTAAGAAATTCGGGATTCGGAATGCGGGATCCGGAATTCAACAAGTGGACGGGCGGATGCTGCTGTGTCCATGAACCACATACATGAACCCATCCGACATTGAAACAGAGGTAATGAATCATGTCCATGCTTGATCTGCAGCAGTACACCCAGGATCTGGCGGCCATCCGCAAGACCCTTGCCGAGGCGGGCGACGCGCTCCACATCGACTCCCTCCGCGAGACCCTGGAGGAGCTGACGGAGGAAATGAACCAGCCCGAGTTCTGGAACGACACCGACCGGGCGAACAAGATCAACCAGCGTGTGGGTAACATCCGCAACAAGCTGGAGCACTACGAGGGCCTGCTGACGCTGGCGGACGACATCGAAGTGGCGATGGAGATGGCCGAAGAGGAGCAGGACGAGGACCTGGTGGCGGAGGCGGGCGAAATGCTGGCCGACCTGAAGGAAAAGACCGCCGCCCTGGAGCTGGAGACCCTCATGCGCGGCCCCTACGATGACCACAACGCCGTGCTGTCCCTGCACGCGGGCGCGGGCGGCACCGAGGCCCAGGACTGGACCGGCATGCTCTACCGCATGTACACCCGCTACTGCGAGCAGATGGGCTTCAGCGTGAAGGTGCTGGACTATCTGGATGGTGACGAGGCGGGCGTGAAGTCCGTGACCTTCGAGGTCACCGGCGACCATGCCTACGGCTACCTGCGCGGCGAGAAGGGCGTGCACCGCCTGGTGCGCATCAGCCCCTTCGATTCCCAGGCCCGCCGCCACACCTCCTTCTCCTCCCTGGACGTGTCCCCCGTGCTGGAGGACGTGGACGAGGATATCGAGATCAACATGAACGAAGTCCGCGTGGACGTGTACCACTCCTCCGGCGCGGGCGGCCAGAACGTCAACAAGACCTCCTCTGCCGTGCGTATGACCCACTACCCCACGGGCATCGTCGTGGCCTGCCAGACCGAGCGCGACCAGGTTCAAAATCGCGCGACCTGTATCCGCATGCTGAAGTCGAAGCTGCTGGAGCTGCGCCTGCGCGCCCGCGAGGAGGAGATGGCCGAGATCAAGGGCGAAATGAAGAAGATCGAATGGGGCAGCCAGATCCGTTCCTACGTCTTCCAGCCCTACACCATGGTCAAGGATCACCGCACCTCCTTTGAGTCCGGCAACATCGACGACGTCATGAACGGCAACATCAAGGGCTTCGTCACGTCCTACCTGAAGATGCAGTGAGTTCTCTGCCGGGTCTTGCCTGCGGGGGAAACCCTCTCAGTCATCGGGCAAGCCCGATGCCAGCTCCCCCAAGGGGGAGCCTGTGGATGGTGAACCTGTGAAAGGTTGCCCTCCGGGAGGGCTCCTGCCGGGGTTCTCCACAGGCAGTTGAATGCGCATTGTCAGGAGGCAGGCATGAAGAAACTGATCCCGTCCGTGCTACTGGCCGTCCTGCTGTCCCTGGGCCTGCTGTCCGCTGCCATCTGGCTTCCTGCCACCAGCAGCCGGCTGATGTGCGCCCTGATGGCGCGCTTCGCCCCGCCGGAAACCACCGGCCTTCCTGCGGAGGACTATCCGGCGATGACGAAGATGATCACCGGCTACCTCCGGGGCGGGAACGAACCCTTCCAGTATACCTACACCCTGGACGGCACGGACTATCTGGCCTTTCATGATTATGAGCAGCAGCACATGGACGATGTGCAGGGCCTGTTCCGGCTGTGCCGGTTCGTGATGTGGCTGGGGACGGGCGCGGTGCTGCTGTGGGGTTTTGCGCTGCGCGGGAGGCAGCGGTGGTTCTCCCTGCGGGTGATGCAGGGGACGCTGCTGACCCTTCTGGCCGCGGTGACGGTGCTGGCCGTCGTGGCCGTGATCGACTTTGACGCACTGTTCATCCTGTTCCACAAGGTTGCCTTCACCAACGACCTGTGGCTGCTTGATCCCCGCACCGACATGCTCATCCGCCTGATGCCCACGGACTTCTTCGTCACCTATGCGGCCATCATCGGCTGCCTGTGGCTGCTGGGGATGGTCGGGCTGCTGGTCATCAGCGCCATTCCCTCCGCAAAGCAAAAAAAGGGGAGTGAAATCCCGTGACCTACACCGAATCCGCCCGCGCCCAGGCCGACACCCTGCGCGGGAAGGAAAACGTCCGCATCCTGGCCCTGGAGACCTCCTGCGATGAGACCGCCGCCTCCATTGTCGAGAACGGCCGCACCATCATCAGCAACGTGGTGTTCAGCCAGATCGACCTGCACGCCCTCTACGGCGGCGTGGTGCCGGAGATCGCCAGCCGCGCCCATGTGGAGGCCTGCGACCGCGTCATCGACGAGGCGCTGCAGCAGGCGGGCATGACCCTCGAAACGGTGGATGCCCTCGCCGTCACCCACGGCCCCGGCCTGGTGGGCGCGCTGCTCACCGGCGTTTCCTGCATGAAGGGCCTCAGCTACGCCGCCGACAAGCCCCTCATCCACGTCAACCACATCGAGGGCCACGTCAGCGCCAACTACATTTCCAACCCGGAATTGAAGCCGCCCTTCGTGTGCCTGGTGGTGTCCGGCGGACACAGCCACATCGTGCGCGTGAACGATTACGGCGACTACACCCTCCTGGGCCAGACCACCGACGATGCTGCCGGTGAAGCCTTCGACAAGGCGGCCCGCGTGCTGACCCTGCCGTACCCCGGCGGCCCCCGCATCGATGCGCTGGCGGAGGAGGGCGACCCGCACTTCATGCAGCTGCCCATCCCCCACACGCCCGGGCGGTACGACTACTCCTTCTCCGGCATGAAGACGGCCTTCCTCAACGCCGCCAACAAGATGGAGATGATGGGTCAGGAGCTCCCCAAGGCGGACATGGCGGCCTCCTTCCGGCATGCGGTGGTGTCCGCGCTGGTGGAGAAGGCCATCCTCGCCGCGAAGGAGACGAAGGCGCCAGCGCTCGCCATGGCCGGCGGCGTATCCGCCAACCGGCTGCTGCGCCGCATGATGCAGGAGGCCGCGGACAAGGCCGGCATTCCCCTGTACATGCCGAAGCTCAACCTGTGCACCGACAACGCGGCGATGATCGCCTCTGCGGCCTACTACCGCCTCATGAAGGGCGAAACCGCGCCGCTGACCCTTAACGCCATGCCCGCGCTGCGGCTGGTGTGATGACATAAGGAGTGCAAACGATGAACAAGAACGTCTGGCAGGCCATCAAGTTCACCCTCTTCAGCCTGAGTGCGGGCCTCATTCAGATCGCCAGCTTCGCCCTGTTCCACGATCTGCTGGGCTGGGAGAGCTGGTGGATGAGCTACCTGCCCTCCCTGGCGCTCTCCGTCATCTGGAACTTCACCTTCAACCGCAAGTACACCTTCAAGCCCACCGGCCACATCGTGCGGGATATGCTGCTGGTCGCGCTGTATTACGCGGTGTTCACCCCTGCCTCCACCTGGCTGGGCGACTGGATGGAAGGTCTGGGCGTACACGACTGGCTGGTGCAGCTGATCGTGATGTGCTCCAACCTGGTGACCGAGTTCCTGTTCCAGAAGTTTGTGGTGTACCGCGACGAGGACAAGGCCTCCGAAGAGTAAGATCAACGCAATGCGCCCCCTGCAACCGGGAATGTCCGGCGGCAGGGGGCGTTCTGTGCGAGGGGATCAGTACAGCAGGGTCGGGCCGTCGTCCGTCATGTCCAGCAGCCCCGAGGGGATGAAGCCCCGGGCCAGCTGGCCATACACGCGGAACTCCACATAGTCCCAGGCCTGATCGCCATAGAAGGTGGTCAGGTATGTAACGGAAGTGCCGGCGGGCAGGCAGGTGATGGTGCTGCCATGGGTGATGGGGTCGTCGGTGATGGTGCAGGCGGTCACCAGCCGTGCGGGGGTGCGGCTGAAGTTCAGCTGCCGGCAGGCGGGCACGCTGCCGCTCAGGCGGCGGGTATCGATGTAGCCCACGCGGGCGGCGCCCCAGTTGGTTTCGTAGAGGATGAGCATCCAGCCATTCTCCACGCCTGCGACGTAGATGGCGCCGTTGGTGCTCACCTCCGCCAGGCCATTGGTGGCGCGGTAGCTGCTCGTGCCGGGGGCGGCGTAGACGGGCAGCGCCTGGTTGGGCCTGAACTCCATGTAGGTGAAGCCCGACAGGGGCGTGATGCCGCCGGTCCAGCTGTCCCAGATGGAGCGGCCGTAGTCGTTGTACTCCTTGCTGGCGCGCACGGACTTGATCAGCTCGATGTTGTCCCATTCCAGGCCGGACAGGCGGGGATAACAGGCCCGGTCGTTGTTGGAATCGGCGTTGGGGGTGTACCAGGGCTTGCTGTTGAAGTAGGCGTAGTAGCGTCCGGTGGGGTTGAAAACAAAGCCATGGCGCGCCAGAATCTCGTGGAACGCAAAGCCCAGGGATTCGTAGTCCCACTCATCCACCTCCGCCCAGGTCAGGCGGCGCGTGCTGCTTTCGGGGAAGATGTAGGAGCGGTCAGCCAGGGCCGTGGTGGTCAGGCTCAGGGTCAGCGCCAGCAGCAGAAGGGCGGCGAGCAGCTTCTTCATGATGATTTCCTCCTTGCGTGGGTCGTCGGTACACCCTATACAACGGAAGAAGCCGGGCGCTTTCTTGCCGGGATTGTTCTGTTCCTGTCTTTTGCTTTACATTCCGGCGTTCTTCCGGTATAATATACTTTACCCAACCTGCCGCCTGCCGGGAGCTGAAGCACCGGACGTCGCGCGGCAGGGGGACTCCCTCAGTCAGCGAGCAAGCGCGGCGACAGCTCCCTCGGGGAGGGAGCCTTTGCGAGGAAGGCAGCTTGCGCTGCCTTGATTGGGACTCCCTCAGTCAGCGAGCAAGCTCGCTGCCAGCTCCCTCAGGGAGGGAGCCTTTGCAAGGATGGGAGCTTGCGCTCCCTTGAACGGAACGTAGGGTATCCGTAACGGAACCCGAGCGGAGGTATGAAAATGAAGAATTCAAAGCTGCTGAACATGGTGCTGCTGGCGATGCTGGCGGGTCTGATCTTCCTGATGGGGCAGACGCCGCTGGGGCTGATCCCTCTGGGATTCTGCAACGTGACGCTGCTGGTGATCCCGGTGGCGGTGGGCACCATCTATATGGGCTGGCGCAGTGGCCTGGTGCTGGGCGCGGCCTTTGCGGGCACGTCGCTGGTGTCGGCGCTGATCAAGCCGTCGGCCCTGGTGGGTACGCTCATGGGGGCGTCCCCCCTGCTGGCTGTGGTGATGACGGTGCTGCCCCGGCTGTGCATCCCGCTGGTGATCGCGGGCGTGAACCACCTGCTGCAGAAGCGGCAGAAGCACATCGCGGCCGCTGTGGCGGCGGCCTGCGGCTCGGTGACCAACACGGTGCTCTATCTGGGGCTGATGCTGCTGTTCTATGTGTGGTGCGGCATTGATAACACGACCGTGCTGACCACCATCGGCGTTGTTGCTGGCGGCGCAGGCCCGCTGGAGGCGCTGGCGGCGGCGATCATCACCCCGCCGATCCTCATGGCGCTGTGGCGCATCCGCAGATAACCGGCGCGAGCCCCACCCTTGACAATGCAGGAGGCAAGCATGATCCTCACCCTGGACATCGGCAACACCAACATCAAAACCGCCCTCTTCGACGGTGCGGAGATGGTGAAGTACTGGCGGCTTTCCACCAACATCACCAACACGTCCGACGAGTACGGCATCACCATCATGAACCTCTTCCGGCATGAGGGCGTCGATGCGAAGGAAGTGGAGGGCATCGTGATCTCTTCCGTGGTGCCGACCATTAACTTCACCATCGAGCACATGTGCCAGAATTACTTTGGCATCACGCCCACCTTCATCGCCCCCGGCGTGAAGACGGGCATCAACATCCGCTATGAGAACCCCCGCGAGCTGGGCAGCGACCGCATCGCCAATGCCGTGGCCGCCTACGATAAGTACGGCGGGGAGAAGCCGGTGATCTACATCGACTTTGGCACCGCCACCACCTTTGGCGTGGTGGATGAGCATGGCGCGTTCCTGGGCGGCGCGATCTTCCCGGGCATCAAGCTGGCCTCGGAGGCCCTGGTCTCCGGCACGGCGAAGCTCCCCCGCTTCGCCCTGGCTCAGCCCGAGCATGTCATCGGCCGCACGACGCTGACCAACCTGCAATCCGGCATGTTCTTCGGCTATGTGGGCATGGTCACGAACCTTGTCCAGCAGATGAAGAAGGAGCTGGGCCGGGATGCAGTGGTCGTGGCTACCGGCGGCATGGCGGTGCTCATCGCCGGGGAGGCGAAGGTCATCGACAAGCTGGACGGCCTGCTGACCCTCAAGGGCCTCAGGCTGATCTACGAGCGGAACCGGGGGTGACTCCCTCAGTCACCGCGCAGGCGCGGCGACAGCTCCCTCGGGGAGGGAGCCTTTGCGAGGAGGGCAGCTTGAGCTGCCTTGAACGGACTCCCTCAGTCATCCCGCAGGCGCGGCGACAGCTCCCTCGGGGAGGGAGCCTTTGCGAGGAGGGCAGCTTGCGCTGCCTTGAATGGACTCCCTCAGTCATCCCGCAGGCGGGATGCCAGCTCCCTCGGGGAGGGAGCCTTTGCGAGGAGGGCAGCTTGAGCTGCCTTGAACGGACTCCCTCAGTCACCGCGCAGGCGCGGCGGCAGCTCCCTCGGGGAGGGAGCCTGGGGAACGCGCCGTAGGGGCGACCATCGGTCGCCCGCCATGCTGCGGTCCAGGTGTGCCGCAGGAGACCCCTCTCAGTCAGCTTCGCTGACAGCTCTCCCGAAGGGCGAGCCCTTTGGCCGGAGCGTTGTGGCGATGGCTTGCCAATGGGGAGTGCCTGAGGAACGCGCCGCAGGGGAGGGGCTTGCCCATCCCGCACCCGCGGCCATCGATTGAATTTGCCCCCAACAAAAACGGAGGTTAAACGTATGAAGGATGTAGTGATCGGATTCCTGGGCTGCGGCAATGTGGGCGGCGGCGTGTGGAAGCTGCTGGAGGGATTCCAGAAGGAACTGGCGCACCGCGATAACCTGAGCATCCGCGTCAAGCGCGTGCTCGTGCGCGACGTGAACAAGGCCCGCACCTGCGCCGTGCCCCGCGAGCTGCTGACCACGGACGTGAACGACGTGATCAACGATCCGGAGATCAGCATCGTTGTGGAATTCATGGGCGGCGAGCAGCCGGCGACGGAATACATGATCCGCGCCCTGCGCGCGGGCAAGACGGTGGTGACGGCCAACAAGGTGGCTGTGGCGCTCAACTGGCACCGTCTGCAGGCTGCCGCGCAGGAGCATGGCGTTGGCCTGTACTATGAGGCCAGCGTCTGCGGCGCCATCCCCATCATCGATACCCTCAACCACTCCCTGCAGGCCAACCGCATCCAGTATCTGATGGGCATTATCAACGGCACCACCAACTACATCCTCTCCCGCATGTATGAGAAGGGCGAGGATTACTCCGCCGTGCTGGAGGATGCCAAGCGCCTGGGCCTGGCCGAACCCAATCCCGCCAGCGATGTGGAGGGCTACGACGCGGCCTACAAGCTGTCCATCATGTCCAGCCTGGCCTTCCATGCCCGCGTGCCCTTCTCCAAGGTGTATGTGGAGGGCATCACCAGGGTGACGGCCATGGACATCGCCTGCGGCAAGGAGATGGGCTATGTGCTCAAGCTCCTGGCCATTGCCAAGCGCGACGGGGATAACATCGAGGTGCGCGTGCACCCCACCTTCCTGCCTGGCAGCCATCCGCTGGCGCAGGTCAACGGCAGCTTCAACGCCGTGTATCTGAAGGGACACGCCTGCCAGGAGATGATGCTGCAGGGCCGCGGTGCGGGCGATATGCCCACGGCCTCTGCGGTGGTGGGGGACATCATCCACGCCTCCGTGGCGGATGTGCATGTGCATCCCACCTTCGCCAACACCCCGGACGCCGACGCCATCCTCACCTTTGAGGACAACTGGACCAGCCGCTACTTCGTGCGCATCTCCGCTGTGGATAAGCCCGGCGTGCTGGCCAAGGTGGCCGGCTGGTTTGCCAAGGAGAACGTGTCCATCGCCACCATGATGCAGAAGGGCAGCGTGGAGGAAGGCCGCGTGCCGCTGATCTTCATCACCCACGAGGCGTCGGAGAAGGCCATGCAGGCTGCGCTGGCTGCCTTCGATCCTCAGATCTGCACGGTGGACAGCATGATCCGCGTGGAGAAGTGACGCAAAGGCGTTGAGTATGGCGCAGGGACTGCGGTTTCTGCGCCCTTTCTGTAGCATGATGGCTGCGCGCTGGTGCGGCTGAGGAGGTGACCCCATGCGTGAGGTGAAGGTGCACGGCGTGTACCGGCATTTCAAGGGGCGGTTCTATATTGTGGAGGGCATTGCCAGGCATTCCGAGGATGGCACGGCCTATGTGGTGTATCGCCAGCTCTACGGCGAAGGCGGCCTGTGGGTGCGTCCGCTGGAGATGTTCCTGGAGCCGGTGGACCGGGCGAAGTACCCGGACTGCCTGCAGGAGTACCGGTTTGAGCTGGTGGAGGCATCCCCGGACTGATCGACTTGGCGGATTCTCCGCCGGAAAGGCAAGCATATGTTCAGGATGCTCAGCGATATGATCCTGCGCCGCCGCTCGGTGCGCAGCTACACCACCGATGCGGTTGATGAGGCCGTGCTGGCGGAGATCACTGCTTTCGTGGCGGGCCTGAAGCCCCTGTTCCCGGAGGCTGCGCCGGAAGCCCGCATCATCTCCACGAAGGAAGCGGTCTTCCTGCAGAAGTGGCATAACCCGCAGTTCTTCGTCTTCTACGCCCCGGCGACGGAGGAGGGCCTGCTCAACGTGGGCTTCATGTACCAGCAGCTGGACCTGTACCTGCAATCAAAGGGGCTGGGAACCTGCTGGGTGGGCCTGGGTGCGCCGGCGGATGCGGTCCACAAGCCGCCCCAGGGCATGAAGCTGGCGGTGATGATGGCCTTCGGGCATCCGGACAATGTGCCGGAGCGGTCGGGGGAGACGGACTTCCGCCGACATAAGATGGCGGACATCACCGACGTCCCTGACGGCCGTCTCGAACCCGCCCGCCTGGCTCCTTCGGCCACCAACAGCCAGCCCTGGGCCTTTCTCCACGAGGGAGACACGATCCACGTCTACCGCGAGAAGCTCGCCCTCATCAAGGCCCGCACCCATGGCCGCATGAACCAGATCGACATGGGCATCATGCTGGCGCACCTGTATGTCTGCCATCCGGAGACCTTCCGCTTTGAGCGCAGGGAGGCGCATCCGGAGAAGGCTGCGTACCTCTATATCGGCAGCGTGACGCTGTGATGTGCCCCGAAAAACAACACGCGCCCCGTCCGGCATGATGAACCGGGCGGGGCGCGTTTGCGTGCCTTACTCGAACACGGCAGTCAGGGTGATCCTGCGGGAGAAGGTGAAGGTGGTGGTTTCGGCGGTGGGATCTTCCACCTGGCCGTAGCTGCTGGAGACCTCCCAGCCAACGAAGTGCATGCCCTCGGCAGGAACGGCGGTCACTGTGATGCCGAACTCGGTGAAGTACTTCAGCGAGGTGGTCCGCGTCAGGGGGATCTCGTCACGGCCGTTGATGATCACCGAGCCTTCGCCCTTGATCTTCAGGGTGACATTCACCGCGTCGGAAAGCTCGAAGGCGTTCTCGACGATGTCGAGGAAGGAATTGTAGCGGCCATCGAAGTAGCGGCGGATGTTGCTCAGGTTGTTGGAAAAGTGGTTGTCGGGGTTCCAGGTGACCCACTGGGGGCCGAAGCGGCGCAGGGTATCGGCCTGGTAGGGCTTGTACCACTTGGTCATCTCCGTCAGCAGGCTGCCGGTGCGGTTCTTGTTGAAGTAGAGGTTGCGGATGTCGCAGCAGGCGTTGACGAACTCGGCCAGGAACTCATCGCTCTGCACCAGGGAGTTGAAGAGCAGCGCAGGGTGGCGCCCCTGGTAGTCCGTGCCGGTGAGAACGGGCAGGAGGTTATCCACATTGAAGGTTTCGCCGCCATCATAGATGCCGGAGGAATAGTCGGTGTCGTAGAGCATCATGCGCCAGCGGCCGTCGGCGTAGGGGGAGCTGTCGTCGGGCTCGCGGACGCGCCACATCTGCCAGTTGTTGTTCTGGAAGGGGCCGTCCTCGTTGCCGATGTAGAACTGCAGGGCGCAGTAATCCGCAAAGGAGCCCATGTCCAGCATTTCGGAGGCTTCGGCGTACCTGGCGGGATCGGCCATGTCGGAGTAGGCGATGAAGTCGAGCATCTCGTCGAAGAGAGCGATGTCCTCCTCCTCGCCATCGTCCACCTCGCCCACCTTGACGGTGATGACATTGTTGTTGTCGATGCCGTAGTGGTAGTCGATGTAGTTGTCCGTGTACTCCTCGTTGAGGGTGTACAGGCCCCAGTATTCGCCGTTGATGAAGGCGATGACGGGCAGGTTGGCGGCGGTTTCAAAGCGCATGCCCTCGGCCAGGCGCTGGATGTAGGGGTCGCGGATCTTGCCGAAGTCGCAGTCGTTGCCGCCATTGCGCAGGGTGAAGGACTTGTACTTCTCCAGGAGCTTGCCGTCGGTCTCGCGATAGTTGTCGGGGAAGATGGCGAACTTGACGTTCTTCTCGCCGTAATCGGCGCGGGCGATGAGGCGCAGGGACTTCTGGTTGTTGCCGCGGGACGCGCCGCCCTTGATGCGCACGCCCATGTCCTGCGTGAAGCCCTCGCTGCCATCGCCGGGCAGGAAGGTGACGGTGACGGAGCGCTCCCAGTCGCTGCCGCGCTGGGTGTAGTTGCCCTGACCCTGCCAGGCTTCGAAGGCCTCGGTCTGCTCCTTGACCCACTCATCGTAGTACTTGCCGGTGACGTAGATGCCCGTTTCGTAATCGAAGAGGTCGAAGGGATCGATGGCCAGGAGCATGATGGCCGTGTCGCCGTAAAGCTCCTGACGGTCGTAGCCGATGAAGTAGGTGCCGCTGACCACGGCGCTCCTGTCGCCATTGGGGTAAATGGCGATGGCGCGGATGATGTGGGCAGAGGGGAAATCCTGCTGGGGCACCCACGTTTCGCCCAGGGTGATGCCGGTGATGTCGCTCAGCGGGTCATCCTTGTTGGTGGTCCACATCAGGGTGATGGTGCCATCGTAGAGGGCATCGGTCTCATCGGGGATGGAACCGTCGGTGGTGTAGTAGATCTTTGCGCCCTTGATATCGCAGCTCATCTCCAGAGGCATGGGGGCATCGTAGAAGCCGCTCTCCAGGCTGAGGACGACGTCGCCCCTGTCCGCCATGGCGGGGGTGCAGGCGAGCAGGCAGAGCACGAGGAGGATGGGCAGGCAGCGGATCAGCTTATTCATCGGTTGCTCCTTATTCGTAGACCGCCTCGAGGGTGAGGGCGGCGTCGAGGTTGATGGTGATGCAGGGGGAGGCGGGATCGGCGATGCTTCCGCCGGCAGCGTCCCAGCGGACGAAGGCCTTGCCCTCCGGCGGGACGGCCTGGAGGGTGATCTGGCTGCCGGGGAAGTAACTCAGCACGTTCTCGCCCGAAAGGGGAACGTCGCCACGGTTGTTGAGGATGACCTGCCCCTGGCCGCAGCGGATGCTGAGGCTCACCGGGTCGGGCAGATCCAGCGCCTGCTGCATCAGGGGCAGGAAGGCGTTGTAGCGGCTGGTGAAGAAGTCGTTGAGGTAAGCGATCTGTGTGGTGATGTATTCGTGGATGTCCCACAAGGCCCATTCAGGGCCGAAGCGGCGGAAGGTGTCGGGCAGGGCGGGGCGGTATTGGGCGGAAATCTGCCTGAGCAATGCGGTGGCGCGGTCGGGGCGGAAGTAGAGGTTCCGCACGTCGCACAGGGCCCGGGCGAACTCCTCCCGGAAGGCCTCGCTCTCCAGCAGGGAGATCAGCACCCGCGCCGGGTGCCGCCACTGGTAGCCCTCGCCGGTGATGACAGGGGTCAGGTTGTCCACGTCGTAGCTGGCGCCGTCGGTGTACAGGCCGGCGGTGTTGTCCACGTCATAGACCATCCAGCGCCAGCGGCCGTCGGCCCAGGGGGATGTTTCGTCCGGCTCGCGCACGCGCCACACCTGCCAGTTGCTGTTCTGCAGGTGGCTGTCCAGGTTGAGGATGTAGAGCTGGTAGGCGGTGTAGTCCGCAAAGGAGCCCATGTCCATCAGCGTGCAGGCATGGGCGTAGACTTCCGGGTCGCTCATGTCGCCGTTGATGATGAAGTCGAAGGCGCTGCGGAACAGCTCGATATCCTCCGCCTCGCCATCCTCGATGGCCTGGCACTTCACGGTGATCACATTGTCGTGATCGATGCCGTAGTGGTACTCGATGTACTGATCGGTGTACTCCTCCGTGAGGGTGTACAGGCCCCAGTATTCGCCGTTGATGAAGCAGATGACGGGCTGGGCGGCGGCGGTTTCAAAGCGCAGGCCATCCCCGGAAACCATCTGCTGCAGATAGGGGTCGCGGATGGTGGCAAAGCCGTTGTCGTTGCTGCCGTTGCGCAGGGTGAAGGACTTGTACTGGCTGACCTGCGCGCCATCGGTGGTGTTGTTGTCAGGGAAGATGGGGTAGTCCACGCTTTTTTCGCCGTAGCTCTTGCGGGCGATGAGGCGCAGGGACTTCTGGTTGCTGTTGCGCGAGGAGCTGCCCTTGATGCGCACGCCCATGTCCTGCGTGAAGCCCTCGCCTTGGGCGGTCAGGTAGGTGACGGTGACCGCGCGCTCCCACTCCTGGCCGCGCTGGGTGTAGTTGCCCTGGCCGCGCCAGACGGGGTAATCCTCCGGCTGGGTGGCGACCCAGTCGTCAAAGACCTTGCCGCATACGTAGATGCCCCGCTCGTAGTCGAACAGGTCGCCGGGATCCATGGCCAGCATCACCACGGGCAGATTGCCGTAGAGGGCCTGGCGGTTGCAGTCCACGAAGTACGTGCCGCTCACCACGGGACCCACCGTGCCATCCTCCGCCACGATGGCTGCGCGGATGATGTGCCCGGAGGGGAAGTCCTCTGTGGGCACGAAGGCGTCGCCCAGGCGGATGCCGGTGATGTGGCTGAGCTCGTCGTACTCGTTGGCCAGGTAGCCCAGATCGATGGGGCCGGTGACGGGCGTGCTGTCGGCGGTGGGGGTTGTGCCGTCGGTGGTATAGACGATGCGTGCACCCTCCGGGCCGGTGATGTTCAGGGTGATGGGTGCGTCGTAGAAGCCGCTGGGCAGGGACAGCTCCGGCGCCGGGGGCTCCTGCGCCAGGGCGGGCAGGAGGAACAGCGTCAGCGTCAGCAGCAGAGGAAGAAGTCTTCTCATGGCGGTCGCTCCTGTGATGCATATTGTATACATTATTATCCCACGCAAGGGGGTGGGTGTCAATGGTAAGAGCGGCCGGAGAGTGCGCGATTTTTGCCAGATTCCGGTCATTCCTTGCGCTGGGCGATCAGCTGATGCATCATGGCGGAGAATGCCGCCAGCTGCGCGGGGGCGTCAAGGCTGCCGCCGGAGCGGTAAGCAGCCAGCGCATCCTGCAGCAGGGGGTGAAATGCCTGCGGCAGATGCCGCAGCCCCCATTGCCCGCCCTGCGCCTTGGAGAGGATAGCGCCATCGGTCAGGAAGGCCAGCACGCGGCAGAGGTTCAGGGTGAAGTAGACGGGGTTCTGGTGGATGTCGGCCTCCGCGCAGGCCACGTCGGCCAGGATGCTGTCCACATAGCAGGCGCGGGGTACGGGGGCGAAGACCTGCGCCACCGGCGGGCCGTACAGCGGGAAGCCCACATGGTGCAGCACGGTGAAGTGGGCCGCCAGATCGGGGTCAATGCCGTTCATTTCGCGGCAGTAGGCGGTCAGATCCGCCTCCGCGCGGGCCTTGTGGGCGTTCGAGAAGTGCAGCTCAAAGGGCGTGGGGTGGGTGAAACGGGCGCAGTGCTCCGCCAGAACGACGCTCATCTCCAAGCCCTTGGGCGGCGCATCCGGCGTGAGCTCAAGCAGGGTGCGGATGAGCGCCTCCTTCTCGGCCTGCGTCAGGGGCGCATCGGCAACGCACAGGAAGTCGATATCCCCCGTTTCCCACGTGAAGCATCCGAAGGCGATGGAGCCGTGGACGTAGAAGCCGGTCAGCTTGTTGCCGAGGATGGCGCGGTATGCGTCGCAGACGCGGTGCAGCAGGGTTATTTCACGTTCCATGGGATGCCTCCTGTTCTGTGGCGGCGCTGTCGAGGGGGGTCAGGACCGTCGCGAGGATCATTATCGCCAGCGCAGCAAAGAAGAGCGCTCCGGGCCATTGCCGGAAGATGAGCAGCGACAGCAGCACGCCGATGAAGGGCGCGGCGGCATAGTAGGCGCTGGTGCGGGCTGCACCGAGGTAGCGCTGGGCGTACACATAGAAGAAGATGCTCAGCCCGTAGGCCACAAAGCCCAGCCCCAGCGCGGGCAGCGCCAGATGGGCGGGCGGCAGCGCCTCCCCGGCAATGAGCGCGACGATGAGCGCCCCCGTGCCGGAACCGAAGCCCTTCACCACAACGATCTGCTGGGGGTCGGCGCCGGAAAGCGTGCGGGTGCAGTTGTTCTCCAGCCCCCAGCAGCAACAGGCCAGCAGCACATACACCGAGCCTGTGGAGAGGGACAGGTGGGATGCATCCTCGATGGACAGCATCGCGCTGGACAGCACGATCAGCCCGATGGCCAGCCACAGCCGCCGGCTGATCCGCTCCCGGAAAAGGAGGAGCGCGATGAGCGAGGTGGCGACGATCTCGAAGTTGTTCAGCAGCGATGCATTTTCCGGGCTGGTGCGGCTGATGCCCAGCATCAGCAGGATCGGTGCGGCAATATCCAGCGCGATCATGCCGGCCACATAGGGCAGGTCGTGCCGGGACAGGGGCTTCTCCCTGCTGGCGTGTCCGGATGCGCGGCGGACGAGCCCCAGGATGAGCATCCCCAGCCCTGCGCCCAGGTACAGGCAGGCGGCCATCATCGAGGGCGGCACGTCCTGCAGCAGGAGCTTCGACAGAGGCGCGTTGAGCGCATAGAGCGCCGCAGCCAGCAACGCGGAGAGAGGCGCGAATCGTGTTTTCATGACAGACCTCACAACGGGATGGAATCGCTTTCCAGTATAGCACAGGGCGAGCTGTGGCGCAATAAACGCCGTAAATGCCCCCTGCCGCAGCGACAGGGGGCTGTGAATCAGCTGCCGTACAGCTGAACGAAACGGTCCGTGCCGGTGATGATCTCCTCTGCCGACAGGCGGCCGGAAAGCTCCAGCACGCGGATGGGGCAGCGGTTGATGCAGGGGCGGAAGGGCTCCAGCGCGGGGTAGGAACCGGGCGTATCACCCTCGATGGTGCATGGCGCATAGTGATCCAGCGCGTCCACCGCGTCGTGGATGTGCATGCCCACGATCATGTCCGCCGCGCGGGAGGACAGGGGCAGCTGCTGCAGGCCCATTTCCTGCATCATGATGCCGTGGCCCGTGTCCAGCCAGAGGCCCACCGGGCCGCCGTGGAAGCGCTCGGCGATGAGTTCCATCTCCGGGTAGGTGGGGCACTGGTGGCACATGGCGCGGTTCTCCATGCCCAGCTTCACGGGCAGGTTGTTCTGCGCCACATAGTCCGCCAGCTCGTGGATGGACTTCATCATGCGGTCGAGGTAGGGCGCGGCCTGACGGGCGGCCATCATCCGGGCGTGCAGGGCGCGGTATTCCTCCGTGTCGGTGCGGTGCGCCTTGACCAGGGCCTTGAGGGGCACGTCAAACTCGTCGGGGTCGAGGGGCACCTCCGTGGGGTGGAAGACCACCGCACCCGCGCCCAGCACCAGCGCCCATTCGATGCTGCCCTTGGCCAGCTCCACGGCCTGTTTGCGGAGGCTTTCGTCCTCGTAGCCCAGCATCACGGAGTCCGTGTCGAAGCGGGGGTCGAGGGTCTTGGGGAATACATTGTGGACGCTGCTGACGGCGATGGCGCCCTCGGCGATGCGGCGGCGGATGCCGTGCAGCCATTCGGTGCGCACCTGGTAATTCAGCTCCACCCGGGAGAAGCCCAGGGCGGTCAGCTGGTCGATGAGCTCCTCGCCGGAATGGGCCTTGCGGAAGTTCCACATGGTCGAAATGGCGAGGTCGGACTTGGTGAAGGACATTTTCTCATACCTCCGGGAAAAACGGGAATTAGAGTGTGTTTCTAAAATGAGACAGGTGCAGTTTCGAGCAGATTTTCTTGCAATTCAAGGATGAAAACCGAAGGTTTACTGGAGGTAAATCGAGGTTTGAAGACGCTGAAGTGCATGAAAAGATGCCGAAAATGCATCCTGGTGAATTTAGAAACACACTCTA
>JAFQQT010000060.1 GCA_017410455.1 Clostridia bacterium
GCCGCTAAAACATTAACCGAAGCCAATGTCTCCGCTCGACTTGCATGTGTTAGGCACGCCGCCAGCGTTCGTCCGGAGCCAGGATCAAACTCTTGCGTTTAATCCTTTTATCTCTACCAGTTCCCTGGCAAGATGCATACTCATTCGGAATTACTGTCTCTTGTTTGCGTTATTCTTGTTCTGTATCGTTTTCAAGGTTCAGTGCTTTCTCAGCTTCGGCCTTGCGGCCTCGCGAGTCAGCTTGTACATAATATCATCCCCCAAAGAAATTGTCAACACCTTTTCGCAACTTTTTTCTCTTTTTTCTGAGGTTTTTGGGAAAGGCGAACATTTCCGTCGTCCAATAGTTCTTTGGTTCATTCTCGTCCGAACGCAGTAACGCACCAATCATTCGTCAGTTCGCAGCAAAAGCGGCCCATCCTCGGACAGGCCGCCTCACGCATCAGAAATCCTGGTTCATATGAAGTTCGCGCCGGCGGAAAAGCATCTCGCAGAAACGCGTCTTTTTCTCGTTCACCAACTCCACAGTGCCGCTGCGCTGGCAGATGGCGAAGCTGTGCCGGCCGGCAATGAGCGCGGACAGGCCCTGAATATCACAGCACAGATCCGGCCGCGCGTTTTCATCCCTGGACACCACCAGGCTGTAGCCATCGCAATTCACGGTGAAGCAGCCGTCGTTATCCGGAATCTGCGCATCCGTCACCTGAACGGTGAGCGTGCCCGGCAGCGGCGGAGGCGCGAGCAGCACCAGGGCGCGCTCGACATTCACCACGCGCACCATGCCCTCACAGCGTTCCTTCCAACCCACGTCGTAGGGCTCGTCCACCAGCAGGCGCGGATCGCAATCCCCCTGCACGCGGACGCGCACGCTCTCCACTTCGTTCATGTCCCGCAGCATCGCGAAAACCGCCTCAAGGCCACGCTGACACGTCCACGCCATGTCCTTGATGTACAGCGTGCAGTGGTAGCCTTCCTTGTGCATCGTTCCGATCCAGTAGGACACGGGCCGCCCGCCAACGCGCAGCACATAGGCGTGCTTCAGGCTGTCCCAGGGCGTTCCGCTGCGCAGCTCCTTCCACATCTCATCACTGCGGAGCACCGCCAGATGCTTGTCGGCGATGTACGCCTCGTAGACTTCGCGCATGCCCTGATCATCATCCTGCGGAAGCACGCGGACGATCTCATCCGCCCGGCGGAGGTCCGCACGCAGCGCGCGCCGCTCCAGCTCCACATTCTGCCAGAATTCCGCCCACTCGTAGCCGAATTTCCTGTAGAAGCGGTGGCTGAAGGGGTACAGGGCACTCAGCACGCACCCCTCGCGATACAGGCGCGGCAGCCCTTCCTCAAAGAGGCGGCGCACGCCCCGCTGCCCCCGGGAGGTCGGGTCGGTCACCACGCCGCCGATGCCCGCCAGCTTCACCGTCTGCCCTTCAAAGCGCACGCTGTAGGGGATCTGCATCATCGCGCTGAGCAGTCGCCCTTCCTCATCGAAGGCGCCCATGCGGATGCGCAGCAGCTCCTCGGGCAGCGGCTCCGGCTGGTGGGTATCGGTATAGGTATAGCAGATGCTGCACAGGCGGCGGTAGGCCAGCAGATCCTCGTTGGTCATGGGGCGGATGATGGGCATGGCGGCTCCTCCTCAGTCGTTTTCAGGAGTTATTCGCCGCCCCCGCGCCCCATTCCTGCTTCACTGCGCCATCTCCAGCATCAGCAGACGCGTATCCAGCTCGCGCACGAACTGCTCGGTGGTGATTGTCCCCTCCATCCAGCGGCTGCAGACGCGCTCCAGGGCATTGATCCCGTCGGAGGTGTTCTCCAGCAGGTTGTCCTGGCGGATGCAGATGGCCGGCGCGAGGACGCTGACATAGTTTTCGATGGCCGAGGAGGTGATTTCGTACTCCGAGCGGCGCAGTTCAGTGGCGATATAGGCTTCCTGGCTGGCAATCATCCGGCTGATGGATTCCTCCTGCGCCGGCGTCTGCGCCGTGAGCAGCTGCATCTGCATCTCCCCCAGCTGACGCTGCGCATAGGCCAGCTGTTCAGCGTAATACTCGCTCTTCACCGCTTCGGTGCGGCTGGTCAGCAGCACATGGGCGTACTTCTCGTTGACCTGCGCCATCTGCGCGCGGACATAGGCCATGGCATATTCCGCGCTCTCGGTTCCGGCGTTGACCACCCAGAGCTCCACGCCATCCACCTCCGCGTGGAAGGGCGTTTCCTCCGTGAGCGTCAGGGGGATGAAGATCCTGTCGCTGAAGGGCTCCATGTAGCTCGCCCAGTTGCCCACCAGCTGGCAGTCCACCCAGAACAGGCCGCTCTTGTAATCGCTGATCTCAGGATTGGTCACCTGCATGCCCCGGTCCGTGCGGACGGTGGACACGGCAGCAATCGCGTCCAGAACCTTGCGGAATTCCGGGTCGTCAAAGTGCAGCGTCTCGCCGGTGGCCTGGCAGTGGAGGATCCACATGTCAACGGCCATGTCCAGCAGGAAGCGGCGCGTGTTCTCGGTGTACTCAATGCAGCAGTAGTTCGGGAAGCGATCGGCATATTCCGCATCCCACATGGTGATGAAGGCGCACAGATCCACCAGGTTGGTGGGCATGTCCGCCTCAGTGAAGCCCATGTCCGTCATGGCCCTGCGGTTGACGAAGAAGCCCGTGTAGCTCACCGTTTCTGTGGGCACGGCCCAGATCTCGCCATTTTTGCCCGTCACCAGCTCGCGGAAGGCCGGATAGAGGTCGGCCACCCAGGCGGCGATCTCCTCATCCGCGGACAGGTCCTGCAGCATCCCCGCGTCCCGCAGGGCGATGAAGTCCGCGTACTCCGTGGTGGTGTAGATGCGCACGACGTCCAGCCGGTCGCTGCCATCGGCGGGGTTCATGTATGCGCCATACTCCGTATCGCCCGTGTCGCTGAGCACCTCGATGGGCACATCGGGATACTGGGCCGCAAAGGCTTTCGCAGCCTGATCGTAGGACACGTTCATCACCTGCAGGCTCTCGGGCGCGGTCAGGCCCGGCACGATATCGCGGCTCACCGCGCCATCCGCAGTTGCGAACACCAGCGTCTGCCCCGTCACCGCCATGCGCCCGGGCTGCGTGCTGGGCACATAGGCGCAGCGCTGCGCCGTGCCGCCGGGCGTCATGCCCATGATGCTGGTGCCATCCTGCCAGAGGATGAGATCCAGCGCCTCGCAGGCCACGATGCGGGAAACGCTCCGGGGCGTGTCGATCTGCCCGGCCTCCGTCACATCGCCCGTTGCGGGATCGTACATGCGGATGACGAAAGGCTGGCGGATCCCGGCTTCATCCACCGCGCTGGTGAGGACGGCCAGTTGCCCATCCTTCCACGGGCAGATGGCCACCGCATCCTCCACCGCAACGGGAGCGACCGAGCCATCCGCCAGGCTGATGCGGCTCAGCTTCGTCGCGCTGCCCGTCTCCCGGGAGATCAGGGCATACACATAGCCCCCGCTGGCGGCCATCCCTTTGGGGGTGAGCATCCAGCGCGACTCCTCCTTCCCGCGGAAGAACATGCTGCTGTCCGCAAGGGTGACAACATCGGTATACGTCACGCCCTCCGCGCCAAAGTCGATGCGGAAGATCAGCCCGTTCAGGGGATTGAAGCCCATCAGCTGCGTCCCGTCGGAGAAGATGCTGCACAGCGCGTAGGCGGCGTCATCCCCCCAGGCGTTCTGCGCATTCTCAAAATAGTTGAAGTCATTGGCGCGGTTCAGGCCGTCGGCCAGCTGCTCCATCGTGCCGCCCTCGCGCCAGCGCCAGATCTCCATCCCGTTCGCGCCGGAGAGGAGGAAGTACACGTCCTCATTAACGGCCGCCAGCTCCCACAGGGAGAGATAGCGATCCTGCGTGATCCGCCCGGTATAGATCACCGCATTCTCTGCCAGGGCGGGCGCGGCGCACAGCAGCAGGCAGAGCGCCATCGCCAGGCAGCGCAGCATCATTTTCTTCATATATATCATTCCTTTCCGCGCGGCATATGAAAGCTCCCCGCGCCGTCACTCAATAGACGAAGCAGGGAGCGGAAATATTCACCATCCTGGCGGATTTTCAGTTTTCGGTCTCACCTGAGCCCGTTCAGCGTCGCCTGCAGCGCTTCCAGCGCCTGCACCAGGTCGGTCAGGTTCTGCATGGTGACATTGCCCAGCCTGAGGTTGGCGCTGTAGCTGTCGATGATGCTGTAGAGGTTGGTGAACACATAGGGTTCGACGTAGTGGCCGCCGCCCAGGGTGCTGCGCATGTCGTTGATGACGTCGATGGCGTGGATGTCCGAGCGGATGCGGCCCAGGGTCGCGGCAGAATCCGCGCCGCCGTTGCGGCTGAGGTTGCCCGCCAGCGTCAGGGCGTCGTCGCACTCAGTCAGCATCCGGTTGATGAAGGTGTTCTCGCTCTGGCTGCGGTAGGTGATGGCCGGAATGCCAAAGACGCCCAGCAGCAGCACACCGATGACCAGCACCGCCACCACAGCCGGCACCCAGCGCGGCAGCGGACCATTGTTCACGCGCACGCTGCCCGTCGGCCCGGCATAACGGCCCGGCCAGTTGGTGCGGTTGTTGCTGCGGTTGCCCGCATCGTTGCTGTAGGTGCTCACATGGGGGTTGATGTTGTTTTTCTTTCCGAACAGAGACATTTGTTTTACCTCCTGCGGCGGCCCGGTGGCTCACCGAATCCCCGGCAATCCGGGTCAAACCCTATCTTAGCACAAAACGCTGTTTGCGTAAAGGCGAACACGCAATTTCCATCAAGAATTAACAGCTGTGAATAATCCCTCACAGGCGCGGGCAAGCTTCAGCCAGAGAGTTCCGCGCCGCAAGGAGGATCCGCCATGACCCGTCTGTTCGCCGCTTTCGCCGCGCTGCTGCAGCTGCTGCTCCCCGCCCTGCCCGCGCAGGATCTGCCCGGCCGGCTGCGCAGCGGCCAGTGGCTGCGCTTCCACGTCATCGCCCACGACGACTCGCAGGAGATGCAGCAGCTGAAGTTGACCGTGCGCGACGCGGTGCAGGCCTGCTACGCCAGCCTCCCCACCGGCGGGGACATGCTGGCTGACGCAGCCCTTCATCTTCCGCAGCTGACCGATGCCGCCCGCCAGGCCGCCACCGAAGCAGGCTTCTCCGGCCCGGTGGAGGTCACGCTGGGCATGCAGGCCTTTGACGCCCGCACGCTGGGCGGCGTCACCGTGCCCGCAGGAACCTACCCCGCGCTGGTGATCCGCCTGGGGGACGCCCGGGGCCAGAACTGGTGGGGGCTGCTCGACCCGGAAACATCGCTGGAGATGGCCGTCATCGGCAGCACCGGGGGCGACGCCATCCTGTGGGACTGGTCCTGGCAGGCGCTGCTGACCGCGCTCTTTGGCTGGGTTCTGCCTTCCGGCGCATAACCGCCATTCCCGGAGGTGCCGATATGATCTACATCCAGCTGAACAACCGCGCCAAGGTCACCCTGGGGCAGACGCTGCACCTGAAAGACGCAGCGAAGATCATCGCCCCCGACGGCACACAGGCCATTCCCCTGCCCTGCCCGGAGCAGGAGGGCGTGTGGAAGCTGCTGGCCATCGACGTGACGAAGGCCGTGCAGGCCGCCTGCCCCGGCGAGGACGTCACCCTCATGGGCGCGGACGTCTGCTACGTCCACCGGGTGAAGGAACAGAAGCGCGACCTGACCCGCCCCCTGCGCACGGCAGCGGCCTTCCTCATCCTGTGCCTGGGCGGCGCGCTGGGGCTGGCGTGGTTCCACTCGGACGTGGACATGCCCCACGCCCAGGCCGCCGTCTACCAGGCCCTGACCGGCGAAGCGCCCCGGGATATCCGCCTGATCACCATCCCCTATGCCATCGGCGTGGCGCTGGGCGTGGCAGTGTTCTACGCCCTGCCGGCCCGCTCCGCCACCACGCCCCTGGAGGTGAAGCTCACCGCCTATCAGGAGGACATGGAGAAGACGGAGGGCCGCGACATTGAATGATGCGCTCGCCATCGCCATCGGCCTGCTGACCGGCGCCGCCATGTCCGTGGCCGTCAGCTGCGTGTGGGTCGTGCTGCTCATCCCCGCCCGCGTGCAGGACCGCCTGCAGGCAGCCTCCCCCTGCCTGCTGACGTGGGCCATCTGCCTGGGGCTGATGTTCACCACGCTGAACAACGCCCTGGGCCTGACCCTGCCGCTGCCCGGGTGGTGCGGCAGCGCAGGACTCCTGCTGGGCGGGATGTTCGTGGGCATGCTGGCCTCAGCGCTGGGGGAGATCCTCGAAGTCGCCCCGGTGCTGATGAGGCGCTTCCGGCTGGGCAACGTGTCCACCGGCGTGCGCTTCGTGATGATGCTGGGCAAGGGGCTGGGGGCAGTGATCGCAGCTATGGCCTTTACAGGATAGCATATATAGTAGGAGGAATCCGCATGCAGCGATATGGAACGACGCCCTTCTCCCTCATCCGGCAGCCCCGGCCCGGCGACCGGGAGAGCAGGTATCCTTTGGGGAAGGATCGCAGCTGCCACCGCCCGAAAAAGGAGGCAAACACCCATGTTTGACAAAAAAGCCAAGCCCTCTCCCCGCCGTCAGGCCGTTCTTGACCGCTACAGCGCCCTGGTCGACCGCCTGTCCCCAAGGTCGAAGATGGGGCAGGGGCTTTTCCGGGCATTCGTCGTTGGCGGTGCGATCTGCACTCTCGGGCAGGGCTTCATTGAGCTCGGGCTGCATTGCCTGGATATGACCGTTGCTGCTGCCTCCACCTTCGCCAGCGTGATGATCGTGCTGCTCACTGCGGCGCTGACCGGCGCGGGCGTGTTCGACAAGATCGGCCAGTACGCGGGCGCGGGGGCCTTCGTACCCATCAGCGGATTCGCCAACGCGATGGTCTCTCCGGCGATGGAGTTCACCCGGGAGGGCCTCGTTCTCGGCCTGGGCGCGAAGCTGTTCACCATCGCAGGGCCCGTGCTGGTCTGGGGCGTGAGCGCCTCGGTGGTGTACGGCGTGATCTACTGGCTCATCACCATTCTGGGATAAGGAGGCGCCGCCATGCCCACCAACCGCATCGGTCAGAGCACCATCGTGCTGCCCGGCCGGCCCCGCATCCTCGCCGGGGCGTCCATCGCCGGCAAAAAGGAGGGCGAAGGCCCCCTGCGCGGGGATTTCGACCAGATCATCGAGGACGACCTCTTCGGCGAGGAGAGCTGGGAGAAGGCAGAGAGCCGCTTCCAGTACGAGGCCGCGACGGCCGCCATCGCCAAAGCCGGGCTGACCCCGGCGCAGCTGGACGTCGCCCTGGGCGGCGACCTGCTCAACCAGATCATGGCTGCCTCCATGGCCGCCCGCGAGCTGCACATCCCCTTCCTGGGGCTGTATGGTGCCTGCTCCACCATGGCGGAGAGCCTGTGCATCGCCTCGATGCTGGTGGACGGCGGCTATGCGCGTCATGCGCTGTGCACCGCCAGCAGCCACTTCTGCACCGCCGAGCGGCAGTACCGCTTCCCCCTGGAGTACGGCTGCCAGCGCCCGCCCACGGCCCAGTGGACGGTGACCGGCGCAGGCTCCATCGTCGTCAGCGGCGATGACACGCGCCCGGCTCTGTGCCGCGCCACGCATGTGACCATCGGCCGCATCGTGGACATGGCCATCAAGGACGCCAACAACATGGGCGCCGCCATGGCCCCCGCCGCCGCCGACACCCTCACCCGCCACTTCGCGGACACAGGCCGCTCTCCTGCGGATTACGACCTCATCCTCACCGGCGACCTGGGCCGCGTGGGCCACGACGTGCTGCTGGCGCTGATGCAGGAGCGCGGCATGCCGCTCGATCCCACCCGCTGCACCGACTGCGGCCTGGAGATCTTCGCCCCGGGCCAGGACACCCACTGCGGCGGCAGCGGCTGCGGCTGCTCGGCCGTGGTGCTCTCAGGGCATATCCTGCGCCGTTTCCGCGAGGGCGATCTGCGCCGGGTGCTCTTCATGGCCACGGGCGCGCTGCTCTCCCCCACCACCAGCCAGCAGGGCGAGTCCATCCCCGGCATCGCCCACGCCATCGCATTGGAGGCGGACGCATGAACCTGATGATGAACCTCCTCAAGGCATTCCTCGTCGGCGGGGCCATCTGCGCCATCGGCGAGTTCCTCGTGCTGAAGACGAAGCTGACCCCCGCCCGCATCCTCGTGGGGTACATCGTCGCGGGCGTGTTCCTCAGCGCCGTTGGCCTGTACGGCCCCATTGCGGACTTTGCCGGCGCAGGGGCGTCCATCCCCCTGACAGGCTTCGGCCATGCGCTGACCACCGGCGTGCGCCGCGCCATCCAGGAAGTCGGCTTCATAGGCGTGTTCACCGGCGGCCTGACCCAGACCGCCGCAGGCATCTCCGCCGCCGTGTTTTTCGGCACGCTCATCGCACTGGTTTGCAAACCCCGCCCGAAAGCGTGATACTCATGAAAATCTAATTTGATTTCCGAAACTTTTCCGGTTGCATTTTGCCGCGTTTGCGTATACAATAGTAAATGGCATTATCCGTTCATAATCAGTTCATGCTGAACTTATACAGACTGCACGCAGGAGGTTCCGATATGCGCAAGTACGTTATCATGACAGACAGCGACAGCGACCTGCCCTATGCCCTGAAGCAGGAGCTGGACATCCCCGTGGTATACATGCCCTATGTGCTGGAGGGCAAGGAGTATTATGACGATCTGGGCCAGACGCTGGATCACAAGTCCTTCTACGACAAGATGCGCGCCGGCGCCGCTCCCACCACCGCCGCCCTGAACGAGGCGAATTACGAGGATTACTTCGAGCCCATCCTCGCCGGCGGACAGGACATCCTGTTCATCGCCTTCTCCAGCCAGCTCTCCGGCACCATCAACGCCATGCGTGCCGCCCGGGAGACCCTGCTTGAAAAGTACCCCGAGCGGAAGTTCATCATCGTCGATACCCTATCCATTTCCGCGCCTCAGACCCTGCTGGTGCTCAAGGCCTGCGAGATGTACAACGCCGACGCGGAAATGGAGGCCGTGGCGCAGTGGCTGGAGGATAACAAGCTCCGCGCCCAGGCCTGGTTCACCGTGGACGACCTCAAATACCTGCAGCGTGGCGGCCGTGTGTCTGCCGCTGCGGCGGTGCTGGGCACGATGCTGGACCTCAAGCCCATCCTGACGGAGACCCGCGAGGGCAAGCTGGCCGCCGCCGCCAAGGTTCGCGGCCGCAAGAAGGCCATGGGCTACATCGTGGATAAGGCCGTGGAGAACATCGAGGACCAGAAGGAATGCATCGGCATCGTCCTGCATGCCGACTGCCTGCCCGAGGCCGAGAAGCTCCTGGCCCAGCTGCAGCAGAAGCTGCCGGACATGACCATCCGCGTGGAGAACATCGGCCCGGTCATCGGCGCCCACGCCGGCCCCGGCGCGCTGGCCTTCTGCTTCATCGGCAAGGAGCGCCCCATCTGATCCTGCAAAAACGCAATCCCTCCCGCTCGCACCTGAGCAGGAGGGATTTTCGTATGCTTACAGCTTGAAAAGCATGGTCGAGAAGGCCGCCGCGCAAAGCCCCACGCAGAACACGATGATGTCGATCCAGAAGGCTGCACCGATGAGCTGCATCACACAGCAGAAGACGATCTGCGCCAGCGCATACCAGCCAAACACGCGGAAATGCCGCCAGGCAAAGGCCTTGCGCCTTTCGCTCCCGGCCTTCACGGCGTCCTCATACTCCGTGCCGTTGTACCAGTAGACCGCCTCCGTCTTCCAGACGATGAAGGCCAGCAGCGCCATGTCCGCGGCGGTGAATACGAAGATGACGCGCATCAGCAGCCCGCCATCCTCCACCGGGAGAAAACAGCAGAGCATCAGCCCGGCCAGGTAACCCAGCAGCCACCACACAAAGCCCCGATAGTTTTTCTTCAATTCCATTCGCCGCGCCCCCTTACATCAGCTGCTGCACGTACCATGCCACCACATCCCGGATGCGCCACAGCTCCGATTCCTTCGAGACCTCGCGCCACTGCCGCTCATAGCGCCGCAGCCAGCGTTCCAGCGCCTTCGCCACGTCGGGGGCTTTCGCGCCCTTCAGCACCGCGTGGTACGCCGCATCCCACAGGCGGATGGCCTCCGCCGCGTTCAGCCAGCGGGCGATCATCGGGCGATGGGGCGCGTCCATGTGCAGCGCGCAATCCCGCAGCGCCGCCTCCGCCGCACCAACCCGCTCCCGGGCCGCAAGGAGGGCCTCCTCCGGGACGGCACGGAGCTGCCAGTCGCCCTCCAGCACACCCTGCTGATGATCCTTGTGGCGCACGATGTTCCACCAGCCATAGACCGGGGCGTCCGCCAGCTCCGCGATGATGCCGCACACCCGGCCGCTGCGGTCGCCATAATGCAGGCGGGAGATGCTCTCCAGGAGCGCATTCACATCCGGCAGCGTCCCGTTCCACGCCGCGCACGCGCCGATCATCAGCCCCGGCAGGGAGAAGCGCGGGTCGCTGATGTGGCCATAGTCGCCCCAGTCGGTGTTGAGCAGGCCGGCTGCGCCGTATTTTGCACCATACTCCGCCATGCGGCGGATGTTATGGCAGCTGTTATGGATGCGGGGCAGCCACTGGTTCCAGCTGCTCACGCCCGGGCAGACATACTGCGTCGCCCCGGCCTGAGCGAGGATGCGCGTGGCATCCTCCCGCTCGGTGGCGCTGTATCCCCAGTTGAGGCAGATGGTGCCCTCCGGCAGCTCGCCCAGCGCATCGGGGAACCTGAGCACGATGTCGCCCCAGAACATGGGCGTGCGCCCCCGGGTGACCACATGCTCGCAAAGGGCCCTGACGAAGCCCATGTACAGCGCGCGCTCTTCCCTGCCCTGATTGCGCCCCTTGCCCAGGTCGAAGGTCTCGTCGGCGCAGATGTTGAAGTACGGCGAACGGAACAGCGCCATGTATTCGTCGATCATCGAGAGGATCAGCCGCAGCGATTCCGGGTTCGTCGGGTCGATGGTGTGGTGCGCCATGCGGTTGGGCATGGTGGAGGGCATGCGGTCGCTCTCCGGCAGCTCGCACAGATGGCTGAAGCGCCTGGTGCGCAGCAGCTCAAACAGGTGCCCGAAGGTGGAAAGCGAGGGCACCAGGTCGATCCCGCGACAGGCGCAGTAATCATCCAGCGCCAGGATCTCCTCCGCCGTCAGGGGCGTGCCCGCCACCGCATGCAGCTCCGGCAGGTCGCGGAAGAGATAAGTATGCTCCACATAGAGCTGCAGCTGGTTGATCTTGTACAGGCAGCACGCGTCCGCCAGGTGCATGAGCCAGTCCAGCGTCGGGATGCGCCCGCGGGTCACATCGTGATAGAACCCGCGCGCCCTGAAGGTCGCAGCGTCCTCAATGGCGAGGGCCGGCAGCGTCCAGCCGCACTGGCGGATGATCTGCCGCAGGGTCTGCGCACCGCAGAGCACGTCCGTCACCCAGCGACCGCAGATCGTGACGCCATCGGGCGTGATTGTCAGCGTGTAGCCATCTCCCGGCTTATCGGGCACGGTGCGCAGCCGGATATCGCCCGCTTGCACACCAGCGCCGGCAAGTTCCAGGTGCAGGCCGCAGACAGCCTCCACCTCCTGCTGCAGCTGCTCAGCGGCGGTGCGGAGCTTGCCCATGAAGGCATGCTCCATCACGATGCGGGTCCGGGGCGAAATGACAAAGAAGCCCTCGTCCATCCGAAGGCTTTTGGGGGCAGGCAGAAGATGCAGCATGGTCATCGCTCCTTGCAGGGGGGATCAGGCCGTGGGCGGCGCGGTTTCGGGGTCGAAGCGCTCCAGCAGGATGCCCGCCTCGGAGAAGAGCTCCAGGGTGAAGGCGTCCGGGTAGCCCTCCTGATACACCACGCGGCGGATGCCCGTGTTGATGATGATGCGGGCGCACATGCTGCAGGGCTGGTGGGTGCAGTAGAGGGTCGCGCCATCGATGGAGATGCCCAGCTTGGCCGCCTGGATGATGGCGTTCTGCTCGGCATGGATGGCATAGCAGACCTCCGCCCGGGTGCCGGAGGCGATGCCCAGCTTGCGGCGCAGGCACTCGCCGCGCTCCTTACAGGTCTTCAGCCCCGCCGGCGCGCCGTTGTAGCCGGTGGTCATGATGCGCTTGTCCTTGACGATGACGCAGCCGATGGCCCGCCCGGGGGTGTTGCAGCTCGTCCATGTGGCGATCACATGCGCCATCTCCATAAAGCGGCTGTCCCATTTGTTCATCCTGTACACTCCTTACCTGATGCCCTGCCACAGGGCTTCCGTTTCCTGCTCGAAAAGCTGTTCCAGGTCAATGTCGTCCTTTGGCATGATGACCTCCCACACGATGCATTCGTCATAACTGCCCAGCGTGTGATCGCGAACGGTCATGTGGAGGATATCGCCATGAATGATCGTGGTGAAGGTCTGCCCCTCATAGCGCTCCTCCGTCCACTCATCGCTGACGGCGCTGCGGATGAGCTTCAGCGTCAGGCCATCCCAGCGGTAGAGGTTCGTCACATGCAGCAGCCCTGCGTATCCACCGTTCCAGTGGGTGGACACGATCCCCCACTCCGGGTGCAGGCTGACGTTGCAGAGCCGTTCCTCGCTGCTGTCGGTAATGACACGGACATATGCGCCGCCAGTTGTGTCATAGACAAAAAGCTCGCTGAAAAAATTGTTCGCGCCCATGACGGTATCCACCACGATATCCTCGATGCCATCGAAGTTCACGTCCCGTAATTCAATGTACACATCGTCCTCCATGGCCGTGAACCAGATATCCTGCCCGTTCGGCGCGGTGTACTGGTGGATATAGAAGAAGTCCGCCGTCTGACCCAGAACCGTCGTTTCCGCCGCCGCGGAAGCCATCAGCATCGCCAGCAGGCACGCCAGCGCCGCCACGCATCTGCGCATAGATACTCCTTACCGCAGCCCTTCCCAGAGGTGCTGCTTCATCTCTTCCAGCATTTCGGCGTCCATACCGTTCAGGTCGACGATCTCCTCATGCAGCAGCGTGCTGTCACCCTCTGCTGTGTAGGCGTACACAGTCAGCGACGCCTGCCGGCTGTGCATCACGATCACAAAGGACGTGCCCTCCGAGCGGTACTCCCGCCGCTCCTCAGAGGTGGAGCGGCGCACCAGGCGCAGGCTGCTGCCCTCCCAGCGCATCAGGCAGTCCTCATAGAGGGCACCCGCATTGCCGGCCTTGGCGCTGCTGGCGACATAGCCGTACTGCGGGTGGAGGATGTAGTTGGCGATCCCCTCCACGCCGGGGTGATCCGCGCGGATATAGCCCGCTTCCGTCCAGACGAAGAACTCGTAGTAGCAGTTCGTCGCGCCACGGATGGTGGTGACCACGATGTCCGCGCGGCCATCGAAGTTCACGTCCTCCAGGGTTATGAAGGGGTCCGCCTCCATGGCCACGAAGTAGATCGTCTGGCCGTTCCCCGCGTCATACGCGTGGATGTACCCGCCATCCGCTGTGGTCCCGACAATGCTGCTGCCCGCAGCCACCGGAGCAGGTGACGCAGCCGGGACAGTCGCAGCCGGAGCTGTGGAAGCCTCCGGGGTCTGCCGGGGCGCAGGAGCCGCAGCGGTGAGGAAGTCCGTCACCACATAGCCGCGCTGGCCATTCCAGAGTACATACCCCCAGCCCACAGCCGTTTCGCCCATGAGCTGCAGGGCCGTGCCATTATCCAGCCGCGCCAGGACGGTGGCCTCGAAGGAGTCCTCCTGGCGCAGGTTGACCCAGTCGCTGGTGGTGTTGTTCACAACGCAGTCCCGGAAGGCCAGCTGCGCCTCCCCGGCAAGGTGCTCCGTGCGGACATACCCCGTCTGGGAGCCGATGCGCACCCGGGACCAGCCGCCGCTGGTGGCCGTCAGCCGCTCCACGGGCGTACCGGTGTAGTACACCCCCAGGGACGACGCCGAGTCCACCGGCGAAGAGCGCAGGTGCACCTCATCCGCCGCACCGCCATCGATGAACATCGTTTCCGCACAGGCCGTACCGGCAACAGCCAGCAGCACCAGCAGCAGCATCCACAGTCGCTTCATCCTTCGTTCCTCCTGCAGCCTTTTGTGATACAACGCTTCAGGGCAGAGTTTTCCTCCCGGAACGGGCTTTCCTCATTATATTATGCCTGTGCCCCGCTGTCAAGAATCGCCTTGCGGGCGCATATCCTCCCCCGACGGAAGGGGGAAACGCCCATGGCACAGTCGCTCAAACGGCAAACGCTGATCCTGACCCTGGCCAACGCCTACACCCGCGCGCTGGGCTTTATCCTGCGGCTGCTTTCAGCTCGGCTGATGGGCGCGGAAGCCCTGGGCGTGATGGAGCTGTCCTCCTCGGCCATCATGCTGGCCATCACCCCGGTAACGGCGGGCATCCCCAGCGCCATCAGCCGCCTGACTGCGCAGCCCGGCGCGGATGAGCGGGCCATCCTCCGCGCAGGCCTGACGCTGGTGAAGCGGCTGAGCCTGGCGCTGATCCCCCTCATGCTGCTGCTCGCGCCCGGCATGGCCTGGCTGCTGGGGGACTGGCGGACGCTGCCATCCATCCTCACCAGCGCCCCGGCCATCCTGCTGCTGGGGCTGTGCGCGGTGTACAGCGGCTGGTTCTGCGGCCGCGCGGACATGCGCACCCCCGCCCTCAACGAATGCGCGGAGCAGACCGTCCGCTGCTGCCTGTGCGTGGCGCTGCTGCTGGGGCTGGCGGGGCGCAGCGTTGCGTTGACGGCGGCGCTGCCCGGGCTGGCGGAGATCGTCGCCGGCGTGGCAGTGTGGTTCCTGTTCCGCCGCAGCGCGCCACGGCTTGCGCGCGCAAAGACGGATCCGCGCCTGAGGCAGCAGGTGCTGCACCTCGCCGCCCCCATCACCGCCGCCCGCCTGTGCCAGACGGTGCTGCGGGCCCTGAACGCCGTGCTGCTGCCGGTCTGCCTGCGGCGCTCCGGGCTGACCCAGGCTGCTGCCACGGCGCAGTTCGGCCTGTTCAGCGGCATGGCTGCCCCGCTGATGATGCTGCCCGGCGTGGTCACCGGCGCCATGTGTACCGTGGCAGCTCCGGCTGTATCCCGCCAGGAGGGGCATCCTGCAAAGCTTCGGCGCACGATGCGCCAGCTGCTGCTCTCCGGCGGCGGCGTGGGGCTGGCGGCGGCCTCGCTGATCTTTGCCGGGGCGGATTTCATCAGCACGGGCCTGTACTCCGAGGCCGCCCTCGCGCCGCTGCTGCGCCTGATGGCCCCCACTGCGCTACTCGCCTCCCTGCAGCAGGTGCAGTTCGGGCTGATCACCGGCCTGGGGCTGCAGAAGAAGACGCTCTGCCCCACCATCGCCTGTACCATGATCACCCTGGGCATCACGGCCTGTCTCTGCCCCATGCCGCAGATACGGCTGAGCGGCGCCGCCATCGCCGGCCTTGCCAGCCAGCTGGTGCGAACGGTCTGGAACCAGGCGCTCCTGCACAGGGCCATCCACAGCGCAGATGCGGCTTCCGGCCATCCGCAGCCCTGCGCCTTGCGCCGCAATGTCACCGGATGATGCACCGGCCGATTCCCGCCCGGGACATACCCAGCCTCCCGGGCCCGCTTCGCTTCCTCAACGAGCAGGATGATAATCCCGGTGGCACTCAACAGCGCGGTTCTCATCCCGGCAAAATTAATTTCACTTTTTTTCCGAAACCCCTTGACACGTCCATCGATGTGTGATATTATAGCTTTGTTGTCACGCGGCAACACTCCATATCGCGGGGTAGAGCAGTTTGGTAGCTCGTCGGGCTCATAACCCGGAGGTCGCAGGTTCAAGTCCTGCCCCCGCAACCACATGGCTCGGTAGCTCAGTCGGTTAGAGCAACGGATTCATAACCCGTAGGTCGTAGGTTCGATTCCCACCCGAGCCACTTGTCCCGAAGCAGTTGCTTCGGGCTTTTTTGTTGCCCCCCGCACACAGCACATAGCAGCGCCCCCGGACGGCTTCGTTCCGGGGGCGCTGGTCTGTTCACTTGTGTTCCGGCAGCTGGCGGCTGACGCTGATGAGGCATGCCAGCGCGGAGTTGAGGCGCTTGGCTTCGCTGGCGCTGAGGGTCTCCTGCCATTCGGCGATCTGCTCGGCAATCACGCCGCGGATGGCCGCCGCCATCTCCACGCCCGCGGGCAGCAGTTCGACATTCACGATGCGGCGATCCCGGCTGCTGCGCACACGCTCGAGCAGCTTGCGTTCCGCCATGCTGTCCAGCAGCGGGGTGATGTTCGGCTTGGCAATGCCCAGGCCGCGGCTGATCTCGCCGATGCTCATGCTGCCGGAAGAGAGCATGCACAGGATCTGCACATGGGAGAAGGGCATATCGAACCTGCGCGTGATGGCGTCAACGCGCACAAGCCGCTTGGGCAGCATCGGCAGCGCGTCGAACATGTTCCCCGTGATGGAATCCACCAGCATATCGTCTTCCGTCCAGTTCCTGGCCATATCGGTCACCCTCCATCCTGTTCCAGCATCCTGAATGACATTCAGGACATAACAATCATTTGTATTATAACATATCAAATCCAATTATGCAACATCGGTTGTACACAAAAAACTGTGTTCGTCATCAGTCACGGATCATCTCAATCATGCGCTCGATGCAGACGATGCTCTCCTGCCGCGAGAGCACCATGTCGCTGAGCAGCTTGCTGCGGAAGAACCGCTGAAACCCGCGCTGGAAGGCCGGCAGGGTGATGAACGCCTCGGAGTGGTCATCGCTCAGATCATAGGAGGTGTAGGCATCCATGAGCACGACGCCCCGCCCCTCGTAGAAGGTCATTTCGCAGCGGATATCCGGCAGTTCCGGCCGCAGGAAGAAGATGTTGAAGTAGGGTTTCTCCTCCATCATTCGCCTGAGATTCTGCAGGATGGCGCGGCGCTCCTGGGGCGTATAGGCGCGCTGGATGAAGAAATGGTCGCTCTGCACGCCCGTGCGGGCGAAGTTTTCCATCGCCCTGATGCTGTAGATGATCTGGGTGGGGCGATGCTTCTGATGCATGTTGCGCACGCGGTCAGCATGGATGCTGTAGAGCGCCTCCATCAGCGCCGACAGGCCATTGACCTCCACCAGGCCGGACTGGCTGAAGCCATCGAGGATCGCCGGATAGAGCAGCTCGACCGGTATGAGATTGAAATGCACATCCGGCTTGATGGAGAGGATCGTGCAGTCTCGTTCAAACCCGGCATACATCGCCGTGTAGTCCACAAAGGGCTGGGACCCTTCGCTGGTTTCAGTGCGGGGCTTGAGCAGCTCCAGCTGGAAGCGGCAGCGATCCAGCACCCGCACGATGCGCTCCACATCCAGCCTGTTGCGGTGGTACAGGAAGCGGTCGCTGTCACACTGCAGCAGCGAATAGCAGGTCTGCGATCCGCCGGCTTCCCTCACCACCACGCAGATCATGTTGAGGCGGTAGATCGCCGCCATCTCCGCCGGGCACTGCGCCTCATCCACCAGGCGGGCGTTGTACCATTTCTTGCTCAGCACCGGCATCAGGTTCATCAGGCGGGACTCCAGCCCTTCCTCGCTGACATCGATGTAATGGCGCACCGTCAGGCGGCCATCGGCGGCCGCGTCGCTCAGGCAGTTGGCAAGCAGCAGCATCAGGTTCCGCTCGCAGCAGCCGCAGATCACGATGCTGATCTCCCCCGTTGCACTGATGCTGTGCAGCAGCGCATCCAGGGGCCAGGTCTGCTCCCCGTCGCACTCCGGCATTTCCACCATGAACTCCCGATCCGTCGCCGCGCCAAACATCCCCTGCAGGAAGGCCTGATTGCTCAGGTGCTGCTGCAGGCCCACGCGCTTGATCTCCAGCGCCTCCTCCAGCTGGGCCCATGCCTGCTGCGGCCAACTGTCCGCCAGCGCGCCGTGCAGGCGCTGCAGGAAGCGCGCGTCCACATCCGCGCTCGTTTCACCCCCGAGGATGCGGAAGATGCTGTTCCTGCTGCGGAAGCCAACCAGGCGCGCCGCCTCCGAGGCCGACAGTTCCGCCTCATCCAGCAGGCGCTGCAGGCACTGCGCAAAGCTCTCATGCACCTTCAATGCCGCACGCCCCTCTCCCGCAATGGCTGATTGTTCCGAAAAAATACCGTAACCTGGATTATAGCGCAAATTGCAAAATCTGTCAATCCTTCCCTGATGGAACAGATTAGACATTCCTCATGCATTTCTAATCATTCCTTACTGGAAAACCCGGCCCCGGCATGTTAAGATGTGATCGTCAAATGGCCCGGCAGCGGCCCGACAGGAGGAAGAGGACATGATCGCTATTCTGGAATTCATTCTTGATTTTATCGTCAGCATGGCGGGAATGGCGCTGACGCTGATCGTTGATGTATGTGAGTTCGCGCTGGGGATCCTGGGCGGCATTGCGTCGCTGCTGATCACCCTGGCCGGGTTCGCATTCGTGCTCGCACTGCTCGCCATCTTCATCCGCCGCAGGAAGAAAGCCGCCCAGAGCGATCTGCTGGTGGACGAGAACGGCGAAACCTTCACCAGCTTCTACCGCCAGGAGAAGGAATGATCCCCCCGTGAGGAGGCAGCACGCTTCCTCACTTTTTTCTTTGCCATCCGCGGGCATATGTGCTATAATGAAAAAAACCGTCACAGGAAGGTGATTCACATTGGCGCCACTGATTTCCAAATGGCATCGCGAGCTTGAGCTTTTCACTGCCATCAAGCCCCTGATCGTTCTTGAGGGCAATGTTCTTGACCAGTACCGCTACCCCGTTGCCGGTTCCATTCCCGAGGATACCCTCGTGCCGCTGCCGGAATACCTGCAGGCCTTCCTGGAGGACAATGGCTACGAGCACGTGGTGTTCTACTCCAATCTGGTGGGCTTCATGAACCCCTACAAGTCGCAGATGCTCAGTGCCTTCGCTGCCCATAACGGCGGCACGATCACCTCCGGCGCCATCCAGGCTGAGTTCCGCGGCAACACGCGCACCACTGCGCCCAGCATCATCCGCCGCGCCATGACGCAGAACACCCACGCCACCGCCGTGGTGATGGAGCTGGCCAGCCACTACATCGTCACCCCCGACCGCATGGACCAGCAGGATGTGAACGCCTTCAACCTCCTCATGCAGTCCACCATGAGCGCCGCCACCGTGCGCACGCCCTATGGCCGGCGGCAGAACCTGCTGATCCTGATGGTGTCCAAGCTCAACGACCTGCCGGCCTGGTTCTACCTGAACAACCCGCTGTGCAAGACCATCATGCTGGAGGCCCCCGACCGCGAAGAGCGCAAGCGCCTCATCAGCGGCAGCGCCTGGCCCACCTTCTTTGACAGCACCGTCTACCGCACGGAGATGCCCTGGTATGAGCAGCACCCGGCGGAATTGCGCCAGCTGCGGGAGAAGTTCGTCGGCCTCACCGAGGGGCTGACCTTCACCGAGCTGGACGCCATGCGCCGCCTCTCCAAGCAGGAGTGCACCTCCATCCGCGACCTGTGCACCATCGTGGATCTGTACAAGTACGGCATCCGCGAGAACCCCTGGGCCAACCTCTCCATGGACAGCCTGCGCACCGCAAAGCAGGACTTCCAGCGGCGCATCAAGGGTCAGGATCCGGCGCTGGAGCAGACGCTGGACGTGATCAAGCGCGCGGTAACTGGCATGAACGGCCTGAGCTCCTCCTCCACCTCCAAGCCCAAGGGCGTGCTGTTCTTCGCCGGCCCCACCGGCACCGGCAAGACCGAGACCGCCAAGGCCCTGGCCGAGAAGCTCTTCGGCGACGAATCCGCCTGCATCCGCTTCGATATGTCCGAGTATGGCCAGAGCCACTCCGACCAGAAGCTCCTGGGCGCGCCTCCCGGCTATGTGGGCTACGAGGCCGGCGGCCAGCTGACCAACGCCATCAAGAAGAACCCCTTCGCCGTGGTGCTCTTTGATGAGATCGAGAAGGCCCACCCCTCCATCCTGGACAAGTTCCTGCAGATCCTGGAGGACGGCCGCCTCACCGACGGTCAGGGCCACACCGTCTATTTTTCCGAAACCATCATCATCTTCACCAGCAACCTGGGCATGTACGTCAAGGACGAGCTGGGCCGGCGCTTTGCCAACGTGACCATGGACATGGACTTCCCCGAGGTGCAGCGCCGCCTGCGCCAGGCCATCGAGGATCACTTCAAGCTCGAGCTGGGCCGGCCTGAGATCCTCAACCGCATCGGCGAGAACATCGTCATCTTCGACTTCATCCGCCAGGAAGCCGGTCAGGCCATCCTGCGCGCCCAGGTGGACAAGATCATCCGCCGGCTGGAAGAGCAGAAGGGCATCGCCATCACCATCACCGGGGAGGCCTACCAGCAGCTGGCCTCCGCCGCTCTGGCGGATCTTTCCAACGGCGGCCGCGGCGTGGGCAATCAGGTGGAAGCCCTGCTCATCAACCCGCTCTCCCGCTGGCTCTTTGATCACGGCGTGGTCGCCGACGCCCGCGTGACCATCACCTCCTTCGACACCGAGGCCCACCCGGCAACCCTGACCTGCCAGCTGCCCGACGAAGATTCCACCCAGGAGGAAACCGCCCATGAGTGATAAGAAGCGCCCCCTCTCCGGTCTGCTGAGCGACCTGGCCAGCGTGGTCAACGACCTGTACGGCCACAATGCCGCCATGTTGGATCAGCTGACCCGCGACACGCAGGGCGGCACCGGCATCAACCCGGAGCTGATGCGCAGCCCCGGCACGCCCGCGCCCACCGCCCAGACCCCCGTCAAGAAGGGGCCCTACGGCCTGCCCATCTCATCCGCCCCGGTGGTGCAGCCCACGGCCGCCAAGGCCGCCGCCCCCGCGCCCCAGGCGCCCGCCGCCCAGCCGACCCTGGCTGACCTTTGGAAGACCGCCGACGAGCCCATCGACTGGACGGAGATCCTCTCCGGCGCGCCGGTGCCCATCGAGGAGAAGAAGCGCGCCGTCTACGCCGAGAACGCCGCCGCTGTGCTGCGGGGCGATCAGGAGGCCTACCTGACCGTGCTGCACACCGCCAACCCCATGGACGACCTGATGCCCTTCGTGGACCGCCTGGACGTGAGCGCCCTGAGCGCAGACGACATGCGCGCCACCTTCGCCGTACGCGAAGACCTTCTGGCCGATGGGCCCCGGCGCTACATGTCCAGCGTGGCGCTGCGCATCGCCCGCGACCTGTTCGCCGTGCTGCCCGTGACCCACGTGGCCGTGGATGGCAGGAAGGGCGAGGATGTGCTCCTGCACGTGGACTTCCAGCGGCAGGAGCTGCACAAGGTGCGCTTCGCCTTCGTGGATCCGGAGGCGTTCGTCGGCCAGTGCGGCGGCGAATTCACCCTCCCTGTGCCGGAGCAGGCTGACGAAGCCGCGTCTGCCGCCGACACGCCCGAAGCATGACGGACGCCCGCAACGGCCGCTGGGCCCGGGAGATTCTCGCCCAGCAACAGCCCGACGGCCTCTGGCCCGGTGGCTTCCACGGTCTGGCGTTGCCCGGCAAGGAACCGCTGACCACCGAGCAGGCCCTGCGCCGCCTGCACGCGCTGGGGTTCACCCGCGATGACGCACCCATCAGGCGCTGCGTGGAGACCCTCGTCAGCTGCCTGCGGGGCGAGCGCAAGGTGGACGCCTACTGGGAGCGGGGCATCGACTGGGCCATGTTTGAGCCGCTGATGCTGGCCGCCTGGATCCGCCGCTTCGACCCCGGGCAGCCCGACGCGCTGGCCTTTGCCCGCCGCTGGGCGAAGGTGACCGAATCTGGCTTTGCCTCCGGCGCATACGATGAGGCCGCATGGTCCGCCGCTTACGAGGCGGAGTTCCATCGTGCCGATCGCCACCCGCGGCCGCTGGGGTTCGCCGCGCTGTATCACGCGATGCTCCTGCCGGGGCTGCTTTCCCCCGATGCGGAGCGTGCGATGGTGCGCCATGTGCTGGCCACAGGCGTGTACTACGTCCACGAACGGCCGCTCATGCCCCCGCCTGCAGCGTTTGCCAGCCGGGAAACGGCGCGATGGCTGTCGGCACTGTCGCTGTTGACATCCTACCCCGCCGCACGGGAGCAGCTCGGCTTTGCCGCCGCCTGGCTCCGGCTGAACGCCCGACCGGACGGCACGTGGGATCTGGGCCCCGGGGCTGCCGACAGGACGCTCTTCCCCCGGAGCGACAGCTGGCGGAGCGAAGCCATCCGCCGCAAGGACTGCACGGACTGCATCAATGCCTTCCTTTTATATGTCGAGGATCCGGCGTGAACGCCTGCACCCCGCAGCGCCTCTGAATGCCATATGCCTTCCCATGCCTGTACGCATTGCCGTGCAGGCTTTTGCTTCTATACGAAATACACAGAAAATCCAACGCAATTTTTTCGGAATCGTTTACATATCATTGCACTTCCAGCCCCGCTGTGGTACAATGTAACATGGTTTTCTTTATCTTGTAACCAACCGGTACGAGGCCGGAATCCTAACGAAGCAGGTGGTTTCCATGCGCAGGACGGTATACATCTTCACCATCTTCATTCTGCTGTGCGGCATCGCGCTGGCAGCATACGCGCCCGACGGGCTGTCGATGGCCTTCATCATCGTGATGGAAGTGGTCGTTGCGCTGGGTGCGCTCTTTGGCGTGCTGCCGGCGATGCAGTATGCGCGCGGATTCCTCACAGGCGTCAGGGGCATCGACCGCGCGGTGGAGAACCGCACCGGTTCCGCCTGGACGATGCTGGAAACGGAGGAGGACTTCTTCCATCAGGGGACGCTGGACGAGATTTTCCGCAGCTATCAGCAGAAGCTGAAGAGCCAGCGGGAATCCGGGCAGGTGCTCAGCGACGTGAGCGACTACATCAACGATGATGTGCTGGCACTGCACTCCTGGCAGTCCATCATCCTGCAGATCCCCGGCACTCTCACGGGCCTTGGCATCCTGGGCACCTTCGTGGGCCTGATCATCGGCATCCGCGGCATCGGCTTCAGCACCGTGGGCGCCGCGCTCACCAGCGTGCAGACGCTGCTGGGCGGCATTCAGGTGGCCTTCTACACCTCCATCTGCGGCGTGATCCTCTCGCTGCTGTTCAACATCGTCTACCGCATGGCGTGGAACGTGATGATGCGCAACCTGGGCATCTTCACCGAGAGCTTCCACAAGAATGTGGTGCCCCCCGTGGCGGATCAGGCCCGCTACCGCGAGAGCCGCACCGCACGGCAGATCACCGAGCTCCTGGAGCGCCTGCCCCGCAATCAGGGCTTCTCCCTGGCCGGCGGCAGCCTTGGCGGAGCCCCCGTGGCCTCCGGCACCGACGCGGAGCAGATCCTCATGCCGCAGATCGTTTCCGCCCTGCGCGATGGTGAGTTCATCTTCCTCCTCCAGCCCCGGTACGAACTCAACACCCGCAAGATCGTGGGCGCTGAGGCCCTGGTGCGCTGGAACCACAAGAAGCTGGGCCTGCTCTCCCCGGCGGTGTTCATCCCCGTGCTGGAGAGCAACGGCTACATCACCAAGCTGGACCAGTACATCTGGGAGCAGGTGTGCATCACGCTCCGCCGCTGGATCGACGAAGGCCTGCGCCCCATGCCCCTGTCCATCAACGTGACCAAGACGGACATCCTGGCCATGGACGTGGCGGATTGCTTCGAGAACCTGCTGAAGAAGTACCGCCTGCCGCCGCGCTCGCTGGAGATCGAGATTGCCCAGAACGCCTACCTGCAGGCTGCCGAAGCCGTGACCGACACCGAGACCCGCCTGCGCGCCGCCGGCTTCCGCGTGGTGATGGACGGCTTTGACGGCGATTACATCCCCCTGGGCAACACCGCGGGCTTCCAGGCCGACGCGCTGAAGCTTGATCTGCGCCGCACCGATGGCTCTCCCGACACCCTGACCGCCGCCTTCGAGCAGGCGCGGGTGCTGAAGATGAACCTCGTGGCCGAGGGCATCGAGAACATGGAGCAGCTGGCCACACTGCGCAAGTGCGGCTGCACCGAGGGACAGGGCTTCTTCCTCTCCATGCCCGTGCCGCTGGATGAGTTCGAAGCCATGATGAATGGGGACAAAGCCTGATGAAAGCAAACAAGCTGAAAAACCAGGAAGAGCTGAACATGTGGCAGCCCACGAGCGACCTGATGAGCGCGCTGATGTACATCCTGATGCTCATCGTGCTGCTGCTGGGGCTGTACCTGCTGCAGATTCCCGAAACAGACGAGGTGGACCCCTACCCGGGCGACCACTACGACGGCGAAGGCTGGCACGAGGATGGCGGCCTGACGCCCACCCCCAGCGCAACACCCACCCCCACCCCCGACTGGGACGATGGCGGTGGCGGCGGCTGGTACAACGATGGCGGCTGGCCCAGCCCCACCGTGACGGTGACACTGACCCCCACGCCCACCATCACGCCCACCTGGCGGCCTGACAACGGCACCGGCGGCGGTGGTGGCGGCGGAAACGGCGGTGGCGACGGCCCCGGTGAAGAACCCGACAACGGCTTCAAGTCCGCCGTGTATGTCATGCTCATCGACGCGGAGACCGAGCGCACCATCAAGGTGGCGGACGTGCAGTTCGAGCTGTACTCCATGGATGGCGCGCTGCAGATCCTGAACACCTACTACCCCGAGAAGCTGACCTACCGCTCCTTCCAGACCACGGAGAGCGGCACGTTCTACCTGCCCGAGAAGCTGATGGCCGGTACTTATGAGCTGCACCAGCTGACCGAGCCCGCCGGATACGACGCCGCGCCCAATCAGGTCTTCGCCCTGGAGGACCTCTACGACTGGCCCGACCCCTATGTGGTGCGCGTGCCCGTCTATCCCTGCCGCAACATCATCCGCGTGCAGCAGACGGACACGGAGACCGGCCTGCCCGTTCCCGGCGGCAGCTATGACGTCATCTCCGTCAGCAACGTCATCACCGCCGATGGCACGCTGCGCTACCGCGCCGGCGAAACCGTGGCCACCATCGAATGCGATGAGAACGGCTACGGCGAGTCCCCGGAGATCTACCTGGGCGAATACCGCGTGGTGCAGTCCGCCATCCCGGCGTATTACGCCGCCCAGACAGCTGCCTTCACCACCACCGTCAACCGCAAGGACGACGGCACGCCCCCCGTCAACGCGGTCCTGTGCGACCGCACCCGCGTGACCCTGACCCTGGCGGACGAGCTCTACCCCGCCCGCGGTATCGCCGGCGCGACCTTCACCGTCACCAGCGACGCCCCCGGCGCGGCGCCTGCCGAGGTCACCACCGACGCGCATGGCCGGATCGTGCTCGACGCGCTGGACAAGGGCGTCACCTACCGCATCGTGCAGCGCAGCACCACCGGCCGCTACCGCGCCGACGCTGACGTTCACACCGTGGCGGTAACGGCGGATGGCTTCATCGGCAGCGCGCCCCAGGCGGAGATCAGCGTGGTCAACCGCGTGCTGCGCGTGTCCCTGGGCGTGACGGACGAGCTCTCCAGCGTGCAGGTGCCCGGCGTGAGCCTGGCGCTGTACAACAGCTCCGACGAGCTGATGACCACCTGGACCTCCACCTCCTCCGGTCTGCTGCTGGAAACCCTCTCAGAGGGCAGCTACTACATCGTCAAGGACGGCGACACGGAAAAGCACTACCCCTTCACCGTGCGCGACGAGGCGAAGATCCAGACCTTCAACGTCCACACCACCTATGTGCTGCAGTACGTGCTGCTGGGCGCAGGCGCCCTTGCCGTGACCGGCGGCGGCGTTGGTGCAGCTGTCCTGCTGCGCCGCAGGAAGCGTAAGGCCACGCAAAACTGAGATAAAGGAATGATTCGCTCATGAGAAACGGCGGAATCCAGATTCGCGTCAGCGATATGCTCTTCATCCTCAGGAAGCGCTGGAAGACCATCGCGGGGCTGACCCTGCTGGGGCTGCTGTTCGGCCTTGCCCTTTCGGGCATGACCTATGTGCAGACCTCCTTCCAGACCTTTGAGATCACCGGCTCCTTCGCCATCACCACCCAGAACGAGGAGGGCCGTTACATCAACGGCTCCCTCGCCGCCACCAACAATGACTTCCACCTCGCCGAGGACATGGTGGACGCCGTGCGCTACGTCATCCTCAGCGAAAAGGTGCTGGGCGACGTCATCACCGATCAGTCGCTGCTGGGCGTTACGGTGGATCAGCTGCGCAGCAACCTGACCCTGACGCAGTACAAGGACACGCAGATCCTCGAAATGACCCTGACCTGGCGCACGCCGTCGGAGGGCCTGGAGATCTGGAACGCGCTGTGCGCCGTGGCCACCCGTCAGATCCCCGCGGTGCTGATGGTCGGCTCGCTGGAGCCCATCAATGCCGCGCAGGCGCTGCAGGTGGGCGTAGGCGGCTCGGCCAGCCTGCAGCTGTGGATGCTGCTGGCGCTGCTGGGCTTTGCCGCCGGCGTGGGCATTGCGCTGATGGAGCTGCTCGTGCACCCGACGCTGAACAACGTGCGGGATGTGGAAACGGTGCTGGGCCTGGAGACCATCGGCGTCATCCCCCAGGACAACCGCTTCTTCCGCCAGCAGGGCTCGCTCCTATCCCCGGAGAGCGCCTCCTCTGCCGTGGTGCAGAGCTACAGCGCGGCGGCTTACATCCTGCGCAACCGCCTGGGCACCAGGGAGCAGCACCACTGCTTCTTCGTCACCTCCGCGGCAACCGGCGAGGGCAAGACCTCCGCAGCGGCCAACCTGGCCGTTCAGCTCTCCGACATGGGGCACCGCACGCTGCTGATCGACTTCAACACCCGCAATCCCGGCCTGGGCGCGCTCTTCCTGCCTGAGGTGGACTACGCCCACTCCCTCAACGCCCTCTATCGGGGCGAGGCCACGCTGGACGAAGCCATCACCACCCTGACGGGCTACCTGGACCTGCTGCCCACCGTGCTGGAGCACAACCCCATCCCCATGGACAGCGCCGTGGAGGACCTCTTCCGCCAGCTGACGGAGAAGTACGCTTACGTCATCATCGACGCCGGCCCCGTGGGGCAGGTGTCCGACACGCTGAGCCTGAACCGCGTGGCCAGCGCCGTGCTCTTCGTGGTGGGTTACGACTCCGCCACCCTGCCGGACATCCAGGCCTCCATCGAGAAGCTGGACAAGAGCGGCACCCGCGTGGTAGGCTGCATCGTCAACGGCGTGACCCATGGCAAGGCCCGCCGCGACGATACGCCCCGCCCCCGCCGCGTGAAGGCTGCGCCCCCGGCCGAGCCCTTCGCGCCCACGCCGGATCCCCAGCTGATCGACACGCTGAACCCGGCTCCCGCGCCCGCCCCTTCCGCCGCTCAGGCCAAGCCCCGCGACGTGATGGCGGAGCTGATCGGCCCCCGGCAGACGCCCCCCGCCAGCGATGACGAGGTGATGAACGCCCTGCTGAACATGGGTGGCACCCAGTCTTCCGACGCGACCCCGCCGGAGGCGACATGAGCGACTTTGCTGCCATGTCGCAGCTGCTGAGCGTACTGCTGCTTGTCAGCGGCGGCCTGCGGCTGCTGCGCCGCACCCTGTGCACCGCGCAGGGAGGCACGGCTCTCCCGGCTGCTGCGCTCCTTGCGGGCTATGGGCTGCTGTCCGCTGCCCTGTGCACCATCATCACCCGCTTTGCCGGTGCTGAGATGCTCCTACCGGCGCTGCTGCTGCTCGTCACGCTGCTGACGGCCGCTGCCGCGCTGGCGGGACTCTGCCGCCTGCCGGGGCGGGTCGGCCTGGGCTGCGCGGTGCTGCTGGCGCTCTGGTGCGCCGGCGTGCTGCTGGTGACGGTGCTGCTGCGCCGTGCGGAGGAAGCGAACATCCTCCTGCGCTTTGACGCGCTGCCCGCCATCCTGCGCCAGCGCAGCCTGGAACCCCTGCTGGATCTCCTGGGCAACGTCCTGCTCTTCCTGCCCCTGGGGCTGCTGCTGCCCCGCGCCGACAGCCTGTCCCGCGCTGCCTGGCTGAACGTGCTGTCCGCCGCGCTGCTGATGACAGCGGCCATCGAGGGCCTGCAGATGCTCTTCCAGCTTGGCCAGGCGGATGTGGAAGACCTAATGGCCAATGTCCTGGGCGCGCTGTGCGGCCTGGGGCTGCACCATCTGCTGCGCCGCTCATCCCCCGAAAGATAAGGAGGTGCGCTCATGTCCCCGGCTGATTCCCGGCCCCATGCGCCTCTGAAGCGTACATCCCCCGTGGCGCGCCACGCGATAGTGCTGCTGGTGTTCCTCTTCGCGCTGGGCTTTCCCGGCAGGCTCGCTGACCTTGCCGGCGGTTCCCGGCTCAGCATGCTCATGCAGTATGCCGTTTTCGCGCTGCAGATCGTATTCATGCTCATCACCAGCGGCGACGACCTGATGGAGATGAAGGTCATCGACCTGAAGCGGGAGTACACCCCCATGTATCTGCTGCTGGGCGTGTTCTTCGTCCTCTCCATGCTGGTGACGCACGACCACGGCGCTCAGTTCATCTCCTGCCTGCGCTTTTCGGTGACAGGCCTTTTCGCGTTGTGGGTGGTGAACTGGTACGATGTGAAGCATATCCTGCTCTTCACCGTCCGGGCGCAGGCCATCATCGTGGCGCTGTGCCTGGTGTTCATGTTCCTGCCCGGCAGCGGCTGGGCCACAGTGGATGGCGCGCGCTGCTTCGTGGGCATCTTCCCGGGCAAGAACGTCTGCGGTGCACAGCTCGCTTTCGGGCTGACGATGCAGGTGGCTCTGATGCGCCTGTACTGGGCCGAGGGCCGGCAGCCGGGGGTGCTCTTCTATGCGATGCTGCTGTGCCAGCTGGTGATGCTGCTGCTCACCCGCGCCATGGGCTCGCTGATCTCCGCCGGCCTGCCCATCGCCGCGCTCCTGCTGATGCACGAGAAGCGGGGGGTGCTGCGCCGCATCCCCCTGGGGTGGATGTATGTGCTGGGCAGCGTGGGGTTCCTCATCTTCGCGCTGAACCTGATGCCCCTGCTGGAGCCGTTGCTGACCGCCCTGGGCAAGGACGCGACCCTCACCGGCCGCATCCCCATGTGGCAGGAGCACATCTCCAACATGCTCACCAGCCACACCTTCACCGGCTATGGCTTCGGCATGTTCTGGGAGAATACAGAAGCCGTGGCAGTCTTCCACGCCGCCTTTGACGAGAACTCCTGGGCCGGCACCATGACCACCGGCGCGCACAACGAGCTGATCGAGCTGTGGCTGGACGTGGGCCTCATCGGCATGGGCGTGTACTTTGTCATGCTCATCCTCGCCTTCCGCCGCGTGTGGGAAGCGCCCACCGAGACCTACCTTTTCTGCCTGGCGGTGCTGCTGGGCGTGTTCATCAAGGGGCTGACGGAGCGCACCCACTCCACCGCCAGCTACTGGACGCTGTATCTGTTCCTGGCCTGCGCGCTGGCGCTGAAGGCGAGAGCCACGCCGCCGCCCGCCGCCATCCGATAAACGAAGAGAGGAGGCGCCTCCATGGCGACGCCCCGCGCCCTTTCCGCCCTGCTGGATCGCTTCCGCAGCGCCTCCCCCGCCGTGAAGGCCTCCATGGCCTATATGGTCTGCACCTTCCTGCAGAAGGGTGTGTCCCTGCTGACCACGCCCATCTTCACCCGCCTGCTGACCACCGAGCAGTACGGCTACTACAATGTGTACAACTCCTGGCTGGCGGTGATCAAGATCTTCTCCACCCTGATGCTGGCGGGGACCGTGTACATGCAGGCGGTGGTCAAGTTCCAGGACGACCGCGACCGCATGACCAGCGCCGTGGCGGGCCTGGGCACGCTGACCACGCTGATCGTGACGCTGGTGTACATCCTCTTCCGCGAGCAGATCAACCAGCTCATGGGCATCGATACGCTGATCATGACCTGCATCCTCATCACCGCCTGGGCAGAGCTGATCCTGGACCTCTGGGCGGTGCAGCAGCGCGTGGATTACGCGTGGAAGCAGCTGGTCGCCCTGACGCTGGCCGTGACGGTATTGAAGCCCGTGACGGGTGTGATTGCCGTGGTGGCGACGGAGGTCTTCAAGGCCGAGGCGCGCATCGTTTCCTCCGTGGCGGTGGACGTGGTGGCCTACAGCGGCTTCTTCGTGCTGTTCCTCCGCCGGGGCAAGACGCTCTTCGACCGCAGATACTGGGGTTACTTCCTCGCCTTCAGCATCCCGCTGGTGCCCCACTTCCTCACCCGCATCATCCTCAACCAGTGCGATAAGCTGATGATCCAGAAGATGGTATCCCTGGACGCGGCGGGCATCTACAGCCTCGCCCACAACCTTGCCTGGATGCTGACGCTGGTCACCAACGCGCTGCTGAACACCATCAACCCCTGGATCTTCCAGCGCATCAAGGCCCGCGAGTTCGATAAGATCGGCGGCGCGGCGAACCTGACCTCGGCGCTGGTGGCGGGCGCGGGCCTGTGCCTGACCTGCGTGGCTCCGGAGGTGGTGCGCATCTTTGCGCCCGCGGAGTACCACGAGGCCATCTGGATCATTCCCCCGCTGGTGGCCAGCGTGTATTTCACCTATCTGTACAGCCTGTTCTCCGATTTTGAGTACTACTACGAGGCCAAGCGCTCCATCCTCTTCGCCTCCATCGCGGGCGGCATTGTGAACATCGCGCTGAACTACGTCTGCATCCTGCGCTGGGGATATCTGGCCGCCGGATGGACGACCATGGCCTGCTTCGTGTTCCTGGCCGGGGCGCACTTCATCGGCATGCGCCGCATCCTGCGCAAAAACGAGCCCGGCGAAAAGGGCGTCCGCCTGCAGCCGATCCTGCTGATCACCGCGGCCTTCCTGGCGCTGTCCGCCCTGTGCATGCTGACCTACGATCTGCCGCTGCTGCGCTATGCGGCGCTGCTGGTTTCCGGCGCGGTCCTTCTGTGGCAGCGCAGGCGCATCCTGACCCCGCTGATGGCCCTGCGCAAGAAATAACACGGAAGGGGGATGCCCCATGTCCATCACCAGCAAGCTCAAAAAGCTGGGCAGATCCGCCTACTGGGCGGGTTTTGACCTGCTGCACCAGCGCACCCACCGCCACGCCGGCTACGACGTGCACTATGTGTTTCACCGCGGCACATCCGACGCGCTGGTGGTGGTGTTCTCCGCCTTCGCGGCGGGGCTGAAGCCCACCTACAACTACGTCCGCACCCTCTGGGGCAGGACGGACGCGCACCTGCTCTTCATCCGGGACGACTTCGTCAGCCTGCCCGGCGGCGGCGCGTATTACATCGGCCACAGGGGCGACAGCCACGGCCGCAACGCGGTGCTGTCCCTCATCCGACGCATCCGGGAGAAGGCCGGGGCGAAGCGCGTCATCGGCGTAGGCTCCAGCAAGGGCGGCACGGCTGCGCTGCTCTTCGGCTGCATGCTGCCCATGGACGCGGTCATCATCGGCGCGCCCCAGTACTACATCGGCCGGTATATGCAGGAGCACAAGCCGGATTCGCTGGCCCTGCTGGCCACCAGCGGCGGCACGCCCACGCAGGAGGATATCGCCTGGCTGGACGCGCTCCTCCCCCGGGCCGTTCAGGCCTGCAAGGCGCCTCCCGCCGTCCACATCCACTATTCCGACCGGGAGCACACCTACGCAGAGCACATCTCCGACATGCTGCGCGACCTGAAGGAGCACGCATTCCCCGTCACCGAGGACGTGGCGGACTACGAAAAGCACACCGACGTGTACCTGTATTACGTCCCCTACCTGGAGCGAACCCTTCCCGCCATCCTGAGCGAAAGGAGCAACCCGACATGATCAGCGTGGTCGTACCCGTCTACAACATGGGCGACAGCCTGGAAAAGTGCGTCGCCTCCATCCTGACGCAGGAGGGCGCGGATTTCGAGGTCATTCTCGTCAACGATGGCTCCACCGATGGCAGCGGGGAGGTCTGCGACCGTCTGGCCGCAGGGGATCCCCGCGTGCGCGCCATCCATCAGGTGAACCAGGGCTCCGGCCCCGCCCGCAACCGCGGCCTTGCCGAGGCCTCCGGCGCGTATGTGTACTTCCCCGATGCGGACGACCTGCTGGCCCCCGGCGCCCTCAAACGCATGCAGGAGGCCGTGGCGGAATCCGGCGCGGATCTGCTGGTCTTCGGCTACGAGGTGCTCAGCGAAGACGGCAAGCCCCTGCGCCGCCACGTCTACCCGGCCCTCATCGGCGTGGGCGAGGCCATGCGCCGGGATTACGGCGACTACGCCGCGCAGAAGAAGAAGCTGGGCATCCAGGGCGCGCCGTGGAACAAGCTCTTCTCCACCGCCGTCATCCGGGAGAATGCCGTCGAATACCCGCCCCTGCGCCGCCATCAGGACGAGGGCTTCATCGCCCGCTACATGTGCCACGCGGTGAAGGTGCAGTTCATCCCCGAGGTGCTCTACACCCACTACGCCAACTCCCGCGCGCTGGAGTGGCGGAAATTCCCGGTGGACTACGCGGCCATCGTCCGCCAGCTCTGGCAGAACCGCCAGGAGACCATCCTCACCTGGAACCCGGCGGATACCCGCACGCAGCAGATCCTCCGCCAGGAGTACACGGACAACACCATCAAGGCCATCGAGCTGAGCTTCTCCCCCAAGCACGACAAGACCGCCGCGCAGCACCTCGCCTGGGCGAAGGAGCAGATCGGGGCCTCCGGCATCTGCGAGTTCCCGATTTATGATGACTACAGCCGCTACAAGAAGATCGTCCTGCGCCTGCTGCATGGCGGGCATTACCGCCTGGCCCTGGCCGTGATGCGCGGCAAGCTCCTGCTGGAGCAGCTGGGCGCAAAGGGCGGCAAGCACAAGTAACGGACACACAGGAGGAAAACCCATGCTGTATTTCGGCGTGACGCTGCGCTGCAAGGCCGTGGCGAAGAACTGGGAGCATGTCGTACGGGATTTCCACCGGACGCTGCGCTCCATCTGCGCCCAGACCGACCCGGATTTCCGCGTGCTGGTCGCCTGCCACGAGATCCCTGATATGGAGGGCGGCTACGACCCCCGCGTGGAGTTCCTGCCGGCGGACATCCCCTTCCCCACCAGTGCCCATGAGATGATGCAGGACAAGGGCTACAAGCTCTCCATGATCGGTAAACGCCTCCGCGAGCTGGGCGGCGGCTACACGATGATCGTCGATGCGGACGACCTGATTTCAAACCGCGTGGCTGAATATGTCAACGCCCATCCCGGGCAGAACGGCTTCGCGCCCAAATACGGCTATGTGCATGTGATGGGCGAGAAGGTGGTGCGCCGCACCCTCCACCCCGACCAGATCTGCGGCTCCTGCATCATCGTCAACTACACGGTGGACGACCTGCCCGCGGAACTCCCCGCCTCCCCGAAGGACGAATCCGCCAAGGGCTACATCCTCCGCAAGGCCCACCCGACCATCCGCCCCCATATGGCCTCACTGGGCCGCCCGCTGGCGCTGCTGCCCTTCCCCGCCACGGTCTACATCCGCGGCACCGGCGATAACCACTCCATGCTCGGCGGCGGGCAGCTGGGCATCAAGCGCCGCCTGGAGCAGCTGCTGCGCCGGGGCATCCCGCTGAAGAAGGTCGCCACTGAGTTTGGCATGGAGGATTTCCGTGGCTGAAAAGAAGCGTTACGCCCTGCTGGACGTGCTGCGTGTAGCGGCCATCCTGCTGGTGCTCAACTCCCATTTCGACCCGCTCTACCCCATCCCGGCGCTGGCCACCGGCGGCGCGGCGGGCAACGGGCTGTTTTTCGTGCTGAGCGGGTACTGCCTGAAGCTGCAGCCGGGCTTGCTGCGCCACATGGGCCGGCGGGCCGCGCGGCTCTACCCGGGGGTGTGGATCGCCTTCATCGCCCAGCTGATCCTCGGCGGCAAGGCCATCACCGGCGTCGGCGACGCCTTCACGCAGCTGATCTGGCCCACGGCCTTCTGGTTCGTGGGGGCGATCCTGCTCTTTGATGCGCTGCTCTACGGGCTGGAGAAGCTCGATTTCACCCGGCATTTCGGCCGGTTCACCCTGGTGATGGCCATCCTCTACTTCGCCGCCTACCTCCTCATCGTGGACAGGACCCGCTGGAGCGTGGAGGAAGCCGGTCTGGCAACGCCCCAGCAGGCCTTCAAGCTGATCTACTGCTTCCACATCTACGCCATGGGCTACTGGCTCAGAAAGCGCGGCATTCCCGTATGGGCGCAGGGCCGCACGGCGCTGACCTTCGCCATCGCGGCGGGGCTGTTCCTGTTCTCCTTTGCCTTCAAGCTGGTGCTGAACCGCTTCCCGGCCACCATGCCCCTGCAGTTCCTCACGCAGATCGCGATCGTCGGCTTCACCTTCGGCGCGGTCATCTGCGCCCTTGGCTGGGAGGAATGGTGGACGCGCGTATCTGCCCCATGGCTGCGCAAGGCCATCGCGGCCTTTGCCGCGGTGTCGCTGGAGATGTACCTGGTGCAGTTCCCCATCATCAGCATGGGCAAGGCGCTTCCCTTCCCGGCGAATATCGCGGTGGTCGTGCCCGTGACGGTGCTCTTCGCCTTCCTGCTGCACGCGGCGGACGGGTTCCTCTCCCGCCGCCTCATCGCCTTCATCCCACCCAAGAAAGGATGATCCATCATGATTATCACCCAGACGCCCTTCCGCATGTCCTTCTTCGGAGGCGGCACGGACATGGAGAGCCACTTCCGCGAGCATGGCGGCGCGGTGCTTTCCGCCACCTTCGACAAGTACTGCTATGTGCAGGTGCGCCACCTGCCGCCCTTCTTTGAGTACCGGTCGGAGCTGATCTACTCCCACACCGAGCGCATCACCAGCACCGAGGACATCCGCCACCCGCTGATCCGCAACGCCATGATGATGCTGGGCATGCACGACCTGCGCGTCACCTATGATGCGGACCTGCCCGCCCGCAGCGGCCTGGGTACCTCCTCCAGCTTCGCGGTGGGCATGCTGGGCGCCTTCCATGCCCTGAGGGGCGATGCCGTGACCAGGCAGATGCTGGCGGATGAGGCCATCCATCTGGAGCGCAACATCTGCCGGGAGGCTGGTGGCTGGCAGGATCAGGTCGCCGCAGCCTTTGGCGGCCTGAACCGCATTGACTTCGGCCCCGAGGGCTACACCGTCCACCCGCTGGACATTCCCATGGAGCGCAAGACGCAGCTGAGCGACAACCTGCTGATGTTCTTCACCGGCTTCACGCGCCTGTCCTGCGAGGTGCAGGAGATGAACGCCCGCTCCGCCCCCGGCAACAAGACCGCCACACTCCGGGAGATGCACCAGCTGGTGGACGAGGCACAGGCCGTGCTGACCACCCCCGGTGCAGATCTGGACGATTTCGGCCGTCTGCTGGACGTGACCTGGCGGCTCAAGAAGCAGACCGGCGGCAGCATCTCCACCAGTGTCATCGACGATATGTACATGCGTGGCATGGCCGCAGGCGCGCTGGGCGGCAAGCTCCTGGGCGCGGGCAACGGCGGCTTCCTGGTGTTCTATGTCCCGCAGGAGCGCCGCGAGCGCGTCCGCCGCGCCATGGGCAACCTGCTGGAAGTCCCCTTCCAATTCGAATACGAGGGCTCCAAGGTGCTCTATCACCACGCCTGACAAGGGAGGTTCACCATGAAGGCAGTCATCATGGCCGGCGGTCGGGGCACGCGCCTGGCCTCCGTCGCCCACGACATTCCCAAACCCATGGTGCCTGTGGGCGGCATGCCGGTGCTGGAGTTCGAGCTGCAGATGCTGCGCGAGCAGGGCTTCACCGATATCATCATGACCGTTGGCCATCTGGGCCAGATCATCATGGATTACTTCGGCGATGGCAGCGGCGTTTCCCCCGCCACGGGCAAGCCCTTCGGCGTGCACATCGAGTACTTTGTGGAGGCGCAGCCCCTGGGCAACGCCGGTGCACTGCTGCTGCTGCGCGAGCAGCTGACGGAGGATTTCCTTTTGCTCAACGGCGACGTGGTGTTCAGCGCGGACCTGCGCCGCATGGTGGCCTTCCACCGGGAGAAGGCCGCGCTGGCGACGCTCTTCGTACACCCCAACAGCCATCCCTGCGACAGCGCGCTGCTGCTGGAAGCGGCAGACGGCTCCGTCGACCGCTGGCTGACCAAAGAAGAACCCCGCCCGGAATACTATCACAACGTCATCAACGCCGGGCTGCATGTGCTGAGCATCCGCGTGATTGATGACCTGCTGGCAGCGGGCGTCACCGGCAAACTGGACCTCGACCGGCAGGTGCTGCGCCCCATGGCAGGCACGGGCCGCATGGTCTGCTACCACAGCCCGGAGTACGTCAAGGACATGGGCACGCCGGAGCGCCTCGAAGCCGTGCGGCAGGATTTCGCCTGCGGGCGGCTGCAGCGGGGCTCGCTGACCCACCGGCAGCGCGCCGTCTTCCTCGACCGGGACGGCACCATCAACGCCTTTGCCGGCCTGGTGTGCCGCACGGAGGATCTGCACCTGCTGCCCGGCGTGGCAGAAGCCATCAACCGGATCCATGACGCGGGGTACCTCGCCATCGTCATCACGAACCAGCCGGTCATCGCCCGCGGCGACGTCACCTTCGACGGCCTGGATGAGATCCACCGCCGCATGGAGACCCTCCTGGGCCTGGAGGGCGCGTATATCGACGACCTCTTCTTCTGCCCCCACCACCCGGACAAGGGCTTCCCCGGCGAGCGTCCCGAATTCAAGATCCCCTGCACCTGCCGCAAGCCCCAGCCCGGCATGCTGCTGCAGGCTGCGGAGAAGTACAACATCGACCTCAGCCAGTCCTGGATGGTCGGCGACACCAGCCGAGACGTCGGCGCTGGCAAGGCCGCCGGCTGCCGCACGGCGCTGATCGGCACGGGCGATTACGGGCAGGACGCGACCGTCCCCACCCTGCTGGACTTCGCTCGCAGCCTCACCTGACACACGAAAGGAGCGTCCCCTATGGCGACCCTCGAACCCCGCCTCACCCGGCACATCGATCTGCTCCTGCAGCGCTACCCGGCTTTGACCCCCATCCGCGACGAGCTGATCGCCGCCTACCTGATCATGCAGGAGAGCTATCAGCAGGGCGGAAAACTCCTTGTTGCGGGCAATGGCGGCTCTGCGGCGGACGCAGAGCACATCGTGGGCGAGCTGATGAAGCGTTTCAAGCTCCCCCGCCCGGTCTCCCCGGAGCTGGCTGCAAAGCTGACCGCCATCGACCCCGAGCGCGGCGCAGCGCTGGCCCAGTCCCTCGAGATGGGGCTGACCGCCATCTCCCTCCCTGCCCACGAGGCCTCCATCACCGCCTTCATCAACGATGTGGGCAGCGCGGACGTGTATGCCCAGCAGCTGCTGGGATACGCCCGCCCCGGCGACGTGTTCCTGGCCATCTCGACCTCCGGCAACAGCGAGAACATGATGCGTGCCATCGTGCTGGCCAAAGCCCTGGGCGTCAGGGTCATCGGCCTGACGGGCAAAACCGGCGGCAGGATGGCCCCGATGTGCGACGTGGCCGTCCACGCCCCGGAAACGGAAACCTATATGATCCAGGAATACCACCTGCCCATCTACCATTGCTGGTGCCTGATGCTGGAGGATTTCTTCTTCGGCAAATAAACGCAGGAAGTGCATCTTATGGATATGCAGAAGCAGCCCCTCATGGCGACCCATGTCAACAACCTGACCCTGCAGGAAACGGCGCAGGCCATCGGCCAGTTCATCGAAGAGCGCCGTCAGGCCTATATCGTCGAGGTCAACGTGGACGTGATGATCAGGATCGAGCACGACGCGGAACTCCGGCGCATCACCGACGCGGCCGACCTCGTCCTCGTGGACGGCCAGCCGCTGGTGTGGGTGTCAAAACTCTACCGCCGCCCGGTGAAGGAGAAAGTTTCCGGCTCCGACCTCTCCCTTGAGCTGTGCCGTATGGCAGCCGAACGCGGCTACACGATGTTCATCCTCGGCGGCCGGGAGGGCGTCGCCGAACAGGCAAAGGCGAATATGGAGGCGCAATACCCCGGTTTGCAGGTGGTGGGCACCTGCGCGCCGCCGCTGGGCTTTGAAAAGGACGAGGCCGAACTGGCAAAGGTGCGTCAGGCCATCTCCGCCGTCAGCCCGGACATCGTGCTGTGCTGCCTGGGCTGCCCCAAACAGGAGAAGTGGATCGACGCGAACCACCGCGACATCGATGCACGCGTCTTCCTGTGCGCGGGAGCAACGGTGGACTTCCTCGCCGGGAATGTCAGGCGTGCCCCGGCGTGGGTCAGCCGCATCGGCATGGAGTGGTTCTACCGCTTCCTCAAGGAACCCAAACGCCTCTTCAGGCGCTATTTCATCGATGACATGCAGCTCTTCGGGCTGATTGTCAAGTACCGCCATCAGCGCGCCGGCAAAACGGAGGTGAGCGCATGAAGATCGCCATCGTATGCACGATGCTCAACGGCTTTGGCCGCAAGGGCTTCTACAACTCGCAGGAGGTGGGGCTGGGCCGCGCCATCGCCGCCCACGGCCACACAGTGACCATCTACAAGGGCGTCCGCATGGAGGAAACGGCGGAGACCCTCTCCATGGGCCCGGGCGTGACGATCCACTATATCCCCATGCACCGCTTCGGCCCCCACGGGTACCTGAAAGCCTCGCTGATCGACAAGGACACGGACGCCATGCTCTGCTTCTCCGATCAGCAGCAGTTCATCCCCCATATCGAAAAGTTCTGCCGGAAGAACGGCATCGTCTTCGTGCCCTACGTCGGCACGGCTCACAGCCTGCACAGCGGGCTGCGCGCCAAGGTGATGAACTTCCTCTTCGCCTGCGGTACGCTCCGGCTGTATCACCGCCTGCCGGTGCTGGCCAAGACCACCGCTGCCCGCGAGGAGCTGCTCTCCCTCGGCGCAAAGGACGTCACCGTCGCCAACGTGGGGCTGGACGCCACGGAGCTGCACCACGATTTTGCTTCCGCCGACCGCGCTGCGCTGAAGGCGGAATACGGCTTTGCCCCCGACGACGTGGTGATCTGCAACGTGTCCCGCCTTGATCCGGAGAAGCGCCCGCTGGACCTGGTCAACATCCTCGACCACATCCGGGACGTGCGGCCCTTCAGGCTGCTGATCGTGGGCGAGGGCGCCATGCGCCAGCAGCTGGACGAGCACATCGCCGCCCTGCACCTGCAGGATCGGGTGAAGATCCTTCCCCGTGTGCCCTACGCGAAGATGTGGGAGATCTACACGCTGTCGGACTACTACCTCAACCTCAACCGGGGTGAGATCTTCGGCATGGCGGTCATGGAGGCGGTGTACTACCGCTGCTCCGTCGCCGCCAGCGACGCCCTCGGCCCCCGCACGACCCTCACCGGCATGCGTGGCCACACCCTCTGCCACCAGGACAGCGAAATCGAGGCCTGGCTGACCGCCCCCTACCCCAGCGACGCCGACCTGGCGGAAAGCTCCGCGAAGATGGTGCGCGACTTCTCCTGGAACCGCTGCGCCGAGACATTCCTCTCCACCGTCGCCGGGCAGCAGAAGAACTGATGCACACAAAAACGCGCCCGACTGGTTCATGGCCAGTCGGGCGCGCTTTTATCTTCGTCATGTGCCGGATTTGTGGAACACGGCCAGCGCCGTTTTCAGGATCAGCCGGACGTCCAGCCAGATGGAGCGGGTGCCGATGTAGGCCAGATCCATATCGACCCACTGCGCAAAGGGGATGTCATCCCGGTTGGGCTGCACCTGCCACACACAGGTCAGACCCGGCGTGACACTCAGGCGCATCTCGTCGTAGCGGGTGTAGTTGCCCACCTCCGTGGGCAGCGGCGGGCGGGGCCCCACCAGGGTCATCTGCCCCTTGAGGATGTTGACCAGCTGAGGCAGCTCATCCAGGCTGGTACGGCGCAGGAAGCGGCCCACACGGGTGATGCGCGGATCTTTGGCAATCTTGAAGACCGGGCCATCCTTCTCGTTCATCTTCTCCAGGGCTTCCTTCCTGGCCTCCGCATCCACGCACATGGTGCGGAACTTGTACATCAGGAAGTACTTCTTGTGCCGCCCCACCCGAGTCTGCTTGAAGAAGGGGCCGCCCTTGGGATCGTCGATCACGATGGCCAGCGAGATCAGCAGCAGCACCGGCGAAAGCGCCAGCAGCCCCAGCGAGGAAGCGAGCACATCCAGCAGACGCTTGCGCAGCCAGTAATGCCGCCGGTCGCCGCGGTAGATGTTCTGCAGCAGCACGATCCGCCCGTGGTTGCCCGAGCATTCCAACAGCGCCTGCAGCTCGCGGTAAGCTTCTTCCATGCAACGCACCAGCACGAGGTCGAAGCCCCCATATTCGCCCGAAAGGATGCGCTCCATCGCCCCGGCATGGTTGCAGGAGGCACCAGGCGCCATCGTCAGCGCGTCATAGCACTCCGCCAGCGCCACGATCTGCGTGTAGAGCAGCGCCGCATCCGCCGGGCCCTTCAGCGCGCGGATCTCATGATGCCGCTGGCAGATGGACAGGATGATATGCTTCTCATGATCGTTCAGGCCGCACTCCTCTGCCAGGCGCGTGAGGCGCTCCCCGGCCGCATCAGCCTGTGCAGCGATGGTCTGCTCATCCGCCAGACGACTGGTGATCATGCTGTCCGTCAGCGCGGCATGTCCCAGATCGTGCAGCGCGGCCCCCGCATAAATCAGCGGCAGATCCCTGACCGGGATGGTCTTGCTGCCGTGGGTGCGGGTATACTGTGCGCACAGGAAGCGCGTGATGCACACAACGCGGTCGCTGTGCTGCCGCGCAGCTTCGGGCTGATCATACACGATCCGCTGTACAGCATCAGACAGCCTCTGCATCCGCTTTCCGCCCACGGGCATTGCATTCTCTGCCATCGCACATCCTTCTTTCGATATATTGATCATCATACTTGGATTGTCATCATTTTATCACTTTCTTCCCGATAAATCAAGCCGCTTTGACAACTTTACAGGCGGCATTCACACTTTTATCACATTTGCTGTACTTTTTGTGTTTTTCCGCGCCCCGTCCTCCCATCTGTGCTACAATATATATGAAACGGAAGTCATTTCCGGCACAAAATCAGGAAAGGAATGTACCCGTATGAAGAAGATGCTTGCCCTGCTGCTGTCCGTGCTTCTGGCGCTGAGCAGCATGCCTGTCCTGGCCGAGGAAGCCGCCGGCGCGGCGCTGCCCCAGGTGGGCGACGTTGTCAATGGCTTCGAGGTCGTCGATGTCACCACCTTCCCGCTGATCAACGCGGACGTGGTCTACTTCGTGCATCAGAAGACCGGCGCTGAGCTGCTCTATCTGGCCAACGACGATACGAACCGCGTGTTCGAGATCACCTTCAGGACCCCCGCCGAGAGCGACATGGGCGTGCCCCATGTGTTCGAGCACGCCACCCTGGGCGGAAGCGAAAAGTACCCCTCCAAGGAGCTTTTCTTCAACCTGTCTTACCAGACCTACAACACCTACATGAACGCTGCCACCTACAGCCACATGACCACCTACCCCGTGGCCAGCCTGTCTGAGGATCAGCTGTACATGTACGCCGACTTCTATGTGGACAGCTGCTTCCATCCGATGATCCACACGGACGAGAGCATCTTCCAGGAAGAGTGCTGGCGCTACAGCATGGACAGCGCCGAGAGCGACCTGACCATCTCCGGCACCGTGTACTCCGAGATGCAGGGTGCCTACACCCTGGCCTCCGCGGCTTACCAGAACTGGGCGGACGTCATGTTCCCCGGCAGCAACGCGGCCAACTCCTCCGGCGGCGTTCCCAGCGAGATCCCCAACATGACCTGGGATGACGTGAAGAACTTCCACACCGCCTACTATCATCCCTCCAACTCCCTGACCTGCCTGTATGGCGCTTTCGACAACTACAGCCGCTTCCTGGAGCTGCTGGACGGCTACTTCTCCGCCTACGAGAAGGCGGACATCGTCATCGCCGACGCGGGTTACACCCCCATCTCCGGCGAAATGGCGGCGACCTTCGGGTACCCTGTGGAGGCCAGCTCCAACACCGCCAACGGCGGCCGCATCTACTACGGCTTCCGCATCGACGGCGCGGATGAGGACACCGTCAACGCGCTGGACATGCTCTCCACCCTGCTGGGCGCCTCCTCCTTCCCGGTCATCACCGCGCTGAAGGAAGCCCTGCCCCACGCCAGCTGCGGCTGCGGCATCACCCTGGACACCCCCGTGCCCACCATCGTGTTCTACGCTGACGGCGTGAACGCCGAGGATGTGGACGTCTTCCGCGCAACCGTCGACGCTGCCCTGGAGCAGATCGTTGCCGACGGCTTCAATGCCGAGGCGGTCGACGCTGTGGCTGCGGCCTTCCGCATGGACATCATGCTCGTGTCCGAGAGCACCTCCCTGGGCGTGGACATGATCCCCAACATCGCCTACTACTGGGCCTCCACCGGCGACTGGCATGATTACGTGGACTACATCGCCGCGCTGGACAACTTCGTTGCCCTGAATGCCGATGGCACCTTCGTGAAGCTGGTCGACCAGTACCTGGTGCAGAACACGAACACCGCCCTGGCTTCCACCTTCCCCGTGGCTGGCCTGAAGGAGCAGAACGACGCTGCCCTGGCCGCCGAGCTGGCCCAGATCAAGGCCGGCATGACCGGGGACGAGATCGCCGCCATCGTGGCGGAGACCGCTGCCCTGGCCCAGCCCGCTCAGAGCGATGCGGCGCAGTATGTTGCCCAGCTGCAGGTCGTCACCGTGGACAGCCTGCCCGAAGAGCTGCGCATCTACGATTACACCGACGTCACCGGTGAGGACGGCGTCCGCCGCATCAATGTTGCGGCCAATGTCGATGGCGTGGGCCAGGCCATGGTGCTGCTCAACGTCAGCGACATGCCCCAGGAGCTGCTGCACTGGTACCAGCTCTACACCGACCTCCTGTGCGAGGTGGATACTTCCGCCCACACCCGTCAGGAGCTGGCGTCCCTGACCACCCGCTACCTCTACAACGGCGTCATCAAGGTCTCCATGCCCTTCGACGGCCAGACCGACATGTACCTGCGTGCCGCGTGGATCGCTGCGGATGAGGACATGCAGGCCGCTTACGACCTGGTCAGCGAGATCCTCTTCGACTCCCAGTTCACCGATGCGGCCCGTGTGGCCGAGGCTGTGTCCGCCCGCAAGACGAGCCTGAAGAGCAGCCTGACCTCCGGCATCTACGCATCCCAGCTCTACCGCGCACAGTCCATCTCCAACGCCGGCACCCGCGCCTACACCTACATGACCGACATCGACTACTACCTCTTCCTGGAGGAAGTCGAGGCCCTGATGGAGAGCAACCCCGAAGTTGCCCTTGCGATGCTGCAGGCTGTGCAGCAGCTGGTCAACAACTCCACCGGCGCCATCTCCGCCTTCGCCGGCAACGCCCAGAGCGCTGCGAACCACCAGCCCATCGCCGACGCCTTCCTGGCCGGCCTGAACAGCCGTGAGGTCGTCACCGCCACGTATGACATCCCCGTTCCCGCCCGCGCCGAGGGCATTGTGGTGGATTCCTCCGTGCAGTACAACCTCATCTACGCCACCTGGGAGGAGATGGGCCTGGAGGAGTTCAACGCCTCCTTTGACGCCATCACCGCCCTGGTGTCCGACACCTTCCTGATCCCGCTGCTGCGCGACCAGTACGGCGCTTACAGCGTGCTGCACGCTGCCACCACCGATGGCGTGTACCTGCTGAGCTACCGCGACCCCAACGTGATGGAGACCTTCTCCGTTTACGCGCAGCTGCCCACCCTGCTGACCGAGCTGGCCGTGGATCAGGCCACCCTGGACGGCTACATCCTCTCCTCCTACGCCTACTACGCCCAGTCCGCGGGTGAGCTGTCCGGCGCGAGCAACGCCATCTTCACCGTCATCGCGGGCGACGATCAGGCGGAATCCCTGGAGTGGATGCGCCAGCTGAAGTCCATCAAGGCTGAGGACGTTGCTGCCTATGCCGCCGTCTACGCCAACATGGTTGCCAATGGCGTGTACTCCACCGCCGGCGGCGCTGCGGCCATCGAGGCCAACGCCGCGCTGTATGAGAGCGTCATCAACCCCTTCAACGCCGTTGACCCCACCAGCGTGGAGTTTACCGACTGCACCTCCGAGCACCCCTGTTACGACTACGTCCGCTTCGCCTTCGAGAACGGCCTGATGCTGCCCACGGGCGATACCACCTTCGGCGCTGAGGACCAGGCCACCCTGGGCGACTTCGCCATGGCGGCGTACGTCCTGCTGGGCGGCGGCCAGAACCCGGCCGAGGCCGTGGCTTACCTGGCGCAGTTCGGCATCGTGCCCGCTGCTGACGCTGCCACCCCCATCACCCGCGAAGAGCTGATCGCCTGCACGCTGAACTTCGGCGCTGCGCTGGGTCTGCCCGTGACGGCGGATATGCTGCCCACCTTCGAGGATCTGGCCGCGCCCGCCACTCGTGCGGAAGCCGCCTATATGATCGTCAGCTTCTACATGCTGATCTCCCAGTAAACACAAGTAGCGCCGGTCAGGTTTCTGACCGGCGCCACTTGTGAATCAGGAATGATGAATTCGGAATTGAGTTTGCAGAACCCGTTCGCTGCATCCATACAGAACAGCGCGTCCTCCTGCGTGGGGGACGCGCTGTCTGTACATCATTCAGAATTCCGAATTTCGTCGCGTTGCTCACTTCATGAGCAATGCCACGAAAAACCCCTCATGCAGCGCGGTGGGCTTGACGCACACAACGCCGGGAATGCTCACGGGCAGCAGCTGCTCAGCCGTCAGGCCCAGCATCGCCGGGTCGATGGGCAGCACGCGGGCGTTCATGCCGGGCAGCACAGCCTTCAGCACATCCTCGTTCTCGTCCCGGAGGATGGAGCAGGTGGAGTATACCATCGTGCGCCCCTTGCTCAGCAGGGTCAGGGCCTTTTTCAGCATCGCTTTCTGCGTTTTCGCGGTCTTCGCGACCCAGTCCGCCGTCATGCGGCGCTCGGGCTCCCCTTCTTCGATGATGATCGTGCCGGAACCGGTGCAGGGCGCGTCCAGCAGGATCTTATCGAATCGGAAGAGGTCGCTGAGCTGCCTTGCGTCCGTGCGCATCACGCTCACGCGGGTCGCGCCCTGGCGCTTCAGGTTGAACTCCAGCCTGTCCGCGCGGACGTTGTTCTTCTCGCACGCCGTGATCAGCGCGCCATTGCCCGAAAGGGCCGCCATCTGCGTGGTCTTGCCGCCGGGAGCCGCCGCCATGTCCAGCACGGACTCCCCCTTCTTCGGGGCCAGCACCAGGGCAGGCATCATGCTGGACAGGCTCTGCAGGTACATGTGGCCCGCCTCGTATTCCGGCAGGGCCTGCACGGCCGCCTCGCGCACATCCGGCAGGATGAACGCGTCCGGATACCAGGCCTGCTGCTCGCAGGCGATTCCCGCCGTCTCCAGCGCAGCCTGAACCCCGGCCGCATCGCTGCGCAGGGCGTTCGCCCGAAGGGTCACCGGGCGGCAGACAAATCCGGCCACGATCTCCTCCGTCAGCGCTGTGCCATACTGGGCGCTGAGCTTCTCCAGCAGCAGCGGCGGAACCTGGGGCATCATAAGCATTTCTCCTTCTTCAGTGCCGCACGGGGCCGCGCGACATGCGTTTCTTCTTTTCCGGTGGATTCAGCAGGGGCTTGGGGGGACGCTCCACGGCAATCGCCTCCTTCCGGAAGCAGTATGCCCGCTGGCGCGCCCCGTTATCCATCACATGGCGTGGATGGCCGCCATATCCTCCGCCGGATCGGCACTCTGGAACATCGCTGTACCCATCACGGCCACGTCCAGCCCGTGGGCGCGCAGCGTGGCCGCATTGGCCATGGACACGCCGCCATCCGCCTCCAGCAGGCCCGCATAGCCCATCCGGCGCAGCTCAGCCAGCTTATCCAGCATGGCCGCGTTGAACTTCTGCCCGCCGAAGCCGGGCTCCACGGTCATCACCAGCACCATATCCGCATGGGGCAGGAGGTGGGCGATGGCCTGCGCAGACGTGCCCGGCTTGACAGAAAGGCCCGCCTTCACGCCGCGGCTGCGGATCTCCTCCAGCAGCGCCGCCACGTCCGCGCCGATCTCGGCATGGATGGTCAGCACCGCCGCGCCCGCATCGCAGAACACGCCGATGTACTTCTCCGGGTTGTCCATCATCAGGTGGACGTCCAGGGGCAGGGCCGGAAAGCGCTTGTGCAGCGCAGCCACCAGCGCCGGGCTGTAGCTCAGGTTGGGCACGAAGTGCGCGTCCATGATATCCACGTGGAGCCAGTCCGCCCCCGCATCGACCATGCGCTGCACGTCGCGCTCCATGTTCAGCATATCCGCCGCCAGGATGGAAGGAGATACCATCATACGCTTGTCCTCCTCAGGTCAGTTGTAGCGCTGCTTCCAGGTCAGGCGCACATCCGCCAGAAGCTGGCGGTAGCGCTCCACGCGGCCGGAGGCAATCTCCCCTGCCGCCACGGCAGCCGTCACCGCGCAGCCCGGCTCCCTGTCGTGCAGGCAGGGGGCAAAGCGGCAGCAGCCCTCGTGGGGGATGAACTCCGGGTAGGCCTCGCGGAGCTTTTCCGGCTCCAGCCTCGCATCCAGCTCCAGCAGGGAAAAGCCCGCCGTGTCCAGCACGCGGATGTCGCCGGAGATCAGCAGCTGCGCGTGGCGGGTGGTATTCTTGCCGCGCTGGATCTTCTCGCTGATGTCGCCGGTTTCCAGCTCCAGCCCCAGCAGGGCGTTGAGCAGCGTCGATTTGCCCACGCCGCTCTGCCCCGTCAGGCAGCAGATGCCTGCGCCTTCCATCAGCGCGCGCAGAGGATCCAGGCCGCTGCGCTCCTTCGCACTGGCGCAGAGCACCGGGCACTCCGCCCCGGCGTATTCCTGCCGGACGCGCTCCGCCAGCGTGGGATCCAGGTCGCTCTTGTTCACCACGATGGCGGTGCGTATCCCCTGCAGCCGGGCGCGGATGAGCATCCGGTCCACCAGCAGCATGTCCGGCTCCGGCGAGGGGCAGATGACCACGATCAGCAGCGCCACATTGGCCACCGGCGGGCGGAGGCACTCGCTGCTGCGGGGCAGGATATCCTCCAGCCAGCCGTGTTCCTCCCCTTCGCCGGGGATGAAAGCAACCTTGTCCCCCACCAGGGGCGAGATGCGCATGCGCCGGAATTTCTTCTTGCAGCGCAGGATGTGCTCCGTGCCGTCGTCCTCCGCCGCCACATAGAAGCCGCCGAAGCCCCGCACCAGCACGCCCTGCTTCATCATTTCTTCGCTCATTCAAACCTCACCGTCATGGCGTATTTGAACACATTGTTGATATAGACCCTGCAGGTGAATTCGCCCGCTTCCTCGCAGACCAGCTCCACCTCCGGGTGGCGGCTGGCGTTGGAGGGGTAATCCTGCTGGTACACCGTCACTTCGCCGCCCTCGTCCACCAGCGTCACGCGGACGTTGGTCAGCCCGTCGCTCTCGGGCAGGTCGATGGTCAGCCGTGCCCGGTGCAGCATCGAGGGCACGCGGTACACCGTCAGGCTCACGGCCGTGCCCTGAATGACCGCCGTATCCGCCGCGATGGACTGCTGCTTCACCTTGCCATGCAGCGTTTCGTCCGTCGTTTCGACGTACTCGATGGCGGCGTTGAGCGTCAGCCCGGCCGCGCTGATCAGCTCGCGGGCCTCGCTGAAGGTACGCCCCTGCACCCGGGGCACATAGGCGATGCCGCCGGACACCGTCACCTGGATGATGTCGCCCGCCTGGCAGGGATCCCCCGCCGCAGGCACCTGCGTGAGCACGAAGTCCACATCATGGGTGCGGCTCACCACGCGCTCCACCACCGTCAGCGTCAGGCCGTAGGCCTTCAGGGTGGTCTGCGCGTCCGACAGGGTCATGTTGCGGATGCTGGGCACCGTCATGCTCTCCGGCCCCAGCGACACCGTCAGCACCACCTTGTCGCCCTTGCGAAGGGTGGTATCCTCGCGGGGCCACTGGGCCACCACCACGCCCTCCGGGATGGTGGAGTGCTTCACGCCCACGATCTCCGCCACCAGGCCCAGGCGGGTGATCTCCCGCACGGCCACGTTCTTGTCGCTGTTTTCGTAGAAGCCCACCGTGGCGCTGTTGACCACCTTATCGTAGATGGCCTGCGTGCCCACGAAGAGCCCGTAGCCCACCACGCACAGCACCAGCAGCGTCAGCACGACCATGCTCACATTGCTCTGCCGAACCCGGTTGCGGCCGGTTGTCTGGCGGACGCGGCTCTGCCCGGACGCATGCGAAGCCACGGTGGCAGGCGTTCTGGACACGGGCGTCAGGCGCGGCTGAAGCTGATCCACCTGGCCGGCGAGGGCCTTGCGCAGCTCGGAGGCCATCTCCCGGGCGGATGTGTAGCGGTAGGCGGGGTTCTTTTCCATCGCCTTCAGGCACACATGGCAGATGGCGTCGGGCACGTCCGGGGCAATGCGGCGGATGTCCTCCGGCTGGGCATGCAGGTGCTGCATGGCGATGGCCACCGGGCTGTCGCCATCGAAGGGCACGCGGCCGGTGAGCATCTCATAGAGCGTCACGCCCACGGAGTAGATGTCGCTGGTCACGTCGCAGCCCTGGCCCTGGGCCTGTTCGGGGCTGAAGTAGTGCACCGATCCCATGACCGAATCGCCCTTGGTCAGCGTGGAGCTGTTGGCCATGCGGGCGATACCGAAGTCCGCCACCTTCACGTGGCCATCGGCGTTGAGCAGGATGTTCTGCGGCTTGATATCGCGGTGGATGATGCCATTCTGATGGGCATGCTGGAGCGCGGAGAGGATGCGGATGGCGATCTGCACCGCCGTGGCCGCGGGGATGCGCCCCTTCTCGGCGATGACCTCCTTGAGGGTCTTGCCGCTGACGTACTCCATGATGAGGTAGCGGTTGTCCCCGTCCATGCCCACATCCAGGAGGTTGACGATGTTGTGGTGGCTCATCTTGGAGGCCGCCTCCGCCTCGCGCTGGAAGCGGCTGACGAACTCGGCGTCCCGGTTGAACTCAGGCTTGAGCACCTTCACGGCCACGTTGTGCGCCGTGTTGCGGTCCACCGCCCGGTAGACGATGGCCATGCCGCCCACGCCAATCTGTTCCACCAGCACATAGCGGCCGCCCAGTATCTTCTCTCTCATTGCGCGCCCTCCTCATCATGGAGGACAACAACGCTGATGTTGTCCCGGCCGCCGCCGTTCAGGGCCGCTTCCACCAGCAGCTCCGCAGCCTTTTCCGGCGCGTTTTCCCTGAGGATATCCGTCATGTCGGCTTCCTTCACCATGCCGTAGAGGCCGTCGGAGCACACCATCCAGATATCCCCGGCGCGGCGCGGCTCCGTTGCCAGATCCACGCAGATGTCCTCCTCGGTGCCCACGGCGCGGGTGATCACGTTGCGCATGGGGTGCTTCTCCGCCTGTTCCGCGGTCAGCACGCCCTGGCGCATCAGCTCGCCCACCAGGGAATGGTCATCCGTCATCTGCAGGAGTTCGCCGTCGCGCAGGCAGTAGACGCGGCTGTCGCCCACGTGGGCGATGTGCACGCTGGCCTCGTCCAGCCAGATGACAGACAGCGTGGTGCCCATGCCGGAGAGGCGCTCATCCTCCTGCTGCTGACGGAAAAGGGCTGCGTTCGCCACCTGGATGGCTTCCTTCAGCGCCGCAGTGCCGGCTTTACGCTCCTCAAGGGCGGCAAGCACCGCATCGCGGCAGCCCGTGGAGGCCGTTTCGCCGCCCTTGTGGCCGCCCATGCCATCCGCCACGCCATAGAGCTGCAGCGCTTCGCTGACCACCAGCGCATCCTGGTTGGTGGCGCGAACCTTGCCCACATGGGTCTGCGCTGCGCTGCGCAGCGGGACGCGCGGGGCCGACGCCTCCGCAGGGGCGATCTTCCCCCTGAGAAAGTCCATCAGACGCTTCCGGGTCGCTTTGGTGAAGTGAAACTTGCGATTCATGATGCCTCTCCCGTCAATGCAGATTATTCAGCCTGAGCGGACTGCTCAGCGAGGGTCTTGCGGCGCAGCTGGCCGCAGGCGCCTTCGATGTCGTCGCCCATCTCGCGGCGGCGGGTCACGGAGATATGCAGGTTTTCCAGCGTGGACATGAAGCGGCGGACAGTCGCCTCCGTCACGCCCCGCAGGTCGCGCTCAGCCACCACGTTCAGCGGGATCAGGTTCACGTGGCACTGCATGCCCCGCAGGCGGGACGCCAGCTCGATGGCGTGCTTCTCCTCGCAGTTGACCCCGCCCACCAGCGCGTATTCGAAGATCACGCGGCGGCCGGTCTTGTCGATGTAGTTGCGGCAGGCGCGCAGCAGGTCCTCCATCGGGTAGGCCCTGGCGATGGGCATGGTCTGCCGGCGGATCTCGTCGTTGGGCGCGTGCAGGGACACGGAGAGCGTCACCGGCAGATCCTCCTCCGCCAGATCATACATCCGGGGCACGATCCCGCAGGTGGACAGGCTCACGTTGCGCAGGCCGATCTGAACGCCGTCCGGCTCCCGCAGCAGGCGCAGGAAACGCATCACGTTATCGTAGTTATCCAGCGGTTCGCCGCTGCCCATGAGGACGAGGTTGTGCACCCGGGGCGTCTGGCCGTCCTCGAGGGGCATGCCCTTATCGAGGATGTAGCGGTTGGCCGCCAGCACCTCGCCCAGCATCTCGCCGGCGGTGAGGCTCCGCACGCACCCGTCCAGCGTGCTGGCGCAGAAGGTGCAGCCCATGCGGCAGCCCACCTGCGTGGACAGGCACAGCGTGTAGCCGTGGTGATAGTGCATCAGCACGCCCTCCACGCAGTTGCCGTCCTTCAGGCCAAAGAGGAACTTGACCGTGTCATCGAGCTGCGAACGGCGCTCGTGGACGATGCGCACCGGCTGGGCGATGGCCTCCTGCTTCAGCTGCTCGCGCAGGCTGAGGGGCAGGTTGGTCATGCCGTCGAAATCCACGCCCTGGTGGATCCAGCGGAAGATCTGCTTCGCGCGGAAAGCGGGGAGCTTGCGCTCCCTGCACCAGTCAGTCAGCTCGCTCTGATAGAGCCCGGTCAGTTCGGTCATCGGTCATTCCTCCAGATGGTTTGGGATGAATCAGATGCGCTTGCGGCGCATGCGGCAGATGTAGAAGCCCTCCACGCCGTCGCGGTCGGGCAGCAGCTGCAGGCCGACGCCCTCATGCTGGCGGAATTCCGCCGGGATGGCGTCCGGCAGGGGCTGGAGCTCAAACTCCGGGTGACGGGCGAGGAACGCCTCCGCCTGCTTCTCGTTCTCCTCCTTGAGCACCGAGCAGGTGGAGTACACCAGCACGCCGCCCTTCTTGACATACTGGCAGACGGTATCCAGGAGCTTGCCCTGCAGCTGCACCAGCTCCGCCACGGACTCCGCCGTCGCGCGGTACTTCACATCCGGCTTGTCCGCCATCACGCCCAGGCCGGAGCAGGGCGCGTCCAGCAGGACTGCGTCCATCGTGCCGGTCATGTCCTCGCGCAGCTGGGTCGCGTCGCGCTGCATGGGGCGCACGTTTTCAAGGCCGAGGCGCTTCATCTGCGCCTTGATCAGGTCCACGCGGTGCTCATGCAGCTCCCAGGCCTGCACGCGGCCGGTGCCCTCCATCATCTCCGCCATCAGGCAGGTCTTGCCGCCGGGGGCCGCGCAGCAATCGAGGATCTGCATGCCGCGCCTGGGGCTGACCGCCAGCGCCGCCATCATCGAGGACTCGGACTGGATGGAGAACTTGCCTCCCACAAAGCCCGCGTCATGGGCGATCTCCGCCATGTTGCGGATGCGCCAGCTGTGCGCCACGCGGCCACGCTCGGACTCCCAGGCCTTCTGCTGCAGGAATGCCTCGAAGGCCTCATCGTCCAGGCGGGTCATGTTCGGGCGGATGGTGATGTAGCTGTCGTGGCTGCGGGTAGTCATCAGGCTCACGGCCTGCTCGCCCCAGTCGCCCAGGAGCTTTTCCACCAGCCACTCGGGCACGCTGTGGCGCACGGACAGGGCCTTGACGCGGTTCTCGGCTTCGTCGGGGAAAACCAGCTCCTCCTTCTGGCGCACGAGGTTGCGCAGGATGCCGTTGCACACGCCGGCAAGGCCCTCCATGCCCAGCTCCTTGCACAGCACGACGGAGGTGTTGCACGCCGCGCTCTCGGGGATGCGATCCTCCAGCAGGATCTGGCAGGCGCCCAGGCGCAGGACGTTGCGCAGCTTGATATCGGTATCGGGCTTGGCCATGATCTGATCCAGCGCGTGATCGAGGTACATGCGCATCTCGATGGTGTCATAGGCCAGGCGGGCAGCCAGGCGGCGGTCGATGACGGGCAGGCCGCAGTTCTTGAGCTGCTGATCCAGCGCCAGGTGGATGAACTCGCCGCGCTCGGTCACCGCACGGATGACTTCCAGCGCCAGGCGGCGGGCCGGCAGGCCCTCCTGCTGCACCTCGCGGGGCTTGCGCTCTCCATCAGGGCGCGCCGGGCGCAGTCCCGTCCGCGCAGAGCCGGAATAGGGCTTCGTCCCCACCGTTTTCCCACCGAAGCCGGGCTTTCCGGCAGGACGGGCAGGCCTGTCTCCACCATAGCCGCGCTTTTCGCCGCCGTTTTGGGTGCGATCCCCACCAAAGTGTTTCTTTTCGCCACGGAATGCGGGCTTTTCGCCACGGAACGCGGGCTTACGCTCGCCATTCTGGACGCGATCCCCACTGAAGGGGCGCTTTTCGCCATCCGCAGCGGCACGGAAACCACCGCCAGCGGGGCGGCGCTCCCCCTTCTGGGCACGATCCCCACCAAAGGGACGTCTTTCACCACCAGCAGCGCCACGAAAACCACCTTCGCCGGGCTTTCCGTCGCCATTGCGGCCACGATTCCCACCGAAGCCGGGTTTTCCGCCCTGCTGCGCGGGACGCTTCCCACCGAAGGGCTTGCGATCGCCCGCATATTCAGACTTCTTCCCACCGTAGGTACGCTTTTCACCGCCATTCGCAGCATGCTCCCCACTCGCAGCGTCCTTCTTCACCGGATTTGCGTTTTCATTCCCACCGGCATTGGCATTCTGGTCAAACTTCTTCTGCTCATCCATTGTTCTCTTCCTCTTTCAGCACGCTGCCGACGGTCATGGGATGACCGCGCAGATAGTCCTTCGCATCCATGGGTTTTCCGCCGGGGGCCTGCAGCTGGTTGACACGCACCGCGCCGCTGCCCGCCGCAATGACGAGCCCGGCCTTCGCGTCCGCCGTGATGATCTCGCCCGGCTGCCCGCTGCCCTGCGCCATTTCAGCCCGCAGCAGCTTCAGCCGCCCGCCGGGGATGGCCGTGGAGCACCCGGGCCAGGGGTTCAGGCCGTGGATGCGGTTGACGATGTCCGCCGCATTTGCCGTCCAGTCGATGACGCCCATCTCCTTGGTGAGCATGGGGTCGTAGGTCATGTTTTCGTGATCCTGCGGGATACGCATGAGCGTGCCGGCCTCCAGCTGTTTGAGCGTCTCCAGCAGCAGCTGTGCGCCCATGTCCGCCATGCGCACGGTCAATTCGCCCGCCGTTTCGCCGGGGATGTACGCCGCCTCGGCCTTGAGCAGCATGTCGCCGGTGTCGATGCCCTTGTCGGTCATCATCGTCGTCACGCCGACGGTCTCATCGCCCTGCAGGATGGCCCAGTTGATGGGCGCGGAGCCCCGGTGCTTCGGCAGCAGGGACGCATGGACATTGATGGTGCCCAGCTTCGGTATGTCGAGGATCTCCTGGGAGAGGATCTGCCCGAAGGCCGCCGTGACGCACAGGTCAGGCTGCAGGGCCTTCAAGTCCTCCACGCCGTCCTTACGAATGCGCTGGGGCTGGAACACGGGGATGCCCCGCTCCACCGCCACCTGCTTCACCGGGGAGAACACGACCTTGTTGCCGCGGCCCTTGGGGCGGTCAGGCTGGGTGAACACGCCCACCACGTCGTAGCCGGCGTCGCACAGCGCCGTCAGCGACGGCACGGCGAACTCCGGCGTACCCATGAATACGATTCTCATTCCGCATCGTCCTCCGGGATATGCCCCTCGATCTCCTCAGGCGTCAGCTCGCGGTCCATCACGTCGATGTACAGCGTGCCGTCCAGGTGGTCCAGCTCATGGCAAACCGCGCGGGCAAAGAAACCCTCCGCCGTCAGCTCATGCTTCTCGCCCTTGCGGTCCTGGAACTCCACCGTCACCTTGTTGGGACGGGTCACCACCGCCTGACGGTTCGGAAGGCTCAGGCAGCCCTCGCGGCCGCACTGGCTGCCCTCGCGGCTGGTGATCACCGGGTTGATCATCTCCACCAGCCCCTCGCCGATGTCGATCACCACCACCCGGCGCAGCACGCCCACCTGCGGCGCCGCCAGACCCACGCCCTCGGCGCGGTACATCGTGTCCGCCATGTCCTTGAGCAGGATCGCCAGCCGCAGGTCAAACTTCTCCTGCGCCCGGCACTCCTTGCGCAGCGCATCATCGCCAAGCTTCACAATCTTTCGAATTGCCATGTTCGTTACCTCCTCGGGGGCCTCCGGCGGGCAGGGGCTCTGCCCCTGCACCCCGCGAAGGGACTTCGTCCCTTTCGAAACCCATTCTGCGATTTTGTTGGTTGGTTCCTTGTATCTGCGCGCGCATGGGGCAGTAGCAGAGTCGCGCGTCGGACGGGGCACGGAGGGTGCCCCGTCCAGGCACGGCTCGCAACGGGCGAGCCGCGCCTCAGGGTTGTCGCTTATGTGGCTCCAGGAGCCCTTAACATTCCTCGTCGCTTTCGCCTTCGGCGAAGTCCCCACTGGGGACACGCTCCAACGGAATGCCCCTGCACCCCACCAGAGGGCAAGCCCTCCGGACTCCCGCCGCTCGCGGGGACACGGCTGCTTCGCAGCGTGTTTTTGTTTGCGAAGCTTGTTTATCGCTTCGTCACATCATTGTTGTGGGATTATATTCAAAGTACACCTCTGCGCCCTCCGCCGGCTCCCTCGCCAGGTCGGTCAGCGCGGCGACGAATTCCTCCGTCTCCCGGTGCACCAGCAGCTTGAACATCACATGCCAGCGGCTCTTCCCGCGCAGCACCTTCACGCTGGGCTGATCCAGCAGCATCATCAGCGTCCGCCTTTTCCATGCGGGATGGCTCTCCAGCAGCCCCTGGCAGCGGGCGTGCAGCGCCGTGGCGGCGCGCTGGGCGGATAGCTCCGCAGGGCTCTCCACCAGCAGGCGCGCCATGATGGTGAAGGGCGGGTAGAGCGCCGTTCGCCTGCGGGAGAACTCCATCTCGAAGAAGGCGCGGTAGTCCTGCGCGGCGGAGGCCACGATGATCTCGTCCTCCGGCTTGTAGGTCTGGATGACCACCTCTCCGGGGATCACGCCCCGTCCCGCGCGGCCGGCCACCTGCGTCAGCAGCTGGAAGGTGCGCTCCCGGCTGCGGTAGTCCGGCAGGTTCAGCGTCATATCCGCCGCCACCACGCCCACCAGCGTCACCTTCGGGAAGTCAAGGCCCTTGGCGATCATCTGCGTACCCACGAGGATCCGCGCCCGCCCGGAGCGGAACTCGTCCAGCAGCTTTGCGTGGCCCTCCTTGCCGGAGGTGGTGTCGATGTCCATGCGGACGATATTCACGTCCGGAAAGAGCCTGTGAAGCTCCTCCTCCACCTTCTGCGTGCCCGCGCCGAAGAAGCGGATGTACCGGCTGGCGCAGGAGGGGCAGGTCGTGGGCGTATCAGCCACATGGCCGCAGTAGTGGCAGTGCAGGCGGCCGTCGCCGCCGGCCATATGGTACGTGAGCGCCACATCGCAGTTGGGGCACTTCATCGTCAGCCCGCAGCTGCGGCAGCTGACGAAGGAATTGTAGCCGCGGCGGTTCATCAGGAGCATCGCCTGTTCGCCCTTCTGCATGCACTCGCGCAACTTCGTGAGCAGCGCGCCGGAGAAGATGCTGCGGTTGCCAGCCTCGATCTCCTGGCGCATGTCCACCACGGTGACCTCCGGCATGGGGCGGTTGCCCACGCGGTAAGGCATTTCCAGCAGGGTGTAATCCCCGCGCTGCGCCTTGGCGAAGGACAATATCGATGGCGTGGCCGAGGCCAGCAGGAGCGTCGCGCCCTCGGTTTCGCAGCGCCAGGCCGCCACGTCCCGCGCATCGTAGCGGGGATGGCGGTCGCTGAGGTAGGTGCTCTCGTGCTCCTCGTCCACCACGATGAGCCCGAGGTTCTCGCAGGGGGCAAACACCGCGCTCCTTGCACCGATGACCACCCGCGCCTCGCCCCGGCGGATGCGCCGCCATTCATCGAAGCGTTCCCCTGCCGACAGCCGCGAGTGCAGCACCGCCGCCACCGCGCCGAAGCGCGCGCGGAACCAGCTGACCATTTGCGGCGTGAGGGCGATCTCGGGCACGAGGATCATCGCGGCCTTCCCGCTCTTGAGCACCTCGCGCACCAGGCGGATGAAGACCTCCGTCTTACCGGAGCCTGTCACGCCGTGGAGCAGGAACCTTCCCTGCCCCCGCCGCATTTCCGGCAGGACGACGTCCAGCACCTCCTGCTGATAAGGCGTCAGCGGTGGATCGGGCACATGCTCCTCCGGACCGTCCCCGCCGGGGCGGCGCAGCACCTCCTGCTGCGTCAGGCGGACGAGCCCGGCCTCCTCCAGCTGATGCAGTGCCTCCAGCGGATCGCGCACCAGCAGCTTCAGGTCGCTGACGGGGTGCGCTTCGCCATCCCGCAGGAGGTTAAGCAGCATGCGCCGCTTCTGCGAGCGCCCCTGGGCCGCGATGGCCCCGTCGACCTCCGCCTCCGGGATGGCCAGGCGCACCACGGGCTGCTGCTTCACCTGCACGCGGCCGCCGCGCATCTCCGCCGGCAGCATCAGCCGCAGCGTCTCCGCCAGCGGGCAGTGGGCGTTCTCCGCCATGCGCTGCGCCAGCGTCAGCAGCTGCGGCAGGATGGCGGCGTAATCCTCCAGCGGCGCACGGATGGATCGGATCTTCTCCGGCGGCACATCGCAGCTTTCCGAGAAGCCCACGATCACGCCCTCCTTCACCATCCGGCCGAAGGGCGCCTCCACCCGCTGCCCCACGGACAGCTCCATCCCCTCCGGCACGAGGTAGGAAAACGTGTGCGCCACGTTCTCATGCACGATATCCACGATCACCTGCGCGTACAAATCCCCACCTCCTGCGCAGAAGGGTCGAAACCACAACTCGAATAAAGGGTCACAGACCCCCACCATGATTATACTCTTTTTATCCCTGTTGAGCAAGGGGGAAGAGGGAGAATTATGAATTATGAATTTGGCTGGTGGAACGGTGTTGACGGCAGCTGGCGGGGCGATGCATCGGAAAAGACATGGCTGACGGCCATCGCCGTCAACGTCTGCCGGGTTTACCGGCCCAGCGCGTGATTCCGGCGCATTGCCCGGGAGAAGCTTGTTTGCTGCCCCCCCCGCCCGGAGCACGTATTCCCTCCGGGCTTTTGTGTTGCCAGCAGCGAGCGCCCGTGATATAATGGTGCAAAAAACGGAGGCCATCGCCATGCGCCGTTTTCTCTTCACCCTCGTCCAGCTCACCTGGGGCCTGCCCCAGACCCTCCTGGGCTTCTGCCTGTACCTGTACTGGCTGCCCCGCGCGAAAAGGCGCTGCGTCTGGCACGGCGCCATCGTCACCGAATGGACGACCGGCGGCGGTATCTCGCTGGGGCTGTTCGTGTTCGTGTCGGAAAAGGCCAGCCGCTACCAGACGGACGGCCGCATCCTGACGGAGCAGGAGAGCAGGACCGGCGTGCGCGTGCATGAGTACGGCCACTACGTGCAGTCGCTGCTGCTGGGGCCGCTGTATCTGGTTGCGGTGGGGCTGCCGTCTTATCTGTGGGCGAACCTCCCCGCCCTGCGGAAGCTGCGCCGGGAGAAGGGCATGTCCTACTACGCCGTCTGGCCGGAAAAGCAGGCCAACGCCCTGGGCGAATGGGCCACGGGAGAGAAGTCCGTCGGGCAGGCGCTGCCCGCAAGGAGGAATGCCTGATGATACTGTCTGACAACACAGAAAGCATGCTCAGGGACATGAGAAGCCGCATCATCGCCGCCCCGATGTTCCTCAAAGGCATGATCGCCCCCGTGGACACCTACCTGCGCGGAAAATGCACATGGGAGGTGTTCCGCGACCGCTCCACGACAGCCATCGCCTGCTGTGACCTGGCCAAGCCGGACATCCGCGAGACGCTGGATCAATACTGGTATCAGGAGGTCGACTTCGTAAAGAAGATCTGCCGCGCCCTGTGCGGCAAGGATTTCAGCATCCCGGCAGACGAGGACGCCTTCCGCGCCGAGCTGGTGACGGCACTGCAGGAATACGTCTCCCAGCCGGAGCTCCCGGATAAGGTCTACATCCTCTGAATTCCCGCACCCCCGGTATGCCGTGGGAGGGCTGCCGCAGCCACCCGATCCCCAACAAAAGAGAGGAAACACATCAACAGCAAACAACACAGGCGGCAAGCCCCCGCAAAGGAAGGCCTGCCGCCCGTTTCAGTTGTTCCGGCGTCTCCAGGCCTGGGTGCTGACCGGGGATGGCCCTTGCTGCTGAACCCGACCGCAGCGACCACCTCATCCGTCTTCGCCTGACGGCGAATCCACCTTCCCCTCAAGGGGAAGGCTTTGGGGAGCGCGAACAGCCCCCGGCTTCCCCTTGAGGGGAAGCTCCCGCCGCAGCGGGTGATGAGGTGGAACGCTGCGCTCACGCTGACCGTGGAAAGACCATCGCAACTGTGCCTGTGGGCATCGCCCGCGTTCTCCCTCAGTCGCTGCGGCGCCAGCTCCATCCGGGAGGGAGCTGGCAGCACAAAGGCGGCAAGCCACCCCGCAAAGGGAGAGCTTACCGCCCGTTTCACTGTTTTTCTATGCTGTTCGTGAGAGACCCTCTCAGTCAGCTTCGCTGACAGCTCCCCCCAAGGGGGAGCCTTTGGAATCAGCCGATGTACTCCTTGCCGCCCATGTACATCCGCAGGGCCTCGGGGATGCGCACGCGGCCATCGGCCTGGAGGTTGTTCTCCAGGAAAGCGATCAGCATGCGGGGCGGGGCCACGCAGGTGTTGTTGAGGGTGTGGGCGAAGTACTTGCGGCCGTCGTCGCCCTTGACGCGGATCTGCAGGCGGCGGGCCTGGGCGTCGCCCAGGTTGGAGCAGGAGCCCACCTCGAAGTACTTCTGCTGACGGGGAGACCAGGCCTCCACGTCGATGGACTTCACCTTCAGGTCAGCCAGGTCGCCGGAGCAGCACTCCAGGGTGCGCACCGGAATATCGAGGCTGCGGAAGAAGTCCACGGAGTTCTGCCAGAGCCTGTCGAACCACATGGGGCTCTCCTCGGGCTTGCAGACCACGATCATCTCCTGCTTCTCGAACTGGTGGATGCGGTACACGCCGCGCTCCTCGATGCCGTGGGCGCCCACTTCCTTGCGGAAGCAGGGGCTGTAGGAGGTCAGGGTCTGGGGCAGCTGATCCTCCGCCAGGATGGTGTCGATGAACTTGCCGATCATGGAGTGCTCGGAGGTGCCGATCAGGTACAGATCCTCGCCCTCGATCTTGTACATCATGTTCTCCATTTCCGCGAAGGACATCACGCCCGTCACCACGTCGCCGTGGATCATGTAGGGCGGGATGACATAGGTGAAGCCGCGGTCGATCATGAAATCGCGGGCGTAGTTGAGGATCGCGCTGTGCAGGCGGGCAATGTCGCCCATGAGGTAGTAGAAGCCGTTGCCGCTGGTCTTGCGGGCGGAATCGAGGTCGATGCCGGAGAGGCGCTCCATGATCTCCACATGGTAGGGCACCTCAAAGTCGGGGGTGACGGGCTCGCCGTAGCGCTGGACCTCGACGTTCTCGCTGTCGTCCTTGCCCACGGGCACGGTGGGGTCGATGATGTTGGGGATGACCAGCATGCGCTTGCGGATCTCCGCCTGCAGCTCGTCCTCGCGGGCAGCCAGGCCCTCCAGCTGCGCCTTGCAGGCCGCGACCTGCCCCTTGGCGGCTTCGGCCTGGGCAGCAGCCTCGGCGTCGCCCTTCTTGGCCTTGCCCATCAGGCCGCCGATCTGCTTGGAGATCACCTTGATCTGGTTGCGCAGGCTGTCAGCCTGCTGGATGGCAGCGCGGTACTCGCGGTCCATCTCGATGACCTCGTCCACCAGGGGCAGCTTGTGATCCTGGAACTTGCGGCGGATGTTTTCGCGCACCACATCGGGGTTGGTACGCAGCAGATTGATGTCCAGCATGATTCTTCCTCCTTGTTTGTCGCAGCAATGAAAAAGGCTTCTCCCCCATACCCATGGGACGAGAAGCTCGCGTTGCCACCCAATTTGCCCGCGAAAATGCCATCGCGAGCCACCTTGATTGCGCTGTATCGGGCGACACCCGGCTGACTCCTCGCCAGCACCCTCCGGAAATGGAAAGCATGCCGCGTCCTGCTGATTTGCACCAACCATCAGCTCTCTTAAGGGACGTACGACAGGCCGTTTTCCGTCTAACGGGCTTATGTACAGGGGATATTATACACCGTCGCAGCCGCAAATGCAAGGGCTTTTTTCGCAAAATGGGGAGAGGCCGAAGCCCCTCCCCGGGATTCTGCTCAATGATCAGCCATTACCGCCGGTCTGCATGCCGATATCAATAATCTCACCTGTCACCGCATCGATGATAACATACATGTTCCAGTCGTAGCCATCATGATACAGGTACGCATTGACATGCCACTGATGATCCCCCTCGGAGGACGCCCGCATGTCGCAGCGGAACACATCCATCTGCAGCGCGTCATCATCCGTCAGGCGGTAGGTGTCAGTCAGAGCCGCAACGGCCAGCTCTCGCGCCTGCTCCTCGCTCAGGTCGTTGGCGTCCAGCACAACATCCGGCTCGACAGTCCACACAGGCGCGGTATCAAACACCGGCGCCGGCGTGGGCGTTGCCGCAGACACTGCGTCATCGCGGATGTTCACCCGGTAGTCCACCGTACCCGCATGCGTCCTTTCCCGCAGGAAGGTTTCCAGCTGCACCGGCCCCCAGATGGGCGCGTCCATGTCGCCGGACTGCCATATAGCAGGGTCTGCGGCATCATAACTCCACGCCGCAGCAGGTTCGCCCTTCTCCGGCACCGTCACGATGTAGCGTCCCGCCACCTCATGGCCATCCACCGCAACAACATCGCAGCGGAACTCGAACACCATGCCCTCATCAGTCGCTCGCACATCATGCGTGAACAGTCCCAGCGCGGTCTGCGACAGGCCGTACTTGTCCATCACAGCCTCCATCGCCAGCTTCAATGCGCTGGCTTCCGGGCTGTAGTTGAGCATCATCGCCGCCACCGCCACGGTAGACATGCACATCACAACAATCAGGGCAATCACGATACACCTGGCAAAGCTTGCCTTCATCTTCTTTTCTCCTTTCTCAACCTGCGCCGCAACGCGCTGGTACAGGAAAGGATTCCCTTCAAGCCCGATCAGGGTATGGTCGATGGCCTCCCTGAATCTCATTTTTTCCTGCTGCTCAGTCATGGTTTTCCCTCCCTTCCAGCTCCGTGCGGAGCCTCTCCCGGGCGCGGCGCAGGCGGTAGGACACCGTCGGCTGCATCACGCCCAGCGCGTCAGCAATTTCGTTTACGTTCAGATCCTGATAGTAGTACAGGAGGACGACCTCCCGTTCCTTTTTCGGCAGATTCATCACCGCCAGGGTCAGCGCGGATTCATCCTCCCGCGCTTCCTGCGCCCGGTCAGGCAGCATCTCCGGCGTCACCCGGCGCTCCACATGGCGGAACCAGAAGCCCCGCCGCATGTCCATGCAGGTGCGGATGGCGATGCGGGTCAGCCAGGTTTTTACGCTGGATGCGCCCCGGAAGCTGTCCCAGGCGCGGTATGCCTTGATGAAGGTCTCCTGCACCGCGTCCTCCGCCAGCTGTGCATCATGCAGGTAGAGGTAACACATGCGCAGCAAGGCCGTCTGATGGTCGCAAATCATCTGCCGGATGCTCTCTTCACGCTCGCTGTCAGGGCCCTTGACAACGCTCATTCCCACACCTCCTTTCACCCTCTTAGACGCTGCAATTCCCAGAAATATAGAAGCACGCAAGAAAAACTGTTCATTCCGCGTTACATATGATATAATGATACCACGCCACGTCAAGGAGGCAGTTTATGAAGAAACCCATCCTCTACATCGTCATCCCCTGCTACAACGAGGAATCCGTCCTCCCCATCACCAGCGGGATGTTCCTGGACAAGATCAACCAGCTTTCCGCTGAAGGCAAAATCAGCCCCGACAGCCGCATCCTCTTCGTCAACGACGGTAGCCGCGATCGCACCTGGGAGATCATCTGCGACCTGGCCAGGCAGGACGAGCACTTCCTCGGCATCGCCCAGAGCCGCAACCGGGGGCATCAGGCTGCTGTGCTGGCCGGCCTGATGGAGGCGAAGGACAGGTGCGACATCACCATCTCCATCGACTGCGACGGCCAGGACGATATCAATGCCATGGACAAAATGGTGGACGAGTACCTGGCCGGCAGCGAGGTTGTTTACGGCGTGCGCAGCAAAAGAGACACGGACACCTTCTTCAAGCGCTTCACCGCCGAGGGCTTCTACAAGCTCCTGGCGATGATGGGCGTGGAGGTCGTTTTCAACCATGCGGATTATCGCCTCATCTCCTCCCGCGCGCTGCAGGAATTCGCCAATTTCAAGGAGGTCAACCTGTACCTGCGGGGCATGGTGCCGCTGGTCGGCTTCAGGTCCACCAGCGTGTATTATGAGCGTCACGAGCGCCTCGCCGGCGAGAGCCATTATCCGCTGAAGAAGATGCTGGCCCTGGCCTTCGACGGCATCACGTCCCTGTCCGTCAAGCCCATCCGCATGGTGTTCTTCGTGGGGCTGCTGATCATGCTCCTGTCCTTCATCGGCATCGTCTGGGCGGTGATCGCCGCGTTCATGGGCAAGAGCGTCGCCGGCTGGGCGTCCCTGGCCTGCATCGTGTGCTTCATGGGCGGCGTGCAGGCGCTGTTCCTGGGCGTCATCGGCGAGTATATCGGCAAGATCTATCTGGAGGTCAAGGGGCGTCCGCGCTACATCATTTCAGACAGAACGTGGGAAGAGGACGCAGAAATTCGGAATTGATGGCATCTTGACGATTCCCCTCCCTTCATGTATAATGTAAGATAACGTATTCCGTTCACACAACCGATACAGGAGGTATGAGATATGCTTTACGAAGATAAGATTTGGGTCGGTACGGGCGAAAAGGCCGTGTGCCTGCTGCCGCAGATGGCCAACCGCCATGGTCTGATCGCCGGCGCGACCGGCACGGGCAAGACCGTCACCCTGAAGGTGCTGGCCGAGGGCTTCAGCGAGATGGGCGTGCCGGTGTTCCTGGCCGACATCAAGGGCGACCTCTCCGGCATGGTGGAGAGCGGCGTGCACTCCGATGCCCTGGCGAACCGCCTGGCCCAGTGCGGCGTGCCCTCCTTCCAGTATCAGGAGTTCCCCAGCGTGTTCTGGGACGTCTACGGCGAGCAGGGTCATCCCGTGCGCGCCACCGTGAGCGAGATGGGCCCGGTGCTGCTCAGCCGCATGCTGGGCCTCAATGACACCCAGACGGGCGTGCTGAACATCCTCTTCCGCGTGGCGGATGACGAGGGCATGCTGCTGCTGGACCTGAAGGACCTCAAGGCCATGCTGGCCTATGTGGGCGAGAACGCCCGCGACTACACGCTGGACTACGGCAATGTGTCCACCGCCTCCATCGGCGCGATTCAGCGCGCGGTGGCCCAGCTGGAGGATCAGGGCGGCGACCAGTTCTTCGGCGAGCCCGCGCTGAACATCGCCGACTGGCTGCAGGTGGATGGCGCCGGCAAGGGCGTGATCAACATCCTGGCTGCCGATAAGCTGTTCCAGAGCCCGAAGATGTACTCCACGTTCCTGCTGTGGATGCTCTCAGAGCTGTACGAGCTGCTGCCCGAGGCCGGCGACCTGGACAAGCCCCGCATGGTGTTCTTCTTCGACGAGGCGCACCTGCTCTTCAACGACTGCCCCAAGGCCCTGCTGGAGAAGCTGGAGCAGGTGGTGCGCCTGATCCGCTCCAAGGCCGTGGGCGTGTACTTCATCACCCAGAACCCCTGCGACATCCCCATGAGCATCCTGGGTCAGCTGGGCAACCGCGTGCAGCATGCCCTGCGCGCCTACACCCCCCTGGATCAGAAGGCCGTGCGCACCGCCGCCCAGACCTTCCGCACCAACCCGAACTTCGACACCGAGGAGGCCATCACCACGCTCAAGACCGGCGAGGCGCTGATCTCCTTCCTGGATGAGGAAGGCGCCCCCGGCGTGGTGGAGCGCGCGACGATTCTGCCGCCCCAGTCCTCCATGGACGCCATCTCCCCTGCCGTGCGCGCCGAGGAGCTGCGCCTGAGCCCCTTCGCCGGCCTGTATGACGAGGCTGTCGACCGCCAGAGCGCCTACGAGCAGCTGGCTGCCGCCTTCACCCGCGAGGGCTTCCAGCCCCTGCAGGCTTCCCAGGTGCAGGTGACCACCGCCGCGCCCGCCGCTGCGCCCTCCCAGGGCTTCATGGTCTTCGACCCGGCCACCGGCGGCTATGTCCAGCGCGAACTGCCCCAGATGAAGCAGCCCGTGCCCACCCTGCAGCTACCCACGGAAGTTCCCGCCGCACCCGCCGTGCAGGTGCAGCAGATGGCCGTGATGGTCTATGACCCCACCACCGGCCAGTACAAGCAGCAGATGATGGCCATGCAGCTGGATCCCGCCACGGGCAACTACGTCCCGGCGACCACCGCGCCCGCTGCGCCTGCCGCCTCCGCCACCGTCTCCCGCAAGACCGCCAAGGAGCTGGAGGCCGAGCGCAAGGCCGCCGAGAAGGCCGCCAAGGAAGCCAAGGCCGAGGAGCGCCGCCAGCGTCAGGACGAGCTGCGCGAGGAGCGCGCCGCCCGCGCCCGCAAGAACGATTCCGTCATCGGCCGCATCACCAATACAGCCATCAGCACCGCCACCCGCACCGTGACCAGCAGCCTCACCCGCGGCATCATGGGCGGCCTGAAGAACCTGTTCGGCGGCAAGTAAACCTTTTTCACTGTACATCAAAAGCGGGAGCGGCAGACGTGTTCGTGCGTCTGCCCTCCTTTTTGTCAGGAGATGCCATCTTGAAATCCAACGCACTCGCCGGGCGCCTTGCCCTGCTTCTGGCCGCCCTCATCTGGGGCAGCTCCTTTGTCATCATGAAAAACACGGTGGACGATCTGCCCGTTTTTCTGCTGCTGGCCATTCGGTTCAGCATATCCTTCCTTGTGCTGGGGGCCGTGTTCTTCCGCCGCCTGAAAGGGCTTGACCGGCGCTTCGTGCTGGGCGGCATGCTCTGCGGCGCGATGCTCATCATCGCCTATTCCCTGCAGACCTTTGGTCTGGTGGGCACCACGCCGGGCAAAAACGCCTTCCTCACGGCGGTGTACTGCGTGCTGGTGCCCTTCATGGCCTGGATGTTCTTCCGCAGGCGGCCGAGCGTGTGGAACTGGCTGGCTGCAGGGCTGTGCGTGGCCGGCATCGGCCTGGTGTCCCTGGATGGCGGGCTGTCGATGGCCCCCGGGGACGCGCTGTCCCTGCTCAGCGGCGTGTGCTACGCGCTGCACATCATGGCCCTGAGCCGCCTGGGCGAAAAGGGGGATGTGTTCAGCCTGAGCATCATACAATTCGGCACCGCCGCGCTGCTGGCATGGATGCTGCATCTGCTGACAGACCCCGGCGCGCCCATGCCCGCCCTGCAGATCTGGCCGCAGCTGGGTTACCTGTCCGTGTGCTGCACCTGCGTTGCTATCACGCTCCAAGCCGTGGGACAGAAGCTGACGCCGCCCTCCCAGGCCGCTATTCTCCTCTCCCTGGAGAGCGTCTTCGGCGTTCTTTTCTCCCTCCTGTCAGGCGCGGAGACCATCACCTTCCAGCTTGCCGCCGGCTTTGCGCTCATCTTCGTCAGCGTCATCGTGTCTGAAACGCAGCTGTCCTTCCTGCGCAGACGGGGATGAGTTGTGTATTCCCAATTTGTACCTCGCATCAACACATTCCCACAATATACCTCTTCGCACTCCCGAATTATACCCCAACAGGAGGCCCGCATGAACATCCACCAGAACATCACGCAGCTCATCGGCCACACGCCCCTCATGCAGCTGACGCACTACATGGCAGCCCACAACCTGCCTGCGACGCTCCTTGCCAAGCTGGAGAGCATGAATCCCGGCGGCAGCGCGAAGGACCGCGTGGCCATCAGCATGATCGAAGACGCGGCCCGGCGCGGCCTGCTCGCCCCCGGCGGGCTGATCATCGAACCCACCAGCGGCAACACGGGCATCGGCCTGGCCATGGCTGCTGCCGCGCTGGGGTACCGGTGCGTGATCGTCATGCCGGACAGCGCCAGCGTGGAGCGCCGCCAGCTGATGGCAGCCTATGGCGCCGAGGTGGTGCTGACGCCCGGCAGCGATGGCATGCGCGGCTGCATCGGGCGCGCCGAGGCCCTGCAGGCGGAGAACCCCGGCAGCTTCATCCCCGGCCAGTTCGACAACCCCGCCAATCCCGCCGCCCATTACGCCGCCACCGGCCCGGAAATCTGGCAGGACACCGACGGCGCAGTGGACGTCTTCGTCGCAGGCATCGGCACCGGCGGCACCATCACCGGCGTTGCCCGGTACCTGAAGGAGCGCAACCCCGCAGTGCGCATCGTGGGCGTGGAGCCTGCCGATTCGCCCCTGCTGACGCAGGGCTATGCTGCCCCGCACCCGCTGCAGGGCATCGGCGCAAACTTCATCCCCGGCAACCTCGACCGGAGCCTGATCGACGAGATCATCCCCGTCACCGGCGAGGACGCCTTCGCCGCCTGCCGCGAGCTGGCCCGCATGGAAGGGCTGCTGTGCGGCGTCACCTCCGGCGCGGCGGTCTGGGCAGCGGCGCAGCTGGCCCGGCAGACGGAATGCACCGGAAAGACCATCGTCGCGCTCCTGCCAGATTCCGGTGAGCGCTACCTGTCCACAGGCGTCTTCAGCAGCTGACACACAAAACAGCGCTCCCCGCATGTAGGGAAGCGCCGCTTTTCATTATCCGTTATTCTTCGTTCCGGGTCACGTCGATGATGGCCGCCGGGGTCGCCGCGTCCAGGATCCAGAGGCGCTCCGGGTCGAAGGTATAACCCTCCGGCGCGCCGACGATGCGCACCACCGCCGTTTCACCCGGCGACACCGCAAAGGCGATACGCCCCTCTGCGTCGGAAACCAGCGGAGCCACGCCCTCCCACGTCTGCAGGCTGATCTCAACGCCCGGCAGGAACTCGCCATGCTGGTCGATCACCGTGATCTCGCACGCAGTCAGCCCGGCATAGCGCCACATGTCCACCGGGTAGCCGCTGGCCTGCAGCATTGCGAGGTACTGATCCGCCGCCGTCTCGCTGGGGAAGCAGACCACCGTGCAGGCGTCCATCAGGCCGCTGTCCACGCAGGGCACAAGCGTGAAGACCGACCACTGCGTCAGCGGGAAGGTGAAGTCATAGCCGTCCTGGGCCGCGCCGGAAGCGACAGCGTACGCCTCCCCCGCCCGGATCACCGCGCCATCGGGGTCATCTCCCGCCGCCAGCGTGGCGTGCAGCCGCACCTCTTCGTCATCGACGATGTAGTACTTCGCCAGGCCGTTGAGCGCCGTCAGCGCGAAGGTGGGATCGCTGAATTCAATCTCCCGCGCAGCCTCTGTGGCAACCGTCAGCGTCCGCTGCGTCCCTGCGGGGTAGACGGGGTTGGCCGCCAGCGCCTGCGCCGCCGCATCGCCCGTGAGCAGCTGCACATCGCGGACATACGCCGCATCGCTGCCCGCTGCAGCCACGGTGTCCTTGCTGTAGCGGAAGGATACCTCATACACGCCCGCCGCCGGGAAGGCAACGGTGTACTGTGCCCAGGCGCGCTCTCCGGTGAAGACCTTCACCACCTCGCCATCCACGCACACCTGCATCAGGTCGAAGCCGGTTTCGCAGCTCGTTTTGTACCAGAAGGTCAGCGCGTCCCCCGCCTGTGCCTCCACAAGGGCATACACGGCGGATACGGAATTGTCCACGCCCCAGTTGGCGGAGGTGAGGCAGCTGAAGCCGTCCTCCTCGGCGGGCAGCATGGGCCAGATCATCGGATCCTCCGGGTTGTGAAACGCCAGATCCCCCTGCGGCGCATTGGCCGCCTCGCTCAGCTGCGCCTCCTCCGCCCGGGGCACGGACGGCAGCAGCATCCCCTCCGCCGCCGCAAGCCCGGCGGCCAGCAGCAGCACCAGCAGCATCAGCATCGTTCTCTTCATCGGGGTTCCCTCCCTTGTCCTGCATTCGCTTTCATCATAACTGCGCGCGCACTGCGCTGTCAAGACATGCCCGCGAATTGTTACAATTCTGAACCGGCAGCCATCGCGAAACTTTCCTGAAAAAAGGCCTTGACAAATATCCCATGCTGTGCTACAATCTCTCTTGCTGGTTATGCATGGAGAGATGGCCGAGCGGTTTAAGGCGCTGGTCTTGAAAACCAGTGATGCCGAAAGGCACCGGGGGTTCGAATCCCTCTCTCTCCGCCAGCTTTGCCTGAGCAACAGGGCTGGTTAACCACATAAGCAGATGTACCCAAGTGGCTCAAGGGGCTCCCCTGCTAAGGGAGTAGACTGGGATAACCGGTGCGAGAGTTCGAATCTCTCCATCTGCGCCAACGGAAAGCCTTGAAACAGCGATGTTTCAGGGCTTTTCTCATTTCCCGGACAGCTCCTGCCGGGTATGCGCAGAACAAAACGCCGGGCTGCGTCACAAGCCGGGCAAGCCCCGATTCGCATACGCGGCACAGTTCTCAACGAACATTTTACTTCCATTGAAATCTTGATCAAACGGAATTCTCATGATATCATAATTCTACATGCAGCACAAGAATTCATGGGGGAAGTTTGCGTATGAGTGACTACGAATGGCTGGCAGAACTGCACAAAAAGCACTATAACCAACTCATGTGCATGGCGCACAGCCGCCTTCGCGCCACTTCGACCGCTGTGATCGATCCGGAGGACATCGTGCAGCAGGCCTTCCTGCTGGCCGCGATGAAGCCCATCGACACGCACGAGGAACCTCTGTGGTGGCTGATGAAGACGGTGGACAATCTGTGCAAGCACACCCGATTCGCCGCCTTCAATGACAGCAGGAAGGTTCAGCGCATCATTCAGCAGCGCATGGATTACAGCGCCGACCGATCCATCTACGCCGTTGAGCAGCAGGAGCCGGACACCGGCGAATGCGAAGCGATGCTGCTGATGGAGCAGGTGCTGACAGCGGAGGAATGGACGCTCCTGAGTCAGTACTGCCTGAGCGGCGAATCCGCTGAAGCGCTGGCCGAGCAATACAATCTCTCCCCCGCCGCGCTTCGCGTACGGATCTTCCGCCTGCGCAAAAAGCTTCATACCGAGTATTACGGCGACTGACGCATTCACGGCCGAAGCCTGCAACGGGGCTCGCTTCAGCATCCCCGGCAGCGGCCTCACAAATCGCCACGCCCTCCATCCCGTCAGAATCAACCGTGTCCCCCCATGCGGAACCACAGCTTCTGATGACGCCCTTCGACCGGAGCAGAACATGCTCCGGTCTTTTTGGGTGTACCGGGCGTATTCACGCAACTCCAGGACCGGGCCGAGGCGATCTCACACACAAAGACACCGCTGCAGTTCAAAGCGAACTGAACGGTGAGCACGGCGCATTCTGCAAAAAGAAGCCTTATCGCTACTGAAGGATGGCCAATCTCAAGCATTGGGCAGCCTTGGCCACGATGGCCTCATTGACAGTATACTCGAATTGCCCGCCCTTGTCAGGACCACGCTTCCACCATAAGCAGGATCTCGCTGGCTGACATGCCGCCATTTCCGCCAAATCCCTTGACAATCGTGGCGAAAAGGCGTATCCTATAGAATGGTCAAGTATGAAATCCACTCATCCACAGATACAAGGAGGCTGCTTCCCCATGGAGAATATGAAGCCCGTTGTCCTCGTCGTCATGGACGGCGTGGGCGAAACCCCCGAAACCCTCGGCAACATGGTCATGTCTGCCACCACCCCCACCCTGGATATGCTCAAGGCCACCTGCCCCTGGCAGGTCATCCGCGCCCACGGCGCCGCCGTCGGTCTGCCCTCGGATGATGACATGGGCAAC
>JAFQQT010000061.1 GCA_017410455.1 Clostridia bacterium
GTCTTCCTGATGGACGAGCCCCTGTCCAACCTGGACGCCAAGCTCCGCAACCAGATGCGCGCCGAGATCATCCTGCTGCGCAAGCGTCTGGACACCACCTTCATCTACGTCACCCACGACCAGACCGAGGCCATGACCCTGGGCGACCGCATCGTCATCATGAAGGACGGCTTCATCCAGCAGGTCGGCACCCCCCAGGAGGTCTTCGACACCCCCAAGAACCTGTTCGTGGCCGGCTTCATCGGCGCGCCCCAGATGAACTTCATCCCCGCCAAGCTGAACGCTGGCGGCGGCAAGTACACCGTGGACGTGCTGGGCACCAAGGTTGAAGTGACCGGTGCAAAGGGCGAGATCCTGGCCCGCAAGGGCGCTGCCTCTCAGGACGTGACCCTGGGCGTGCGCCCCGAGCACACCACCGTCTGCTTCGGCAAGACCGAGGGCGCCATCGAGTCCACCATCCTGGTGAACGAGATGATGGGCTCGGAGCTCCACCTGCACGTCACCACCGACGGGAAGAACAAGATCATCCTGCGCCTGCCCACCATCGACCTGACCGAGGAGCAGCGCGCCGGCCTGGTGTATGGCAATAAGCTGTACTTCACCTTCGCCAGCAAGGTCATCCACCTCTTCGATCCCCAGACCGAGGAGAGCCTGCTGTTCGAGGAGTAATCCGATCCCCATGGGAGCCGTGCCGCGATGGTGCGGCTCCTCTTTTTCATGCGGGCGCGAAAGGCGGGGTGCCGGCGCGTTGCAATGGTGAATGAAATCCCGCAGAGGAGGTATGCACATGACGCAGACACAGCGCCGTCTGGCGCTGATTCACGCGCTGATCGGGGAGGGGAGCCGGCTGGAAACGCACCTCATCCCCGGCACGGAAAAGCAGCAGGAGAAGCTGCTCTTCGACCTGATGACCGTGCGCCCAGCCGCGCCCATCCCGGAGGACGTGTTGACGCTGCAGGATGCCTGGCTGCAGGAACGGCTGGCGACGCTGCCTGTGACGGACGCCGGCGCGCTGGAGACGCTGCGCCCCGGCATGGCGCTGTATCGTGGGGATATCTCGCTTCTGCAGGCGGATGCGGTGGTCAACGCTGCCAACGGCAGGATGCAGGGCTGCTTCTCGCCCCGGCACCCCTGCGTCGACCGGGCGATCCATCTGGGCGCGGGCATGCAGCTGCGTTGGCGTCTGGACCGGGAGATGAACGGGGCACGCGATGGCCGGGGCGGCTGCCGCGTGACCCCGGGATACAACCTCCCGGCGAAGTATGTGCTGCACACCGTGGGCCCCGCGCCCGGCAGGGGCAAGCCGCCCACGGACAGGTACCGGGCGGAGCTGATCTCCTGCTACCGCAGCTGTCTGGATGCGGCGGATGCGCTGGGGCTGCATACAGTCGGGTTCTGCTGCATCTCGGCGGGATCCTTCGGCTTCCCGGCGGAGGAGGCGGCGGGGATCGCCATCCGCACGGTGGGTGAGCACCCGGCGGTGCAGGCGGGGCGGATCCGCGCCATCTTCTGCGTTTACGGCGCGAAGGACGAGGCTCTCTACCGACAGATGCTCAGCGCATGAATTCTTTGTGGACAATCGTTTCCAAACATGGTATAATATTGCGACGGGGCGGTCTGCCGCCCGACTGACGGACATACAATGACATACATGAGGAGGAAACACCCATGGATATCAGGAACTTCATTCTGGACGGCAAGGCCGTACTGGGCATCGAGCTGGGCTCCACCCGCATCAAGGCCGTGCTGATCGGCGCGGATCACAGCCCCATCGCCTCCGGCGACCACACCTGGGAGAACCGTCTGGAAAACGGCGTGTGGACCTACCACCTCGACGACGTCTGGGCGGGCATTCAGGACGCTTATGCGGGCATGGTTGCCGACGTGAAGGCGAAGTACGATGTCGAGCTGACGAAGCTGGCTGCCTTTGGCGTGTCCGCGATGATGCACGGCTACCTGCCCTTTGACAAGGATGGCCAGCAGCTGGCCGAGTTCCGCACCTGGCGCAACACCATGACCGCCGAGGCCGCCGCCGAGCTGACTGACTTGCTGGGCTTCAACATCCCCCAGCGCTGGTCCATCGCCCACCTGTACCAGGCGATGCTCAATGGTGAAGCACACGTGAAGGATATCGACCACCTGACCACTCTGGCCGGCTATGTGCACTGGCAGCTGTCCGGCAAGAAGGTGCTGGGCGTGGGCGAGGCCAGCGGCATGTTCCCCATTGACAGCGAGAAGTGCGACTACGATCAGAAGATGATCGACCTGGTCGATTCCCTCGCCGCCGTGAAGGGCTATGAGTGGAAGCTGCGTCAGATCCTGCCTGCGGTGCAGTGCGCGGGCGAGGACGCCGGCGTGATGACCGAGGCGGGCGCGAAGCTCCTCGACCCCACTGGCAAGCTGGAAGCCGGCGCGCTGATGGCTCCCCCCGAGGGCGACGCGGGCACCGGCATGGTGGCCACCAATGCGGTCGCGGCCCGCACGGGCAACGTGTCCGCCGGTACCTCCGTGTTCGCGATGATCGTGCTGGAGAAGATGCTCAGCAAGGTCTACCCCGAGATCGACATGGTCACCACCCCCACCGGCAAGCCCGTCGCCATGGTGCACTGCAACAACTGCACCTCCGACATCAACGCCTGGGCGGGTATGCTCAAGGGCTTCGCGGACGCCTGCAAGCTGGATGTGTCCATGAATGACATCTACGTCAACCTGTTCAACGCGGCCCTGCTGGGCGACAAGGACTGCGGCGGCGTGGTGAACGTGCCCCTGTTCTCCGGCGAGCCCGTGGTGGGCTTGGACGAGGGCCGTCCGATGATGGTCCGCATGCCCGACGCGAAGCTGACCTTCCAGAACTTCGCCCGCTCCCTCGTTGCCGGCGCGATGACCAGCCTCAAGATCGGCATGGATATCCTCGTGGAGGAGAACGTGCAGATCGATTCCCTCCTGGGCCACGGCGGTTACTTCAAGACCCCCGGCGCGGGCCAGAAGGTGCTGGCGGACGCGCTGAAGACCCCCATCTCCGTCATGGAGACCGCAGGCGAGGGCGGTCCCTGGGGCATGGCGCTGCTGGCGGCCTACCGCGTGAACGGCAAGCGCGGCGAGACCCTCGAACAGTACCTGAACGAGCATGTCTTCGCGGGTGCGGCCGGCTCCACCATCGCCCCCGATGCGGAAGACGCTGCGGGTCTGGATGCCTACACCGCCCGCTTCCAGCAGGCACTGGCGGCGGAAGAGGCGGCCGTGGAGGAAATGAAGTAATCCCTTCAGCCCCACGCGCGCACAACCCCAAGAAATCAAAACAACTAAATCGCGAGAATGGGTGTCGAGAGGGTCGAAGACCCTTCGCGGGTGCAGGGCAGAGCCCTGCCCGCCGGAGGCCCACTCTGAAGGAGGTTATTCCCATGCTCAAGAAGCTCAAGCAGGCCGTCTACGAGGCCAATATGGAACTGCCCAGGCGCAATCTGGTCACCTACACCTGGGGCAATGTTTCCGGCATCGACCGGGAGAAGGGCCTGGTGGTCATCAAGCCCTCCGGCGTGGATTATGAGGATCTCACGCCTGATATGATGGTCGTGCTCGACCTGGAGGGCAATGTCGTCGAGGGCAAGCTGAACCCCTCCAGCGACACCAAGACCCACATCGAGCTGTACAAGAAGTATCCCGAGATCGGCGGTATCGTCCACACCCACAGCCCCTACGCGGTGGGCTGGGCGCAGGCCTGCGAGGACATCCCCTGCTACGGCACGACCCACGCGGACTACTTCTACGGTGCGATCCCCTGCGCCCGTCACCTCACCACCGAGGAGATCGACGAGGACTACGAGAAGAACACCGGCAAGGTCATCATCGAGGAGCTGACCAACCGCGGCATCGAGCCCCTGCACACCCCCGGCATCGTCTGTGCGAGCCACGGCCCCTTCACCTGGGGCAAGAATCCCGCGCAGGCCGTGTACCACGCGGTGGTGCTGGAGGAGGTCGCGAAGATGGCGGTCTACACCCGTCAGATCAAGGCTGACGCTGCGCCCGCCCCCCAGAATATCCAGGACAAGCACTTCCTGCGCAAGCATGGCCCGAATGCTTACTATGGCCAGCCTGGCAAGGAGCACTGAGGCAAGGATGTCTGATATTTGCTATGCCCACGTGACGGACGAGGTTACGCTGCACCGTGTACTCAACCTGTGCTGCAGCGTCCTTGGCGAACGGGTTTGCCAGCGAGCGCCCTACCGCCGGGAAGACTGGCTGGCCCGGCTGACAGAGTGTCCGGAGTTGCTGCTGTATGCAGCGGACGGCGAGCGCATCGTGTCCGCCGTGCTGGGCCGCCCGGAGAGTGAGGAGAGCCTCGTATGCGGCTTTGTGGCCTGCGATGTGGCCTACCGCAGGCAGGGGATTACCCGCAGACTGATGGGGCTGCTGTCCGACGCTGCCCGACAGAAGGGCTTCCGGTATATCACCCTTGGCTCCGATGCGGATGGATTTTACGAGAAGTGCGGTTACAGGCCCATCTTCGAGATCCATGGGCAGACCATTTATCAGTTGCTTCTTTGATACTGAACGGCGCCCCCTACCCGACCTGCGAGTCGGGGAGGGGGCGCTTTACTATGCGGCGATTAGGATACTATGGGGAATCAGGCTTGTGCGCGTTGCAGGGGCGGATATCAGCTGCCCGCCGTGCTGGGCAGCGGCCTTCCCGGAAAAGTGGCATTCCAGCGGGTTCGGTTCTCCGGTTCATGAGTGTCCTCCGTCACCGCAGCCCATTTTCCGCCATCCGCTGCAGGGTGTAGTCCCGCGCCTTCTCGTTGTGGATGTGGCGGCGCACGTCGCTCACGTCCGCCCAGTCGCCCTGGGCGATGCATTCCAGCAGCGCCTCGCAGACATAGGCGTCCATGGCGCGCTCGTCGGCGAAGGCGGGCTCGATGCGGCTGTTCATGCGCTCGTCCAGCGCGTCCGCCATGGTGCGGTAGATGAAGTGGTTCGCGCCCAGCAGCTCCCGCAGGCGGCGGATGCAGCCGATGGCCTGCTGCATGTCGCCCACGGTGATGCGGCGGCGGAAGCGGCCTGCGGGGCCGCCCAGCAGCATGTCCACCGAGCAGCCGAGGATGCAGGCCAGGTCGGGCAGGGTGGAGATGTCGGGGAGTGTCTCGCCGCGCTCCCAGTGGCTGACGGACTGGGCGGAGACGTTCAGCCGTTCGGCCAGCTCGGCCTGGGTGAGTCCGGCTTCGGTGCGGCGGGCGCGGATGGTCGCGCCGATGCTATTCGGGTCGAGGTTCATGGGGATTCCTCCTTTCGTCGTTGCCATCAGCTTACCACGGCAGCGCATGGTTGTACAGCGGGCGGCGCTTGATTTCTGCGGCGTTTTTTCCGCGTTTTCCGCGAGCTGCGAAAGTTGAACTTTTTTTGTCAGGGGTATTGACAAATGTATCGGCGACCGATATACTATATATCGACGACCGATATAACGGCGGACGAAGGAAAGGGGTAAGCACATGGGCGCAAACATGGGCGCATTGACCGAGGCGGTCTACTACATCCTTCTGTCACTGCTGCAGCCGCTGCACGGCTACGGCATTATGCAGAACGTAGAAAAGCTCTCCGGCGGAAGGCTGAAGCTGGCGGCGGGGACGCTGTACGGGGCCATCAGCTCCATGCTGGAAAAGGGCTGGATCGTGGCCCACGGCGCGGCGGAGGACAGCCGCAAGAAGGAATATGTCATCACTGACGCCGGCGAGGCGGTGCTGTGCGGGGAATACCGCCGTCTGCGCGAGCTGGTGGACAACGGCAGCACGCTGCTGGACGGTCATAAGGAGGACGCAGAATGAGACAGGTGATCCATAAGTGGTTCTGGGCATGGGAGTTTGACAAGGAGGAGCAGTGGCTCTGCGACATGGCGGCCAGGGGCAAGGCACTGATCAGCGCGCGCTACGCCACCTACGAATTCGAGGACAGCCAGCTCGGCGAATACGCTGTCCGCCTGGAAATGCTGGAGCACAGCCCGACGAGCCCCGAGGGCCAGCAGTACATTGAGTTCGTGGAGTCCACCGGCGCGGAGTATGTCGGCCGGGTGATGAAGTGGGTGTACTTCCGCAAGAAGGCGGCGGACGGCCCCTTCGAGCTGCACGGCGACAACGCCACGCGGCTGAAGCACATCAGGGGCATCATCAACCTGCTGCGGCCGCTGATGATCTTCAACACCGGCGTGGGCCTGTACAACCTGTGCATCGGCGTCGGGCTGAATTCGGCGGTCAACGTGCTTTGCGGGTGCGCGTCCGTGGCGGTGACAGTGCTGCTGGGGCTGGGCCTGAAGAAGCTGAATGAAAAGAAAAAGCAGCTGGAGCGCGACAGCCAGCTGTTTGAGTGAGGGAGTGATTCGGATGAAGATCCTGTGGAATGCACTACGCCTGATGCTTCCGGTGGCGGCGATTGTGCTGCTGGCGCTGCATATGGCGGGGAAGGGCGGCGACTCGAAGACGCTGCTGATGAGCGGCCTGTTCTGCTCCATGGCAGGGATGTGGCTGAATCTGTGGCTGCAGCGCAGGGAGCGGAAGGAAAAGGAAGGGCAGGAGGATAAATGATCGGGGATTTCCTGACGGCGGCCCTGCCCTGGATCATCATGGGCGTGGCTCTGGCGGCGGCGCTTGTGGCTATGCAGCAGAAAGGATGACCGCAGGGGAGGCGCCTGCCCCTCCCGACTCTACGCAGCGTAGGTAGCCAAAGCGCCTGTCATTGTGTATGATGACAGCGGAGGTGATCGGAATGGATCAGTATGTGACCGGTGCGACCATCCGCGCGCTGCGGGAATCAAAGGGGCTGACCCAGGCCCAGCTGGCCGAAAGGCTCTTTGTGAGCGACAAGACGGTCAGCAAATGGGAAAACGGCAAGGGCTACCCGGATATTACGCTGCTGGAGGGCATCGCCGAGGCGCTGGGCGTCTCTGTGGCGGAGCTGCTCAGCGGGCGCGTGGCGCGCAACGGCAATGTATCGGCCAACATGCTGCGCTCGGGGTTCTATGTCTGCCCGGTGTGCGGCAATGTCATCCACAGCATGGGCGAGGCGGCCATCACCTGCTGTGGCGTGCTGCTCAGCCGCGCGGAGGCGGAGCGCTCGGACGAAGCGCACATGATCTTCATCGAGGGCGTGGAGGACGAGTACTACGTCCGCATTGATCATGAGATGACCAAGCGGCACTACATCTCCTTCATCGCCGCCCTGTCGCCGGACCGGCTGCAGCTGGTGAAGCTCTACCCCGAAGGTCCGGCGGAGGCGCGCTTCCCTGTGCGGGCGGTCAAGCGCATCCTGTACTGGTGCAACCGGGACGGGCTGTACTATGTGGACGTCCACCGGAGCTTCGACGCAAGGCCGGCTTCCCGCGATGACACGGCGGAGCGACGCTCGTTGGAGCAGACGGCGAAGCGCATCTTCGGCTGAATGAGAAAGGGCGCTGCCCCGTGACAGGGCGGCTCCCTCAGACCATCAAAAAAGCCCGCAACCGCAGAGAATCCGGCGCGAAGGCCGGATTCTCTGCTTCCTGCGTTGGCTGCAGCTGCAAATCCGGTCATTTACCGCGAAGTAAACTCCCGGATTTGCAGCTTTACCGCCTTGGCTTGCAGACTTATTTGAAGGTCTGCAAATCATCGACTTTGTCGATGCTTTGAGGGAGCTGCCCCGTGACAGGGCGGCTCCCATTGCTGTGGTATTATGCGTCGCTGCCCTCGGGCGCGGGAACAACGGTGACCTGCACGCCCAGCTCCTCCAGGCGCGTCAGCTCGTCCTCTACAGAGTTCCAGTCGGTGATGAGCGCATCGAAGGCGGCCGCGTCGCAGACCTTGACGAAGGCGTCTACGCCGATCTTGTGATGGGGCATCAGCAGCACGTTGCGGCGGCTGTTGCAGATGACCTGCCGCTGCAGGGTGGCAGTCTCGTCGGTGCCGTTGGAGAGGCCGAAGTCCGCCGTCAGCCCGCCGCCGGTGATGAAGGCCAGGTCGAAGTGGAGGTTGGCCATGAAGGCCGTGGCCATGCTGTCCACGATGGAGCCGGAGGAGCGCATGCGGCCCCCGGCGACGTAGACGTCGATGTTGGTGAAGGGGCGCAGGCGGGCGGCAAGGTCGGCATTGTTGACCACCAGGGTGCACTTGAGGTCCTGCGGCAGATGGCGCAGCATCAGGAAGCCGAAGCTGCCGCCGGTCATGTACACCATGTCGCCGGGGCGGATGAGGCTGACGGCGTGGGCGGCGATGCGGTCGTAGTTGTCGTAGATGGGCATCTCGTCGAAGTTGCGGTCCCGGGGCGGCAGGACGCTGACCTGCTGCGGGCGGATGGCGCCGCCGTGGGTGCGCTTGCACAGGCCCTGCTGCTCCAGGGCACGCAGGTCTCGGCGGGCGGATTCACTGGAGATGCTGTATCTGCGGGTCAGCTCGGCGATGGAAACCATGCCGTTCTCTTCGATCATCTGCGCGATCTCGCGCTGGCGTTCCTCGGCGTACATGGGCTGTCCTCCTTGCGTTTGGTTGGGAATGGTTGCGTTTGTGTGCGATCGCAGGACCATAATACCACACAAACGGGCATGTGTCAACCCCGAAATCAAAACAAACCCACGCAAATCAACATTGATGTGCGTGGGTTTACGTTTATTTGCGGCCGTACATGACCACATGGACGCCCTTTTCCAGCGCGGGCACCACCATCTCGTGGAGGTAGCTCTTGTCCGTGGCGTCCCGGACGACGACGCCGGTGATGTTCTTCTGGTCGAAGAGGGCCATGGTCAGTTCGCGGGAGAAGGGGCCGTCCATGGCGATGATGTTGCCCTTGGGGTAGCCCAGCTGCAGGCAGGCGGCGACAGCCTCGGGCGTGGGGGTCACGCGGGGGAAGAGGCGGGTCATGTCCGTCTCCAGCGGCAGGTGCAGCAGGGGATCGCGGCCGATGCCCAGGAGCATGTTGCCCTTTTCGCGCTGGATGGCGGCGATGATGGCCTCGTGGGTGTCCACCCATTCGACGCTGTCGCGCCAGGCGTCCTCGATGTCCTCGAAGTGGACGCGCTCCCAGGGCAGCCCCAGTTCCTCGGCGGTGCGGCGGATGTTCTCCTGCGCCGTGACGGCATAGGGGTGAGTCGCGTCGACCAGGCGGTTGGGGGCCACCTCGCGCACCAGCGCCAGCATGCCCGCCGCGTCCAGCTTGCCCACATGGCACATCGTGCCGGGGGGCAACAGGCTCCGGGCGTACTCGCTGGTGACACTCATGAACACCTGCCGGCCACGCTGGCGCAGCATCCGGGCCGTGTGGCGGCTCTCAGGGGTGTTGCCGAAAATCAGGACGCGTTCCATATCCGTTCACTCCATGTGCGCAAGGCGCCGGTTCTTTCATATCTGCAGCAGAACAACGCCCAGCGGAGGCTGCGCGTTGATTGAGTTACAGCGTTAACTGAATTATATGTCCTGTTGCTGGAATTGTCAAGGCTGGTGCGTGAACCGGCAGCGCTGTGACGTGAATCGGTTGCACGGGCAACGGGACTGTGATATACTGTCGGGGAGGAATCTGTGGAGGTCAAGCGATGAGAAACCTGCGCAACATCGGCGTCTTTGCCCACGTGGACGCTGGAAAGACGACCCTGTCCGAGCAGCTGCTGATGCACGCGGGGGCCATCCGCCGCATCGGCAGCGTGGATGAGGGCACCGCTCACACCGACCGGCTGCCCGTGGAGCAGCGGCGGGGCATCTCCGTCAAGTCCACCTGCGTGGGGCTGACCTGGCGGGGGACGGCCATCAACCTGATCGATACCCCCGGCCATGTGGATTTCGCCGCCGAGGTGGAGAGGAGCCTGTGGGCCCTGGATGCGGCGGTTCTGGTCATCTGTGCGGTGGAGGGCGTGCAGCCCCACACGGAGACGCTCTTCCATGCGCTGCGGGAGCAGCAGATCCCGGTGGTGCTCTTTCTCAACAAGACGGACCGGGAGGGTGCGGATGTGCAGCGGGTGCTGCAGCAGGTGAGGCGTCGGCTGGCGGCCGATGCGGTGCTGATGGCGGATGGCGAAGCCCTGGCGGAGGCTGTATGCGCGGCGGATGATGCGCTGCTGGAGAGCTACCTGGCTGGCGAAACGCCGGATGCTGCCTTCCTGCAGGCGCGGGCGGCGGAAATGACCTGCCAGGCGCAGCTCTGTCCGGTCTTTTGCGGTTCGGCGCTGCGGGATGTGGGCGTGGAGGCCCTGCTGGATGCGCTGGTGGACATGCTGCCCGCGCCGGGGGGCGAGGACTCCGCCTCGCTGTGCGGCGTGGTGTTCGCTTCCCAGCAGGATCGGCTGCTGGGCCGGGGCGTGTGGGTACGCCTGTACTCCGGCAGGCTGGAAAACCGCGCACCGGTGACCCTGCCGGCGGGCATTGACCCGCTGACGGGCGAGGAACGCCTGGTGCAGCGCAAGATCACCCAGATCCGCGGCGTGGATGGCAGCGACGCCGGGAGCCTCACCGCTGGTGAGATCGGCGTGGTGTACGGCCTGGGGGATGTGGCCATCGGCCATGTGCTGGGGGATGGCAGCCTGCTGCCCCGCCGCGTGGAGCCAGGGCGGCTGCGTACGCCGCTGCTGGCCGTGCAGGTCGTGCCGGAAAAACCGGAGGAAATGCAGGCCCTGCGTGCCGCCTGCGCCGCCTTGGCAGGGGAGGATCCGCTGCTGCAGGTGCGCTATTCGAAGGCGCTGAACGAGCTGCAGCTGCACGTCATGGGCGCCATCCAGCTGGAGATCATCGCTGAGGAGCTGAAGGAGCGCTTCGCCCTGAACGTCAGCTTCTCCAAGCCGGCGGTCATCTATAAGGAAACCATCGCGCAGGCGGCCTCGGGCTTTGTGGCCTACACCATGCCCAAGCCCTGCTGGGCCATCATGCGCTTTGAGATCGAACCCGCCCCGCGCGGCAGCGGCGTGACGTTCCGCTCCACCGTGCCGGTGCGGGATATCCTCCTGCGCTACCAGCATCAGGTGGAGCAGGCCCTGCCCCTGGCGCTCAATCAGGGCCGCCTGGGCTGGCAGGTGACGGACGTGAACATCACCCTTGTGGAGGGCAATCACCACCAGTTCCACACCCACCCGCTGGATTTCATCGTGGCGACCCCGTGGGGCATTCAGGACGGCCTGCGCCGGGGCGGCTCAACGCTGCTGGAACCCATCCTGGAGTGCCATTTCCTGCTGCCGCCGGATTGCGTGGGCCGGGTGATGAGCGACGTGGCGCTGATGCGCGGCGAGGTGACGGCGACGGAGACGGACGCGGACCGCGTGCTGCTCACGGCCCTTGTCCCCGTGGCCACCAGCGTTGACTATGCCACCACCCTGGCCAGCGCCACCAGCGGGCGCGGCAGCATGAGCGTCCGCCTGCACGGCTACCGGGAGTGCCCGCTGGAGCTGGGCGCAACGGCTCCACGCCGCAATGTGGACCCGCTGGACACGGCCAGGTACATCCTCGCGGCCCGCAGCGCCCTGGAGGGCGGGATCTTTGATCTGGAGTGATATCGCAATGAACGACATGGAGATCCGGCTGATGACCCCTGATGATTACGACGCCGTGCATGACCTCTGGCTGCACACCCCCGGCATGGGCCTGAACGCCACCGACGACAGCCGCGAGGGCATTGCCCGGTACCTGCGGCGCAACCCGACCACCTGCTTCGTGGCGGCGCGGGAGGGGTGCATCGTCGGGGTGATCATGGCCGGACATGACGGGCGGCGCGGGTACATCTACCACACGGCGGTGCGGCCGGAATGCCGCCGGCAGGGCATTGCTGCGCAGCTGGTGCGGCACGCGCTGGACGCGCTGGAGGCCGAGGGCATCCACAAGGTGGCGCTGGTGGCCTTCGCGCGCAATGAGCAGGGCAATGCCTTCTGGGAGCGCATGGGCTTCACACGCCGGGACGACCTGACCTACCGCAACCGGAGCATCCATGAACTGACGCGCATCGACACCTGAAATGCATGAAAAGCCCCTCCGCACCGATGCGTTCGTGCGGAGGGGCTGCTGCGTGCCGGATCATTCGCTGAGCGTCCAGCCGTGGTCGCCGTGGTAGATCATCTGCCGGGTCATGCCGCCGTCGATGACGATGTTCTCGCCTGTGATGAACCCGGCCTTCTCCGAGGCCAGGAACAGCGCCATGTGGGCGATATCCAGCGGATGGCCGACGCGCCCGGCGGGCTGCTGGGTGGCGTCGGGGCCGTCGTATACGGTGTATGCCGTGTCGATCCAGCCGGGGGAGATGGAGTTGACGCGCACCTTGCCCCGCAGGCTCACGGCCAGCGCGTGGGTCAGGGCGTGGATGCCGCCCTTGGCCGCCGTGTAGGACTCGGTGCAGGGCTGGCTCATCCGGTCGCGGCTGGAGGAGATATTCAGGATGGATGCGCCGGGCGCGAAGTGCGGCAGGAAGAGCTTTGTGAGGTAGAACGCTGCCGTCACGCCCACGTTCAGCGCGCGGGTGAAATCCTCCCAGCTGCAGTCGGGCAGACCCTTCATCAGCGGGGGCGCGTTGTTGATGAGCACATCGATGCGCCCGTGATCGGCGATGACCCGGGCGGCGAAGCGCTCCAGTGTGGCCCTGTTGCCCACATCGCCCACGAAGTACGGGTTCTCACGCACGTCGATCATGCAGACGATGGCGCCTGCCCGGGCGAACTCCTCGCAGATGCAGCGGCCGATGCCGCCTGCGCCGCCGGTCACCACGACGACCTTGTCAGAGAATGTTCCCATAATGCACCTCGTTTCGTGAACTCCTGAAATATACCGCAAAAGATGAGTTCCTGTAATATACCTCGTTATTCGGCGTGCTTGCTGATGGAGAAACCCCGCCCGTGCACCTCCGTCACCTTGGAAACGATCATGAAGCATTCCGGGTCGATCTCGTGCACCAGGCGCTGGAGCTTGACCAGCTCGCGGCTGGAAACGACACTCATGACCACCTCGGTGGGGCTGTGCAGATAGCCGCCCTCGCCATGCAGGAGCGTCACGCCGCGGTCCACATCGTTGAGGATGGCAGCGCTGATCTGGCGGGATCGGGTGGATATGACCTTCACCTCCGTGCGGCTGGCGCCCAGCAGCAGCATCTTGTCCAGCATGACGGTGTAGATGATGGCCAGGATGATGCCGTAGAGCACCGCTTCCACCGGCGCGCCGAAGGCCAGCTGCAGCAGCAGGATGCAGAAGTCCAGCACATACATGCTCACCGAAACCGGCACGCGCAGATACTTCTGCAATACCAGCAGGGGGATCTCCACCCCGCCGGTGGACGCGCCCGCCCGGATGACGATGCCCAGCGAAATGCCGATGCCCAGGCCAAAGAAGACCGTGTTGAGCAGCAGATCCTCCGTGAGGACAAAGTCGCCCAGCAGGCGGTCAAACAGCTCCAGGAAGATCGGGTACAGGAAGGAGCTGGCCACCGTTGCCAGCGCCACCCGCCGCCCCAGCAGCCACCAGCCCAGCAGCAGCATCAGGATGTTGAACACCAGCACGAAGGCGGATACTGGCAGGCCGGTCAGCCGCTCCACCACCATGGCCAGGCCCGTGGTGCCGCCGGTGATCAGGTGGTCGGTGGACAGGAGGAAGATGCGCACCGTCAGCGCGTAGAGGAGGTTGCCCACAAGGATCATCCCGGCGGGCAGCAGATTGTTCAGCTTCAGTTTCTTCATAATGGCGTTGCCCCCTGCGTACATTGCACTGAACGCATTATACCACGCCGGGGAAGCCTTGTACATGCAATTTTCGTGGGTTTTCGCAGAAAAATCCTTTGGGAATGGGTTGACAAATCCGGCAGAAGGTGGTATATTATCAACGCAGTTAGGCTGAACTAACTGCTGGAAAGGTTCAGGTGATCAGCATGAATCTGAGCAAGGCTGTCGAGGGTCAGGAGTACATCATCCGGGATATTGCTGCCGATGATGAGGAGATGGAAGCTTTCCTGTTCTCCCTGGGCTGCTACAGCGGGGAACCGATCACGGTCGTGTCCCGCCGCCGCAGCGGCTGCGTGGTGTCCATCAAGGATGCGCGCTACAACATCGACATGGATCTGGCAAGCGCCATTATCGTATAAGCCTGCACAGGCCCGCATTCCTCGGGGGACGCAAGGAACCCGGGGTTGTATTTGGCCGGATGGTTAGCTGAGATTAACTGAAGTTAGAAGTGACAAATCGATCCTGAGGAGGAGAATCCCCATGAGAATCGCATTGACGGGCAACCCCAACAGCGGCAAGACGACGATGTACAACGCCCTGACCGGCCGGAGAGAAAAGGTCGGCAACTGGGCGGGCGTGACGGTGGAGCGCAAGGAGCATCCCGTGAGGAAGGCGTACCTGCCCGAGGGCTGCGGCGAGCTGATCGCCGTGGACCTGCCCGGCGCGTACTCGATGTCCCCCTTCACGAGCGAGGAGAGCATCACCAGTGCCTATGTGCGCAACGAGAAGCCGGACGTGATCGTCAACATTGTGGACGCCACGAACCTCAGCCGCAGCCTGTTCTTCACCACGCAGCTGCTGGAGCTGGGCATTCCTGTGGTGGTGGCGCTGAACAAGGCGGATGTGAACGAGAAGAAGAAGACCGAGATCGACGAGGCCGCCCTGTCTGCGGCGCTGGGCTGCCCGGTGCTGGAGACTGTGTCCACCACCAGCGAGGGCCTGCGCGAGGTCGTGGCCCGGGCGGTGGCGGTGGCCGGCGGCGAGCAGAAGGCCCCCTACACCCAGGGCGACATTGACCTGACCGACAAGGCCATGGTCGAGAAGGCCGACCGCGAGCGCTTCGCTTTTGTGAACGGCATCGTGAAGAAGGTCGAGAAGCGCGTCGTCCGCACGGCTGACAAGAACGTCCAGGACAAGATCGACGCGGTGGTCACGCACCCCATTGCGGGCCTGGCCATCTTTGCGGCCATCATGTTCGGCGTGTTCTGGATCTCTCAGGCTGAGGGCGGCCTGGGCATCTGGCTGGCTGGCCTGCTGGAGGGCCTGATGGAGATCGTCACCGGCTGGGTGGCTGGCCTGGTGGAGAATGCTTCCCCGATCCTGCAGTCCCTGGTGGTGGATGGCGTCGTGGGTGGCGTGGCGGCAGTGCTGGGCTTCCTGCCCCTGGTGATGGTGATGTACTTCCTCATCGCCCTGCTGGAGGACTGCGGCTACATGGCCCGTGCCTCCGTGGTGCTGGATCCCATCTTCAAGAAGGTCGGCCTGTCCGGCAAGTCCGTCATCCCCTTCGTGATTGGCACGGGCTGCGCCATCCCTGGCGTGATGGCCTGCCGCACCATCCGCAACGAGCGTGAACGCCGCGCCACGGCCATGCTGGCGCCCTTCATGCCCTGCGGCGCCAAGCTCCCCGTTATCGCCCTGTTTGCCGGCGCGTTCTTCGCAGACGCCTCCTGGGTGGGCCCGCTGATGTACTTTGTGGGCATCCTGATCATCTTCTTCGGAGCGCTCCTGATCAACCTGATCACCGGCCACAAGGCCCGCAAGTCCTACTTCATCATCGAGCTGCCGGAGTACAAGGTTCCCTCCGTTATCCGTGCGTTCCAGTCCATGCTGAGCCGCGGCTGGGCCTACATCGTCAAGGCTGGCACCATCATCCTGCTGTGCAACACCGTCGTGCAGGTGATGCAGTCCTTCGCGTGGAACTTCCAGCCCGCTGAGACGGCGGACGCCTCCATCCTTGCTTCCATCGCCCAGCCCTTTGCGTACCTGCTGGTGCCCGTGGTGGGCGTGCTGAGCTGGCAGCTGGCGGCGGCGGCCGTGACCGGCTTCATCGCCAAGGAGAATGTCGTGGGCACGCTGGCGGTGTGCTTCGTGGGCCTGGAGAACCTGATCGACACCGAGGAGCTGGCCCTGATGGAGGGCGCGGGCGCCGAGGTCGCGGCGGTTATGGCCATCACCAAGGTGGCGGCGCTGGCTTATCTGATGTTCAACCTGTTCACCCCCCCCTGCTTTGCGGCCATCGGCGCGATGAATTCTGAGATGAAGAGCGCCAGGTGGCTCTGGGGCGGCATCGGCCTGCAGCTGGCCACCGGCTTCACCGTGGGCTATCTGGTGTACCAGATCGGCACGCTGATCACCACCGGCTCCTTCGGCGCGGGCTTCATTCCGGGCCTGATCGCGGTGGCGGCCATCGTGGCCATCATCGTGGCGATCATCCTGAACACCCGCAGGAACATGAAGGCCGAGTACGAGCTGAAGGCCCGGGCGAAGGCCTGATCTTCCTGAACAAGGAGGCTGTACCATGATCGACATCATCATTATCCTTGCCGTCCTGCTGATCGTGGGCGGCGCGGGCTTCTACGTCTGGCGGGCGAAAAAGAGCGGCCAGAAGTGCATCGGCTGCCCCCATGCCGGCAAGGCGGGCTGCAGCTGCGGCAGGAAGTGAGAGGGTATCTCTGTAAACAAAAGGGGCAGACCTGCGGATGTGGCGGGTCTGCCCTTTGTTTTTGCGGGGGTTTTCAATGAATAATGAATAATTGATTTGGTTACGACCAGAGGGGGGCGGTTGTCCGGTGGAGGCGGCGGTACTCGCCGGGCGTTGTGCCGGTGGCGCGGCGGAAGACGGTGATGAAGTGGCTCTCGGAGCTGAAGGCGAGGGTGTGGGCGATGTCGGAGACGGGCTGGTCGGTGAACTCCAGGGCCTTGCGGGCGGCGTCCACCTTCTGCAGGGTGATGTACTGCCCGATGGACAGGCCGGTCTCCCGGCGGAACAGGCGCGAGAGGTGGCTGCGGCTCAGCCCGCTGACGGCGCACAGCTCCTCCACGGTGATGCGCGCATGCAGGTGGGTGTGGATGTACTCCGTGCAGCGCAGGATGGGCCGGGGATAGGCGCTGCGGTGGGTCAGGCTGTGCATGCGGAGGGCATAGTCGCCGATCAGCTCCTGATGCAGGGCGAGGATCTCCGCCACCGTGCGGCAGCGGTCGATGCGGCGGATGTACAGGTCGCTGAGGTTGAAGGCGGTCTCCGCGTCCATGCCCCCGGCCATGCAATAGCGGGTGATGAACGCCACGGTGATCACCAGATGATAGCGCAGGCTCTGCAGGGGATCGTCGCTGAGGCGGCCGAAACCCTCCTGATCCAGCGGGGTGGCCAGGCGCAGCGCCTCCGGGCCATCACCGGCGGCAATGGCGCGGTAGAAGGCTGTTTCCTGATCGTAGGGGAGGTGGGTGGTCTGGGTTTCGCGGTTGTCGAACTCCGTGCGGGCCAGCGCCCGGCGCATGTTTGTCATAGCGCTCACCGCCTTTCTGCCTTCAGCATAGCACATCCGCCGCCATCCTTCAAGCACAATCACGAAATTCAGGGCACAAAAATGATATACGCATGCCTGCCGGGCGGTTTATGATGAAGGCAGAGGCGAAAGCCATAAGAACCGAATAACCATGCGAAAGGAAGCGATCCGATGAAGAAGATGCTGATCCTGCTGGCTGCGCTGCTTCTGGCGCTGCCCCTGGCCGCCCTGGCGGAGGACATCCCGCAGTACGAGGGCTACACGCTCATCTGGAACGATGAGTTCGACGGGGATACCTTCACCAATGAGGACTGGAACTGGGAGGTCCGCCGTGAAGGCTGGACCAACAACGAGCTGCAGGCCTACCGCGCCTCCCGCGAGAACATTTTCCTGCGCGATGGCAAGCTGGTGCTCAAGGCCATCAAGAGCGTCAACGAATATGGCAAGACCGTCTACACCTCCGGCAAGGTGCAGACGCTGGACAAGCACAACTTCCTTTACGGCCGCGTGGACGTGTGCGCGAAGGCGCCCGCCGGTCAGGGCCTGTGGCCGGCCATCTGGATGATGCCCGCCCGCGACAACTACGGCTCCTGGCCCCGCAGCGGCGAGGTGGACATCATGGAGTTCCTCGGCCACGATGTGCAGACCGTTTACTCCAATGTCCACTATGGCGATCCCCACGGGGAGCAGCAGGGTGTATACACCCTCACCGGCGATGAGACCTTCGCCAACAGCTTCCATGTGTTTTCCATGGAGTGGGAGCCGGGCGAATTCCGCTTCTACGTCGATGGCGAGCTCTATCACACCGTCAACGACTGGTACAGCTGCGTCGGCAGCACCGAGCGCCCCTATCCTGCGCCCTTCGACAAGGAGTTCTACATCCAGCTGAACCTGGCCGTGGGCGGCAACTGGCCCGGCAACCCGGATGAAACCACCGACTTTGAGCACGCGGAGTTCGAGATCGATTATGTCCGCCTGTACCAGAAGGCGGAGTACGACACCAATGTCACCAGGCCTGAAAAGCAGTACCGCACCGCAGGGGAGGACGGCAACTTCGTTATCAACGGCGACTTCGCTGTGGCGGAGGCCATCAACGATTCCACCGGCTGGGTCTACTACCAGTGCAGCGGCGGCAACGCGGCGGTGACCATCCGCGACGGCATGATCGTCATCGACACGAAGACCGAGGGCACGCTGGATTACTCCGTGCAGCTCTACCAGGCGGACCTGCCCATGATCAAGGGCAACACCTACCGCCTGACCTTCGACGCCTGGGCGGCGGAGCCCCGGCAGATCATCGCGGCGGTGTCCGCGCCCAATATGGGCTGGATCCGCTACTTCCCCGATACCATCGTCGACCTGACCACCGAGCGCACCACCTACACCTACGAATTCACCATGACGGGCATGGACGACAACAATGGCCGCATCGAGTTCAACATGGGCCATCGCGGCTCCACGGCGGAGATCTGCATCACCAACGTGCGCCTCGAGGCTGTCGAGTAAGGAGGAAGTGAAAAGATGCTGAAGGCAATGGGGATCCGCCGGGGTGTGAACCTGGGCGGCTGGCTGAGCCAGTGCGACTATTCCGCAGACCGGCTGGCGAATTTCATCAGGGCTGAGGACTTTGCGCGGATCGCCTCCTGGGGGATCGACCACGTCCGCATCCCTGTGGACTACAACGTCCTGGAGGACGGCAACGGCGGCTACGACGCCCCCGGCTGGGAGCGCCTCGACTTTGCCCTGGCGCAGTGCGACATGCATGGCCTGAAGGCCGTCATCGACCTGCACAAGACTGCGGGCTTCTCCTTCGACAAGGGCGAGATGGAGACCGGCTTCTTTGAGGACGAGGCCTATCAGCAGCGCTTCTGCCGCCTGTGGGAGCAGATCGCCTGCCGCTGGGGCCACCTGTCCGGCCGCGTGGTGTTCGAGCTCCTCAACGAGGTGACGGAGCCGCGCTTCATGGCCGTGTGGAACCGCGTGGTGAAGGAGGCCATCGGGCGCATCCGCGTCTACGCGCCCAACACGCTGATCCTCGTGGGCGGCTATCATCACAATGCGGCCCATGCGGTTCCTGAGCTGGATCCGCCGGCGGACGACCGCGTCATCTACAACTTCCACTGCTACGATCCCCTGCACTACACCCACCAGGGCGCTTACTGGGTGGATATGCTGGACAAGTCCGCCCGCGTGGCCTTCTGCAACAGCGGCGCGACGGAGGCGTACTTCGAGCAGCTCTTCGCCCCGGCCATCGAGGCGGCGGCGAAGAACCACACCACCCTCTACTGCGGCGAGTACGGCGTGATCGACATCGTGCCCACGGCGGACGCGCTGGAGTGGTTCAGGGTGATCAACGCGGTGTTCGAACGCCACGGCATTGCCCGCTGCGTGTGGAGCTACCGCGCGATGGACTTCGGCATCGGTGATGAGCGCTGGGACATCCTGCGCGACGAGCTGCTGAAGGTGCTCTGATTCTCCTGAAACATACCTCATCACAAAATGTACCCCGGTCCCTCTGCGGAGCTGCGGAGGAACCGGGGGTCGATATCATTTGGCGAACACGTCGGGGTCGTAGGCGGGGCATTCCGCCAGCGGCAGGGCGAAGAGCATCGCGGCGGCTGCAGGGTAGTTTCCGGGATTGGATTTGCGGATGGCCTTGAGGGCCTTGCGGCTGTCCTCAAAGCAGCAGGAGAGGTACTTCATGTGTTCCCGCATGCGGCCGTGGACGGTGTCGGCGGGGTACTCGCGGGCATATTCGGCCATGAGCGCGTCGTGGTAATGACGCAGCTCCTCGCCGGTGGCGGGTGCGCCGCCGTGCAGCTGGCGGCCCAGCGCAGGGTTGGCGATCAGGCCCCGGCCGATCATCATCGGCATGTCCGGGTAGCGTGTCTGCAGCGCCCCGCAGTCCTCCGCGCTGAAGAGGTTGCCGTTGTACACCAGCGGCAGGCCGGCATCTGCAGCCAGCTGGAAGCAGTCCTCATGCACGCCGCCCTTGTAGAACTCGTTGCGGGTGCGGGGGTGGATGGTCAGCTCCTTCACGGGATAGTCCCGGAAGATGGCCAGCAGCGCGGGCCATTCCGCCGCGTCATAGAAGCCGATTCGGGTCTTGATGGACACGGGCAGGGGGCTGGCGGCGAAGATGGCGTCCAGGAATGCGCGCAGGCCCTCCGGGTCACGCAGGGCGCCGGAACCGCGGCCCTTGGCCGTCACCGTGCCGGAGGGGCAGCCGGTGTTCAGGTTCACCTCGTCATAGCCCAGATCGGCCAGCTGCTGCGCCGCCCAGAGGAACAGCTCCGCATCCCGCGTCAGCAGCTGGGGGATGCAGGGCACGCCCGCGTTGTTCTCCGGGGCGATGGCCCGCATATCGCGGGTGGTAAAGACCTGGTGGTGGGACGGGGTGATGAAGGGGATGTAGTACTTCTCCACCCCGCCGAAAAGACGGTGGTGGACACGGCGGTGTACCGCGTCGGTGACGCCCTCCATGGGGGCAAGGCGGATGTCCATAGAGCCTCCGGAAATTCGTAATTCTTAATTCGTAATGCTTAATCTGGTTTGTGGGACTGGGGTTATGATAGCATATCCGGCGCGGCGTTACAAGAGGGAATTGCGGGGGAGGCAGTCCGGATTTTTCGCGCGTCCGGCAGGGATGCGCTGCCCCGTGTCGAATCCTTGCAGACGAAAACAACCTCACAGGAGGCTATGAAGAAGATGGAGAAGAAGATCACCATCGCCATCGCGGGCCTGGGCTCCCGGGGTCTTGATACCTACGCCCGCTGCCTGGAGAAGTACACGGATCGCGCGGAGCTGGTGGCCATTGCGGACATCCGCCCTGACCGCGTGGCCGTGGCGGCGGCGCGCTACCATATCCCGGCGGAGATGTGCTTTGACAGCGTCGAGACCCTGCTGAAGCAGCCGAAGCTGGCGGATGTGCTCTTTATCTGCACGCCGGATGACGTGCATTATCAGCCCGCCATGGATGCCCTGAACCTGGGCTATCACCTGCTGCTGGAGAAGCCTGCGGCCCGCAGCGTGGCGGAATGCCGTGACATCGCGGAGCTGGCGGAGAAGAAGGGTCTGCACGTCATCGTCTGCCATGTGCTGCGCTACACAGTCTTTTACCAGACCATCCGCGAGCTGCTGAAACGCGGCCGCATCGGCGATGTGATGACGGTGGAGGCCATCGAGCGCGTGGCCTACTGGCATCAGGCGCACTCCTTCGTGCGCGGCAACTGGCATGTGTCGGCCCAGACCACGCCCATGATCCTGGCCAAGTGCTGCCATGACATGGACATGCTCCTGTGGCTGACGGGCAAGGAGTGCCAGCGGGTCAGCTCCTTCGGTCACCTGACCCACTTCACCGCCGCGAACGCCCCTGAGGGCGCAGCCCAGCGCTGCACCGACGGCTGCCCCCATGCCGACGCCTGCCCCTACAACGCGGAGACCTACTACCTGGGCATGTTTGAAAAGCACGGCGACAGCTGGCCCTGCAACGTGGTGGCTCCCGAACCCACGAAGGAGAAGCTCCTGGCCGCCCTGCGTGCCGGGGAGAACAGCTACGGCTGCGACTACGGACGCTGCGTCTACCGCATGAACAACGACGTGGTGGATCATCAGGTGGTGCTGCTGCAGCTGGCGGACGAGGTCACCGTTTCCTTCACCATGACGGCCTTCACGGCCACGGGCGGGCGCTGCATCCGCCTGATGGGCACGAAGGGCGAGATTTATGCGGACATGGAGAAGAACATCATCCGCGTGCAGGAATATGGCCAGGTGGGCGCAAAGCCTGCGGAGGAGATCGACGTAACGAAGCTGACGCAGGACTTCTCCGGCCATGGCGGCGGCGACGTGCGCATGGTGGCGGACTTCCTGGATCTGCTGCAGGGCCGGGGCATGAGCGAGGCCCTGACCACCATCAGCCGCAGCGTCCAGAGCCACTACGCCTGCCTTGCGGCGGAGGCAAGCCGGCTGCAGGGTGGCCGGATGATCATGCTGGATCAATTCGTACAGGAGGCGGAATAAACGATGACGCAGGCTGTGGAAGCGCTGGGCTCAAAGCAGGAGAAGCGCGCGTTCTACCGCAACGCGCTGGCGATCATGCTGCCCATTGCGCTGCAGAACCTGATGGACACGGCGGTCAATTCCGCCGATGTGATCATGCTGTCCTATGTGTCGCAGGAGGCGCTGAGTGCATCGTCGCTGGCCTCGCAGGTGGCCTTCATCATGTCCAACCTGATTTACGGCCTGTCCTCGGCCTCGGCGGTGATGGCGGCGCAGTACTGGGGCAAGGGCGATAAGACCGCGGTGGAGCGCGTGCTGGGCATATCGGTGCGGCTGGCGCTGCTGGTGGGAACGGTCTTTGCGCTGGCGGCACTCGTGTTCCCGGCGCAGATCATGCAGCTCTTCACCCCTGACCCGGCGCTGATTGAGCAGGGCGTGATCTACCTGCGGACGGTTGCTGTCTCCTATGTGCTGGGCTCCTTCGCGCAGGTCTACCTGAGCGTGATGCGCAGCGTGGAGCGGGTGATGATGACGGCGGTGGTCCATGGCGGCGCGGTGCTGATGAACGTGATCCTCAACGCCTGCTTCATCTTCGGCATCGGGCCCTTCCCGCAGCTGGGCATCATGGGCGTGGCGCTGGCCACCAGCATCACCCGCGCGGTGGAGGCGGTCATCTGCATGCTGGATGGCGCGACCTGCCGGCGCATCCGCCTGCGGCTGAAGTACCTGCTGGGGCAGGGCGGCCAGCTGCTGCGGGATTTCATGCGCCTGGCGGTGCCCGCGGCCTCCAACGACATCGTATGGGGCCTGGCCTTCAGCGTCTATTCGGCCATCCTCGGCCACCTGAGCAGCGATATCGTCGCGGCGAACTCCGTGGTGACGGTGGTGCGCAACCTGGGCACGGTCATGTGCTTCGGCACGGCCAATGCGGCGGGCATCGTGCTGGGTAAGACCCTGGGCGAGAACCGCCTGGACGCCGCGAAGGTCTATGCGCGGCGCTTCATCGGCATGGCGGTGGTCACTGCGCTCATCGGCGGCGCGGCCATCCTGCTGCTGCGCCCGGTGGTGCTGGACTTCATGCACCTCTTCGTGCGCGACGTCACCCCCGGCGCGGTGGAGGATCTCAACCTGATGCTCTACATCAACGCCTACTACATCATGGGCATCTCCCTGAACACGATGCTCATCTGCGGCATCTTCCGCTCCGGCGGCGACGTGCGCTACGGGCTGATCTGCGATGCGGTGGCCATGTGGCTCTACGCGGTGCCGGTGGGGCTGTTCTGCGCATTTGTGCTCAAGCTCCCGGAGATGTGGGTGTACTTCATTCTCTGCCTGGATGAGTTCGTCAAGCTCCCGGTCAACATCTGGTATTACCGCCGGCAGAAGTGGGTGCGCAACATCACCCGCGACAAGGCCTGAGCGGGTTCGGCAACAGCATAAAGGGGCCGTGCTTCCGTTGGGATCGGAGGCACGGCCCCTTGCCATATGGGTCTGTGTGGGTTTGGTGGGCGCTTACTCCAGCGTGGAGACGGACACGGAGACGTAAGCCACATTGCCCTTGTAGAGCACCTTGTACCAGCTGTTCTCGCGGCCCAGGAATTCGAAGGACTCGCCCTTGTGGGCGGTGTAGACATACCCGGACTGGGCGTCGGGGCCGGTGCGCAGGATGCCCTGCGCGCTGGTGATGACGACGGTGTCGAGGGTCTCCTTCTCCACCTGGTACTGGCCGTACATCGTGTACAGCGCGGCGTTCTCGGTCACGCGGCAGTTGATGTGGCTGTCGATGGTGGACATGTACCGGTCGAGGTCGTTGATGTTGAACTCGGAAACGGACAGGCCGCGGGCGTCCTCATAGTCCTGGAGGAAGTCCTTGGTCTGGTTCAGGCCCTCGATCTGCAGGATGATGTAGAGTTCCGCCAGATAGCGGCCGTTCTCGGGGTCATCCTGGAGCACCTGCTGCACTTCCAGGCCAAGCTTGTTGTCCATGTCGCGCAGGAGCATCAGCGTCTGGGCGCTCTCGTAGGAGTCGCCCCAGCCCAGCATGAAGTCGGCAACGCTGCCCACCGCGCCGACGATCTTCAGCGGCGGGGCGGCGTTGTTCAGCACCGTGTTGAGGAGCTCGGAGGCGGAATCCACCACATAGCCGGTGCCGATCTGAAGGGCGGTGTCCACGGCGATGTTGGCGTTCATCTGCTCCAGGGTCATGTTGGCCTGCTCGGTCAGGGTGGCCTTGAGGTTCTGGGCGGCGACGACGATGTCGTAGTTGCCGATGGCCTGGGCGGAGGTGATGATGCTGTTCAGCTTGGCCATGTTGGCGTCGTAGAGGATGCTCAGCTCGTAGTAGTCATTGTAGAGCTGGCGGGTGTTCTCGTAGGTCAGGAAGCCCTCCACGGCGAAGCTGAGCATCTCGGCCGTCTCGCCCACGACGCTGCCGGTCTCGCTCATTCCGGCAAGGGTCGTGCGGGTCTCGGACATGGAGTCGATCTGCGCGGTAACCTGATTCCACTGGCGCACCTGCTCCTCGGTGGCATTGCCGGCATCGATGGCGGCTTCCAGCACGTCCTGATTCTTCATCAGGCTGGTGATGACGTTGTCATACTGCTCGATCCAGTCGTCCACGGTCTTGATGAGCGCAGCGTCGCCCATCTTCTCGTACAGCTCCATGGCGTCGTCGACGGTGTTGGCCGCGTTCTGCACATTGTAGGCGGCTTCCAGGTCGCGGATCTCGCCGGAGTAGCCGTACTCGGGATTGCGAACGAGCATCTGCGTGATGAGGTACTCCCACTTGAGGACCTGCTGCTCATCATAATCGGCCTCGAAGAGCCCGACGACTGCGCCGGTCATGGCTGCGCCGGGGTCCTTGGTGGCGTCGATGGTCTCGGAGATGTACACATAGCCGCCTTCGGTCAGCTTGCCGATGGCTTCGCCGCCGATGATGCGGAAGGGGTCGCTCTCCCACAGGGTGGTGTCGGCCTGGATGAAGAACTCGCCCATGCGCTCCGCAGCGGTGCCTTCAATGCAGATGGAGTGGCCGCAGGCGCAGTAGAACCTGTAGTAGCCGCCGTCGGGCACCGCGCCGCCATAGTTGTGATGGCCGCACTGGCAGCAGTTGAGGGAAACGCCCAGGATCATCGGGGACACATCATAGGAGATGGCGCCGCACTTGCAGGCGACGTACTGGAGCGGGTGGGGGTGCTGCTCGGCGTAGACGGCGTTGGAGTAGGTGTGATTGCCGGTCACGGTGCAGTCCTGCTCCTCGGGGGCCGTCTGGGGCGTGGGGTTGCAGGTGGTGCAGGTGGCGAGGTAACCTTCCTTGCCGGTGTAGGGGCGCGCGCCGCATTCGCAGACGATGAACTGCTTGTGGGGGTGCTTGGCTTCCGCGCTGGTGCGCGTGGCCACATGCTCCTCGTAGCGGGAGGTCTCCTCGGTGGTCACGGCGCCATCGGCGTGGGTGACCTTCCACGTTTCAACGACCCGGTGCACCTCGGTCGTTTCGTTGATCAGCCGGGTGGAGATCAGCTCGCGCCCGGGCTCCACAGCGGCCTGGTAGCCGCAGTACTTGCAGCTGCCGTTGACCATGGTGTGGCTGAAACGCACGGACTCGGTGTAGTTGGCGTCGATGACCTTGCCGCAGTCTGCGCAGGTGACGGTGTAGCTGGTCGCGGCAAAGTGCTGGTTCGCATCGGCGATCTTGTAGGTGGTGGAGCCGTTGGAGACCTTCGACTCAGTGGTGTGCTTGCAGGCCGCCTTGTAGCCGCAGGCGGTGCAGGCGTTGCCCTGGAAGGTGTGCTTCGCGTAGGTCGTTTCGGTCTTGCTGCTGCTGAGCACTTCGCCGCAGGAGGCGTTGGCACAGGTGACCTTGTAGGTCGTCACAACGGCGTGGAAGTCCGCATCGTGCTGTTTGACGGAGCGGGAGAGCTGCGTCTTCTTCTGGGACGCGTGGTCACAGCCCTGCTCGCTGACGCGGGCGTAGCCGCACCTGGTGCATACGTCGCCGGAGAAGGTGTGGGCTTCCTTCGTGGTGGTGACGCGCGTGTTGTTCAGGAGCTGGGCGCAGGCGGAGTTGGCGCAGCGGTCCTCCCAGGTGATATCCACGATGTGCTCGGTGGCGGAGGTGGAAGCGCGGTAGCTGCGCGAGAGCTCCTTGCTGGTCTTGGAGGCGTGGGTGCAGGCCTCGGTGGGCTTGGCGCTGCCGCAGTACTTGCAGGAGCTGCCGGAGTAGGTGTGCGCGGCCTCGCTGGTGGAGTAGTAGGTCCGGACGGTGGCGTTGCACTTGGTGCACACATCAGCCCAGTTGGTGCGGATGCTGTGCTTGCTGTCGGAGATCTTGGTGTACTGCAACTCGCCATCCTGCACCTTCCTGGTGGAGGTGTGCTGGCAGGGGGCCTCCGTCACGGTGATGGTGCCAGAGGTTGCGGACTTCTGCTCCTTGGTGGTCTTGTCCTCCACGAGCACCTTGAAGGTGTAGCTGCCTGCCTGGGAGGCGGTGTAGCTGCCGCGGGTGTCCCAGGAGCTGGTGGAGTAGATCTCCGTGCCGTTGCGGTAGACATACCAGTAGTAGTTGTACTTGCCGGTGCCGCCGCTGGCGCTGCAGGTCGCGCCGATGGTGCTGCCCGTGTAGGCGGAGGAGCTGTTGCGGCTGATGCTCACCGACAGGGGGTCGTAGGTCTTGGCATAGCCGCAGTCCTTGCACTTGCCGTTGACCATGTTGTGCTTGGCCTTGTAGGTGTCGATGATGCCGCGTTCAACGATCTTGCCGCAGTTGGCGTTGGCGCAGACCTCATTGCTGATGGTCTTGACCTTGTGGTAGGTCTCGTCATACTGCGTGTAGGTGCAGCTGGTCTCCTCAAGCTCGGTATCCGAGTGCTTGCAGGCGGCGCGGTAATCGCACATTTCGCAGTCGCCGTTGGCGTCAAAGGAGTGCGAACCCTTCTCGGTGCGGGTTTTGCCTTCGCTGATGACGTAGCGGCAGATCTTGCATTCCTCGTCATAGTACCAGGTGATGCGGTGCTGCGTGCTGGAGATGCTCACGCCGGTCGCACCGGTTTCAACCTGGTAGACGCCGTTGTTGTGCGGGCATTCCTCGTCGCACCAGGTACAGCAGCCCGTGCGGGAGCTCCACCTGTGATCGCACTCGGAGGCAGCGTTGACGGTGAAGTAGATCGTGCCCTGATCCAGCACGGTGCCATCGGCCGCCACAGCGCCGACCCACGCCTTGTAGTAGCCGGCGGTCACCTTGCTGCCGGACACATAGGCGTCATAGCCGCTGCTGGAAGTGGCGCGGGAGCGCACATAAACGCCGGTGGTCTGGTTGAGGATGGTGCAGTCGTAGTGGTCAGCCCCGGCCACATCGGTATACCACATGATGGTGAGGCTCTCGCCCTCGACGTAGTCATCCATGTTGTGGAAGATGGTCATGCTGCGGGCGCTGGCGGTGCCGACCCCCACGCACAGCAGCATGAGGACTGCCAGGGAGAGGATCAGTGCACGGTGAATGAAGCGGTTCATACGGGTACCTCCTTGTTTTGTCGTTTCTGTGGAACAGACGGAACTGGTGTGCCAGATTGGGCCGCAGACCACGTGGCAGGCGTCGTGCGGTCAGTGTGCAGCTGCTCTGGTTCTGTCTGCGATTTACACAACGCAACAAAAACAGGGCATTCTCACTATTTTTGGAAATAATTGTTGAATTTACATTCCCTCATCGTGCGGGAATGGGGAAAAATTCACATTGCCCCTTGACAAACCCAAAGGAGTTTGCTATGATAGTAAAGCTGATATGTCAGCGCATGCCAATATGGCTCAGTAGGTAGAGCAGCTCACTCGTAATGAGCAGGTCGAGGGTTCGAGTCCCTCTATTGGCTCTTGTCATCCTCTGTGATCCGTTCCAGGGGATGGCTTTTCATCGAGGTGTAGCGCAGTTTGGTAGCGCGTTTGGTTCGGGACCAAAAGGCCGCGGGTTCGAATCCCGCCACTTCGACACGTCGAAAGCCCTTGAGAAATCAAGGGTTTTTTTCTTTTTGATGAAAACACCGTGTTTTCAAGGTATACGCCAGCAAACAGCTTCAGAAAAATCGGACAACAAGTTATGATATTGAAACTAACAACCGGCATTCGGGACCCAAGGGCCGCGGGTTCGAATCCCGCCACTTCGACACGATAGAAGCCATTCACACTGCGATTGCGGGCTTTTTTATTTTTCCAAGTACACACAAAAGTACACGTTTGGGTCTAAAAACACGAAAAACCGCCCCTTTCGGGACGGCTGATGATCAATCGTCATCATGTTTGGCGATATGCAAATCAGCGGTTAACAGAACCCGCCATACGCCGATAGGTATGCCGAATCCCTCGGATGGCGATGGAATAAGCCTGGATATTCTCCGGCAAGGCCATGCCGCCGTAGCCTGCATCGCCCAGGTGATGTATATCCGTGCCGGTCATTTTGCACATCAGGGCAATCTGGCGGATGGTGGCCACATCCGCACCCTCCTGGGAGGTACCGATGGCCGTGATGGTCAGGCAGCCCAGACTGTGGGCGTAGCTGACCAGATGACGGATATATTCCACCGTGATGCCGGGCACCGTTCCCGGAGCAGGCAGCAGAATGATATCCGCGCCGGCAGCAGAAAATGCGGCAATATCGTCTTTGGTGATGATGTTTTCTGCGCCCTCTGTCAGAATGCCGGAGGCATGCATTTTGCCGGCGGCCAGGATCAGCCGGTCTCCAAGCTCCTGCCTGAACAACCGCAGCGTCTGTTCAATGGCTTCATTGGTTACGCCAATGCCGGGATTGCCGGTCAGCAGGATGAAATTGACGCCCATATCGGCGGCTTTCCGGGCATTTTCCAGGGTGGCCTTTCTGCCGCTGGTCATGGCCCACATATTTTCTTCCGGATTTTCGGAGGAAAGCACCTGTTCCACCGGCTCCAGATTGATGCCGATGGGGCGGCCTGTCAGCTCCTTCAGCTTGCGGATCACGTTCTCTGGCTCGGTTTTCGGCAGGCCGTGGATGACGGGCTTTTGCACGTCAAACATGTTCAGCAGCAGAATATCCGCGCCCATGGCAGCTGCGAATTCTGCATTGGTGATGTCCCCCAGCATGGGCATGATGGCGCCGATGGTCTCACAAGCGATGGTGCGGCCTTCACTGGCTGTAATGGCATCCAGCAGTTCCTGACGGAACATGCGAAGGAAGTCAGAGCTTTGGCAGTCCAGAATGCGTTTCATGAAAAATCCCTCCCTATATAACAGTATAGCACAGAATAGTGTTCTGGTATACATAATTTATCTTACATCAAATGTATACAGGAAATTTTTCGAAAAATGCAGGAAATTGCAAAAAAAACAGTGCGTTTTCGAGCTGATTTGCCTTGTTTGCGATTGACATTGGTAGGGAAATTTGATAGTCTATAATTATCACGATGCTGCGTTGAATCTTCTCCGAAGGGGAGGACTGCGGCTGTATGGAAAGGTCGATTCAAATATGGGTATTTTGAAAAAGCTGTTCGGTAAGAACATGGATGAACTCTGCGCGCCCATGGCCGGCAAGGCCGTGGCAATTAGTGAAGTGCCCGACCCCACCTTCGCCGAAGGTATGCTGGGCAATGGCATTGCCATTGATCCTGCTGAGGGCAAGGTCTATGCGCCCTGTGATGCAACAGTGGACATGATGTTTACCACCGGCCACGCGGTGAGCCTGGTGGCCGATTGCGGTGCGGAAATCCTGATCCACGTGGGCCTGGAGACTGTCGGCCTGGAGGGCAAGCCCTTTACCGTGCATGTGAAGGACGGCGACAAGGTCAAGAAGGGCCAGCTGCTGATCGAGGCCGACCTGGAGGCCATCAAGGCCGCCGGTCTGCCCATCATCACTCCCATGGTGATCTGCAACACCGACGCTTACAGCACCTTCAACACCCATGTGGGCAAGAATGTCACCAACGCCGACGTGGTCATCGAACTGGCAAAGTAAGGAGCGCCTATGAAAAAAGGTATTGGTCTGCCGGTATTCCCCGGCGTAGCCATTGGCCCTGCGGTGGTGTACCGCAAGGCGCAGCGCACGCTGCCCATTCCTTCCGGTGATCCGGCGGTGGAGAAGGCAAAGTTCAGCGCCGCACTGGAGACCGCCCGCGCCCAGCTGACGGCCCTGTTTGAAAAGGCAAAGGTCGAAATCGGCGAGGAGCAGGCTGCCATCGTGGAAGTGCAGCTGCTGATGCTGGACGACCTGGATTACCTGGACGGCGTCAACCTGGCCATCGAAGGCGGCGCGGCCGCTGCCATCGCGGCCTTGGACACGGGCGAGGAATTCGCCCAGGTCTTCGCCGCCATGGACGATGAATACATGAACGCCCGCAGCGCCGACATCCGGGACATGTCCCACCGGCTGTACGACATTCTCTGCGGCAATACCGGCTTCCAGCTGCCGGAGGGCTCCTTCCTGCTGGTGGCCGAGGATCTCGCCCCCAGCGAGACCATTCAGCTGCCCCGCGAGCGGATCATGGCCTTCGTTACCCGTCAGGGTTCCTCTTCCAGCCATACCGCCATTCTGGCAAGAACGCTGAATATTCCCTCCCTGGTGCAGTCCGACATCACCTTTGATGCGGCGGAAGGCTGCCAGATTCTCGCGGTGGACGGCTTCACCGGCACCTGGTATGCCGACCCTGACGAGGAGACCCTGGCGATGCTGCGCGCCAAGCAGGCCGAGGCTGCCGCTGCCCGCGATGCCCTGGAGGCTTACCGCGGCAAGGAAAGCATCACCAAGTCCGGCAAGAAGGTGCTGCTGGTGGCCAACATCGGCTGCCCTGAGGACGCTGTGGATGCCATCAAGGCGGATGCCGAGGGCGTCGGCCTGATGCGCAGCGAGTTCCTGTATCTGGGCAGGGATTCCCTTCCTACCGAGGACGAGCTGTACGAAGCCTATAAGCAGGTTGCCGAAACCATGGGTGAAAAGCCCGTGGTCATCCGCACGCTGGACATCGGTGCCGACAAGCAGGTTGATTACCTGGGCCTGGAGGCCGAGGAGAATCCTGCGCTGGGCCTGCGCGGTCTGCGCATCTGCCTGACCAATGAGGAGATCTTCCGCCCTCAGCTGCGGGCGATCTACCGCGCTTCTGCTTATGGCAATCTGCACATGATGTTCCCGATGGTAGCCTCCGTCTGGGAGCTGAAGGCCGCCAAGGCGCTTTGCGCCCGTGTCCGCAAGGAGCTGGAGGACGAGGGCTATCCTACCAAGGATGTCCCCATCGGCGTGATGGTGGAAACTCCCGCCGCAGCCGTGCTGGCGAACGAGTTGGCCAAGGAGGCTGCCTTCTTCTCCGTGGGCACCAACGACCTGACCCAGTACACCCTGGCGGTGGATCGGCAGAACGCAAAACTGGGCGAGTTCTACGACCCCTACCATCCTGCGTTGATGGCGCTGCTGGCCCATATCGCCAAGGCGGCCAACGACAATGGCATCTGGGCGGGCATCTGTGGTGAGCTGGGCGCTGATCCCAGGATGCAGGAGAAGTTCATCGAGATGGGCTATACCGAGTTGAGCATGGCCGCCGGCCGCATCCTGGAATCCAGGAAGCTGGTCTGCGAGTCCGATGTTTAACGCATAATCAATATCACGAAAGTGAGGTAGATTCCAATGAAAGAGATCAAGCATGTCATCAATGACCCCCTGGGTATGCACGCCCGTCCCGCCGGTATGCTGGTGAAGGCGGCTGCCCCCTTCGCCTCCAAGATCACCGTGACCGCCCCCACCGGTACTGCTGACGCCAAGCGCCTGATGGCGCTGATGCGCCTGGCTGCCAAGCAGGGCATGGAGCTGACCATCACCATCGAAGGTGCTGACGAAGAGAAGGCTGCTGCCGAGCTGCAGGCTTTCCTCACTGCCAACCTGTAAGCTCCACTACATTACATCCGGGATGAAGCGCGGTTGCTGTGAATCGGGCCAAATCCCACCTCAACACCGATACACGGCTGTCGTGGGCCGACAGCTTTGTATAGAGTAACACAAGAGAATTTTTAGGAGGTTCATCACTATGATGAAGTATCTGCAGAAGCTGGGCAAGGCCATGATGCTGCCCGTTGCTGCTCTCCCGATCTGCGGTATCCTGATGGGCCTGGGCTACGCGCTGGCTCCCGCTGCCATGGGCGCCGCTGGTGCTACCGAAGGCTTTGCCTATGTGCTGGGCGTGTTCCTGATCAAGGCCGGTGCGGCTCTGATCGACAACATGGCGATCCTGTTCGCCATCGGCGTTGGCGTTGGCCTGGCCAAGGACAACGACGGCACCGCCGGTCTGGCCGGTATGGTCGCCTACCTGATGATGACCACGCTGCTGGCCCCCGGCACTGTGAAGACCATCGCTCCCTTCATGATCAACGAGATCAACGAAGTGGCTTACGCCAAGACCGCCGGCAATGCCTTCATCGGCATCCTGGGCGGCATCATCGGCGGCGTGTGCTACAACAAGTTCAAGGGCACCAAGCTGCCTGACTTCCTGGCCTTCTTCTCCGGCAAGCGCGCTGTTGCGATCGTGACCGCTGTGGTCTCCATCATCGTCTCCGCGATCCTGCTGTTCGTGTGGCCCATCATCTTCCGTGGCCTGTACGAGATCGGCCGTGCCATCGTCAGCCTGGACGCTGTGGGCGCCGGTATCTACGCTTTCCTGAACCGTCTGCTGATCCCCACCGGCTTGCATCACGCCCTGAACAACGTGTTCTGGTTCGATACCATCGGTCTGGGCGACCTGACTGCCTACTGGGGCAGCCTGGTTGAGGGCGGCACCATGGCCAACGGCACCGTCATCGACTGGTCCGTCGGTTCCTACATGGCCGGCTTCTTCCCCTGCATGATGTTCGGTATCCCCGGCGCTGCGCTGGCCATGATCCAGACCGCCAAGACCAAGAACCGCAAGATCGCGATCGGTATCGTTGGCTCCGCTGCTCTGTGTGCCTTCATCTGCGGCGTCACCGAGCCCTTCGAATTCGCCTTCATGTTCCTGGCCTTCCCCCTGTACGTGGTGTACGCTGCCCTGTACGGCATCTTCGCCGCGATCACTGTGGCCCTGGGCTTCCGTGCCGGCTTCTGCTTCTCTGCCGGTGCGACCGACCTGGTCTTCTCCGCTTCCCTGCCCGCCGCTGCCAACACCTGGCTGATCCTGCCCCTGGGCATCGCTGCCTTCGTGGTGTTCTACCTGGTGTTCCGCTTCGCCATCACCAAGTGGGATCTGAAGACCCCCGGCCGTGAGGACGATCAGGAGAGCGAGACCAAGATCGAGCTGGCCAACGATGACTACACCACCATGGCCCAGATCATTCTGGAAGGCCTGGGCGGCAAGGAGAACATTGCCTCCATCGATCACTGCATCACCCGTCTGCGCCTGGAAGTCAAGGATCGCCTGCTGGTTGACGAGAAGAAGATCAAGTCCTCCGGCGCTTCTGGCGTCATCCGTCCCGGTAAGACTGCTGTGCAGGTTGTTATCGGCCCCAAGGTTCAGTTTGTCTTCGAAGAGTTCAAGAAGATCGCTGAGTAAGACAATTCCGTGATACTGCGGCCCACGCGGTAGATAACAGCGCTGCCCCGGAGAGAAATCTCCGGGGCAGTTTTCTATTCAAAACGGTGCGTGTTTTTGCTTTGTCAAGCGTTTCTTGCTTTACTTTTCAGGCACAATCGTTTACCCTGATGTCAACAACAAGGGGAGGTGATTGGATGAACGTCGGACATACAATCCAGAAAATCCGAAAAGAGCAGAATCTGACACAGGAAGCCTTTGGCGACATTTTCCATGTAACAAGGCAGGCCGTATCCAACTGGGAAACCGGGGTTTCCCAAACTTAAAGATACCACACTAAAAACCCACGCTTACATTACTTCCAAACAATATATTTTGGAGGTAAACCCCATGGAACACCTTATATCCTGTGAATATAACTTCGATAACTGCTGTGTGGAGCTGAAGTTCACCGATGGCAGCATGATTGCGATTGATACTATTGCTGTTGAGAACGAGATTGCCCGTAATATGTACGAACGCTCAGAGCTTGATTATCTTATCTACAACGCCCCTTTGGAATATGCAGACCTTATCTTGAACGGTGACCCAGAAACCTATCTAAAAACCGTTACTGAATACAAACCGCTTGACTAAAAACACACGGCTGTTGCCCTATAATGGAGCAACAGCCGTGAAATATTTGAAGATTACAGCGGTAAATCTTTTTTCTGGAAGCGGAACTTGCCAATTGTATAGGACACTATTGCAACACCTGCAAGGACACAGAGTTTCCAAACGAAATCGTAGTTTACATCGCCACTACCAACGGTAGCAAGGGCCTTAATATCATAAAGGCCAACA
>JAFQQT010000062.1 GCA_017410455.1 Clostridia bacterium
GCCCTCACCGGCCACGAAGGGGCCCTTCCTGCCGATGAACTGGTTCACGAAGGCGTCAACCAGAATGTTGTTGCAGATCGGGGGAACCTCGCCGGACACGTCGATGTCCAGCGTGGCGATGGTGCCGTCCTCGTTCAGGGTGACATTCACCACAACGCCGGAGCCGTAGCCGGAGCCCTTCGCGGTCAGGATCTCGGCGGGAGCAGGAACCTCGGCCGCATTCACCGCCGCGATGACGGCATTGGAAGTCACCGTCGCGCCGGAGAGCACATCAATACCCTCCACGGGGATGGTCTTGCCGATGAACTGCGCCGCGAAGGCCTCGTCCTCGGTGCAGCGGGTGCCGATGCTGGGCGTCTCGCCCATGGAGTCAATGGTGAGGGTGGCGATGGCGCCATTCTCATCCAGGGTCACAACGGCCTTCACGTCGGAGGCAAAGCCGCGGGCAGTGCCCACCAGCGCATCCGCAGGCAGGGGCTGGGCAACCGTCTCGACAGCGGGCTCTTCCGCGCCGGCATCGCCGCCCAGGTCAAAGGGCACAGCGTCGGGGTTCACAGGCGCAGCGCAGGCCGCGTTGACAGCCTCGATGACCGCCTTGGAGGTAACGGTCGCGCCGGTGAGCGTGTCAATGTTCTCGCCTGCAGCGAAGGGAGCGGCCTTGCCCACGAACTGCTGGGCAAATTCCGGCTCGGTGCTGGCACGGGTGCCGAAGCCCATCGTTTCGCCCATGGCGTCGATGTTCAGGCCGGTCACAACGCCAGCGTCATCCATGGTCAGCTGGACGCGGACGTCAGAGGCAAAGCCCTTGGCGCTGCCCTCGTGGATGCCGCCCTCCAGGGCGACCTGCTCCACCACGGGCGCAGCGGGCGTGCCCTTCTCCACCACATCGCGGGCAGCCACGCCGCGTGCTTCATTGACGCAGTTAATGGCCGCGTTGGTGGCGTTCAGCACGGCATTGGAGGTGACCGTCGCGCCGGTGATGGCCTCGATGGCGCCGCCGTTTGCCGTATCGATCTGCCTGAACTGCTCCCAGCGGTCGGTCTCTTCCTTCCAGCGCATGCCGAAGCCGGCGGTCTCGGCAAAGCTGGTGTCGCCGATGACCGCGCCGGTCACCATACCGTCGCTGCCGACGCCCAGGGTCACCGCCACAGGGCCGGCATAGCCGGAGGCAGACGCCACGACCGTGTAGCCCAGCTCAGCGCCGTTTTCGTCCACCGCCTTGTACAGCGCAGACACGGACTCATGCCCGGCAGGAACCTCGATTTCCTGATAATCCGCGGCCTGCAGCACGGTGTTGAACGCCTCGCGGCGCGCACGGGCAGCATGCTCGGCGATGGGGCCCTTGGTCACCTCGTTGGTCACGGCCAGAACGAGGGCCGCCACCAGCGAAATGATCGTCAGCACCAGAAACGCCGGAAGCTGCTTCTTATTAACATTGCTCATCAGGGTTGCCTCCTTGTCGTTAGGGATCTATGGAAATGGAACGATCCAATCGGGAACATTATCGGGCGATGAAGGCCTCGTAGGTCATGTAGCCGTACTTCTCCACGAAGCCATCCGTCGTCAGGGTGCGGCCATCCTGCGTGATGAACAGCGCATCCACGCCCATCTGCTGCGCAAGGGCCAGGGCACGATCGCTGCCCACGACGATGAACGCCGTCGCCAGCGCATCGGCGGTCATGGAGGAGGTCATCACCAGCGTGGCGTTGACCAGATCCGTTTCAGCGGGCAGGCCGTTCTTCGGATCGAGGATGTGGTGGTACCACTGCCCATCCGCCCCGGCAAAGCCGCGCTCATAGGTGCCGGAGGTGACCACGGAAACGTTCTTGCACACCAGCACGCCTTCCAGCTGCCCGGTGGCGGCGAAGGGATCCTGCACGCCCACGGTGTTGTAGCTGCCGTCGGGCTTGTCGCCCACGACGTAGGTGTTGCCGCCCAGGGAGATGATGGCGCCCATGCAGCGGGGCGCCAGCATGGCCGCCAGCTGGTCGGCGATGTAGCCCTTGGCGATGCCGCCCAGGTCGACCTGCACGCCAGCCGGAACTGTCACCGTGCAGCCCTCGCCCAGCAGGATGACGCTGTCATCCACCAGCGGGAGCGCAGCCAGGCGCGCCTCGTCGGTGGGCATTCGGTTGGTGCCGCCGGTGAAATCCCACATGGCGGAGATGGGCGCGATGGTGATGGAGAAAGCGCCCTCCGTCGCCGCGCTGATCTCCTTTGCCCGGCGCAGGATCTCCCACGTTTCCGGGTCAACGGTGACCGGCTGGCCGCCAGCATGGTTGATGCGCCACACGTCGCTGCCCTCCACGGTCTTGCTCAGCAGCTGCTCATAGCGGGCGCAGGCAGCCAGGGCATCGTTGATGGCGTTCTCATCCGCGCCATAGAGAGTCAGGGTCACCAGGGTGTCGAAGTACCAGCCGTAGCCGGTGGTCTTTTCCGCGCCTGCAGCAGAGGCCGCGGGCAGGAGCGTCGCTTCCGGTTCCCCCGGGGCATTCTCCCGCCCCGTGCAGCCCGTGAGCAGCAGCGCGCACAGCAGCAGCGCCAGCAGGCGCATGCCGTTTCTTTTCATCATGATCATGCCTTTCATGCAATCAATCCACGCTTGCCTCCACCAGCTCCAGCAGCACCTGATTGGGCAGGCACGAAACGAACGCGCCGCCCATCAGCTCCCAGTTGTCCAGGGTGATCCATCCCCGGTGGACGCAGATCTGATTCTGACAGGTGGAAGAGGCCATGCGCATGCCATTCTCTGTCACCTCAACGACATTGACCGCGCCATTGGCCTGGTTGATGGTGATGGTCTGCGGCTGCGAGAGGGGCACGCGGGCGTATTCCTCATCACCCACGCGGATGATGACGCAGTCCTCCGCCGCCTCCGTCCCCGGCAGCAGCGGCACCAGCGCCAGCAGCAGCACCGCCAGCAGCGCAATCCCGCCGATCACCAGCCAGTTTTTCTTATCCATACAGCTCCTTCCCTGCGCCCACGGACAGGCACAAAGATACATGCTACATTATACCACGCAGCAGGATAACAGTCAACATCCCGGATGATTTTCCAGCCGCGCAGGTATCCACGCCACGCAAAGAAAATATGCAAGATTCTTGTTTCAGCGCTCCGTATTGTGGTATAATGAACACAAGCAGTCCGGACGTTCTGATGACGGAACCGGAAACTTGAAAGGAGAAATTGACATGCGTGATCTGAAAGGAACCCGTACCGAGAAGAACCTGATGGAAGCCTTTGCCGGCGAGTCCATGGCCCGCAACAAGTACACCTACTTTGCCTCCCGCGCCCGCAAGGACGGCTATGTGCAGATCGCCGAGATCTTCGAGAACACTGCCAACAACGAGAAGGAGCACGCCAAGATGTGGTTCAAGCTCCTGTGCGGCGGCGGCATCCCCGCCACGGCCGCCAACCTGCTGGCTGCCGCCACCGGCGAAAACGAGGAGTGGACCGAGATGTACGCCCGCATGGCCCGCGAAGCCGACGAGGAGGGCTTCCCCGAGATCGCCGCGAAGTTCCGCATGGTGGCTGCCATCGAGCGCGCCCACGAGGAGCGCTACCGCAAGCTGCTGGCCAACGTCGAGGGCGGCCTGGTCTTCTCCCGCGAGGGCGACATGATCTGGGAGTGCGGCAACTGCGGCCACATCCACATCGGCCAGAAGGCCCCCGAGGTCTGCCCCGTCTGCGACCATCCCCAGAGCTACTTCGCCATCAAGGCTCAGAATTACTAAGCCGCCGCAGGGACTCCATCCCTGCGCCCTGCCAAGGGCTTTTCCCTTGGATCCCACGAAGGGGCTTCGCCCCTCTCGACACCCATTCTCGCGATTGAGCTGACGGCCTTCGGTTGGGGTTGTACTCGCGTAGAGCGGGGGGAGTGTTCAGCTGCTGAACATGTTGGCCCGGAAGGATGCGCTTCCGGGCTTTTTGCTGCCCTGATGCAGGGCTTGACATTGTGGAAAGCAAAGTGTATAATGATATTCGATAATACGCAGGAGAGGTGAACCGCATGAAACGCTGCAAGGTCATTGCTGTCGTCCTGATGCTGCTGTTGACGGCTGTCTGCACCGGCTGCGCGCTCCTCCCGGCGGGAGTGACCGTTTCCGCCGACGTCCCCGACCTCCCGGCGGAGTTCTTCTGCCTGTCCAACCAGCATCAATGGGAGGCTGATGCATGGCTGGGCGTGTATGGCGGGCAGCTGTACTACCTCCCCCAGTGCAATGACAGCATGAATGACACGGCCTTCGACGGCTGGCTGTGCGTGCTGGAGGACGGCCAGCTGGTGAAGCTCTGCCGGCCTGCTGGCGGCGAAAGGGTGCGCATCATCGGCCAGAGCGGCTGCTTCCTTTACTATTATGATATCCGCAACGGCGACGACGGCGACAGGCTGTACTGCTACGACCTGCCCCTGCGCCGGGAAACGCTGCTGGCCACAACCAATCTGAGCAACCTGTCCCTGACGGTCTTCGCGGAGGACGGCTCGCTTTACATCCCGCTGTACAACAGGCATTCAGGCGAGCCGCACCGCTTCCTGCACATCCAGGGCGACAGGGTGCTGTCGGATAACGCCGACGCGCCCGGAGGCATTGCGCTGGGCAATCGGGTATATGCAACCGCCGGAGAAGGCGTCGATTTCCGGGAGAAGATCGTCTGCACGGACGAAAGCGGCCTGACCGCGGACGTCCCCCTGCCCGTCGCCAGCTATCGCACCCTGCTGCCCGCAGGGGACGGCCTGCTCATCCACAATGCGGGCTACAGTCAGCTGCTTTTCCGCATCAGCCCCGACCATGAGGTCACGCCCGTCTTCAGCGCGGAGTGCATGAGCTCCAGCACCGCCCTTGCTGTCACGGAGGACAGCGCCTACCTCTCCCTGAAGCGTTACGCGGGCTACAACGATATCTTCCTGCGCCGCTACGAGAACGATGCCGTCGAGGGCACCTACCACATCTCGCTGACCGACTTCACCCCCGTGAAAATCTCCGACGCAATCTATTCCGGCCTGTACTTCTTCGGCGGGGACTACCTCCTCGCCTGCGACGAATCCTGCAGCGTGTACGTCCTGAACCTGGACGGCAGCGTCCGCGCCACACTCATCTACGTGCAGGAGCGCTGACAATTCTGCGGCAGATCCCCTTCGCGCATGCAGGGATCTGCCGCTTTCTTCCGTTATATAGGCAGAAACCGCCAAAGGAGGCGCATGTCATGAAGCGCACCCTCGCATTCCTCCTCATCCTGCTCCTGCTGCCCGCCGCCGCCCTGGCCAACAGCTGGGGCCTGAAGGGCGACCTGCTCAGCGCCGTCATGGCGGATGACCGCTGGGACGATTACACGACCATGTGCGATCAGGTGGGCAATGTGGCCGCCATGAAAAGCCGCTACCATCACGCGCTGATGCTGGTCAGCGGCAGGAACGCGCCCCTGCAGGTTTATACCCGCGCCCTGTGGCAGCCCACCGACCACCGGGACGACCCGACGCTGACCAAATCCGGCAACGGCTTCGTCCTCTCCTACGGCAAGAACGAGCGCTACACCTTCGCGCCCTGCGGCGACAGCTTCATGCTCACCGCCGCGAAGATCGGCGACTTCACCATGACCCTCACCGGAAACGACAGCACCTTCACCTGCACCGGGGACGGGCAGTCCGCTGAATACTATATTTACGGCGGCGTCACCCTGGAGAAGTTCAGCATCCGCCTGCTGCCCCGGTCCGTGGAGGAGGTGCGCCGGTTCAACGTGATGCGCCGCGCCCTGGATTCCGGCAGCGACATCCTCGGCTGGTACGAGGACAGCCTCAACCCCGGCCGCCTGTACTCCCCCGGCAAGAAGGGCACCATCCCCGTCTACGGCGCGCCCAGCGAGGATGCCTGGCGGGCCGGCAGCGGCAAGGCGGCTGTGTCCACCAACGGCGAAATCTACGTCCTGCGGGAATGGGTGGCGGAGGACGGCACCGTGTGGCTGCACATCCGCTACGAAGTCAGCCAGCGCACCCACCGCTTCGGCTTCATCAAGGCCAGCCAGCTGCCCGGCTACAAGGTTGTGGGCAGCGATGCGTATCCGCAGATTGCCGTCCCCGTGCGCGTGGCGGAGATGACCGCCCTCACCGATGATCCCCTCCTGTCCCAGTATGGGCAGCACGTCCTCCTTCCCGGGACGGAACTGACCGCCATCGGCATGTTGGGTGACGAATATGCCCTGGTGCAGACGGAGATCAGCGGAAAGCCCGCCTGGCTCTTTGTCCCGCTTAAGGATCTGACGCCCGTCATGGGCGAGCCCGTCGCGGAGGTCATGGCGCGGCTGGTGGGCTGCTGGGAGTTCTGGGCCGGCGGCAGCATGAGCCTGGATTACCTGCGCTTTTACCCTGACGGAACCTTCTGTAATCCCGCCTGGCCCGCCCAGGGCGGTACCTATACCGTCACCGCCTATGACGCCGCCCAGGGGAAATACTGGGACAATCCCGATTACGAGCTGACCCTCCTCTACGATGACGGCGCCGTGACCATGCGCGGCCTGTCCTTCGGCGCCGAAACGGACTACGACGGCACACAGATGGAATGCTTCTCCCTGACCAACTGGGAGGGTGGCGGCGGGTACATCCGCATCAACGAGGCCGACGTGCCCCATTGGGACACCCCCGACGGCGGCGTGGGCTGAAAAATACATACGCAGAGCCGCTCCTCATGACGGGGGGCGGCTCGTTTTCTATCTGTGAGTGAATTTCTCTCCCCACGCGCGTTATTGCTTTTCCACCTCCCATGCGCTATGCTGAATATGCGACTGGCCGGTCAGCATCATCACAAGGGAGGAACCCTCATGGAAATCAGACTGGGCGCGAAAATCCGCGCACTACGAAAGGCAAAGGGTATCTCGCAGGAGGTGCTGGCGCAGGCGCTGGGTGTCAGCTTTCAGGCGGTAAGCAAGTGGGAGACCGCCACCACCCTGCCGGATGTGGCGCTGATCCCGGCCATCGCCAGCTTCTTTGGCGTATCGACGGACGAGCTGTTCGACATGAACCTGATGGAGCAGGAGCAGAAGGTGGCCGAGGTGTGCCGGGCAGCCGCCGAATACCGCTGGGACGACCCCGCCCGCTCGGAGCAGATGCTCCGCGACGCGCTGAAGCTCTACCCCGGCAACGACGTGATCCTCAACAATCTGCTTTACACCCTGCAGGGCCCTGACCGCCGGGAGGAGGTGGTCACCCTGTGCCGCTCGATCCTCGAAATCACCCGGGATGACGAGGTGAAGTACGACGTGCTGCGCATCCTCGCCCGCACCTACCGCGAGATGGGCCAGCAGGCGCTGGTAATGCCCACGCTCAACCAGATCCCGGAATTGTACTTCGCCAAGCTGGAGCTGGTGGCCCACTACACCGACGGCCCGGAGGCCATCGGGGCCGCCGAGGGCCACGCCCGCATCTGCCGGGATGACCTGATCGGCATGCTGGCCCGGCTGTCCCAGCTGCACCGGGAGGCAGGTGACACGGACAGAGCCGCTGAATACGCCGACCTGACCCGCCGGGTGTATGCCTTCTTCGAGGGGCGGATGGACTTCCTGCGTTACGAGGGCGGTCACACACAGGCATGGCTGGACGAGGAGGTCTGGCCGCTGCTGGCAGAATAACCGCACAAAACGCGCCCGCTGCATGCATGTCGCACAGCGGGCGCGTTCCTTATTGCCGCTTCCTGATGGGGTGCAGCAGGTCGATCTTGCCGGGCAGGCCATCCTCCGGCCAGCCCTGGTGAGCAGCCCAGACCCAGTTGAGGTGCTCTTCCAGCCCGCCGAACATGTTCTCCGGCCCCTCGGGGCTGCCGTTGCCGGCCCAGTCGGGGTTGTTTTCCACCCACTGGGCCAGCCACGCCCACTCGTGGAAGCTGCCGAAGTCAATGGCGTGGGCAGCGTAGAGGCCGCCGGGGAAGTGCTTCTTCACGCCGGGGGCGGGCACATCGAAGTCCTCCGGGATGGTGACCCAGACCTCATAGCCGTAGTTCGGCCTGTCCGGAGAGGGGTTGGGGTGATTGAAGCCGAACATGCGGCTGTCAGGCTTCACGTCGTACAGGCGGCTCTCCTGCACAAAGCGGCTGGCCATGTCGCCCACATGCTCCTCGGGATCGGGGCCGACGTAGTGGAACGCCGCCACCGTCATCGGCGGCAGCACGATGAAGCGCACATTCAGCTTGCGCCACTGCTCGTTCTCGGCGTGATTGATCTCGTTCATGGCGATCTTCTCCTTCAGCGTCGTATTCGAAAGCCCCAGCGCCCGCACGGCCTTGAGCAACCCCTCGTCCCCCAGCAGCGCCACCCGCTGCGCCATGTCCTGCGCGCCGGAAATGCGCTGGATGAACATCGCCAGCGCATCGCGGATGGCATTGAGCGATCGCACCTCACCCTCCACCTCGCGCACGCGCGCCTGCAGGACGGCCACAGCTTCGCCCGCGTCGCAGTTGGTCAGGATCGCGGCAATGTCCTTGAGCGGCACCCGCAGGCGGCGCAGCACCAGGATGATGCGCAGACGGTTGACATTCTCCACATCATAGACGCGGTAGGCATAATCCGGCCTGCGCGCGCTGACAATCAGCCCCTGCTGCTCGTAATAGCGCAGCATGCGGGCGGAGACCTCCAGGGTTCGGGAGACTTCGGTGATGGTGGTCATGAAGGGCACCTCGCTTTCATGAGGAGAGTATAAGGTACGACACGATGTTCGAGTCAAGGGGGATTCATAAATTCGGAATTGAGAATTCGGAATTCGGAATTTGGTATGTCTACTGGTCCCGGCGTCCGCAAGACCCCTGGCATTGCATCTGAATTCCACATGAAACAACCGCCCCCGCCCCGAACCCGGGACAGGGGCGGACAACAATCATCACGAACCGGAATCACAAACTCAATTCATCATTCCTAATTCATAATTCCTAATTAACCAATAACCGCCTTGATGCGGCGCACGCCGGCAGAGGAGCTCTCCTCCTTCTGGATCCTGAAGGACACCAGGTCGCCGGTGTTGGCGGCGTGGGGGCCGCCGCAGATCTCGAAGGAGAACTCGCCCATCTTGTAGGTGCGGACCTTCTCGCCGTACTTGGACTCGAACAGGCCGATGGCGCCCTTCGCCTTGGCCTCGGGCACGGTCATCTCCTCGCACACGACGGGAACCGCAGCGGCGATGGCCTCATTCACCAGGCGCTGCACCTCGGCGATCTCTTCGGGAGTCATCTTGCGGCCGAAGGAGAAGTCGAAGCGGAGGCGCTCGGCGGTGATGTTGGAGCCCTTCTGGGCCACCTCGTCGCCCAGAACCTTGCGCAGGGCGGCGTGCAGCAGGTGGGTGGCGGTGTGCAGCTTGGCAGTCTGCTCGCTGTGGTCAGCCAGGCCGCCCTTGAACTTCTGCTCAGCACCCTGGTGGCTCTTCTCCTGATGCTGGCGGAAGCGCTCGGCGAAGTCCGCCTCATCCACCGTCAGGCCCTTTTCGGCGGCCAGCTCGATGGTCATCTCGATGGGGAAGCCGTAGGTGTCATAGAGCTTGAAGGCGCTGCGGCCGTCCAGCACGGTCAGGGAGGCCATGCGGGCGTTCACCGCGGCCACCAGCGCGGCCTCGTCACCGGCGTTCGCCGCCTCGATGATGGGCATCATGTCGGGAGAGGGGCGCAGCTTCTTGGTCCTGGCCAGCTCCTGGGCCAGGGCCACCTTGTCCTCCGCCGCCAGGATGCTCTCCAGCATCGCGCGGGTGTTGACGGTGTTGTTGTAGACCTTCTCGAACTCCTTCTCGCCCTGGCGGAGGGTGCGGGCAAAGCGGCCTTCCTCCAGCTTCAGCTGCTCCACGACGAAGGCGGCGTTGCGCTCCAGCTCGGGATAGACGTCCTTGTACTGGTCGATGATGACCTGGGCAATCTCGGCGGTGAAGCCCTCGGACATTCCCAGGGACATGCCGTAGCGCACCGCGCGGCGGATCAGGCGGCGCAGGATGTAGCCCTGATCGGTGTTGGAGGGGCTCACGCCGCGGTCGTCGCCCAGGATGAAGGTGGAGGTACGCAGGTGGTCAGCAACCACGCGGAAGGCGCGGGTGGTGGCCTCGTCATCCTCATAGCCCTTGCCGCTCAGCTCGGCAATCCTGGCGATGATGCCGGTGAAGGCGTCGGTCTCGTACACGGTCTTCTTGCCCGTCAGCACGCAGATGGTGCGCTCCAGACCCATGCCGGTGTCCACATTCTTCTTCTCCAGCGGGATGAAGGTGCCGTCCTTCTGCTTGTTGAACTGCATGAACACGTCGTTCCAGATCTCCAGATACGCGCCGCACTTGCAGGCAGGGGAACAGGTGGGGCCGCAGGGCTTCTTGGTGATGATGAACATCTCGGTGTCCGGGCCGCAGGGGCCGGTGATGCCGGCGGGGCCCCACCAGTTGTGCTCCTTGGGCAGGAAGAAGAGGTGATCCTCCGCAACGCCCATGGAGCGCCACAGGTCGGCCGCCTCGTCGTCGCGGGGGCAGTCCTCATCGCCCGCAAAGACGGTGAAGGCCAGCTTGTCCTTGTCCAGGCCCAGGTACTCGGGGCTGGTCAGGAACTCCCAGGACCACGGGATCATCTCCTTCTTGAAGAAGTCGCCCAGGGACCAGTTTCCCAGCATCTCGAAGAAGGTCAGGTGGCTGGGATCGCCCACCTCGTCGATGTCGCCGGTGCGGATGCACTTCTGCACGTCCGTCAGGCGGGTGCCGGCGGGATGGGGCGTGCCCATCAGGTAGGGCACCAGGGGATGCATGCCCGCAGTGGTGAAGAGGACCGTGGGGTCGTTCTCCGGGATGATGGAGGCGGACTGGATGCGGTGATGGCCCTTGCTCTCCATGAAGGCCTGGAACATTTCGCGCAGCTGCGCGGAGGTGATGTTCTTCATAAATCGTTGTGCTCCCTTCGGAATCAGAATCGGCAACGCGGAGGACCGCGAAAAATTGCGTCACCGTTTATTATAGCATCGCCGGGCGCGTTTGGCAAGCACAAAGCGCGGGAGTTCCGCATTTCTCCCCGCCGCTTGACATTATTTCCGTCCCCGCCTATAATGATGGCCTGAATTCTGCCATAAAAAAGGAGTATCCCCATGCCGCACACCATGAATGAAAACCGGAAATCCCAACTCCCCAACGTCTGGGGCGGCTTTGCGCTGGCCATCGTGGGCGCAGTGCTGCAGCGCCTGAATGCGCTGGCGTCCCTGCCGATGGCGCTGCTGCCCATCGCGCTGGTGATGGCGACCTTCTTCCTGCTGGAAAAGGGCGCACGGCCCGCCGCCATCGCCTGCGCCGCCGCCAACCTCGCCCTGACGCTGTACAACCTCCGCTGGATGCTCAACCCCTCGCAGGTCGCGCCCGTGAACTTCGCCACCGCCATCTGCGCGCTGGTCATCAGCGTGATGCTGCTCCTGCTGGCGCTGGGCGCGCTGGAAAAGAAGGGCCGCGGTTTCTTCTTCTTCCTCGTGGCCGTCTGCGCGCTGGTGCGGATGGTCTCCAGTCTGTCCTACCTGTTCATGGGGTATCAGCTGGACTTCATCCCCATGGCCGCCAGCCTCTGCGCCGCCATCGGCCCGATGATCATGACGGTGTACGGCTTCACCCGCATCCTGACGGAGAAGATGTTCAAGGCCTTCACCGTCTGCCTGGGGATCGCTGTGATACTGGTGCTGGTCGCTTCCATCGCCGCCTTCATCCTCACCGGCGGCGCCCGGGTGGACAACGACCCCAAGCCCCCCCTGGAGGAAGCCCAGGAATGGGTCTACAACAACTTCCGCGTGGACAGCGACGGCAACCTCTACCTGGACTGATCGGTCTGCATCGCGCCGCCTCCTGCTGCAGGGGGCGGCTTTTTCATGCCGGCACACAAAAAGAGGGGCTCCGCCCTTGCCGGCCTGCCCCACCGTATGGTATAATCAGGCGATCCACTCCCAAAGGAGGTACACACGATGAAACGCATCTTCAGCCTGTTCCTGGCGTTGCTGCTGCTTCTGAGCGCCCTGCCGTCCCTGGCGGAACAGTCCGGCCCGGTACTGATCCCGGCGGAGCTCCCCGGCCTGCCCGAAGGGTACTATGCCCCCCTGGGCAACGGCCGCGCGCTGGTGATCGATCACAAAAGCCCCTGCTACGCCATCTGCGACCTGGAAAGCGGCGAGCTGACCCCCCTGCACACGCTGGAGGAGGACACGGAAGCCTGGATGGCCGCGATTTCCACAGCCTACGCTGCCGAAGGGGAGAGTATCAGCGTGGAAGAGCTGATGCTCTGGTACCACCTCCAGGGTGAAGCGGACATGCTCTCCACCGTGCTGCCCTTCATGGGCATGACCCTCCGCGTTGCCGGCACGCATTATGCCACCTTCCGCGAAGGCTTCGTGCTGAACGTGGAAACAGGTCTGCTGCGGCCGACCGCCCCTTCCGTGGACGCACAGTACACCACCTGTGTCGGCGAGCACTTCATCGGCTACAGCATCCATGACGGCGTGATCAGCCTCGGCCAGTACACAGCCGATGGTGCGCTGCTGCAAACAGCCACCGTCACGCTGGACGCCGGCTATGCCCTCGCCAGTCCCCACGCCACGCCCGACGGCGTCCTGTTCACCCTCCTCTCCGGCGAGATCGATGAGATGTACCGCAAGGTGGCCTTCCTTTTCGTGGATGGCGGGCTCGTGGCCTCCCCCATGGTGGAGCTGGGGCAGTGGAGCAACAACAACCTGAGCGTCAACTACGCACTGTACAGCGCCGCCAGCGGGAAGCTGCTGATCCAGGCGGATGGCACCGCCCTGGGCAAGAACGTCATGACCCGCGACGCGGAAACCGGCAGGGTCACCGTCTCCAGGGAGCCCTATGGCCCCTGGCTGGATGGGCTGATGCTGGTGGACGTCGCCACCGGCGAAGTGCAGCGCATCGGCGAGGAGATGTTCATGCCAGTCCCGCTGGGCCTCTCCGCCGACGGCAGTTACGCGCTGATCTACGATCACAACGGTTCCCTGCACCGCCTGGATATGGCCACCGGCGCCCTCACGCAGACCATGTCTGTCGATGATGTGGCCGCGCTGTTCAATCCGGTCCTGTCCGAGGGTTACAGGTTCGTTGGATCCCTGGGCAACTTCGTCACCTTCCCCTGGGACGGCGGCGACTACGCCGTGTATAACTACGGCATCTTCCGCGTCCAGTGACGCCGGAGGTCTCCCGATGAACAGCAGCGACGCGCCGGCATGCCACCGACGCGTCGCTTTTCCTTTGCAGGATTGACAGATAATCACATATTTTTCCCTTATGTATGGCAATCTGCCGCCAGCTGTGATACAATAGTAGACAGGTTTTCCATCGTGGAAAGCCACAGAAGACAACCCCACATAAGGAGGGAGATACCCATGAACCTGAAGAAGACAAGTGCGCTGGACAAGTTCTTTGGCTACACCGCCAAGGGCAGCACCGTCCGCGCGGAGATCATGGCTGGTCTGACGACCTTCTTCGCCATGGCCTACATCCTGATGGTGAACGCGAACATGTTCGCCAACCCCTTCAGCGACGGCACCAACGTGCTGGGCGTGAGCTACAACGCGATCTACATCGCCACGGCCATCTCCGCCGTCGTCGGTACGATCGCCATCGGCCTGCTGGCCAACCTGCCCCTGGCGCAGGCTTCCGGCATGGGCCTGAACGCCTACTTCGTCTACACCTGCTGCGTGGGCCTGGGCATGACCTATGCCAACGCCCTGGTGCTGGTGCTCTTTGACGGCGTCCTGTTCATCGTCCTGACGGTGACGGGCCTGCGCAAGCTGATCTTCCAGGCCATCCCGAACACGGTGCGCGTGGCGATCCCGGCTGGCATCGGCCTGTTCATCGCCTTCCTGGGCCTGCAGAACGCCGGCATCGTCGCCAAGGATTCTTCCACCGGCGTCACCCTGGGCTCCTTCAACCTGCTCAGCGGCAACTGGGGCGCCATCATGCCCATGGTCGTGACCATCGTTGCGCTGCTGGCCATCGCCGTGCTTTCCTACCGCAAGGTCAAGGGCTCTGTGCTGATCGGCATCCTGGGCGGCGCTGTGCTGTACTACGTGCTGGGCTTCCTGACCGTGGCCGACTTCGCTGTCAGCCTGAGCGTCGCCAGCCCTGTGGCTGCCTTCGGCGAGTTCTTCGACCAGGCCTTCTTCAAGGTCTTCACCGAGGGCTTCAACTTCACCGCCTTCTTTGAGGCCAATGGCACCGCCAACGCCGTGCTGACCATCGCCACCACCACCCTGGCCTTCTGCATGGTGGATATGTTCGACACCATCGGCACGCTGTACGGCGCCTGCGCCCGCGGCAACATGCTGACCGAAGAGGGCGACATCCCCAACATGGACAAGGCCATGCTGGCGGACGCCATCGCCACCACCACCGGCGCCATCTGCGGCACTTCCACCGTGACCACCTTCGTCGAGTCCTCCGCGGGCGTTGCCGAGGGCGGCCGCACCGGTCTGTCCGCCATGGTCACCGCCGTGCTGTTCTTCATCGCCATGTTCCTGGCACCCGTAGCCCAGCTGATCCCCTCCTGCGCCACCGCTGCCGCGCTGGTGTATGTGGGCGTGCTGATGGTCATCGGCGTGAAGAACATCAACTGGGAGGACGCCACGGAAGCTGTTCCCGCCTTCCTGACCCTGGCCATGATGCCCTTCACCTACAACATCTCCTACGGCATCTGCTTCGGCCTGATCTCCTACATCATCATCAAGGCCTGCACCGGCAAGATCAAGGAAATCAAGATCGGTACCTACGTCATCGCCGCTCTGTTCCTGGCCATGCTCCTGCTGACCCACTGATATCCCCGCTCATTCCGGGCCGTGCCTTCGGGCACGGCCTTTGCGTTGTCTTGAATTGACAATGTAAGTGCTACAGGGAAATGAAATAGTGACTGCGGGCACTTCTCTTAAGCTATAGATCAGTACTCAATGGGGAAGGGGCTGGTCGTAAAGCTGAAACCCTTCTGTGCTGCATGGGAGGCAGCAACAGAGTCGGAAGCACCATAAATCGTGCAAGAATTGACATCCTTGAAAGCGTTATCCGGAATGGTGCTGACGCTGCTGGGAATGTACACGCCCTGAAGAGCCGTGCAGCCACGCAGAACTTCCTTGCCCAGCTGGGTAAGACCGTCGCCGAAGTAAACGTACTCCAAAGCAGTGCAGTTGCGGAATGCAGCATTGGTGCTGTAATAGCTGCCCCATTCACTGATGTTATTGCTCACATAAGCGGTACGCAGGGCTTTGCAGTTTTCGAATGCGTAAGCGCCCAGGTAGGTGGTGCTGTCCGGAATAATGATCTCGGTGATGCCGCTGCAGTTGGCAAAGGCATGATTGCCCAAGGTTACCAGCGTGCGAGGCAGAGAAACCTCTGTCAGTGCGGTGCAGCCGTAGAAGGCCTCAGCGTCGATGCTGGTCACCTTACGAAGTGACAGGCTGTTCAGGGAGGTGCAACCGGAGAAAGCCGCATTGCCAATGGTTCCGCGGTACACAGTAGCCTCTCGCAGAGAGGTGCAGCCATAGAAGGCCTTGTTGCCAACGGAGACGGAGGAACTGGGAATGTTGATGCTTTCCAGAGCGGTACAGCCGTAGAAGGCCCGAGCGCCGATGCTGTTTACACCGTTTTCTACGGTAACAGTGTGAAGAGCGGTACAGTTTTCAAAGGCACTGTTCTCGCTCCAACTGGTATACCAGTTGGTAAGAGATTCGCCCAGAGTGACCTCGGTCAATTGCGTACAGCCGTAGAAACAGCAGTAGCCGATGTCCACCATCTTGGGAGGAATGACAACCTCACGCACACCGGTGTTGCGGAAAGCCTCGTTGCCGATAACCAGCAGCTTATCAGGCAATACCACGTCTGTCAGCAGCGTGCAATCCTTGAAGACGCTGCTGCCAATGGTTTCAAGGGAAGTGGGCAGCACAATGCTGGTCAGTTTCTGACAACCGACAAAGGCATTATCTTCGACAGCAATCAGGCCTTCAGGCAGCACGATGCTCTCCAAGTTGCTGCAGCAATAAAAAGCATAGGTCGGCAGTTTCGTGACACCGGGCTGGATGGTAACATCAGCCAGTGCCAGGCAGCCAGCGAAGGCGTAGGAATCGCTCCAATAGGTGTTCCAAGTCGTCACGCCGCTGCCAATGACCAGGCTCTTGAGCTGCAGGCAGTTACGCAACGCGTCATAGCCGATGGTGGTAACGCTGTCAGGGATGATGAGAGACTTGAGCTTGCTGCAGTCCTTCAGCGCGCCGTTGCCCAGCACGGTCAGGGCCTCGGGCAGGGTCAGCTTCTGCAGAGAGGTGCAGCCGCAAAAAGCCTCAGCGCCGATCACGCTGGCATTGTGAATGGTCAACGAGCTCATGTAGCTGCAGTTGCGGAAGGCGGCATCGCCGATATTGCCGTAGACCTCCACAATGTCCAACAGCTCACAATTTTCAAAGGCGCCGGCGCGTACTTCAGTGACGCTTTCAGGCAGATAAACCGCATCCAGCAGCGTACAGTCTTTGAAGGCATAACTGCCAATAGCGGTGATGCCATCGCCGAATTCCACTTCGAAGAGATTCACGCAACCCATAAAGGTGCAGGAATCTCCCCAGTATTCACCCCATGTGGTGATGCCGCTGCCCAGAGAGAGATACTCCAAGCGGGTGCAGTTGAGGAAGGCATCATATCCCAAAGTGGTGTAGCTGTCGGGAATGTACACCTTCTTGATGCTGGTGTTGCCCTTGAGGGCCGAGTTGCCGATACCGCTGACAGTGTAGCCATCCAGTGTTTCGGGGAAGCGCAGGGTGGTTTCATCGCCATTGTAGCCGGTAATGGTTGCGGTACCATCGCGGTTGACGGTGTAGGTCCAGTCACCACTGGTTTCTGCAAGAGCTGAAATGCCGAACAACAGCGTACAGATGATCAGAAGAGAAAGAAGCAGCCTTTTCATGATGATCCTCCTTTGGAACTGTCAGATATGCAGATTGCGGGGGGCGCCATCCCCTGATGATGTATACGGATACATCAACGTATGGACTACAAGAAATTCTCAGGGAAGTGCATCAGAAAATTTGATAATGTAAATCAGAACCACCGGCTAGGCCATGGTTCTGATTGCACGTAAAGAGGCGCACCAGCCGCAGCCGATGCGCCTGCTACCACATCCATACGCAGCCATCACACTGCGTATGCAAATCTCAGAGATGGGCCGCCATCCTCAGGATCGAGGAACTCAGACTCTGCAGCGTCCTCGGCCCAGAAGCCGTAGATCGCGCAGAGATCCTCGCGGGTCAGCACCTTCTCGTCGATACGGCGTACCCAGTGCGCCGTCTTGGGCGACTGCTTTGCCGTGGTGGGAGTCCTGCTTCCAAACAGGATGCTGTCGAAATCCATGTACATGGCGTTCACCTCCTTGCAATCTTATGATAGCACATTGCAGGAGGATAATCCTGAAAAAACTCTTGTGAGGGAGATTTCAGTACGGCAAATTCTGCTCCTCGCAGAACTGCTCAATCAGCCGGAACCGGTAATGATTCGCCTGCCGCTCCGATACTGCGTTGCTCTGCTTCAGCCCATCTGCCCACTGCAGATAGTGCGTCAGCTCGTGCACGAGGGATGACAGGATCGAATAATAGATGTCCATATCGCTGAATTCGTCCCGCAGCCCCTCTTCGACCCGTGCCGGCAAGCGGATGTAAGGCGGCCTGTCGCCATCGAACCAGCGGAAGCCGCCGTATGCCATCCTGCCGCTCAGCAGCCGGACCCGCTCGCAATCCTTCACATAAATCCGCACGGAACAGGGAAAGGCATACTTCTCCCGCAGCCACCTGACAAAACGGATGCACAGCCGCCGGAATTCCTCTTCGACCCCCGGCTCAAAGCGCAGGATGATCTTTCCCGACCCCGTGCAGCGGATTCGTTCATGTCGCTCCCAAAGGTTCATGCTATTCACCTCTCTGCATTTCACGACGCCAGGTCATTCGCCGATCCCCTCCGCAGCCATCCGGGCAACATAGAGCTTCCGCAGCCATTCCGGCTGATCTGACAAGCTCTCCTGCAGCTTCACCAGCGTCCGTTTCCCCACGCGGCGATCGACGATGGCAAACATACGGATGATGGGGTTCCCGCTCCGGACGGAGGCAGTAATCGGCTGATTCCGGAACGTCTTCAGCGCGTCCGTAAACTCCCACAGCTCGTACTCATCGCGGGCCTCCATCGGGACGTCCCATGGATACTGTCCCGCAGCCAGCAGCCCCTTTCGGGACAGCTGCGCAATGGCATACAGGAATCCGAATTTCTTCACCGGCTGGCCATCGAGGCTGACGGAGGCGCAGCTCCCCGAACTGCCGAACTTCGAATATCTGGTGAGATGATAAGAAACCCGCCCCCGCAGCGCACTGCAGAGCAGATCCTGCTCAAGCAGCTTCTTCATGCCCATCCATGAGCCTTCTATCTTCCCCTCACCATGATGCTTCGAGCCATGCGGATTGATCGCTTCCATGCCAGACCTCCGTCAAGATTAACATACAGCTCCATCATAACACACCCACGCCAGCAAAGCAAGCATGGCTTCCCATGAAACAGAAAAGAAGCACCTCGAACGAGATGCTTCAAAGGGGGCACCGGCAACGACCTATCCTCCCGGGCCGTGTCCAGCCAAGTACTTTCGGCACTGGAGAGCTTAACGACTGTGTTCGGTATGGGAACAGGTGGGACC
>JAFQQT010000009.1 GCA_017410455.1 Clostridia bacterium
ACGGCCACACCTGCGCCGACCACGGCTACTCCTGCGCCGACTACGGCAACCCCCGCACCGACTACGGCCACACCTGCGCCGACCACGGCTACTCCTGCGCCGACTACGGCAACCCCCGCACCGACCACGGCTACCCCTGCGCCGACTACGGCCACCCCTGCACCGACCACGGCTACTCCTGCGCCGACTACGGCCACCCCTGCGCCGACTACAGCCACTCCTGCGCCGACCACGGCAACCCCCGCGCCGACTACGGCAACCCCTGCGCCGACTACGGCTACTCCTGCGCCGACTACGGCCACCCCCGCACCGACCACGGCTACTCCTGCGCCGCCCACACCCACCCCCTTCCCGACCAGCATCGCGGAAGACTATTACGTGATCCATCCAAACGAAAATGGCACCTGCATCATCACCAGGTTCAACGACGAAACAGCAGCCACGCTGGACATTCCCGCCAAGATCAAAGGCTACACCGTCACCGCTATTGGCGAGTACGCATTCGGCGGCCTCGCCAACCTGACCACCGTGACCGTGCCTGACAGCGTCGCTTCCATTGCGGACAATGCTTTCTCCGGCTGCACGAATGTTGTCCTGATCGCCAAGCCTGGCTCCGATGCCGAGGAGGCCATCAGCGAGGCAAATCTGCCTACGCCCACGCCGGTGCCGACGCCCACGCCGACCCCCACGCCCTGTCCGACGCTGAAGCCTGCATCCACCGCAGCAAAGAATATCACCACGGGCGATTACACCATTCTTGCCTATGAGGACGGTACCTGTACGATCACGAGCTACAATGGCACAAAATCGAAGCTTGAGATACCGCAGAAGCTGGCTGGCTACCGCGTTACGGACATTGGCTATATAGCATTTGCCTATAATGAGAGCATTATCTCTGTAACAATTCCGGAAGGTGTAACAAGCATCGGAAATTCAGCTTTTGTTGGTTGCTCTAACCTTAAGAGTGTTTCACTTCCGGAAGGTCTTGTAAGCATTGGTCAGTATTCGTTTGACTCGTGTTACGCATTAGCAAGCATTAACCTTCCAGGTACTCTGACCAGCATCGGGGATAGTGCGTTCTCTGACTGCAACAGTTTGAACTCTGTTACCCTGCCCAATGAGCTTAAGTGGATTGGAGATTACACATTTACTGATTGTGGAGCATTGACGTCTCTCAAGCTATCATCAAAGTTGGAGTACCTTGACCGAAACGCATTCACTTTCGGTGGATACAGCACCACCAATCACCCCACCTCAATTGTGATGCCCAATTCAGTAAAAGCCATTGATAGTCATGCGATCCGCGTGATGGATCCTAAGAAGACTATCAATATCACTCTGCCAGCAGGTATTCAATACATATCAGCGGACGCATTCTATTTCTTCCACTCCTCCGATAAACTTACGTTCTCCGTTCCATATGGAACATACGCATTCGACTATGTTTACTATGGAGGTTTCGCGTATACAGTTACAGACAAACCGTCGAACGTCCAGATTCCGACAGAGGATGGCAAGAAGTTCACAGTAAATGGCATTACCGCACAGTCATACAGCGATGGTACCTGCCGGATCACGGGATTGACGCATTATGGCAGCAAGCTCATAATCCCTGAAAGACTGGGAGAGTATACTGTAACGGGTATTGACACCTATGCTTTCTATGAATGCTCATTCAAATCTGTCATATTGCCTAAGACGCTGAAGTACATTGGACCATATGCCTTCACACGCTGCACTGCTCTGACCAGCATCGAACTGCCGGACAGCATCACATTCATGGGAAGGAGCGTATTCTATGATTGTGAAGCGCTCGAGCATGTCAAACTGCCAGCAAATCTGACAGCTTTGCCAGACTGTACATTCTACAAATGCACCAACCTTGTCCGTGTTGATTGGCCCGAAACGCTGGTAGCAATCGGACACGATGCTTTTGCATGTTCGGGTATCAAAGAGGTCAAGATTCCGGACTCGGTATCACTAATTGCCAGTTGTGCGTTCACTAGCTGTGAGAACCTGGAGCAGGTACAATTCCCTGCTAATCTGAAGTACATCGGCTCGTACGCTTTCTCTGATAGCAAGAAGTTGGACGAGGTCATTCTGCCAGATGGCATCAGGTATGTGGGCGGTCACGCATTCAGCGAATGTGGTTTAATTGACGTAGTGCTCCCTGGCAGCATCGAGTTCATTGGTGCAAGTTCATTTGGCTACACTCCTGATTCGAAAGCCGACTTCACCGTCGTGGAAGGCAGCTACGCGCACCAGTACCTGCAGGAGGAAGGCTTCACCCGCCTCTACAGCTACGACACCCTGCAGCCCACCCCCACCCCGGTACCCACCACGCCTACCCCTGCGCCGGCTGCCACCCCCACGCCCACCATCCCCCCCATCCCCGCCACCAACGTCACGCCGACGCCCACGCCGGCCGTCAGCACAACCAGCAAGGTCATCGACAGCTACACCGTCCGCATCTTCGCCGACGGCACCTGCGAGACGATCTCCTACAACAAGACCCCGCCCACGAACCTGATCATTCCGGCGAAGCTGGGCAGCAACAGCGTCATCGCCATCGGCGAGGGGGTCTACCAGGGGATGAACATGCGCTCGGCCAACATCAAGGACGGCGTCCAGCACCTGGGCAAGCGCGCCTTCGCGGGCTGCGGTTCGCTCAGCGAGGTGACCCTGCCCGGCACGCTGCTGACCATCGGCGACGAAGCCTTCGCGGACTGCGGCGACCTGACAAGCATCACCCTGCCCAAGGGACTGACCACCATCGGCAGCGCGGCATTCAGCGGTTCGGGCCTGACCCAGGTGAGCATCCCCGAGGGCGTGACCTCCATCGGCGAGAACGCCTTCTGCAACACGCAGCTGACAAGCCTGCACATCCCCGCCAGCGTCACGCAGGCAGGGCAGGTCATCTGCGACGATCGCGTGAAGCTCACCATCGACCCGGCCAACCCGGTCTACCGCGTGGAGAACAACCGCCTGGTGCCCATTGCTCCCCCGGCCACGCCCACGCCCGCGCCGACTTCCACGCCGTCCCAGCACATCGTCAGCAGCGCTGCGCAGCCTCTGGCGGATCACGCCCTGCCCGGGCATGCAGACGTGGAGGATGCCTACATGCTCCCCGACGACGCGCCGGAGATGCTCTCCCTGAGCGTCGCCGCCGCAGGGGATGCCTACATCCTCTCCGGCAAGGTGAAGGACGTGCACACCGCCGTGACGATGACCGTCACCTGCGGCTACGAATCGCCGGTCAGCTACACGGGCGTCAGCGGCAGCTTCTCCCTCACCTTGGCGGGCTACACGCCCGGAACAGCCCTGCAGGTCACGCTCTCGGCAACCCTGCCCGACGAACGCTCGGCCACCACGACCTACGACCTGTCCTCCTGCACGGATATGAAGGACACGCCCTCGCTCTGCACGATCATCCACGGTCTGACCATCTACAACTACAAGGATGGCCTGCTGGATACGCTCAGCGTCGTCTTCCCCATGGATGACATGGACGTCACCGCGATCTACGACCGCTACGGTTCCCTCACGTCCTACACCTACGTCCGTGACGGCGGCATCTACACCCTTGATGTGAATGGGCAGTTCCTGCGCGTCCACGTTGCTGCGAACGGCCAGAGCTACACCTTCACCCGCGAGAACGGCTGGGCGGTCTTCAACTCCGAGTGGCTCGAGTTCCTCCTCTGCGAGGCGCCCACCGACTTCGACCTGACCGCCGTGCCCGCGCTGACCATCACCCAGGAGGAGTTCATCCCCTGAACTCCTCCTCACCCCACTTGAAGGAGGTTTCTCCATGACACACCTGAAGCGGCTCATTGCCCTGTTGATGGCGTTCTCCCTGGCCTGCATGCCGGCGATGGCGGGCCTGGCCGCATCTGAAAACCCGGTAACGGCCATCACGGGCGCTCCGGCCTCGCTGATCCTGACGGTGGGTGAAATGCACCAGCTGACCGCCGCCGCCAGCCCGGACACCGCCAGCAACAAGGTTCTGCTCTACGCCACCAGCAACCCCAGCGTCGCCGACGTGGATCGCTCCGGTCTCATCATCGCCTACGCGCCCGGCACGGCACTCATCACCGTCAGAGCCGCCGATGGCTGCGGCGCCAGCGCGGTGATACCCGTCACGGTGGCCTCCCGGGCCGCGCAGGTCACCCCCACGCAGCAGCCCACGGAGAGACAGCAGATCACCAGCATCCAGGTCTCTGCTGACAGCCTGCAGCTGCGCATCGGCGAAAGCGTGGGCGTGCTCAGCATGCTCACCCTGCAGACCGTGCCCGCCGGGCTTGAGAGCAGCACGCTCTTTATCTGGGATGTGGAAGACAGCAGCATCGCCACCATCGATGGCACGACGCTGACCGCCCACGCCCCCGGCCAGACCTGGCTGGAGGTCGTCGCCCTGGATGGCGGCAACGCCTCTGCGCGCGTGATGATCGACGTGATCGGGAAGGTGTCCGCCGTTGTGCCCGGGATTTCCCAGTACGAGACGGCCTTCGACCTCATGACCCCGGACGATCAGGCGGAAGGCAGCTACTCCACGGATGTGAGCCTTGCCGCCGGCACCACGAACCACGCCTTCCAGGCAGACAAGGACGGCGCATATGAGCTGACGCTCAACGGTGCGCCCGGCGCGACCGTCACCGTCTGCTACCAGAACGAGACCCTGCCCGTCGTGGCGCAGCAGGACGGCACCATCGTTGCGCGCCTGTACATGACCAGGGACGAGTATGCCTATGTGCAGCTGGACGCAGGTCAGGCAACCACCGGCACCGCGAAGCTCTCCATACGCTGGATCTCCAACAACGAGGCGGATGGCGTGCTCGCCTCGCCTACGCCGACCCCCAAGCCCACTACCCCGACCCCCAAGCCCACCACGCCGACTCCCAAGCCCACTACCCCGACTCCCAAGCCGACTACGCCGACTCCTAAGCCTACTACCCCGACCCCCAAGCCCACCACGCCGACCCCCAAGCCGACAACACCGACTCCCAAGCCCACCACGCCGACTCCTAAGCCGACAACACCGACTCCCAAGCCCACTACGCCGACTCCTGAGCCCACCACGCCGACCCCCAAGCCCACCACTCAGGATCCCACTCCGACTCCTACCGAATCGCTGAACGACTTCGATGACACGGTGATGGACTTCCCGACGGCTTCGCCCGTACCTACCTCCACGCCCACCAAGCCTGCGTCTGATGTCTCAGACTGGGAAATCGGCACCCCGGTCCCGACGGCTACACCAACGCCCACCCCAACACCTACCCCGACTCCTACCCCGACTGTCAACAACCCTATACCGGAGACAACTACATGTCCTCCGGTCGAATCCCCTGACGATGACAAGAGGGGAGACATCCTTGACGACCTCTTGAACGGCTGGTCCTCTACGGGAACCCCGTCGCCCACGCCGACATGTGCTCCCAACCCAATCCCGAATAGAGCGACCCCCACCCCGACGGCTGCCCCGACTTGCAATACCAACGCCCCCTCTGCACGAGACGAATACTACGGCACCGACGAGGACGACAACGATGGCTTCCTCGACAGTACAACGCCGACTCCGACCCCGGCAGAGAGCGACTGTCCTTCCCTTATTCCAGGGTTGCCGCATTGATTTCCACCCATGCATCGCTGAAGCAGGTCAGCATCATCCACCATCTGCTGGCATGCATGCAAGCTTCCTGAATAATGCCAACGCCGGTTTGCGAAGTGCCTGATGACCAGCAGGTTCATCAATCCATCCACTCCAGCGTGTACCCATGAAGTAATCCCCCCACCGAAAGGAGGTCAGCCATGTCCTGCACCATCCGTGTCACGCACGCCCAGCTGCTGGGCGACAGGGAAAACCAGGAGGACGCCCTCGGGCTTTCCTCCCCTGCGGACTTTGACGCGAAGGGGCTCCTGGCCCTGCTGTCCGACGGCATGGGCGGCATGGAGCGTGGCGAAGTCTACAGCAGCATGGCCGTGAACGCCATGCTGGAGGCCTTCGCTGCTGCTCCTGCGGACAGCGACCCGGGCCAGGGCCTCCGGCGCATGTACGCGCACCTGCGCCAGCGGGCCGGAACCCTCCGCCACGGCGACTCCCCCGAGGACGGCGGCGCGACCCTCGTCGCTGCCCTTGTCCGCGATGACATGCTCACCTTCCTCTCCGTTGGGGACAGCTGCATCGACCTGTACCGCGGCGGCGGACTCATCCGCCTCAACCGCCCGCAGACGGTCGGCGTCAAGCTGGACGAGCGCGCCGCGCTGGGCTACATCCCCGCCGAATCCGCCGTGATGTACAGCTACCGCAGCGCCCTGACCAACCATGTCAACGCGACCAAGGCCGGCCCCTGCGACATGTGCAGCAGCCCGATCCGCCTGCTGCCCGGCGACCGTATCCTCCTGAGCAGCGACGGCCTGGGCGGTGCGCTGACCGACCCGGAGATCGCCGCCATCCTGGCCACCACGGAGGACGCCGCTCACGCACTCATCTCCGCGGCCGCCAGCCTGCGCAAGCCACGGCAGGACAACGCATCCGCTGTCGTCCTGGACATTCTCCCCTGATTTCCATGATGAACATACAACCTTCACCAGAGGAGGTGACCTATGCTGCCAGCCATCGGTTCCACCGGATAGGGAGGCGGCCGCGCCATCAGCCATCATCAGGCCTCCCGGGTAACAGCCTGATCATCACATGAAAGGAGTCTTTTGCTTGAACCGATCCTCCAGACGGCAAGATCCGCCAGTTCAGCCGACAACCCCGGCCTACGGCGAGACGATGCCCGAGATCGCACCCCCGCCCGATTCCTGCCCCTACACCATCGGCAGCGCGCAGACCATCGGCAAGCGCAAGGCACAGGAGGATTCCTTCCTGACCTCCGACCTGGGCAATCAGGAGTGGAAGCGCAGGGGCGTGCTCGCCGCCGTTGCGGACGGCGTGGGCGGCCTTGGCAACGGACAGGTGGCCAGCACCACCGCCATGCGCACCCTCATTGCCAACTACGCCGCCATCGCAAACAGCGATCTCCCCGCTGAGAAGAAGCTGCTCCGCCTCATGGCCCACGCGCAGGCCGAGGTGCTCAAGGTCAACAACAGCGGCACCCGCTGCGCATGCACCTTCATCTGCGCCCTGGTGCATGACATGAACCTGTCCTTCCTCAGCCTGGGCGACAGCCACATCTACCTGTGCCGCGCGGGCGGCCTGCTGCAGCTCAACCGCGACCACGTGCTGGGGGACGCTGAGGATGAGCGCGAGGTGCTCAACCTTCCCCTCACCCCCAACCCGCGCCGCAAGGCCATCACCTCCTTCCTGGGCAAGGCCGATCTGCGGCAGATCGACCGCAATGTCACGCCCATCCGCCTGCAGGCCGGCGACAGCCTGCTGCTGATGAGCGACGGCGTTTTCGGTACCCTGTCCGACGACGAGATCATCAGCTGCGTCCACGGCACGGCTCAGGATACGGCAAACGCCATCATCAAGGCCGTCGTTGCCGCCGACGTCCAGGGGCAGGACAACGCCACCTGCGTCGTCATTGCCTGCAACACAACCTGCTAAAGGAGAAAGCTACACATGAAGAAGATCATTTCCCTCGGCCTGGCACTGCTGATGTGCCTGTGCCTGATGCCCACTATGGCCGACTACTCCGATGCGGTCAACAGCACCGTTCGCGTCTACACGGAGTACACTGTCAACAAACCCTCCGGCACTTACCAGAGCGGCTACACCTACGTCGTCACGCAGGATACCGTTGCAACCGTCGGCAGCGCTTTTGCAGTCGGCTGCGACGACGATGAAGTGCGCTACTTCGTCACCAACGCGCACAACCTCTCCACCGAAGCTGAGTTTCCGGTTATCATCGTCGACAACGCAACCTTTGAAGAAACTGGCAGTGTGAATCTCGCCACTGAGGCTGAAGTTGAACTGACGCTTGCCGCAACGCCCACCCTCTACATCATTTTCGACACGATCGAGAACCCCGCCAAGGTGGACGTGCTGAAGATCTCCAGCCGCACGGATCTGGCTGTGGTGGAGCTTCAGGTTCCCAGCGACCAGCGCACGCCCATGACGCTGCGTCCCTTTGAGGAGGCTGAGGAGGTCCGCAACATCAGCGTGTACTCGGTTGGTTTCCCCAATGACGCGCGCTACATGCTGGATGCGGAGCATTACAACATGATGGAGAGCGACCCCAGCGCATGCGTTATCAGAGCCGGCATCAGCAGCAACGTGCTGAGCCACAATCAGACCCAGACGGGCGAAGTCATCGGTCATGACGCGACCATCAACGGCGGCAACTCCGGTGGTCCCCTGGTCGACAAGGATGGCAATGTCCTGGGCGTCAACACCTGGGGCGTCAACGGCGCGGAGGGCCTGTACTACTCCGTTTCCGTCAACGAGGTCGTCCGCCTGCTGGACGAGCTGGGCATCGAGTACCGCACCGCCAGCACCTTCCCGACGGCACTGGTGATCGGCGCAGCTGCGGCCGTGCTGGTTCTGGTGCTTGTGCTGGTTCTGGTGCTGACGCTGGGCAACCGCAAGACGAGCTACCTGCTGGTGGGCGTGGCCGGCGATCTGCGCGGCAAGGCCTATCCGCTGTACAAGAACACCCTCATCGGTCGTGCCGGCAGCGCACAGATCTGCTATCCCAACAGCTCTGACGGCGTGAGCGCCAGGCATTGCATCGTCACCGTCAAGGGCAAGACCATCACCGTCACCGACACCTCCTCCCATGGCACCTGGATCGACAACGTGAAGCTGAAGCCCGGCGTCGCCACCCCCATCACCCAGGGCCAGACCATCTTCTTCGGCTCCGCCAAGCACGGCATGATGCTCAGGTAAGTCCCCCACTTCACCCATACAACACACAACAAAGGAGAAATGAATCATGGCACGCGAGAATTTCCGTCGTCCCACCCCCACCCCCACCGTCACCGCCGAGGCCGGCTTCACCATCCCCGCCACTGTCGCTGACGATTCCGCCCCTTCTGTCGTGAACCCCGCCCCCGCCGCTGCCCCCGTTGCCCCTGTTTCCGCTCCCGCCTCCACCGGCAACACCACCGTGGTTGACGTGGACCTGGGCAACAACGACGGCGCCATGCGCGTCACCGGCTGGCTGGTGTGCACCAAGGGCTCCGCTGTCGGCAAGGACTTCCGCCTCCACAACGGCTGGAACTACATCGGCCGCGACCCGGCGCTGGACATCTCCCTGCCCGACCAGCGCATTGACTCCGCCCCCATGGTCAAGGTCGCCTATGACGACCGCAGCCGCTCCTTCACCGTGGCTCCCTGCGAGGGCGCGAAGAACCTGGCCTACCTCAGCGGCGGCGCGCTCTTTGGCGCCATGCAGTTCAAGGCCTATGACCGCCTGCAGCTGGGCGAAACCGAAGTGATGCTGGTGCCCCTGTGCTCTGAAGCTTTCAGCTGGAACGAAGAAGCATAACGGAGAATCCACATGAGCGATATGTGTTACCACTGCATGCAACCGGGCGTGACCGGCAGCCGCTGCAAACTCTGCGGCAGCCGGCGCATCACGAGCAGCAGCAGTAAGGATCAAGACATTCTGCCCCCCGGCACCCTGCTGGATGACGGCAACATCGTCATCGGCGAGCTGTTGGGCCGCGGCGGCTTCGGCGCGACATATATCGCCCGGGACAGCAACTTCGGCGTCATTGCCCTGAAGGAGTTCTTCCCCAAGCACCTCTCGATGCGTATCGGCCGCGATGTCATCCCCATCGACGCCTCCAGGGACACTTACGAAAAATGCAAGCGCGACTTCCAGCGTGAGGCACGCCTCATCAACTCCCTGGACGAGCATCCCAACGTCGTGCGTGTGTTCTTCTCCATCACGGAGAACAACACCTGCTACTACGGCATGGAGCTGCTGCACGGCTGCAGCCTGTCCGCCTATCTGCGCAGCAGGAAGCTGCTCAGCCTCGTGGAAGCCGTGCAGCTGCTGGAGCCGGTCATGAATGCCCTGTCCTTCATGCACGCCCGGCAGATGCTCCACCGCGACATCAGCCCCGATAACATCTACCTCAGGGAAACTCCCTCAGGCTTTTCCCCCTGCCTGATCGACTTTGGCGCCGCATACTCTGCCCGGAGAGATTTCACCCAGAGCATGCCGCGAGTGCGGAATCTGCATTTCTCACCGCCCGATCAGAACTACCCCCGTGAACAGCAGGGGCCGCCCATGGACATCTACGCCCTGAGCGCGACCCTCTACTTCATGGTCTCCGGCAAGCCGCCCGTTTCGGCGGATGACCGCATCATTGACGGGCTTCAGCTGATTCCCGTCACCACCCATGTGGCTCACCTCCCGGACGAGCTGTGGCAGGTCATCAACCGCGGCATGGCCCTTGAACGCGCCAAGCGCTTCCAGTCCATCGCTGAATTGCGCACGGCACTTTACGCCCTGCTGCCGCCGGCGGATCCCATCGCGTCCGCTGAGCGGCCCTCGCCGAAGCCTTCCGTGGCCCCCGCAAAGCCCGAGGCCCCCGTGGTTCCCACACCCCCTGCAGCGCCCACACCCCCTGTGCCCGCCCCCAGGTTCACGCCGCCTGCTGACCAAGCGGCTCCCGCGACGCCCGCAGCGCCTGCACCCGACATGGCGCCGCCGCAGCCTGAGGAACCCCGCAAAATTCCCATGCAGCTCCTCAGCTGCCTGCTGGAATGGCTGCTCTTCTACAGCGTCGCATTCCTCTGCTTTCGTGGCAGCTGGATTCCAGCGCTGCTGACCGGCCTTGCCATCAATACGCTGATCAACCTCGTCACCCTCTGCCTTCCCGGCACGGCAACGATGGGTCAGTGCATCCTGAACCTGGACATTCCGGTGAACGAACCTTCCGTGGGTCTGTGCTTCCTGTACAGCCTCAGCCGCGCCGCGATCCCCTTCGCGCTGGTCGATGAGATCCTGATCCTCGCCGGCGTCTACAGGATCCCGCTGGTGTAGCAGCTCCACAAGGATCAGCAGTCGCCCGATCCCATCATCGACTGCCTGATCCCGATCAATCAGGATCGCGTCCCCACCGGCGTCGCCGTTATCCTGCCCCTGGGGCCCGATCGCGATTTCCAGCTGGGACGCGGCATCGATCCGGTGCCGATCCAGGCCGGGCGCGTCAGCCGGGAGCACTGTTCCCTCCGGCTGACCAGCACAGGCGTTGTGCTGATCAACCATCAGCCCACGAACAGCACCTGGATCAACGACGTGAAGCTGCAGCCGAACTCAACCCACCCGCTCACGCCAGGGGATGCGATCTGCCTTGCCGGCCAGGTCCGCTTCCTTTACGACCGGCGGCGGCTGAGCTCCATGCAGCTGTGAGGCCTGCCCCTGCTCCCTCTCCACACACGAACAACACAAGGAGAATCGACATGAAAAAGATACTCAGTGCATTGATCGCCATCATGCTGCTGACGACTCTGCTCCTGCCCTTCGCCTCTGCCTTCACCCCGGGCAATGTGAACAGCGTCAGCGTGGCTGCTGATGGCACCCGCATGGACGTCATCCTGCAGATTCCATCCAACCCCACCAACAACCTGTATGTGTACCTGGATGACAACCAGCTTACGGATGTCAGCCTCGTTCCCTACAGCCAGAGCGGCCTGGGCACCAGCTGGGTGATCGTGGTCGACCGTCAGTTCGACAGCGACGCAAACTCCAAGCCCGTCACGCAGCTGATCCGCAGCCTGATGACCAACCTGATTGGCGAAAACGACAATGTGGCCCTCGTCTTCACGGACGAGGTGATCAGCAGCATGGGGACCCTGGAAGACACGCTGAAGCGCATCGATTCCATGCCCGCCCGCGACATTGAAAAGAAGACTTTCTACCGCACCATCGGCGATGCGGTGGACTACCTCTCCACCGGCGCTGACGTTCTCCCCCGTACCGTCATGCTGATCTTCAGCACGGGCGACAACAACAACGGCGAGGGTATGATCCTCATCGATGCGAAGGAGAAGCTCCAGAACAGCAACATCACCTCCTTCGCCTTTGCTGTGCCCTATGGGTCCACGACTGTAAGGTCCGACTATCCCACGCTCGCCCAGAATGGCGGCTTCGACACCACCCGCGCGATCACGGAGATTCGCGACAACTCTGAAGCCATCATCCGCAATACCAGATCCGCTGTTCAGCAGTGGTACACCCTCTCCATCGATCTTTCGACATTCACCGCACAGACCAACGGTCAGCTCAAGATCGTCGCCGGCAGCAAGGAATTCACCTGCACGCTCAGCAGCGAACAGATCAGGCTGATCAACAACACCCGCCCGAGCATCATCGTTTCCGGCACGCTCGATATCGTCAGCCGCGGCGGCTTCTGCTTCGTCGTTGGCAGCAACACCCCCGATGCGGCCAGCGTGACCATTGCCGGCACGCACGACGGTCTGCCCCTGATCAGGATCGAGGAGAGCGCCTTTGCCAACAACGTTGCCCTGAAGAACCTCACCATCGAGGAAGGCGTGCAGACCATTGGCGCCAACGCCTTTGCCGGCTGCAGCCAGCTCAGGAACGTCATCCTGCCCAAGTCCATCACCAGCATTGGTGACAGCGCTTTTACAGGCGTCAACGCCACTTTCATTGTGCGCGAGGGCAGCTACGCCGAGTCCTTTGTGAAGCGCATGGGGTTCAGCCACAATGTGATTCGCGCGGACGGCGAGTTCACCAGCGGCGACTACACCCTCTCCAGCAAGGACGGCAATGTGAGCATCATCAGCTGGAACAACACCACCGCTTCCACGCTCACTGTTCCTGCGGTGATCGAGAATCACCCGGTGGTCAGCATCGCGGACAACGCCTTTGCCAACAACACGAACCTGGAGTCCGTCTCCATTGCTGAAGGCGTGCAGACCATTGGCGCAAATGCCTTCTCTGGCTGCACCAACCTGGTCAAGGTCACCCTCCCCGAGTCCCTGACCAGCATCGACAGCACCGCCTTCACCAACTGCCCCGGCACCGTCCTGATCACCAAGGCCGACAGCTACGCGCACGCCTTTGCCCAGAACGCAGGCATCCCCTACGGCTTCCCCGGCGACGTGGTGGACGGTTCCTTCATCCTCTACCCGGTCGATGGCGGCCTGGCCATCCGCTCCTGGAACAGGAACGATGCAACGACGGTTTACATCAACGCCATGGTCAACGGCCAGAGGGTCGTCAGCATCGGCGAAGAGGCCTTTGCAAACAAGGCCGCGCTGGAAACCGTGATCATCGAGGATGGCGTGAAGTCCATCGCCGCATATGCCTTCTCCGACTGCACGAGCCTCAAGAACGTGACCCTCCCCGCCTCCCTGACCAGCATCGCCAGCTCCGCCTTCTCCGGCTGCACGGATCCCGAGCTGACCTTCTCCGCTGACAAGGACACGACGGCGCATAAGTTCTGCACCGACAATGGCTACAAGATCAAGGGCGAGAGCATTTTCTCCTCGCTTGACTGGACGCACTATGCCCTCATCGGCGGCGGCGCGCTGCTGCTCATCCTCATCATCGTCATCATCGTGCTGCTGCTGAAGCGCCGCAAGCCGATCCGCAGCCAGGATTACGACGTTGAAGGCCTCACCCCCTCCAGCATTCCGGACGTGCCCACCTTCACCTCCCCCGTGCTCAGCACCGAGGTTGACAGCACAGTCGTGCGCGTGCGCGTTACCCTCACGCCTGTCAACGGACGCCAGGGCGAGCACTTCGATCACGACATGACAGAGGAGCTCGTCATCGGCCGCGATCCCGGCACCAACGGCCTGAAGCTGCCCGACCGCGAGGAGTTCCTGCGCATCTCCCGCGTCCATATGCGCCTCTTCTACGAGGACGGCATCATGTACGCCCAGAACGAGAGCCGCAACGGCACCTCCGTCAACAGCACCCGCCTGGGCGAAACGGCCGCCGTGATCCATGAGCGTGACCGCATCACCATGGGCCGCGTCGACTTCATCGTGACCTGGCACCGCATCTGATTCCCATACCACCCTGCCACCGTCCGTGCAGCCCGCCGGGCGGTGGTTTTTTCGTTCTGGCCCGCCCTGTCTTCATCCGGGAAGCGTTGCTGACAAGTCATCATGATTCACAAGCGTGGGAATCCCCGGCATATAAATGCCCCTGCGACGCATCATCGCAGGGGCAATCTTGCATTTCAACAGTCGGTGCAATTCAGTTGCAGCGGATCATCACGCTGGCCTCCACATAACGGCCGCGCGTGTAGATATTGAAAACGCCGCTACGCGTGTGGCGCACAATGCGCCGCACACTCTTCAGGCCGAGACCTTCATGGCCCTCCTTGCTGCTGATGATGGAATCGGTGAACACCGGAGGCTCACCGGAATAGGTATTGCGCACCGTGAGAACGAGCATCCCGTCCTTGTTGCCCGCTTCAAAGGCAACATAGGGCGCATCGCTTGCCATCGCGGCCTCAATGGCATTGTCCACCAGCGCGCCCACCACCTGGGTCATTTTGTCATCGCCCAGGCCACCCCAGGCGATTCTCTCCTCCACCGTCACGAAGAAAGGGATATCGCAGCCGTTCGCCTGCTGCACCTTGTTCAGCAGCAGCGCACTGACTGGCACAGAGGGGATGCGCCGCAGGGCCACCACGTTTTCGTTGTTGATGATCTGGCAGTTCTCCACCATCCGCTGGTAATAGGCACGCAGGGCCTGTACGTCGTCGCCGAGCATCATGCCCTGCAGGCCGTAGAGCATGTTGGAGATGTTGTGGCGGAAGAGGCGCATGTCCTGAAAGAGCAGCTCCTGCAGGGACTGCTGATGGAGCAGGCGCTGATTCTGCAGCAGCTGCTGGTAGTGTCGGATGTCCTGCGCCGCGTAGGTCACGCAGCAGATCAACAGCAGCACGATCATCACGAAATCGGGCAGCAGATACTTCAGGCGCGTGAGCTGATCCGCATCCGGCATGGTCAGCAGCGCCTTGGCGAACAGCGCGCAGGTGACCCCCAGCATCAGCAGCGGACGGATGAGGTAGCCGATGCGCTGGCGGACGCTGCTGTTGACGATCACGCTGCGGATGACATGCCATACCACGGCGCTGATCAGGATCGAACCGCCCGAAAGGAGCTGCAGCAGATAGGTCAGCGGGCCGAGGACAAAACGCATCTCCACGATCTGCTCGCTGGTGAAGAAGCTCACGCCCACGATGCCGCCCACGATATCGCCGATGAAGGACACCAGCAGCGCCTCGAAGGCGCGGATGATCAGCTGTCGTCCGCGCAGGCGGAACAGAAAGGCGTTCAGCATCACGATGAAGATGCAGGTGAACAGGAATTTGAAGGGCGAATCCGGGTTGAGAAATGATGAGATGAAGACAACATAGAGGCTCGTGGTCAGCTGTACGGATAACAGATGCCTGAGATCGAACTGCTCCTTGGCAATGATGTAGAGCGCCAGGCCCATCAGCGTGCCCAGGATCAAGCTGGCGGGCACCAGATGCACCAGACCGGTGCCCGCTGTCTGGATCGGCAGCGGACCGGAGTCCCGCGTGCTCATCAGCACAATGATCAGCAGCAGGAAGCCCGCTGTGGTCAGCAGCGGTATGAGGAGCTTCCTGCTCTGCTGCCTCGCCTCGTCACTGGCGATGAGTGCGCACAGCCCCCGCCAGAGCAGCGCGAGCAGCAGCAATGTGCCGCCCGAGGCCAGCTGCATCAGGTATGTCAGCGGGCTGGTCAGGCTGCGCATGGCGATGATCTCCTCGCTGCTGAACAGCGCGATCAGCACGGAACCTGCGGCGATGTCCGCCAGAAAGGCCAGCAGCAGTCCGACGAAGAAGCGGATGATCAGCTCCCGTCCCCGCAGGCGCAGCAGGAATGTGTATTGCAGGAGGATCGTGCCGCTCAGGATGATGAGCTTCACAGGGGAATCCGGGGGAAGAAGGATCGCGATCAGCAGCATGCTCAGGGCAGTAATCGCTGTCATCAGAAGGAGGGTATGCCAGGGGCGGCGCTTGTGACCCGCCAGGTACAGGGCCGGACCCATCGTGAGGCCCAGAAGGGTGCTGGCCAGCAGATACCGCAGGAAGGGTACGCCGTTAATCATGGGTGCGTACCTCCTTTGCGTCCAGTGCGTCCCGAAGCGCTGCGGCCCGCCTGCGCGATACGGGCGATGTCATGCCGTTGGACAGCGTCACGACGCCTTCTCCCAGATCCCATGTGCGCACATGCGTCAATTGCAGGATGCATGCCCTGTGGCATTGCAGGAAGCGGCCCTTTTCCAGCCGGGGCAGCAGGTGGTCGAAGCTCTCCCGCCATTCCAGCACGCTGCCGTCTGTGCGGTGCAGCAGGGTGTTCATCCGGCGGCGGGTGAAGCAGACGATCTCCTCCTGCGGCACGAAAATGATCCGGCTGCCCGTGTTCACCTGAAGCAGCGCGCCCTGCCTTGGCCGCTGGTACGCCCGCATGATCGCTTCGACGCACTGGGTCAGCTGCTGCACCGTCCAGGGCTTGAGCAGGAAATCGAAGGCATGCGTATGCAGGCACTCCATGGCATAGTGCGGATGCGCGGAGACGTACACGATATAGCTCTCACAGCCATTGGCCTCGATCACCTCATGCAGCTTCAGGCTTGTCTGTTGCTTTTCCAGTTCGATATCAAGGAAGTAGACCGTCGGTTCCCGGCATGTGGCCGCATAGTCAAGCACCTCCCGGAGCGTAGTCGCCTCCAGGGCGACCCGGCACGGCCAGCTGTTCTCCTCACAGATCCTCCGCAGGTGGGTGGCCAGGATCACATGATGCTCCGCGATGTCATCCAGCAGTACAAAATTCATTCACATTCCTCCCCGCATGATGTGAATCCAGTTTAGCTGACAATTCAGAAAAAGTCAACCTGCGCATGTTACGGATGGCAACCCCTGCGATATGAGCGGTTTGACACAAAAATTCCCGTTGTCTATAATGAATAGTGGTATATAGTTACATATTCAGTAACGAGCCGATCAAATGTACATAGCGGAGGTTTGACCATGCGCATCAGACAGAGCATGCAGCGTTGGATCGCAGCGCTGCTGGTTGTACTGCTTCTTGTCCCCACCCTCCCGATTTCAGCATCCGCAGCTGTGGTGCTGCCCGGCATGCTGACCGATCTGGGCGATGAGGCCTTCCTGGGCGATTACCAGGTGGACGGCCACATCACCCTGCCGTCCGGCCTGCAGACGCTGGGCGCGGACGTGTTCCAGGGCACGCGTCTCTATGCCCTGACCGTGCCGGAAGGCGTGACTTCCATTCCCGCACAGGGATTGTCCGGCGCCGCCTATGTGCGCCTGCTGGGCAATGGCACCGGGGCGGAGAGCGGCGCTTTCTCCGGCGTTGCCTATGTCTTCGGCCCTGCAGACAGCGCTGCCCGCCAGCAGGCAGCCGCCGATGGCGCCACCTTCATCTGCGAGGATGAGCTGGTCTGCCACGGCGGCTTCTGGTACCGCGTGGTTGATGGCAAGGCAACGCTGCTGTGCGCGGCGAACAACCTGAACGTCTCCGGCGTCGTGCGCATCCCCGAGGCCCTGGATGACGGGACCCCGGTTGCTGCCCTGGCCTCCACTGCAACGCTGCGCCTGAGTGCCGTGACGCAGCTGGAGCTTCCCCGGAACATCCGGGAGGAAAGCGGCTGCTTCTCCGGCTGCCCCGACGCCCTCATCACCTACTATTCCGACGCATTCTGCGTCACCTCGCTGCGCGCCAGCCGCAGCACCGTCGGCGTGGGTGCGGAAGTGACGTGGATCGCCAGCACCAACAGCACCGGCGCGGTTGAGTACTACTTCGAGGTCAGCCAGGTGGTGCAGAGCACCCTGACCGTCATCAGCCGCAGCGACGGCTTCCGCTCCAGCCTCCTCTACGCTGACAGCAATGTGCACACCGTCCGGCTGGATACCCCCGGCGTTTATGTCGCCAGGGTGATCTGCCGCAACGAGCAGGGCGTTGAGGTCAGCGCGGAATCCGAGCAGGTCCTCGTGCAGAATTCCCGCCTGATCATCGCTTCCGCCACCAGCGACGTGTACACTGGCGTTGAGGGCATTGATGTGACATGGACCGCCGTCACCGAGGGCGGCAATGGCGATATCAGCTTTGACTGGCAGCTGTTCCGGGATGGCGCGCTTTACGCAGAGTTCACCGGCATCAGCGCCGCCTACACGCTGACCAGCGCGGAAGCAGGCGAATACCAGATGCGCGTCTCCGCCAGCGACGACCAGGACTCCACTGAAGCCAGCCGCACGGAGAAGGTTCGCATCTACACCGCCGCGCAGGCCGTCCCTGCGGCCCCCGTGTGGACGGATGCGCCCTTTGCCAGCTCCGAAACCGACGCGCCCTCCCTGGAGGCCGGCAATCTGACCATCGCCTGGGAAGCGGTGGACTGCGCAGCCCAGTATGGCATTGTCGTGTCCCTGCTGCAGGATGGCGCATGGACGGAGATCTCCCACCAGCAGGTCAACGGCAGCCGCTGCACCCTTACCCTCCCGGCCAGCACCTTTGCAGCCGTCACGGCCAGCACGCCCTGCCGCATCAGCCTTTATTCCGTCAACCTGGAGGCCGGTGCGCTGCGGCATTATTTCGCGAACCTGCAGCCCCATGTGGTGGATGAAAGCCTGACCCTGGACGGCCAATACGCGTCGCGCGACTGGTTCGAGGCGTACTATGGCGCCGTCACCCGCACCTTCACCGTCCAGAGCGAGCTGCCCTGGACCGTCACCTCCGCCAACGGCGCGGAGTGGGTCACCTGGCAGCAGGATGACAGCGCGCTGGTGGTCACCATGGCGGAAAACGAGACCGCAGCATTTCATCATGAAACGCTGACGATCTCCAATGGCGTGAACAGCGCGAAGATTTACCTGGGCCATTATGCGGAGCATGTCCCGCCGCAGATCATCACGCCTGTGTGCGGAACCAGCAAGGACGCCCCGGCTCAGCTGCTGATGAAGCCCTTTGAGATGACCTTCGCCCGCAATGGCGGCTACAAGATGTACCTTTTGATTTGCCAACAGAATGAGGACGGCACCTTCACCACGGTGGTGCGTGAGAGCAATGTGGGAGACAGCTATGTGGTCGACCCCGTGGCGATCGGCCTTGTTCCCGGCAGGACCGTGCGCTTCTCCCTGTATGCCTACTACAACACCAATCCCAGCACTGTGAACAAGGAATTACTGATGGATCGCGGGTATCTTGTGCTGAATGAGGTGGAACCCAGCGTTGCGCTGCCCTCCGGCGAGAGTGCTGCCTCGCTGCTGATGTCCGGCACGAATGTGGTGCTGCCCATCTCCTTCACCGGCAGCATGCCCACGGTGACCTCTGATGCGGACTGGCTCTCCGGCACGGTTGTTGCCGCGTCGCAGGCCCTGTCCATCACCGGCAGCGTCAACGCGTCCAGCGAGGTGCGCACGGGCACGCTGACCCTCGTGAACGGCAGCGACACGATCACCGTCACCGTGACGCAGGCGGCGCATCTGCCGGAAGTGCTGGCGCCGCTGGCTCTCTCGGAGACGGAGGATGGCCGCACCCGCCTCTATATCCAGAGCAACACCGGCTCGATCACGCTGCTGGTGCGTGGCGAGAAGGCCGTGCTGTACAACACCGAGACCTCGACGAAGGTGCTCACAGTCAGCAACAGCGCCTCTGCGCCCTTTGAGGTGAACATCGCGCTGGATGATGTAGAAACCTCCGACACCCATACCCTGACCGTCACCAGCCAGGGCCTTGAAAAGGTGTTCTACTGCTACTTCAGCAAGAACACCAGCAAGGTGTACTTCTCCAATGGCGCGGATTATGAAGTGATCGCGATCGCTTCTGCCGGCGGCAGCGCGAGCACCACTTTCACGGCCAGTTCCTCCTGGACGGCTGCGACGGATGCGGACTGGCTCACGCTCTCCGTGACCTCCGGCAAGTCGGTGACCGATCAGCCCCTGACCGTCACGGCGGCGGCCAACAACACCGGCGCGCCCCGCGAGGCGGATGTGATCATCACCCGCGGCAATGTGCGCGCCACGCTGCACATCACGCAGGATGCGGCAGCAAGCACGGCCCTGCTCACCAGCAGCACCGGCGATCCCGCCCAGCTGACGATGCCCGGCTATCGTGACGATCGTCCCGTGCGGGTGGAATCATCGGCTGACTGGACGCTCACCACGGACGTGGACTGGCTCTTCTTCAACTCTGCCCGAACCCAGACGAGCCTTACCGGCTACGGCTCGAAAAAGGTGTATGTGTACTGTACTGCATATGACGGAACGGAGCCCCGCTATGGCAATCTGTACCTGAGCTGCGGCAGCCAGACGGCCACGCTGCCCGTGGTGCAGCTGCCCTACAGCGCCTTCATCATCGTGCAGCCCGATCTGTCCGAAGACGAGGTCAACACCCTCACCCATGGCGACCTCACCTTCAAATGGGCAGTTGACGACGTCTATATCGATTCCTACACGCTGGAGATCAGCGTGCCCGTTGACGAAACGGGCTACATGCGGACCTACGAATATGTATTCCCCGCCAACGGCACGGGCAGCTACAGCTTCACCCTGCCTGCGTCGCACTCGGTGCCGGATACGGGCGAGACCTGCTATGTGGACATTCTGGCCAGCAATGCTGTGATGACGCGCAGCACCCTGTTCTCGGCGGAATTCCTGCTTGTTTCCGACGCGGCGGTGCTCGTGGACGCCAAGCCCGGCGCAGCCCACAGCGACGTGAGCGACTATGGCGCGTCCTTCACGCATACCATCACCTCCGATGGCACTTGGACGGCCTCCTCCTCCGCATCGTGGCTGACCGTCAGCAGCGCATCCGGCACGAGCGGCGCGTCCCTCACCGTCACCGCAGCCCGCAACTATGGCGAGGCCCGCACGGGCGTGATCACCCTGCATTGCGGCGACGACACGGCGACCATCACCGTGCAGCAGCACCCCGCCCTCACCGCCTACCCCACCCTGAACGGCGACGGGCTGTCCACCAGCATCCGCAACCCTGCGATCATCCCTTCCTCCACGACCGCCCTGAGCTACACTTACGACGTGGAGCCCTCTGCCTACAAGTACGTCTTTGAGCTGTGGGAAGTCGAGGAAATGCGCCTGATCGGCACATTGGACGAAGTGGAGGACAACTTCACATCCAGTGGCGATTATCAGAATCTCTGCCTCCGCTCCACCAGCGTACTCGCCGACAGCGATAACGCAGGCACGCTGAACCTCTCCGGCCTGACGCTCCAGCCCGGCCATCTGTACTGCCTGAACATGGAACGCCAGACCGGCGACGACCGGAAGAATGTGAGCACGGCTTACTGGTTCTATACCACCTCCGACGCAGCGGCAAAGCTGTATCTCGAATCCGGCGAGGTGAACGCCGTTCTTACGCTGGATACCGACGACGATTACAGCGCGTACACCGTATACTCCGATGGGACCTGGTATGCCACCACCGATGCGGACTGGCTCATGGTCGGCAGCGAATTCTACAGCCGCGAGGAGCTGGCCGAGGAAGGACGCACCCCCAGGGATTACACCACCTTTGTCAGCGCGGATGACCGCCTTGTGGTGGCTGCACTGGCCAATGACAGCGGTGCAACCCGTGTGGGTACTGTCACCCTGCGGCGCTTCGGCGGCAGCGGGACGGCGACCATCACCGTGACGCAGCCGAAGAACTGTGCCGCTGCGACGCTGCTCAGCCCAGCGCTGAACAGCGATGCGGCTGATCCCGTCGTGCTGCCCTTCGGGGCGGTCTCCTTCCGCTGGAGTGCCAGCGATGACAGCGCGGGCAAGTACACCCTGACCGTGCGCGAAAAGACGGACAGGAACTACTTCACTGTCTACGAAATGAGTACGACCGCGCTCAGCCTGACCGTACCGGCCAATGTGCTGACGGAGAACACGGATTATCTGGTCTATCTGGACACCTGGGTGGATGACACCTGCACGCTGCGCCGGACATACCGTTTCCGCGCTGGCTTTGAGAGCGAGCTGTCTGTCGTGGCTGACGTGGAGTGGGGCGATGACGTCGTGGTCGTCTCCGCCCAGGCCAGCGGCGGCTCCGGCAGCGGGTATGAGTATTCCTTCTGCCTGCTTTACAATGGCAATGTGGAAACGACAACGCTCTGGCACGACAGCCAGAACAGCATGTCCTTCCCGCTGGACAAGGCGGGCCTGTGGCAGCTGGAGGTCTACGTGACGGACAGCGAGGGGCAGGAAAAGCGCGTCATCGTGTCCGAAACGACCCTGGAGAACGCGCCCGTGGCGGATTATGTGCGCCTTTCCAGCACCAACTGGCTGGCGTCGACCCAGGGTGACGAAGTCTCCCTGAACGTCTATGCCAGCAGCGAATGGCAGTGTGTCTCCAGCGCGCCCTGGCTGCACGTTTCCTCCGCAAGCGGCACTTCCGGCGCGATCGCTGTCACGGCCTTTGCCAACACCACCGGCGCTGGCCGCTCCGCCAGCCTCACCTTCACCTGCGGTACGGAACGCGCGGTGCTCTACGTCACCCAGCAGGCCGAAGCGCCCTCGGACAACGCCAGCATCAGCCTGAGCCACACGGCCTGGACGCTGGCGGGCACCAGCGCGTCCGCCATGACGCTGGCCGTATCCGCCTCCGAAGCCTGGATCATCTCCGAGTGCCCCAGCTGGGTATCCACCAGCGCAGTCAGCGGCTCCGGCGAATCGGTCATCACCCTGTACTGCAGCCCCAACAGCGGCGATGGCCGCAATGGCACGGTCACCTTCCTGTGCGGCACGGCCTCGGCAAGCCTCACGGTGACGCAGCCGTCCGGCAACACGGCGCTCTCCGCTGCGTCCTTCACCATGGATATGACCTCCGCTGCCACGGGTACGCCGGTCACCTTCACCGTGCAGGTCTCCAATGCCACGACCGTCACGCTGATGGTGGATGGCGTGAAGTACGAGTCCTACCCCGTGACGGACGGCGTCGCCACCTTCACCCGCGCCTTCACTTCCGCGGGCGAGCACAGCGTGCAGATCGTTCCCATGAACGGAACCATCCCCGGCGTCACCACCGAGCCCCAGCCCCTGACCATCATCAGCCATGGCAAGCTTGCAAGCCCCGTTCTGAACAGCATTGAGCCGGTGATCCTGGGTGCGGACGCCACCATCACCTGGAACGCCGTCCCCCTGGCAGAGGGTTACACCACCTGGCTGTACTACGGCTCGGTGACCGTTGACAAGCAGACCCTGGACGGCTCTGTGACCTCCGTCACGATCCCGGCGGAGAGGCTGGTGAATGAGGGCAGCTACACCTTCGTCCTCATAGCCACCGCCGCCGGCTACAGCCAGAGCGAAGCAGGCATGTTCGTGGATGTGTTCACCCCCCAGGTGGACTTCCTCATCACCTCCCCGCTCGCCAGCTACGTCTATGTGCCTGCCGATACCATCGACATCCAGGTGGATAACCCCAGCGGGTATCACATCGCCGTCCGCATCACCGATGAAGAGGGCAATGTGACCTACCTGCCGGAGAACAACGGCACCGTCAGCGACGTCAGCATCCGCAATCAGCTGCTGTACTCCCCGCTGACCACCGGCGCGCTGACCATCCAGGCCATGGCGTATCCCAGCGCCATCCGCACCAGCGACGACGACGCCTGGTACGACGCCAGCCGCAACATCACCTGCACCATCAACGGCCCCATCGTCAGCAGGATCCTCCTGAACGGCAGCATGGGCGCTGTGCGCATGACCGATGATATCGCGGCCATGACCGTTACCACCAACAATGGCGTGGATACCATCCACGTGGAGCTGGACGGCACTCCCCTTCCCGTGACGCACGGCAGCGTCACCTCCACCGATCCCTTCGCCTTTGACAGCGAGGTCGACTTCATCCGTACCTTCAGCTGCACCCTGCCGGAGATGACCGATGGTTTCCACGCGCTCTCCGTCATCGGCATGGATGCTGACGGCCGCACGCACAGGCGCACCTACCGCTTCTACGCGGTGAAGCCCTGCGACGCGTCCATCGTCTACGCCCAGGCCCAGGAGAAGCTGATCTACGACCTGCCCGGCGACGACCAGGAGGACGCCCACGAGGTCTCCATGCTCCTGCCGCTGACCATCGTCGGCACCTGCGACGGCATGTACTATGTGCAGTACGAGCGCAGCAAGGCGCTGGTGTTCACCGAGACGGCTTACGGCTTCATCAGCAAGGCTGCCGCCGCATCCACCCAGAAGCTGGACGCGGAGAACGCCAGCATCCTCCCCATCGCCCCGCTCTTCAGGCATTACAGCTATGCCGGGCGCAAGGCGGAAATGATGCTGTACTGGCTGCTGACGGGCGCGGAGCTTCCCGACGACGCCGTCTACCTCATCTGCTTCCGTCCCGAGGGCGATACCACATGGGTGCCGCTCGACACGACCTCCGAGCGGAGCATGTTTGTTGATCTGTCGTTGTTTGCGGCAGGGACGTACGAATTCTCCGTCGCCGTCCAATACAACGGCGTCACCTCCCTCCACACCGAATTCCCCGGATCTGTGCAGATCTTCAAAACGGCTCTCGAATTCGCTGAGAAGATGTATGACGACACGGAATCCGGCGGGATTGACACCCTCAGGAGAAATGTCAGAGCGAAGGCCGCCGAGGCCGTGGGTTGGGGCAATACGCACCTGTCCAACGGCGTGCGGGACGAGGTGTACATCAGCGCCGCCAAGATCTACGACATCCTGGGCGAAAACTCCGTGCTGGACAGCGGCATCGGCGCGCAGTACAAGATGCTGACCGGTATCCTGGAGCAGCTGGCTGTTGAGAGCGCCAACACGTCTGTTGGTTGGGTCGATTCGATGTACGATTTCATTGGCACGTTTGACAAAGCAACGGTTGTGGTGTCCTTCATCGAGGAACGGCTGAAGGAAGCCGAAAAGAGCAACGAGAAGTTCAGCGATTTCGCAGATTGGATGGTGAACAATAACCCTAACGAATTGTTTGCGGACAGTAAGATGGTGTACCAGGATCTTCTGTATCTGGGCAACGCGATGGTCAACTATGTCCGCTATGACATGATCCCCGACGAGGATCTGCTGATGCTGGCCGATTGCCTGAGCCGGAGTCCCGATGAGAACATCCAGCAGGTTGCCAGCATGCTGCGGAAGATGACGACGCCCTCCGGGCTTGCCGCCTTTGTCATCTCCAGCTGCGGGCTGGAGGTGGCCAAGATGATCGAGAGCGAAGCGACAGACTGGTTCTACAGCCTGCTGACCAAGCAGCCTGTCAGCAAGCTGCTTGTTGAAGGCGCATTCGTCATTACCGAGGACCTGCTGAGCACCAGCGCGACCAGCCAGGCGGCATACCTGTGCAACGCCAACCTCGACATACTGGAAGCGTACCTGCCCGTCTACCGCGCGGCCATCGACAACTTTGATCGCGATCCGCTGACCTACTACAAGGTGTTTGTCAACTGCTCCTCGACCTACTTCATGCTGCTCCACCAGAGCCATGAGTCCCTGCTGGACTGGTGCGAGCTGGTGAACGAATCCATTGCCAACAAGATCCTGAGCATCTTCGACAATCAGCACGATGAACAGGTGGCTGCCATCGCCCGCCATCGCAACGATATCATTGTGCTTGCCGCAAACTTCTCCAGCGCCATCGAGTGCCTCTACTACGAGGTGCTGGAACCCATGGGCATCGAGCATGTGGAGTTCATCATGCCCAAATAACCGGGCCCGTTGAGCACCCCTGCGCCTCCCGACCGTATGTTGCCGCATGCGGTCGGGATTTTGTTTGGCCAGATGCGCGGTCCTGCATTCCAGGAATCCGGCTGCGCGCCGTGTGTAACAATACACCTTCCTTAGTACTCGATTGATTTCATGCTTACCAAACGGAACTCCGACAACGGATCGCTTGCTATTTCGATATTCTTATTCGATACCCGGTATTATCGCCGTCCTCATGTCCATAGAGGGAGAGGTGGGAAAAGTACAGCAACAACGGGCAAAATCAAGCATCCCAAACAAGAGACAAAGAAGAAAAAACCTCACCGAGTAGCATGCATGGTTGCTGGTGGAAAGAAAAAGTGCTATAATATACCTGACACACTATAAGGTATTCCGCCAAGCACATACACAGCGAGGAGTGACACATATGATCACCAACGAACTCAAGGCTAAGATCGACAGCCTCTGGACGATCTTCTGGACGGGCGGCCTGGCCAATCCCCTGGACGTCATCGAGCAGATGACCTACCTGATGTTCATCCGCGACCTGGACGACATGGACAACATCCGCGCCCGCGAGGCGGCGATGCTCGACCTGCCCTATAAGAGCATCTTCGCCGGTGATATCACCATTGGCGAGCGCAGCATTGACGGAAGTCAACTGAAGTGGTCTGTGTTCCGCGATTTCCCGGCGGGCAAGATGTACACCGTCATGCAGGAGTGGGTCTTCCCCTTTATCAAGAACCTGCACGGCAGCAAGGACAGCGCCTACACCAAGTACATGGATGACGCTATTTTCAAGCTGCCCACACCCCTGCTGCTGGACAAGGTCGTCACCGCAATGGACGAGATCTACCGCCTGATGAACGAGCTCCAGGCCTCCGACGTGCGCGGCGACGTGTACGAATACCTGCTGTCGAAGCTCTCCCAGTCCGGCGTGAACGGCCAGTTCCGCACGCCCCGGCACATCATCCGCATGATGGTGGAGCTCATGCAGCCCCGGCCTGATGACGTCATCTGCGACCCTGCCTGCGGCACCTCCGGCTTCCTGGTGGCAGCGGGCGAGTGGCTGCGCGAACACCGCAAGAAGGACATCTTCTTCAACGCCCAGCGCAAGGATCATTTCATGAACGGCATGTTCCATGGCTTTGACATGGATCGTACCATGCTGCGCATCGGCGCGATGAACATGATGACCCACGGCATCGACAACCCCACCATCGAGTACCGGGACAGCCTGTCCGACCAGAACCCGGACAAGGGCAAGTACTCCCTCATCCTGGCGAACCCGCCCTTCAAGGGGAGCCTCGATTACGACACCGTGTCTGCCGATCTGCTGAAGGTCTGCAAGACCAAGAAGACCGAGCTGCTCTTCCTGGCGCTGTTCCTGCGGATGCTGCAGGTGGGCGGCCGCTGCGCGTGCATCGTCCCGGACGGCGTGCTTTTTGGCTCGTCCACGGCGCACAAGGCCATCCGGCAGGAGTTGATCGAATCCCACCGCCTGGAGGCTGTTATTTCCATGCCCAGCGGCGTGTTCAAGCCCTACGCAGGCGTGTCCACCGGCATCCTGATCTTCACCAAGACGGGGCATGGCGGCACGGACAACGTGTGGTTCTACGACATGCGCGCTGACGGCTTCACCCTGGACGACAAGCGCACCCCCACCCAGGACAACGACATCCCGGACGTGATTGCCCGCTTCCACGCCCGTGACGCGGAGGCCACCCGTGCCCGCACCGAGCAGAGCTTCCTGGTGCCCAAGGCGGAGATCGTGCAGAATGGCTACGACCTGAGCATCAACAAGTACAAGCAGACGGAGTACACGCCGGTGGAATACCCGCCCACGACGGAGATTCTGGCGGAGATTCAGGCGATTGAGTTGCAGATTCAGCAGGGGCTGAGGGAGTTGGAGGGGATGGTTTGATGGCGAGCTTAATTGATATCACTGGCAAAGCACTATCTGGTGAGTGGGGTAACGATGATACAGAAGGAACCGGCATCCCCGTTCTTCGTACCACCAATTTCACAAATGATGGTATCATCAATTTCGATTCAGTTGTCACCCGAAGCATTCCAAAGAAGGATCTGACACAGAAGTACCTTCGGACTGGTGACATAATCATTGAGAAATCTGGTGGCAGTGACAAACAGCCGGTTGGACGCGTTGTCTATTATGATGGCCCGGAGTCGACATATCTCTTCAATAACTTCACTGGCGTACTTCGGG
>JAFQQT010000063.1 GCA_017410455.1 Clostridia bacterium
CTCGTGCCTGTTTGCTTGCGGCGCGGTTCTTCAGTCATAGATCAGCTCGTTGAGCAGCATTTCTTCGATCCGGTTGTGAATACTGTTCATGCGGCGTACCCATTCCATCTGGTCGGCAGCTTTCAAGTCCTCGGTAACGCCTTCGGCTGCTTTCATCTGAGGAATCAGCAGATCCAGGCGTTCCTGGCAGGCATCGTCAATGCTGTACAGGTGCTTCATGAGCTTGCCGGACAGCAGGAGCTGATTGAACAGGAGGGAGCGATGCTCCCGGAGGTATCGCATGCGCATTCTGCCGTACTTGCCAAGCGGGCGCATGTCTTCGGCGGGAATGCCAATGTTAGGCAGGTAGTAGTCTCCACAGCGGCGATAGGTCAGTTTCACGGGTATCCTCGCTTTCTGCTGCAATGAAAAAAGCAGCTATGTACTTGAAGGTTTCCCTTCAAGCCATAACTGCTTGAATTACTTGTATTTCCCGCGACTCATGACGAGGAGGGGTAAACCTTCCTCTACATAATAACTCCTGGGGGAGGCAGTCCCGTTTTTTGTCATTCTCCGAGGGTGAAGGTGATGGACATGGGGGATGCGGCGCCGTCGGGGAGGCTGAAGGCCACGTTGCCGCAAAGGCAGAGCTGCATGCCGGGGGACATGCCCAGCAGCGCCTCCCGGCTGTGATCGAACACATAATCCTGATAGGTGATCTGCGTGGTTTCATCCGTCCAGTAGAAGCACTCGTATGTGGAAAGCATCTGCGGAGGCATGTCGTCGCCGAAGGGGTTTCCGGTGTAGCCCGCAGGCAGCAGAACCGGCGCCAAAAAGCTTTCCTTCAGGCAGTCCGGGTCTGAATGCTCAGGTGCGGTCCTGGTCAGCAGCACGTGCAGCCGGTCATCCGAGAATCCGGCGGCGACGATGGCGTGTCCTGCAACGGGCGCTGTGAGGCGCTCGCCGGGGACGAGCACCGGATAGCCTGTGTAGCAGTAAGTCATGAAGTCCTTGTTGTCGTAGCCGTTGATGAGTTCGGTGCGGCTCTTCGTCTGCATGGGCGGTGCGGTACTGATCGCATCCAGCGGCAGCACGTCCCCCAGAGGCAGGCAGAGATAGCTCGTATAGCCCGTGACGCGGAGGCTGATGGGCTGCGAAAGGTCGATGACTGGGTTCAGCCACTGGATGGAGCGATCCTCCTCGGAGATGACGGGATAGCGGCTGTCCAGCGTGAAGTCTGCGAAGAAGATCGCCCGGTGCTTCTCCGGGTCGTGGCTGATCATCCGGGCATGGCTGCTTGCGCCGGTATCCGTCATGAGCGAAATGGAGAGCTGCTCCGGCAGATTCGCACCTTCGACGGAAAGGGTCACATAGAGCTTCTCTTCATCGCCCCAGCTGCTCAGATACCGCAGCGTCATCCCGTCGTAGGAGCATTCCGGCCCGGACGGGTCGGCCATGGGCGTCGGAGCAACTGTCGGTGTAGGCTGTGCGGCGACCTGCGAGACATCCGGCGCGCTCATCACCCGCCACGCCGCTGCCCCTGCCACCATCAGCACGCACAGCGCGATGATCAGCACCGGTTTCCAGGCCCCTGCGTGCGCCCTGTGCGGCTGTGCAGCCTTCAGCGTCCTCTGCACCAGCTCCGGCGCAGGCGCCACATCCTCCATCATGCGTTCGTAGCGTTCTTCAAGCATGTTCGTCCTCCTCCTTCAGCAGCTCCCTGAGCATCGCCCGCGCCCGCGAGAGCTGCGAGCGCACGCTGACCGCCTTCACGCCCAGCAATTCGGCGATCTCCTGCGCATCCATGTGCTCGTAGCAGGAGAGGTGGACCACCGTGCGGTACTTCGCCGGGAGACTGTCCAGCGCCTGCGAAAGGGCTGGGTCGGCCGGCGGCGGGGACGAAACCGACCCCGCGTGCTCCAGCGGCACGATGCGCCGGAACCATGCCGAGCGCTGCAGGCTCCGGCAGCGGTTGATGGTCACCCGGAGAAGCCACGCCCGGCGGTGATTGTCGTCGCGGAAGGCCGGGGCCCTCTCGGCATAGCGCAGGAACACGTCCTGGAACACGTCGTCCGCATCGTGGGGATTGCGCATGTAAGCGTATGCCAGCCGGTAGACCGCAGTCCCGTGGCGGCGGATGATATCCTCCACACGGCCACCTCCCTTCACTATATACACGCATGATGGCGCGCTGCTGTTGCAGAGGAAAGAAAAATCCCCCGCCGGAGCAGGGGATGGGGATGCGGCGCTTACTCGGCGGCCACGGGCTCCTCGGCGGGCACGGGCTTCCAGGCGAGGTAATCGACGTTGATGGACTTGTAGGTGCTGTTGTCGTAGCCCTCGACGTTGGTCAGCTTGATCTCGTTCAGGCCCTGCTGGAGCTCCACGGTGACGGTGGCGGGCATGTACACGTCCCAGTCCACCTGGCCGACGATGGGCAGATGGATGCGCTCGCCGTCGTTGACGATCATGTCGCAGCAGCGGATCTGGCCCTCCTTGGCCTTGGCGGCGTAGCGGACGGTGATTTCATACGTGCCGGCGGTGCTGACCACCACGGTGAACAGGATGCGGCTCTCGGCAAACTTGCCATTGGCGCGGGTGGTGGGCTGCAGGCCCAGCACGCCCTTGTCGGAGGACTCGCCGCCCTTGAACTGGGGGTTCATGTCGTTCAGGTGCGCGTACTCCGCGTCCACGGCCAGGATGCGGCCCTCGTCAGCGGCGGGGGCGATGAACTCCCAGGCCAGGAAATCGACGTTGATGGCCTTCCAGGTGCTGTTGTCGAAGCCCTCGACATTCTTGAGGGTCAGGGTGTTCATGCCGGCGGCCAGGTACACGGTGACCTTCGCGTCGGCGTAAACGTTCCAGTCCGCCTGGCCGACGATGGGCAGGTGGATGCGCTCGCCGTCGTTCACGATCAGGTCGGCGCAGCGGGTCTGGCCATCCTTGGCCTTGGCGGCGTAGCGGACGGTGATCTCGTACGCGCCGGCGGTGGTCACTTCCACCGGGAACATGATGTAGCCATCGGCAAAGCCATCACCCTCGGCGGCGGGCTGAAGACCCAGGCAGCCCTTGTCAGAGGACTCGCCGCCCTTGAACTGGGCGCTCATGTTGGACAGGCCCATGTAGGCCGCCTCCACGGCGAGGATGGAGCCGGACTCGGGCGCGGCCTCCTCCGCCAGCACGGGCAGGCAGGACAGCAGCAGAATGGCGGACAGCAGCAGGGATACGAGCTTCTTCATGGGACCGTCTCCTTTTCGGTTATTCGCAGGCGTTGAGGGCCTGCAAAACGGGTGCTTTGTAACGTCTATTATAGCGGATACGACTGGATCGCGCAAGGGGAACATGCAAAAGTCGGAAGTGGTGAACACCGACGCCTTCCAATGCATTGGTGGTCATGCTGGCCTGACACGCAAAAGCAGGCAGAGATGCTGCAAGGTTCAGCATATCTTCTGCCTGCGATGGGCTGGTGTTCATTTCCTGTGGATAACTTCCTGCTCATGGGCCAGCAGCCATTGCTTCATATCAATGCCCTCGCCATAGCCGGTGAGCGCTCCGTTCGCGCCGATGACCCGGTGGCAGGGCACGACGATGCAGACCGGGTTGCGATGGTTCGCGCCGCCAACGGCACGGCTGGCCCTTACATTGCCCACGCGCCGGGCCTGTTCGCCATAGGAGATGGTCTGGCCGAAGGGGATTTCCCGCAGCGCCTCCCAGCACCTGCGCTGGAAGTCCGTGCCGGTCATGTGCAGCGGCAGGCTGAATTCGGTCAGCGTGCCGGTGAAATAGGCTGTCAGCTGGCGCACGGCCTCCTTCAGCAGGGGCGTATCCGGCGGCGACAGGGGCGCATCCGTGCGCCCGACGGCGGTGAGGCCGATATCATCGGCAGCGATGCGCAGGCGACCCACCGGGGATTCAATCACACACTCGACCAAGCGACTCACTCCAAAGCAAATGGGGTCCGGGGCGAAGCCCCGTGGGGTGGGTGGGCGGGGACGCGGAGGGGGTGCAGGGGGGCGCAAGCCCCCCCGCTGGGGTTGAAGGGGCATTCCGTTGGAACGTGTCCCCACAGGGGACACATGCCTGCACGATGCCCTTCGCGGGTTGTCAGGGCAGCGCCCTGACCGAGGTGCAGGAGCGGAGCTCCTGCCGGGATCCAAGGGCAGCGCCCCTGGCGGCTCCCATCAGTCCAGCACGGTCTGGTCGAAGGGGAGGACGAGGCGGTTGCTGCCGTCTTCCCAGAGGCGTTCGAGGTTATAGAACTGGCGCTCTTCGGGGTGGAAGAGGTGGACCATGATGTGGCCATAGTCGAGGATGACCCAGCGGCCTTCGTTGGCGCCCTCGGTGCGGCGGAGGGCGAGGCCGATCTCGGCCATGCGCTCATCCACGTCATCGGCCAGGGCCTTGACCTGGGAGGCGCTGCGGCCGGAGGCGATGACCATGTAATCGGTGATGACGGTCAGCTCACGCACGTCCAGGGCGAGGATGTGATTGGCCTTGTTCTTGTAGAGGACCTGGGCAATTTCCTGAGCAACGGCGATATCCTGCATATTCAGCTCTCCTTGTTTTGTGTTGTTCAGCTCCGGCACGCGGGCAGGGTGCGGAGCCAGGTGATGGTTTCCATGGTAGCGGGGTGGATGGACTTGCCGCGCTTGCGGACGTAGGCGAGAGTGCTCTCCATGCTGGTGAGGATGGCGCGCTCCAGGGAGATCTCCGCCATGTCACGCAGTTCCGCCAGCCCCGGGTAATCCTCCCGGGTGGGCTCGATGGCGTCGGCCAGCCAGACGGCCATGTCCAGCCGCGTCATCCCCGGCGCGCCGGTGGTGTGGCGGCGGATGGCGCTGAGGATGGCCGGGTCGGTCACGCCGTAATCCGCACGGGCGATGTGCTCGCCGGCAACGGCGTGCAGCAGGGCGCCGGAGTCCAGCAGCCCCTCGTCCCCGGTGAGGTGATGGGCGCGGGCGATGCGCTGCATTTCCTTCAGGGGGAGGCACTTGGCGCAGTCGTGCAGGAGCCCTGCGGCTTCGGCGCGGTCGGCGTCAAGGCCGTGGATGAGGGCGAGGCGGCGGGCGGTGGCGGCAACGCCCAGCGTGTGGGCGAAGCGCCTGGCGGTCAGGTCCGCGTGGAGCTTCTCCAGCCATGCGCAGGCTTCGGGGATGCGGGGCGCAGCGCCGTAGAGGCCGCAGGCTTCCGCGTATTCCTGCACCGGGACGGGCAGGTGGGGGGCGGTATGCCCCTGGGCGATGGCCTGGCGGATCTCCGTGGAGGACACGTCCAGCATGTCCATGTCGATCCAGCGGACGTCGCCGCCCAGCATCGTCAGCCGGTCGCGCTCGGCGGCCAGCTCCTCCGGAGTGTAGCGGGAGGAGCGGGGGCACACGAGGAAGCTTGTCAGCCGCAGCACCCGCCCGTACTCGCGCCAGTTCTTCAGCTCCATCAGCGTGTCCGCGCCGATGAGGTAGAACAGCTCCGCCCGGGGATATTTTTCCCGCAGGATGGACAGCGTATCCACCGTGAAGATGACGCCGGGGCGGTCGAGCTCCTCGCGGCAGGGTTCAAGCCCCTCCAGCGCGGCGCAGGCGGCAGTGAGCATCCGCCAGCGGTGCTCCGCCGGGGTGATGTGGGGCTTGTGGGGCGGGTTGCCGCTGGGAAGCATCAGCACGCGGCTGAGCCGGGCCTGGCGGCGAGCGCACAGCGCCATGCGCAGATGCCCGTCGTGCACGGGATCCAGCGTTCCGCCCATGATACCGATGCGTTCCCTGTCCATATGCGACCGCCTCCTGTGTAGTCTTCATCCATATTATAACCGATTTTGTATGCTTTGTAAACAGGAATTGCAGGAGGATGTATGGAGCAGTATCTTCGCCGGCGGCATCTGGCGGACTGGGCGGACGGGCTGGGGGTGATGGCGCTGCTCTACGCCGGGGCAGTGCTGTGGTTCACCTTCCTGTGGGGGCTGGGGGTGCCCGCGCTGCTGGCGGGGGCGGCGCTGGGGACGCTGCTGGCCATGGCGCGCCTGAAGTGGCGGCAGCGGCGGGTGAAGAAGCGGGAAGCCGCCATGCGCCGCCGCCTGGGTGCTGAGATGCTGCTGGAAGACCTGCTGCTCTCTCCGGCGGATGTGGCGCACCGGCGGGCTGCGGAGCTGCTGGGGCACCGCTGGCCCCTCGAGGTGCAGCAGGTGACGGCGGATGGCGCGCTCTGCCGCCTGGGGGAGGAAACGCTGCTGGTGACATACCTCAGGATGCTGCCGGATGGGGCGCTTTCGGCGGGGGATGTGGCCGGAGCGCAGCGGGCGGTGCGCCTGAGCGGGGCGGCGCGGGGTGTGCTGTGCGTGCCGGGGAAGACGCCGCCGGCCGTCCTGGCGCGGGCGGATGAAGGGCCTGTGATGATCCGCATCGTCGGGCGGGATGTGCTGCTGGATCTGGCGGGGCGGCTGCATCCGGCCACGGATGAGCAGCTGATCGCCCTGGGGCAGAGACGGCGCAGGCATTTGCGCGGGGGCGTGCTGGCGCTGGTGTTCCGGCGGGACAAGGCCCGGCGGTACTTCGCCTATGGCCTGGGGATGACGCTGCTGTACCTGCTCATGGGCATGCGGGTTTACGCGGTGGCAGGGCTGGTCTGCCTGACGATGGCGGTGCTGTGCCGCACAGGGCGAGGGGGTGATGAGGCGCTGTGATCACTGCGTCAGCCGCTGCACCAGGGCGCATGCGTCGTCGACTTCACGCCCGGTGGTGAAGGCGCCGGGGGAGAAGCGCACCGCGCCGCTCTCAAGGGTGCCCAGCCAGGCGTGGATGGCGGGGGCGCAGTGGAGCCCCGCGCGGACGGCCACGCCGCTGCGGTCCAGCGCGTCGGCGAGGTCGCCGGAATCCCCCCGGACGGGAACGACGCTGGTCACTGCCACGCGGGGCGCGGCGGCGTCTCCCAGCACGCGCACGCCGGGCGCTTCCGCCAGGCGTTCCCGTAAACGCTCGTTCAGCGCGGCTTCCTGGGCAGCGATCTCCCGGCGGAAGCGCCTGACGAAGATCAGCCCCGCCAGGAGCCCTGCGATCCCCGGCAGGTTCAGCGTGCCGCTCTCGTAGCGGTCGGGCAGCAGGGAAGGCTGCAGCACGCTCTCGGACATCGAGCCCGTGCCGCCCACCAGCAGCGGTTCGGGATCGACGCCCTCCCGCAGAGCCAGCAGCCCCGTGCCGTGGGGGCCCAGCAGCCCCTTGTGGCCGGGCATGGCGATCATGTCGGCGTTCAGCGCGTCGAGGGTGACGTCAAGTGTTCCGGCGGTCTGCGCCGCATCCACCAGTAGCGGCACGCCCGCCGCGCGGCAGACGGCCCCCAGCGCGGCCACGGGCTGCACCACGCCGGTCACGTTGCTGGCGTGGCAGAGGATGGCCAGCCGCGTGCGCGGGGTCAGCGCGGCACGCAGTGTTTCCGGCTGAAGAAGGCCATCTGCGCCGGGTTGCAGCACCCTGACGGACACGCCATCGCGGCTGACCAGGCGGGCCAGCACGCGCATGACGGCGTTGTGCTCCCCGTGGGAGCAGACGACCTCGTCCCCGGGGCGGAGCATGCCGCAGATGGCCAGGTTGAGCGACTCGGTGCAGCAGCGGGTGAAGATCACGCGCTCGGGACTGCGCACGCCCAGGAGCTCGGCCGCCGCCTCGCGGCAGCGTTCCACCACCCGCCCGGCCTGCAGCGCCAGGCGATGCCCGCCCCGGCCGGGGTTGGCGCCGAACTTCTCCATCACGCCGGTCATGGCCCTGAGCACCTCGGGCGGCTTGGGGTAGGATGTGGCGGCGTTGTCCAGATAGATCATTGCGCTCCTCCTGCAACATCCGGATTTTTCTGTATATGATAGGGGCAGGGGGAAGGAGGTAGAACCCATGATGGAGAAGTTTGTGATCGCCGCGTTCCGCTCCCGGCTGCAGGTGATGGCCTTTGAGCGCACACTGCGCGCTGCGGGCGTGAAGGCCAGCGTGGTGACGACGCCCCGGGCCGTGGCGCTGGGGTGCGGCCTGTCCGTGCGCTTTGAGTGCCTGGACCTGGAGCGCGTGCGCATGCTCCTGCGCGGCGCGCCCATGACCAACCTCATCGGCCTGTACAGCGTGGAGCGGGACAGCATCGGCCGCGTGATCGTCCGTCCTGTGCATTCCCAGGCGGGGAAATGAAGTTTTCTCATGAAAAGTCAGGGGAATTTGCAACTTTTTTTGATTTAGCCCTTGATTTTTCCCTCGGAACGTGGTATCATCAATCGTGCTGGTTTTCGCACGGTTTATGCCGTACCAATTAGCCATCAGTAGGCCGGGGGTCCCCGGCTCATGGAGAGCCAGTGCTTGCGCTGGCAAAATCGGTGTGAACCGCCGATCACAGTTCATATCAGCAGGAGGTGAATCAAGTTGCCGAATATCAAGTCTGCCAAGAAGCGCGTGAAGGTTACCGCGAAGAAGACTCTGCGTAACCGTATGGTGAAGAGCGCCCTGCGCACTTCCGTGAAGAAGTTCGAGGCTGCCGTTGCTGCCGATGCCGCGACCGCTCAGGTCCAGCTGACTGCCACCACCTCCGCGATCGATAAGGCTGTGGCGAAGGGCGTTATGCACAAGAACGCTGCCAACCGCAAGAAGGCCCGTCTGGCCAAGCAGCTGGCCAAGGCTGCCCAGTAATCGATTGAGCATGGAGTTTTCCCCCTGTCCGGGCAACCGGGCGGGGGGCTTTTTGGAATTATGAATTAGGAATTATGAATTAGGAATTGGGTTTGGGAAGCAAAAGTTTTTGGATTCCCTGGAAGAAAGGGGGTGGCTGCTGCGTCTTATAGGTGTACGAGCGAAATACGCGGCAGCTTTTCCACGCGCATGGCAGGAATCAGCCGCTGCGAAGCCGAATATTTCCTATCAACCGCATGGAAGGAAGGAACGATCATGAAGCGACTCACTGCGATGCTCCTGACGCTGGCGCTGGTCTTCAGCCTGCTGGCCGTGCCTGTGGCACAGGCGGCAACCTACGCCACGGCCACGGTCAAGGGCGGCTGGCTGCGCCTGCGGGCCGAGCCATCCTACTGGGCCGAGACCATCTCCGCCTATTACACCGGCACGAATGTGACCATCCTGGGCGGCTCCGGCCAGTGGTACCATGTGTCCACACCCGATGGCAAGACCGGCTATATGCACTCGGACTACCTGACCATCACCGGCTCCATCACTGGCGGTCAGCTGGATGAGAACACCCAGGCCTATGTCACCAGCAAGAACGGCAAGTCCGTCCGCCTGCGCACGGGCCCGTCCACCAGCTACTCCACCATCGCATCCTATGCCGTGGGTACGCCGGTGACCATCCTCATCTCCGGCGATGACTGGTGCAAGGTGCGCATCAACGGCCGCACGGGCTACATGATGACCGAATTCATCACCACCAGCGGCGTCACCGCGCCGGACGCGGGCGTTACGGTCAATGTGGCCTACGTCACCAGCAAGAACGGCCTGAGCGTGAACCTGCGCAGCGGCGCGAGCAAGATCTATTCCGCCATCGCGTCCTATCCCGTGGGCACGCAGGTGACGGTGCTGGAGTGGGGCAAGACCTGGAGCCGGATCCGCGTGAACAACACCACCGGCTACATGATGACGGAGTTCCTGACCACCAGCGCACCCAGCGTCATCACCAGCGTGGTGCTCTCGGACAGCTCCGTCTGGCCGGGAGATACGATCTACGCCACCGTGGTGCCTTCCGGCGCCAGCGTCACCTATGAGTGGCTGAACGACCAGGGCACGCGCCTGGGCACCGGCAGCAGCTATAAGGTTCAGAACAGCGACTCCGGGCGGCGCATCCGCGTGCGCGTCAGCGGCGCGTCCGGCGCGACGGGCACGGCTGTGTCCGGCTGGGCCACCGTGCAGGGCAGCAGCTATGTCACGCCCGGCTACACCCTTACGGGCGTGACCATCAGCGATACCACGCCCACCGTGGGCCAGACCATCACCGCCACCCTCAAGCCTGCAGGCGCGACGGCCAACATCAGCTGGTTCCGCGATGACGGCGTGTTCGTGGGCAGCGGCAGCACCTATCTTGTCCGCTCCACCGACGAGGGCCGCCGCCTTTACGCCTGGGCCGAGGGCACGGGCAGCACCTCCGGCAGCGCCACCAGCAGCTACACCTCCGCCGTGGCCGCTGCGACGGCAACCAAGGTGACCCTGCGCAGCGTGACCATCAGCGACACCACGCCCACCGTCGGCCAGACCCTGACGGCGGAGCTGAGCCCCAGCGGCGCAACGGCGAATATCACCTGGTACCGCGCCAACGGCAGCATCGCCGGCTATGGCAATGCCTACACCGTGCAGCAGGGCGACCTGGGCAGCAGCCTGTATGTCTACGCCACGGGCACGGGCAACACCACCGGCTCGGCGGTTTCCAGCGTGACGGGCAAGGTGACCGGCGGCACGTCCAGCCAGTCCTACCGCATCAACAAGGCCACCCTCAGCGACACCACGCCCTCCGTGGGGCAGACGATCTATGTCACCGTCGATCCTGCGGGCGCGACGGCGCTGATCACCTGGTACCGCGATGATGACGTGATCCTGGGCTACGGCGCCAGCTACACGGTGACCTCCGCCGATGCGGGGCACGAGATGTACGTCTGGGTGGAGGGGTACGGCGACACCACCGGTTCCTGCACCAGCGCCATCACCGCGCCGGTCACCGGCGGGGTGGCCACCAGCACCGACTTCGGCTGGTAAACAGCACATGACCCATGGCGCGTCTGTCCCAAAGGCAGGCGCGCCTTTTGCAAGGAGGTACATCGCGTGAAGCCCGCATGGCATTACCGCCCGGAGAAAAACTGGATCAACGACCCCAACGGCCTCGTCCACCACAAGGGCTGGTACCACATGTTCTACCAGTACAACCCCGGCGGCGACCAGTGGGGGGATATTCACTGGGGCCACGCCCGTTCCCGCGATCTGCTGGCCTGGGAGACGCTGCCTGTCGCCCTGGCGCCCGACCACGGGAAGGGGGAGCTGCACTGCTTTTCCGGCGGCTGCTGCAAGGACGAAAACGGTGTTCCGCATTTCTTCTACACCAGCGTGGGCGCGGCGGAGGACGGGCGCGACTGCGTCCATGGCGCGCAGCAGTGGTTCGCCGAGGCGGCGGTCGATGACCTGCTGCACCTCGTCCAGACGGACGAAGGGGCCCTCACCGACGATATCCACGGCGGGAGCCCCGCTGGCAGCGGCATGCACGTCCGCGACTGGCGGGACCCGTGCGTGCTGCGGCATGAGGGGCAGTACCTGATGGTGCTGGGCGGGTGCGTCCAGGAGCGCGGGTGCGTGCTGCTCTACACCTCGCCGGACATGCGGACCTGGACATACCGGCACATCCTGGCGCAGTCGGACAAGGAGGACGGCGTCCCGTGGGAATGCCCGAACCTGTTCCGGGTGGACGGGAAATTCGGGCTGATCTACTCGCCCTGCAGCGCCGTGCGGGTGAAGCTGGGCACGCTGGATGCGGAGCTCGTCTTCCACGAGGACGCAGACGAGCTGCTGGAACCGGAGCGCAACGGCTTCTACGCGCCCCAGGTGTTCACTGACGAGGGCGGGCGGGTGATCGTCATCGGCTGGATGCCGGAGGCGGACAACGTCCCCCACAAGGGCTGGAGCGGCGTGATGAGCCTGCCGCGCGTGTTGCGCCTGACGGAGGACGGCCTGACGATGACGCCCGTCCCCGGGGCGGAGTTGCTGCCGGGGGTGAAGCGCTTTTCTGTCGCCCGGCAGGAGCTGCCCATGACCTGCATCCTCCACAACAACGGCACGGAGCGCACCGCCCTGACCCTCTTTGAGGACGGCCTGCTGGCCCTTGACCGCAGCGAATCGACCCTGGCGGACACGCCGGACAGGCACCCGGTCACCCGCCGCGTCCCGGTGAAGGACGTCAACGACATGTTCATCGCCGTGGACGGCTCGGCGGTGGAGTGCGCGGTGAATGGCAAGTGGTTGTCGGCGCGGATTTATCCCACCAAATGAAGTATGCCTCCCCATCGTCCGGGGAGGCATTTTCCATGGTTACTGCTTGTCGGGATTGGGGCAGGTGATGATCCAGGTATACCCGAAGCGATCCTGCACCAGCGCGCCGCAGCCGCCGTCATCCGGGGCGGGATGAGGCTTCAGCGGTGATAACAGGACGCCGCCTTCTGCCAGGATGGCAACGGCGGTCAGGGCCTCCTGCTTGCCGGACATATGAATCATCAGCTTGACAGCGCCGTTCGGCGTGTCGGAGAAGCTGTCGCCGGCGGCCATACGGGTGCTGCCAAGGAGGAACTCGGTGTGCATGACCTTGCCGATCTGCTCGGGGGTTTTGCACGTTTCTGCTGCCCAGCGGGACAGATAGCAGATCTCGCCGCCAAAGGCCCTGATATAGGCATTGAGTGCAGCCTCGCAGTCGCCCCGGAAGCTCAGGTAGGGGATGATTGTCAACTGCTTGTCCATGAATGTACCTCCTGTCAGATGGCTCCGAAATTCTTCAGGAAAGTGATGTGCTTGAGGACGATGTGGGCCTTCCACCAGTACGCGGCGACCTCATATTCCGCCGTGTACTCGTTCCACCACTTCCACGGCACGGGCCAGGAGCCGTCCTCCTGCTGGGAGCCAATGAGGAAGCGGCACTCCGCCTGGGCGGCTTCGGCGATGGCGGGATAGTAGGGGCTGCCGGGGCCGTCGATCATGTCGGTGGGGCGATCGACGTATTCGACGCCGTACTTCGTCAGGTCGGTGCAGACGCACAGGGGCACCTGGGCCTGCAGACGCTCGTTCAGCCGGTCAAGGCCGTCCACCGGGTGGCCCTGGGCATACTTTGCCAGCTGCATGAACAGGAAGGTGACGTGCTTCTCCGCGAAGGGCTCCCGGGCGAGGAGCCAGTCGACGGCCTCCTGGGCGATAGCGATGCCCTTGCGGTAGAGGGCGGAGTCCCTGTCCGCGTAGTGCAGGATGAAGGCGGCCAGCGCGGCGGTGGGGTTGTAGTCGAAGGCTTCCTTGTCCTCCCAGGTCCACCAGATGGCGCGGGGATGATCGTTGTTGGACGGGATGGAGCCGGGCCACTGGCGGTGGGCTTCGTCGAAGTCCTTTCCGCTGTCCAGGTAGCGCAGGACGCCCTGCACGATGGGGTGGTCAGCGGGCGCATCCAGGCGGAAGAGGATGTCGATGGCGGTCTGCGTGGTCAGCGGCGAAGAACCGGGGTTCCAGTTGTCCGCTTCCAGCGCGTGGCCGAAGCCGCCGTCCCCGTTCTGGTAAAAGCGCAGGGCGTTCAGCACGTTTTCGGCGCTGCCGCCCTCAAAGCGATGCTGCCACAGGGCCAGCTCCAGCGGACGGGAGCAGCGGTACATGAAGGCGCGGGCGCGTTCGTAGGTGTTCATAGAAAATCCCTCCTTTGTAGGAAAAGGATAGCATGTCCGGCGGGTGCAGTCTTGTAAAAATGCGTCATCGGCGGGTCGGGGGGAACTCTCTCAGTCACCTTCGGTGACAGCTCGCCCCAAAGAGACCCTCTCAGCCGCCTTCGGTGACAGCTCTCCCCAAAGAGACCCTCTCAGTCACCTTCGGTGACAGCTCTCCCCAAGGGAGAGCCTTTGGGGGATGGCGGCTGCTTTCTGAGGGGGGGAGGCTCGGGTGTGGAGAGCGTCAGCGGGTGCGGGCCAGGGCGAGGGCTTCCCGCGGCGTCATCAGGTGACGGCGGCGGAAGTCGTTCAGCAGATGCGCCTGGTCGGTGTAGCCGAATCTGTCCACCGCGTCCAGCGCGGAAAAACGGGGGCTGAACAGCATGTCCTGCCACAGCAGCTGATAGCGCATGAGCGACGCCAGCGCCTTGGGGGACAGGCCCATCGCCGCATCAAAGCGCCTTTCCAGCTGCCGGGGCGACAGGGCCAGGGCGGCGGCGACGTCGCCCACCCGGGCGCGGCCGTCGGTGCGGAGAATGTGGTGAATGGCATTCAGCACGGCGGCATCGGGCGTCCGTTGGCCCAGGAGGGACAGCAGCACCGGCTCGGCCAGGCGGACGGCGTCGGTCAGCGTCCGCGCCTCCGGCAGAACGGGGGCCAGGGCGCCCACGATGCGCCGGAAGAACTGCTCTGCCGGGTACTGCCGGTTGACGCTGCCCCGCAGGCTGTCCTCCGCAAACAGGCAGGCCGTCCAGGCGTGGAAGCGGATGGCGAAGGTGGCGGAAAACCCGCCGGAGCGCCCTTCGCTGGCGGGGGTCAGGAAGGAGGATTCGTCCAGGGCGCAGAAGTCGGCCGTCACCCGCTGGCGGACATGATCGATGCGGAAGATGATATCCATGCAGGTGTCCGGGATGACGATGCCGCCGGGGCCGGGCCGGTCATATTGAGGGCCTTCGCTGCCCCAGAAGCAGCGGATACAGGGGGCCAGCGCTGCGCAGGGCGCGGCCTCCCGGTAGGTTTCGTCCGATTGGAAGGGGGTGCCGGTGACGGGGCGGTACAGGCTGGCGAGGGAGATCATGGTGATGCCTCCTGCCAGCGGCGGTAGGCTGCGGCATGCGCGCGCAGCTCCGCGATGCAGTCCGGCCGCCAGTGCAGCATTTCCGGCAGCCTCAGGCAGGGGAATTCGCTGCACAGCCCGCAGAAGGCTGCGCCGTGCACCTCGCAGCAGGCGAACACGGGGCAACGGCCGGAGGCAGCCCATTCCTCGCAGCGGCCGTCGGTGGCGATGCATCCCCGGCACAGGCCGCTCTCACGCTTTGCGCAGCCATCGCAGCACTCGCCGCAGGGAGTGATGTGAGTGTAGTTCATGGCGACCTCCCGTCAGTCAAGCCCCTCCGCATCCAGGCGGATGCAGTCCACAATGTCCGTGGGCAGCGTGCAGTTTTCGCCGTGCTTCCTGGCGGCGCGGATGCCCGCCATGCCGTGGATGAGCGCGCCGTATGCGGCGGCCTGTACGCTGGACATGCGGCCCTCGGCGTACTGGGGCAGCCGCCGGGCCAGCAGCGCGGTGATGATCCCCGCCAGCACATCGCCGGAGCCGCCCTTGGCCAGGGCAGGGGAGGCGTGCAGGTTGATGTAGGTATTTCGGCGACCTGTGACCAGCGTCCGCGCACCCTTCAGGAGAACGGTGCAGCCGCATTTCTCGTGCAGGCGGCGGAGGGCAGACAGCGCGTCCTCAGTAACGTCGCCCGTTGCGCAGCCCAGCAGCCGTGCGGCCTCGCCGGGGTGCGGGGTGATGACGTCGTCGGATTTGAGTGGCAGCAGGTCATCCGAGCGGGCAAGGAGGTTCAGCGCGTCCGCGTCCCAGACGACGGGGCATTCTGCTTCGCGGAAGACGTGCAGCAGGGGCAGGTTATCCTCCGCCTGGGAGAGCCCGCAGCCGATGCAGGCCGCGTCCGCCCTGACGAGGGCCTCGCGGGCGATTCCGATGGCCTCCGGAAGCAGCTGGTTGTCCCGCTCGGGCAGCACGGTGCACATTGCCCCGGGGGCGAGGGTCTGCAGGATGGGCAGCAGGCTTTCGCGGCAGAGGAGGGTGGTCAGCCCCGCGCCGGCGCGCACGGCTGCATTGGCGCACAGGGCCGCCGCGCCCGCCATCCCGCGGCTGCCGCAGAAGAGAACCACGCGCCCGAAATCGCCCTTGTGGCAGGTCTGGCTGCGGCGGAAGGCATCCGCCAGGTTGGAGGGGGAGAGGATTTCCAGGCCGTCATAATCGTAGTTCAGGTCGCAGTTTTCGGGAATCAGGATGGGCTGCACAGTGATTTTGCCGGTGTAATCCGGCGCATTGCCCAGCAGCAGCCCCTGCTTGATGCGGTGGAAGGTGACGGTCTCCGTGGCACGGATGGCTGTGCCCAGCACTTTGCCGGTGGTGCCGTCGATACCGCTGGGGATGTCCACGGCGATGACTGGTTTGCCTGCGTCGTGCATGTGATTGACCTTGTGGATGAGGGCGGCGAGATCGTCGTCATCCACTGCGCGGGAAAGTCCCGTGCCGAAGAGTGCATCCACGATCACGTCGCACCGGTGGAGCTCCTGATGCTCCTCAATGCTGAGGATGGGCATCAGTTCACGGGTCAGGGTGCGGTTGAGCAGTGCGTCGCCGTGTACATCCGCTGTAACCTCCAGCACCATGGATGTACCGCCGCAGGCATCCCACAGCCTTGCCGCCGCGTAGCCGTCCCCACCGTTGTTGCCCGGGCCGCAGAGGAAAACGACCGGGCCCTTGTCGGTATAGCGGGCGATGGCTTCCACCACGCCCATGGCAGCATGCTCCATCAGCAGGATGCCGGGCATGCCGGTCTCCTCCATGAAGCGGGTTTCCAGCGCCTTCATCTCGGCGGGGGTGATGGTCATCATCATCGGGGGTGCCTCCTGCTATAGCGTGTTTCTTCTATTATACCTCATCCGCGCGGGATTGCAAGCCCCGGTAGCGCAGGCGCGTGGCCTCGCCGCCCCGCAGGTGGCGTACGGCCTTGTTGTATTTCAGCAGCGCCGCCACCTCCCGGCCCAGGCGTGCGTCCACGCGGGGCAGACGGCTGACCATCTCCTTGTGCACGGCGGATTTGGAAAGCCCGTATGCGGATGCGGCCTGGCGTACGGTGGCGCGGTGATCCAGCATGTATTGCGCGATGGCGATGCATCGGCGGGAAACAGCGTCCTCCATCCGGATTGCCTCCTTGAAAGTTTGTACAGCCTATGATGCGGCGGCTGCAAAAAGTCCCGCAAATAAAATGCGAAAAATATGAAAAAGGGGGTTGACAATCTGTCGGAAATGGTGTAGTATATTTCTTGTCGCCCGATGAAAAGGCGATTAACGGGAAACCGGGGTGTAGCGCAGTCTGGTAGCGCACGTGCTTTGGGAGCATGGGGCCGGGGGTTCGAATCCCTTCACCCCGACCAGAATGCTTGCTTCGGATGTAGCGTGGCTCCTTGGTCAAGTGGTTAAGACACCGCCCTTTCACGGCGGCTACAGGGGTTCGAATCCCCTAGGAGTCACCATTTTCCTTCTTCTTCATCAGACTTGGGCCTTTAGCTCAGTTGGTCAGAGCGGCCGGCTCATAACCGGTTGGTCCCGGGTTCAAGTCCCTGAAGGCCCATATTCCTTTTCTTTTGTGGCCCGGTAGCTCAGTCGGTTAGAGCGCCAGCCTGTCACGTTGGAGGTCGAGGGTTCGAGCCCCTTCCGGGTCGCCACTTTTTTCTTCAGGATTTGGACCATACAAGAGCTTCGTGCTGGCGTAGCTCAATTGGCAGAGCAGCTGATTTGTAATCAGCAGGTTGCGGGTTCGAGTCCCATCGCCAGCTCCACTCCTCTTTGGAACCCTGCCCGGCAGGGATAGAGGCAATTTCATACGTGGGTAGGTTCCCGAGTGGCCAAAGGGAGCAGACTGTAAATCTGCCGCGTCAGCTTCGGTGGTTCGAATCCACCCCTGCCCACACTTCTTTTC
>JAFQQT010000064.1 GCA_017410455.1 Clostridia bacterium
AGGTGCAGTTTCGAGCAGATTTTCTTGCAATTCAAGGATGAAAACCGAAGGTTTACTGGAGGTAAATCGAGGTTTGAAGACGCTGAAGTGCATGAAAAGATGCCGAAAATGCATCCTGGTGAATTTAGAAACACACTCTAAGAATGAAGAATTACGCTGCGCCTGCGTTATCACCAGAGCGGCCTTTCGGCTTCCTCCCTGGTGGCGAAGGGGCCGGGAAGGACGGTGAGGGTGCGGTGGCTGCCGGAGTAGTCGCGGTCAAAGGTGATGGCGGAGCCGTCGGGGGACTCGAAGCGCTGCTCGGGCTCAAAGGCGCAGCCCAGAATGTCGGAGTCGATCATCCCGCAGACGGCGCCGGTCAGGTATTCGAACATGTTGGTGCGCAGGACGGGCTGCTCCTGCGTGCCGGTCAGCTCCAGGACAAGGCCCTCCGCCTCCGCGACGAGGGCGTTCTTCTCGTGCTTCCAGGGCTTTGCGCCCTTCAGGTACGCGTTTCCGGCGGCCCAGACGGGCAGGTGGCTCTCGTGGTACCTTGCCAGCTTACCCATGTCGGGGCGGGCCACATCCATGTCGAACCAGGAGATCCACTCGTCATAGGTGGGGTACTCATCGAACTGCCAGGTGCCGCAGACGCGCTCGTTCTCGTTGGGCTCGCCCCGGCGGGGATCGGGATTCCGGTCGATGCCCTGGATGAAGATATTGTTGTAGAAGCGGTTGTCGCCGTGGAGGAAGTGCATGAAGCCCGCGACCTCCGTGCGGTGACGGATGTGATAGGGGGTGTAGCGGGTGCCGGTGCCGCGGCCGACGAAGGTGAAGGTGCCGGCGCAGAGGTTGTGTACCATAGCCACGCCCTGGGTGGCAAAGCGCAGGCTGACGCGGGAGAGCAGGATGTTGTTGTCGATGAGGGTGGGGCCGTGGCTGACCTCCACGAAGATGTCCTGGCTTTCCATGCCGCCCTCGGCCCAGGTGCAGAAGTCCGGGCGCTGGTTATCGTGCAGCAGATTCTGACTGATGCGGGTGCCCTGGGCCTGCCAGTCGCACCAGATGCCCATGGTGCAGTGGTGGATGTGGTTGCGGCGCATGGTGACGTCGATGGCCGCATGCAGCTTGATGCCGCTGATCTCCGCGCCGCCCAGCTCCTGCATGTTGTTGATGTGGTGGATGTGGTTATCCTCGATCACGGAAAAGACTGCGCCCATGCGGCCCACGATGCCGGTCTGTTCGCAGTGGTGGATGTGGCAGCGGCGGACAATGTGGCTGCCCACCTTCTCCTTGAGCCACCCGTGGTACTGGCCGCGGCAGAGGGCGTCGCGCTCCATCTGCGTGGCGGACTTGACGTGCCTGACCGTCCAGTAGTGATCGTTTTCCGGATCCAGGTACTTGCCCAGGGAAATGCCGCAGCACTTGCTGTGGGAGATCTCGCAGTCCTCGATGATCCAGCCCTTGGACCAGTGGGGGCCGACCATGCCGTCCTGGAAGGCAGCGGGGGGCGCCCAGGTGGTGGCGGCCTTCTCCACCCGGAAGCCGGAGAAGGTGATGTATCCGCGCCCGGTTTCGTCGGGGAAGAAGCAGCGGCGGCGCACGTTAATTTCGATCTTCTGCGTGTTGGGGTCAACGTCGTGGAAGTTGCAGTACAGAACGGTGGCGCCGTCCTCCTGCACGGGGAACCACTTGTAGATGGAGTTGGCCGGGTCCCAGGAGGGGGTGTACACCTCGCCTGCGATGCATTCCTCCATGGTCAGTGCCTCGTACAGGGCGATGTCGTTCATGTACACGCAGCCGGTGTGGCGCACTGTGGGCGCGAAGTACCAGTCGCCGAAGGCCTCTACGACATAGGGGTTGTAGGTGCCGAAGAAGCTGTTGTCGATGCGCACCCTCCACAGGCCGTTGTCCAGCTTCGTCCAGCCGGTCACTTCCTCCGCGCCGGTGATGATCGCGCCCAGGGGCTCCACGGAGCGGTAGGTGATGCGGTTTTCCTCGGTGCCGCCGTTATGGGGGCTGACCTGCTCGCGGTAGACGCCGGGGTAGACCAGCACCTCATCGCCGGGGAGGGCAATGCGGGCGGCGTCGCTGATATGCCGGAAGGGACGGGCGGCGGAGCCGTCGCCCTCGCGGGGAGCGGCCTGGTTGACGTGATAAATCATGGGGAAGCCTCCTTGCGTATTCGATTGGGAACGAGCGGAACTTCATGGCTCCATTATAGCCGCTTCCGCATGGTTTGTCCATAGAGAAAAGCGCCCGCAGACCGAAGCCATACGGGCGAAGGGATGACGATTTACTCGTCCTGCGAGTAGTCAAACCCGCGCAGATGTAGCTCCTCGGCGCGGTGGCAAGCCACCATGCGGCCGTCCACCTCGCGCAGCTCGGGGGCTTCCTCGCAGCAGCGCTCGGTGCAGTACTTGCAGCGGGTGTGGAAGTAGCAGCCGCTGGGCGGGTTGGCGGGGTTGGGGATCTCGCCGGTCAGCGGGATGCGGTCCATCTCGATATCCGGGTCGGCTATGGGCACGGCGGACATCAGCGCCTCGGTGTAGGGGTGCTTCGGGCTGGCGAAGAGCTTCTCCGTTTCGCCGAACTCCACCATCCGGCCCAGGTACATCACGCCCACCTTGTCCGAGATGTGCTCCACCACGGACAGGTCGTGGCTGATGAAGATGTAGGTCAGGTTCAGCTCCTTCTGCAGGTCGCGCAGGAGGTTGATGATCTGCGCCTGAATGGACACGTCCAGGGCGGACACGGCCTCGTCGCAGACGATCAGCAGGGGGTTGAGGATCAGCGCGCGGGCGATGCCGATGCGCTGGCGCTGGCCGCCGGAGAAGGCGTGGGGGTAGCGCATGAGGTAGGTGGTGTTCAGGCCCACCTTGGCGGCAATGTCCTTGACCAGCTTTTCGCGCTCGGCCTTGGGCATATTGGGGTAATTCGCCTTGATGGGCTCGCCGATGATGTCCAGCACCGTCATGCGGGGATCCAGCGAGGAGTAGGGATCCTGGAAGATCATCTGGATTTCCTTGCGGATCATGCGCATGACGCGCCTGTCGTCCGCGTATTTACTGTGGAGCTCCTGCCAGCGCCGCCAGCCCACGACGTGCAGCTTCTCCTGGGGCTTGCGGGCCAGGGTGGCAAAGTTGACCACTGAGCCAGAAGAGGTGCGGTAGAGCACATCGCCCTCCGAGGCGTCGATGGCCCGGACGATGCAGCGGCCCAGGGTGGTTTTGCCGCAGCCGCTTTCGCCCACGATGCCCACCGTTTCGCCCTTGCAGACGTCAAAGCTCACGTCGGACACGGCGCGCACGCACACGCCCTTGGAGGTGAAGCGCTTGGAGATGTGGTTCACGCGCAGGAGGACGTCATCGGGCAGGTTGAGGTCCGCCGCAGCCATGAGGGGGGAAGGCCCGACCGGCTTGCAGGCCGGATCGATGGCAACGCGCTCGGTGTTGGACATTACGCCTCCTCCTTTCTCTGGCAGCGGTGGCAGGCGACGCAGTGCTGGCCATCGCAGGGGGTGAGGGTCGGGGTGACCTTGTCGCACAGGCCCTCGATGCGGGCGTCGCAGCGATCGTAGAAGCCGCAGCCGGGCTGCAGGTTCAGCGCCAGGGGCACCGTGCCCTCGATGGAGAAGAGTCGGTCCTGCTTGAGGGTGCCGATCTTGTGGACGCTGCCCATCAGGCCGCGGGTGTAGGGGTGCTGCGGATTCTTGTAGATGTCGCGGGCCGGGCCGGTTTCCACGATCTTGCCCAGGTACATCACCGCCACGCGGTCGCACATCTTGGCCACCGTGCCCAGGTCGTGGGTGATGAAGAGGATGGCCATGCCCAGTTCCTTCTGAAGGGACTGCATCAGCTCCAGGATCTGCGCCTGGATGGTCACGTCCAGAGCCGTGGTGGGCTCGTCGGCGATCAGCAGGCGGGGCTTGCACACCAGCGCCATGGCGATCAGCGCGCGCTGGAGCATGCCGCCGGAGAACTCGTGGGGGTACTGGTCGTAGCGCTTCTCCGCGTTGGCGATGCCCACCATCTTCATCATCTCGAGGGTGATGCGTTTGCTCTCGTGCCTGTCGCGGGTGATGTGCAGCCGGGTGCACTCGTTGATCTGGTTGCCGATGGTGTACATGGGGCTGAAGGCCACCATGGGCTCCTGGAAGATCATGGAGATCTGCTTGCCGCGGATGGCACGCAGCTGGCGGATGGCTTCCTTCTTTTTGCCGGGGATGGGGCGGATGGGGTCGCCCACGCGGCGGGCGGCCTCGAAGCGGGCGATGTCGTGCACGCGCTCCTCCAGCCGCTGGGTGATGGTCCAGGGCATCAGGGGCTTCCACTTGCTCACGCGCTCCAGCGAGAGGATATCCACGGCGGGCTGCTTCACGTCGGGGCGGAAGAGGATTTCGCCGATGGAAAAGCACTTGTTGTCGTTGATGCCCAGGATGGCCTTGCTGGTGAGGGACTTGCCGCAGCCGGATTCGCCCACAAGGCCCAGGGTTTCGCCGGGGTAGATCTCAAAATCCACGCCGCGCACGGGGGTCAGGAGACCCTCGTCCATGGGAATGCCCACGTGGAGATCGCGTACCCGGATGATGGGCTGTGTGTTCTCGCTCATGACAGGAGCCTCCTTTCTTACTTGTAGGGGTCAGCGGCGTCACGCAGGCCGTCGCCCAGGAAGTTGAACGCCAGCACGGTAATGACCACGAAGATCAGCGGGATCATGCGCCAGGGGTACTGCGCCACAGATACGAGGTCCTCGGTTTCCTTCAGCAGCACGCCCCAGGAGGTGGCGGGGGCCTTCATGCCCAGGCCCAGGTAGCTCATGGACGTTTCGCCCAGGATGGAGCCGGGGATGCCCAGCGTCAGGTTGACGATCAGGTAGCTCAGGAAGCCGGGCACCAGATGGCGCACGATGATCGAGAAGTCGCTCACGCCGGCCAGGCGCGCGGCGGTGACGTAATCCTCCTGGCGGAGGGAAATGAACTTGCCGCGCACCACGCGAGCCAGACCCGTCCAGCCGATGAAGGAGAGGATGATGGTGATGTACAGGTACATCGCCGACACGGAGATGCCCGGGGGGATCGCCGCGGAGAGCGCCATCCACAGCGGGATGGAGGGGATGGCCGAGAGCACCTCGATGATGCGCTGGATGACATTGTCAACCCAGCCGCCGAAGTAGCCCGATATGCCGCCCAGGAGGATACCCAGCACGAAGCTCAGCGCCGCTGACACGAAGGGCACCGTCAGCGACACGCGGGAGCCGAAGAGGATGCGCGAGAAGATGCATCCGCCGTTGGTGTCCGCGCCGAAGATGTTGATGCGGCCGGCGGAGCTGCCGGTGCGGGGCGCGGGGTTGCCTTCCTCATCCACCAGGCCGTAGAGGTGGACATTGGTGGGGATGAAGCCGAAGAGCTTGTACTCGATGCCCTCGACGAAGAAGTCCAGGTAGTACTTCGTGGACGTATCCTCGGCGATGACGACCTTGAAGGTCTTGCGGTCGTTGGTCTTCTTCAGGGGATGGACGTAGGGGCGGCAGAGGTTGCCATCCTCGTCCGTCCAGTAGACCTTGGTGGGGGCGGTGTTCTTGTACAGGGCGGAGAACTCCTCCAGGCCGTAGGGGGCGATGAAATCGGCGAACAGCGCGCCCAGGTAGAGGATCAGCAGGAGGACCAGGGAGAACTTGGCCAGCTTGTGCTTCTGCAGCTTGCGCCACATCAGCGTCCACTGTGACGCCATGTAGTAGGATTCGTCGCGGGACGTCTTTTTCTTGAACAGTGCCATCTTCCTCAGCTCCTTTCCGAGAATCTGATCCGGGGATCGAGCCATGCCAGCGCGATATCACTCAGCAGCGTACCCACCAGCACCAGCACAGCCTGGATCAGCACGATGGTGCCGGCCAGGTACATGTCCTGGGACTTGAGGGCGGTGAGCAGCACCGGGCCCTGAATGGCCAGGTTCATTACGATCGCGGAAACGGTGGAGCCGGAGAAGATCGTGCGTAGCGAGCCAGCCAGGCCGGAAACGACCGGGTTCAGCGCCGCGCGCAGGCAGTACTTGTAGGTGATGGTCCACTCGCTGCAGCCCTTGGCGCGGGCGGTCAGGGTGTACTGGCGGGCCTGCTCATCCAGCATCTGCGCGCGCACGGTGCGGATGATGCCGCAGGTGCCGCTGGTGCCGATAACGATCAGCGGGATGGCGCAGCGGCCCAGGAACTCGGGCACATACTCCCAGCGCATGCCGTTTTGCAGCATCTCGGTGGAGAACAGGCCCAGGTATACGTTGCCCGTCGTCACATAGATGTAATACATGATGATGATGGCGAGCAGAAAGTTAGGCGTGGCGGTGCCGATGAAGCCGAAGAAGGACCAGATATAGTCTCCGGCGGAGTACTGGTGGTTGGCACAGTAGATGCCAACGGGCAGGGACACGCCATACTGGAAGATCAGAATGATGAAGGACACGGCCAGGGTGAGGTAGAGGCGGTCCATGATGACGGACCACACGTCGCGGCCATACTCAAAGGAGTAGCCGAAGTCACCCCGGAGGATGATGTCCTTGACCCAGTTGAAGTACTGGATGATCCAGGGGTCGTCGAGGCCGAACTGCTTGCGGAGCTCGAGGATCTCTTCTTCGGTGAAGATCTCGCCCTCAGCGGCAAGCGCGCCCACGTAGGAGTCCACGTAGTCGCCCGGGGGCAGCTGGATGATGAAGAAGATGACAAATGAGATGAGGATGATGGTGGGGATGAACATGAGGAGGCGTTTTCCGATGTATTTGCGCATGGGGCCCCCATCCTTTCCGGTGTGATTCAGTGTGGTTGCTGGCTCGGTCGTCCGGCGCCCGCCCTGCGGCGCTTCGGGTAAACCAGGTGCCGCAAGGCAGGCGTCGGGCAAAGAAGTGCGGGAGGCACTCCCTGTGAAGGGAAGAACCTCCCGCACCCTTACATCAGGTATGTGCTGTCAATGCGCGGGGAACCGCTGATTACTCGGCGATGTACCAGCACTGGCAGTGGGCGATGCCCATGTCGCGGTAGATGTCGGACCAGACGCCTTCGGCCAGGAAGTTCTGGATGCGGGCGTTCACAGCGTGGTAGGCGGGAGCGGCCTGCACGTAAGCGATGGTCCACTGGTTGGCCTGGTGCAGCTGCAGCATCTGCAGCGCGATGGCGGTGCGGGCCTCGGTGTCGGCAGTCACGTCCAGCTGCTTCTTCAGGTCGATCAGGGTCTTCAGGTCGCCGGTGGCAGTGGTCTCGTCCATCTTGCCGTACCAGGCAACGTTGGTGGCGTAGCCGGGAACCATGGAGTTGGGCTTGAGGATGATGGAGATGTCGCCGATGCCGGTGACGGGGAACAGCATGCACTCGATGGTGCCGGCCAGCAGATCGTTATCGATGTTGGAGCGGTCGGAATCCTTGAAGGTGCACTTGATGCCCGCAGCGCGGAAGTAGGGCTCCAGGATCTTGTAGGTCTCGGCAGCGCCGTTGTCGGCCACGGAGACGATGTTCAGCACGAAGTCGGTGCCATCGGCGAAGTCGTAGAAGCCGTCAGCGCCCATGACCAGGCCGGCAGCCTCGAAGAGTTCCTTGGCCTTGGCAACGTCGTACTCGGTCCACTGGGTGGCCCACTCCTCGGAGTAGCCCAGCTGACCCACCTGGGGAGCCGCCTGGCCACCGGCCAGCCAGCCGTCGGAGTACAGGCCCGCGAACTCTTCGCGATCCACGCAGATGGACATGGCCTGGCGGAAGTTCTTGTCGTTGAACAGGGCGTTCAGGTGCTCGGCGGCGATGCCCAGGTTGAAGTGCAGCTGGGTGCCCACGTCGCCCCAGTCAGAGCCGGACCACTCATAGATGTTGATGGCGGTTTCGGACTCCAGGATGGTGGGGATGGATTCCATGGCGACGGTCTGGTAGTCCACGGTGCCGTCCAGCAGGAGCATCAGCTGCTGATCCACGTTGGAAACGGTGACGTAGACGATCTTGTCGATGTAGGGCAGCTGCTGGCCGGCCGCGTCGACCTTCCAGTAGTAGGGGTTACGGACGAACTCGTAGTACTCGCCCTTGACGCTGTTCTTGCCAGCCTCGGTGGACAGCACGTAGGGGTTCAGGGTGGGGATGCCCGGGTAGTTCCAGAAGTAGTACAGCATCTCCTTGCCGGCCTTGCCCACGTCGGAGAACTCAACGCCGCAGATCGCCTTGGCCTCGGCCAGCGCGGTCTCGGTGTCGCCATCGATGACGGCCTGCACCATCTTCTCGAAGATGTGCTTGGGAGCATAGTGCCACTTCAGATCGACGGCCAGGGCCTCGATGAAGTCGTACTTGGGGGTGCCGAAGGTGACGGTGAAGGTGTAGTCATCAACCTTCTCGACCACGGCGGGATTGCCGTTGGCGTCCTTGTGGCAGTTACGAACGCCCTTGGAGTCGACCTTGTTCAGGCACACGGCGTTGTAGAACCACACGCAGTCTTCAGCGGTGAAGGGGGCGCCGTCGGACCACTTCATACCCTCGCGCAGGTAAATGGTGTAGACGGTGGCGTCCTCGTTGACGGTGAAGCCCTTGGCAACGTTGGCTTCGATGGTGCCCTGGGTGGTGAAGCGGAACAGGCCCTCTTCGATGGGCTTGCCAGCGTCCCAGTTGCCGCCGCCGGCAGAGCGGCGCAGTTCACCGCCGTAGGTGCCGATGGTCAGGTAGGCAGCGTCTTCCACCATGGGTTCGACGGGCAGGCGCTCCTCAACGGGCGGCAGACCCTTGTCGGCCCAGTAGGGGGCTTCGGTGTAGGTCGCTTCAGCAGAGGCGAAGGGGATCATGCCCACGAGCATGATCAGCGCCAGAGCCAGGGATACGAGCTTCTTCATGACAGGTTCCTCCTTGTTCTATATCATCCATGCTTGCCTGCACGGATTGATTTGGATTAATTATGAATTATGAATGATGAATTTGGTTGCCGAACCATGACGGCGGGGTGGTGCACCGCCATCTCAATTCCTGATTCATAATTCCTAATTCCCTTAAAGGTGCCGGTCCTTGCGCCCCGCGCGGATGCGGATGACCCGCTCCACGGGGGTGTAGGCGGTGAAGTAGAGGGTGTAGTGCTTGTCCGAGAGGGGATAGGCGCCGCCCATGCGGTCGGTGAAGTCGTGCGCGCCGAAGGCCGGGCCGAGGGTGATGGTCTCGCCGGAGGGGCCGCAGGCTTCCACGGCGCCATCGATGACGTTGATGCATCCGCCGGGGGTGGCGCGCTGCAGGAAGTGCTCCGTGCGGACGTAGCCGCCGGGCAGGAAGGAGAACTCCATCCGGAGGGGAAGCTGGTCGATGCCCTCGGTTCTGATGTGCAGGTCAATGCCGTCGGGGCGCTTGACGATGCGCAGGGTCGTATCCAGCGGGAGCCCTTCGGTCTTCGGGCGGGTGTTGGGGTTGTCCATCTGCCACCAGTCGGAGGTGGCGGGCTTCTCGGGGAAGGGGAGGTAGTACCAGCCTGCGGCGTGGGCCTTCATTTCATAGCCGCTCTCGGTGGGAACGAGGCTGTCGGCCAGGAAGTTGCGCCGGTCGCACAGGTTGGAGTAGATGGTCATGTACATCGAGAAGCTGCCGTGCTGGAAGTAGAGGCAGTTCGCCTTGCCGCGCAGCAGGCTGCAGCTCCAGCGGTCGGCGCGGATGCGGGCGATATCGCTGGCGGGGAAGAGGCGGTCGTAGCGCTCGAAGGGCTTCGTGAAGGGGGCGTCGGCGCCGTAGCCCTCCATCTCCGGGAAGAGCAGCAGCCATTCCACGCCCGGCGGGTACGTCCCGCGCCTGCGGCAGTCCTGCCAGATCCACTCGGCCATCGCGCCCAGATCGGGGCGGTGCAGCAGATATCCCACCAGCAGGTAGAGGATGTAGTAGGTATCCCCGTAGACCTTCTTGCCCAGATCCTGCCGGGTGGAGTTGCCGGTGAACACGCTCCCGTCGGGGTCGAAGTAGCAGTACATCATCTGCAGGTTCTGCGCGGCGGCCTCCAGGTACACTGTGTCCCCGGTGGCCAGGTACAGGCGGATCATCTGGTCGTCGTTGACCTGGTTGTAGTTGCCGGCGCTGCGCTCGGCGAACTCGCCGTCGGCGTTGATGTCCAGCCCCTCGCGCAGGTATTCGTTCGCACGGGTGATGAGGGCCTGATTGCCGGTGATCTTCGCGCAGCTCAGCAGGCAGGCGGCGATGGCCCAGCGGTGGTTGGGCGTGTGGAAGCCGCCGGCGGCGATGCCGCGGGAGGTGGAGTCGATCAGGCGGTAGATGCGCTGGCGCATGAAGTCCGCCTCGGGGGCGCGGCACTTCTCCAGCAGCCACCAGCCGCTGAGCACCGCGTTCATCATGAAGGCTGTGTCCGGCGGGGAGGCGTAGTTGCAGGGGGTCAGGTCGAAGCAGCCGTCGGGGCGCTGGTGATTCTCCATGTACGTCAGGTCGGCGCGGATGGCGTCGGCCAGGCGGCGGGAGAGGTACCAGCGGCTGTCTTCGGTGCAGTAGGCGGCCATCATGTCGCCCAGGAAGAAGCCGCTCTGACGGGGTTCGACGTGGAATGCGTCCGTCCAGAAGCCGCCGTAGCGCGGGTCGCCCGGCGTGGTGATCTGCCTCTGCAGCAGGGATTCGATATATGCGTCGTGCTGCCGCAGCAGCTCTGCACGATGATTCATGGGCGTTCACCTCTCATGAGAGTGAGCAAGTTCGTGCATAACGTGGGTAAGTTTGCTGTTTTCAGTACCTTCTGCCTGTATTATAGCAAATCGGACCCGGTTATGCAAGATGCAATTTGAAAATATTATGGTGAAATTACTCAAAACATACCAAACTCAGAGCCGGAGGGCTTCGGTGAGCATGAGGAAGGTGAGCCCCTGCCCGTAGGCGGTGGGCTGGATGGGGATGGTGCGGTAGAAGTCCTCCGTGTCGCCCACGGGGGTGCCGTAACTGACGCCGCCGACGGTGCCGTCCGGTTCCACTGTGGCCAGCACGCCGGTCAGGGCCTTTTGCGCCACCGGTGCGCACGCTGCAGGCAGCAGACCCAGGCGCACGCCCTTGAGCAGGCCATAGGCGATGGCGGCGGAGGCGGAGGTTTCCAGGTAGCTGTCGGCGTGGTTGAGGAGGGTGTGCCACAGGCCGGTGGCAGCGTCCTGCAGCTCGATGAGAGCCAGGCACTGCTCCTGCCAGGTGGCCAGCACGGCGCGGCGAACGGCGCCCTCGGGCAGCCACTCAATGAAGTCGATGGCGCCGCAGGTGATCCAGCTGTTGCCGCGGGCCCAGTAGGCGCGGCCGAAGTGGTGGCGGCCCTCGAAGGTCCAGCCGTGGTACCACAGGCCCGTCTCCTGCGCGTGCAGGTACTTGATGTGCAGCAGGAACTGGTACTCCGCCTCCTCGCGCCAGTCGGGGCGGCTGAGGGCGACGCCGGCGCGGTAGAGGAACAGCACGGTCATGAAGAGCGTGTCATCCCAGAGTTGGCCAGGGTTCAGTTCGTGGGTGGTGATGTGCTGGAAGCCGCCCTCCCGGGTGCGGGGCAGGCCGGTCATGACCCATTCCGCCCAGTCAGCGATGAGCGGGAGGTAGCTCTCCTCGCGGGTTTCTTCATATAGAAGGGTCATGGTCAGCATGGGGCAGGTGGTGTTGATGTTGCGCTGGGGCAGGCCGGCGGCAAGGTGCCGGGCGTACCAGGCCTGCAGGTCGGACAGGATCTTCGTATCGCCCGTGGCCTGCCACACCTTGAACATGGCGTATACCGCTACGCCCTGGGGCCATTCCCACGTGTCCAGGGACATGTGGTCGCCAAAGTGCCCTTCGCCGCCGTGGGAGGCCTGCAGGCGGCCCATCACCAGATCGGCATAGTCCTGATAGTTCATCGGAATCTCCTCCGTGTATACCATTGTCAGATTCATCAGCTGCATTCAGTATAGCAAATCCGGCGGCATATTTCAACCATTGCAAAAAGAAATTTCGATTTTACTCAGAATATACTCAAAATGTGCTTTACAAATGAGAATAATTCGGTAAAATAGAGTGTAGATGAGAAGGTGCGCTGGGAGACCAGCCACCCGGGAGGAATTGCATATGAAATCAGACCGCATTCAGGATATGGAGCGGTACATCATCCAGCATGGCGCGGCGACGATGGAGGAGCTGCGCGGGCATTTCAATATCTCCATGAACACCGTGCGCCGCGACGTGGCGGAGCTGCTGGAGCGCGGCACGGTGACGAAGGTGTACGGCGGCGTGCGCGCCCGGCCCACCGAGCAGGCGCTGACGCCCTACGAGGTGCGCCGCCGGGGCAGCGAGGGCGCCAAGAGCGCCATCGGCAGGCGGGCGGCGGAGCTGGTGCGCGACGGGGACGTGATCTTCATCGACTCGGGCACCACGACCCTGCAGATGATCGACCACCTGGCGGACAGGCGCGAGCTGACCATCATCACCAACAACATCGAGGCCATCGTCCGCGCGCTGCCCCATGAGAACATCACCATCATCGTCCTGCCCGGGCAGGTGCGGCGCAAGACCCACTCGCTCACGGGGGACGACGCGGTGCGCTACCTCAAGCGCTTCAACGTGCGTACGGCCTTCATCGCCGCCACGGGCGTGTCCAGCCACGGGGTCACGAACTCCAGCCCCCTCGAGTACGAGATCAAGAAATGCGCCGTGGAAAGCGCGGAGAAGACGGTGCTGCTCATCGCCGAGGCGAAGTTCGGCGTGACGGGCCTGATGACCTTCGCGCAGCTGGCGGACTTCGACGCCCTGGTGACGGACGAAACGCCTGCGCCGGAGGTGCGCCGGGAGCTGGCGGACAACGGCGTGGAGCTGATCGTCGCCGATATGTGAACCCAATACCCCCTGTGACAGAGGAGGTTCCGATATGTCCCTTATAAATATGAAGGAATTGCTGGCGGAGGCCCGCGCGCAGAACCGCGCCGTGGGCGCCTTCAGCGTGTCCTCCATGGAGATGATCTGCGGCGTCGTCCGCGCGGCGGAGGCGCTGGATACGCCGGTCATCCTGCAGGTGGCTCAGGTGCGCCTGCCCCATTCCCCCCTGCATGTGATCGGCCCGGCGATGCTGGCGGCGGCGCGGAACGCCCAGGTGCCTGTCGCCGTCCACCTCGACCACGGCATGACGGAGGACTGCATCCGCAAGGCGCTTGACATCGGCTTTACGTCCGTCATGTTTGACGGCAGCCGCCTGCCGATGGAAGAGAACATCGCCCGCACGCGGGAGATCGCCCGACTGGCGGCGCGATACGGCGCATCGGTGGAGGCGGAGATCGGCGTGGTGGGCAAGACCGAGACCGGTGCGGCCCTTACGGCCCAGTGCGCCGACCCGGAGGAAGCCGTCCGCTTTGTGGCCGAGACCGGCGTGGATGCGCTGGCGGTGGCCATCGGCAATGCCCACGGGGTCTACGAGGGCACGCCGGAGCTGCGCTTTGACGTGCTGGAACGCATGCAGGGCCGCTGCGGCGACACGGCCTTTGTCCTCCACGGCGGCACGGGGATCTCCGATGAGGACTTCCGCCGCGCCATCAGCCTGGGCATGCACAAGATCAACATCGCCACCGCGTCCTTCATGGCCGTGCATCAGGCGGCGCAGGGCGCGAAGGACTATTTCGACATGTCAGCGCGCATGGCCGGGGCGGCGGAGGCTGTCGCCCGGCAGCACATCGGCATATTCGGCATTCGTAAGGAGGCAGCAACATGAGCATCTTCCCGCAGGAGAACCGCCCGCTGGACGTGATCCCGGTGGGCCGCGTGGCCATCGACTTCAACCCCACGGACTATAACCGCCCGCTATCGGAGAGCCAGCACTTCAACAAGTACCTGGGCGGCTCGCCGGCCAACATCGCCGTGGGTCTTGCGCGGCTGGGGCGCAGGGCCGGCTTCCTCGGCAAGGTCAGCGACGACCAGTTCGGGGATTTTGTTACGAACTACTTTATTGATGAGGGCATCGACGTCAGCCACATCACCCGCTGCACGAACGGCGAGAAGCTGGGCCTGACCTTCACCGAGATCCTTTCGCCCACCCAGTCCTCGATCCTTATGTACCGCGAGGGAGTGGCCGATCTGATGCTCCACCCGGAGGACGTCGATCGGGAGTACATCGCCTCCGCCAAGGCGCTGCTGATTTCCGGCACGTCCCTGTGCACCAGCCCCACCCGCGAGGCGGCCCTGAAGGCCCTGGCCTTTGCAAAGCAGACGGGCACGACGGTCATCTTCGACGCGGACTACCGCGCCTACACCTGGAAGAACAAGGACGAGATCGCCGTGTACACCTCCCTTGTGGCGGAGCGGGCGGACATGATCCTGGGCTCCCGGGAGGAATTCGACCTGATGGAGCGCCTTCTGTCGCTGCCCGGCACGGACGAGGCCAGCGCGGAGTACTGGCTTGGAAAGGGCGCGAAGGTCATCGTCATCAAGCACGGCAAGGAGGGCTCCTGCGCCTACTCCGCGGCGGAGGGCAGCTGGAGGGTGCGGCCCTTCCCGGTGGACGCGCTCAAGGGCTTCGGTGGCGGCGACGGCTATGCCAGCGCCTTCCTGCACGGCCTGCTGATGGGCAAGCCCCTGAACGAGGCCCTGGAAATGGGCAGCGCCAGCGCGGCCATGCTGGTCGCCAGCCACGCCTGCAGCCGCGACATGCCCACCGAGGATGCGCTGTTTGCCTTCATCGCGGAAAAGAAGAAAACCTGCGGTGAGGTCGTGACGGCGCTGTGACTTACGAGTTGGCAGAACAGCGAATACTGCGTTCTCCCTCAGTCATCGGACTTCGTCCGCTGACAGCTCCCTCCCGGAGAGAGCCAGGGGCGGACCGCTGCTTGACTTTTCGCTTGCTGCATACCGATGGTGCAGTAAAGAACGTGACCCAGAGGCTCCCTCCGGGAGGGAGCTGGATTCGTCCGGGGCTTGGAAAGCACCGGGCGAAGACTGAGGGAGTCCGCGTGAGCCGCAGATCTGATCAACAAACATAGAACAACGAACCACACAGAAAGAGGTACACAAACATGCTTCCCACCATGAAGCCCTTCATCAACGGCGAATACATCGACAGCCAGGCGACCGGGTTTTTCACCATTCACGATCCGTCCACCGGCAAGCCCATCGCCCAGGTGCCCAAGTGTACCCAGGCGGAAATGGACGCGGCCATCGCGGCGGCGAAGGCGGCCTTCCCTGCCTGGAAGAACACCCCTGTGAAGAAGCGCGCCGCCATCATGCGCAAACTGTACAGCCTCATCGAGCGCGACCTGGAGGAGCTGACCGCGCTGGTGGCCACGGAGAATGGCAAGTGCTGGTCCGAGGCGGCGGGCGACGTGGGCAAGGCCCTGGAAATGACGGAGCTGGCCTGCTCCGCGCCCTCGCTCCTGATGGGCGAAAGCCTGATGGACACCTCTTCCGGCTACGACACCACCCTCTACCGCGAGCCCATCGGCGTGTTTGCGGGCATTGCCCCGTGGAACTTCCCGGCGATGATCCCCGTGGGCTGGATGGCTCCGCTGGCCATTGTCTGCGGCAACACCTTCGTGCTCAAGCCCGCCCCCACCACGCCCCTGACCTGCCTTAAAATTGCTGCGCTGTACAAGGAGGCCGGTATCCCGGACGGCGTGTTCAACATCGTCCCCTGTGAGAGTGACGTGGCCTCCACGCTCCTGTCTCACCCGGATGTGAAGGGCGTGACCTTCGTCGGCTCCACCGCCACGGGCCGCCATGTGTACGCCACGGCGGCGGCCAACGGCAAGCGCGTGCAGTGCCTGTGCGAGGCCAAGAACCACGCCCTGGTGCTGGCGGACGCGCCCATCGGCCGCACGGCGGCGGGCATCATGAATTCCGCCTTCGGCTGCGCGGGCGAGCGCTGCATGGCCCTGCCGGTGGTGGTGGCGGAGGAGTCCATCGCCGATGCGCTGGTGGCCGAGCTGGTGCGCCTGTGCAAACAGCAGAAGGTCGGCCCGGCCTATGACAAGACCTCCAACCTCGGCCCCGTGGGCAACAAGGCCCACATGGAGCGCATCCTGGCCCGCATCCAGGGCGGCATTGACGAGGGAGCGCAGCTGGTGCTGGACGGCCGCAATGTGAAGGTGGAGGGCTATGAGGATGGCTACTACATCGGCCACACCATCTTCGACCATGTGACGGAGGAGATGGACGTGGGCGCCCGCGAGATCTTCGGCCCGGTGCTGTGCATCAAGCGCGTGAAGAATTTCGAGGAGGGCCTGGCGCTGATGAACCGCAACCCCTTTGCCAACGGCAGCGTCATCTTCACCCAGTCCGGCTATTACGCCCGCGAGTTTGCCAGGCACACTGACGGCGGCATGGTGGGCGTGAACGTGGGCATTCCGGTGCCTGTCGGCGTGTTCCCCTTCTGCGGCCACAAGAACAGCTTCTTCGGCGACCTGCACTGCCACGGCAAGGACGCCTTCCGCTTCTACACCGAGTCCAAGTGCGTCACCACCCGCTGGTTTGACGAGGAGGAAATGAAGAAGGAGAAGGTCGATACCTGGGACGGCAGCCTGTGAAATTCGGAATGATGAATTCGGAATCCGGAATTTGATCTGATGTGCTGGAGGCGTGTTGAAAATGGCTTTTGAACGTGCGAATATCATTCAGCTGCGGCCGAATGTCTGGCTGATCGACGATGCGGGGGAGAGCACCTGCTACGTCATCACCGGCAGCGAGAAGGCGCTGCTGGTGGACACGGCCAACGGCTATGAGAACCTGGCGGAGATCGTCCGCAGCATCACCGGCCTGCCGGTCATCGTGGTCAACACCCACGGGCATGGCGACCACATCCTGGGCAACGTGTACTTTGACGAGGCGTGGATGCACCCGGCGGATTTCGCGCTGCATGACATGTTCGCCGGGTATGCGCAGGAGCAGCTGGCGCAGAACGGCCTGAGCCTCTGCCCGCTGAAGCCCCTGAAAATCGGCCAGACATTCGACCTGGGCGGCGTGCAGCTGGAGGTGGTTGACCTCAAGGGCCACACCGCGGGCTCCGTCGGCCTGCTGGACAGGGCCGGGCGCATCCTCTACACCGGCGACGGGCTCAACACCCACCTGTGGATGCAGCTGGATCACAGTCTGCCCATTGCCACGGCGCTGGAAACCTTCCGCGCACTGAAGGATAAGTACGGCGCGGATTTCGACCATGTTGCCCATGGCCATGCCAAGATGCTGCGCGACAAGGAGATTCTTGACTGGATGATCGCAGGCTGCGAGCGCATTCTCGCCGGTGAGACGCAGAACGATCTGCCCTACGAATACTTCGGCGGCGTGTGCCGCCAGCACCCCATCAGCGATTTGCCGGGGGAAGTCATTGTTTACAACGGGGGCGGGAAGTGAAGCCCCCGTACAGATAACGTCAATCAATAAGGAGAGAAAAAACATGAAGAAGCTCAACATCGGTATCGTCGGCGCGGGCCGCATCGGCAAGGTGCACGCGGCCTCCATCACCTACTACATCCCCCAGGCCCAGGTCGTGCGAGTGACGGACGTGATCGGCGACGCAGCCAAGGCGCTGGCGGAGACCTACGGCGTGCCTGCCTGGGGCACCGACTACATGGACATCATCAACGACCCGGAGATCGACGCGGTGCTGGTCTGCTCCCCCACGCCCACCCATGCCGACATCTCCATCGCCGCCATGAAGGCCGGGAAGCATGTCTTCTGCGAGAAGCCCGTTGACCTGACCATCGAGAAGATCAAAAAGACCGCCGAGGTTGCCGCCGAGACCGGCAAAAAGCTTCAGATTGGCTTCAACCGCCGCTTCGACCACAACCACGGCAAGGTGCAGAAGCTGGCCGCCAACGGCACCCTGGGCAACATTGAGCTGATCAAGATCACCTCCCGCGACCCCGAGCCGCCGAGCCCTGAGTACGCTGCCTCCTCCGGCGGCCTGTACATCGACATGATGATCCACGACTTCGACATGGCCATGTTCCTGGCGGGCTGCGACGTGAAGGAGGTCTACGCCATGGGTACCTCCCTGGTGGATCCCCGCATCGGCGAGGCCGGCGACGTGGACACCGCCATCGTCACCCTGACGTTTGAAAATGGCGCCCTGGGCGTCATCGACAACAGCCGCCGCGCCGCTTACGGCTACGACCAGCGCGTGGAGGTATTTGGCTCCCTGGGCATGGCCGCGGGCGAGAACGATGGCGACTCCACCGTGCGCGTGTCCACCGCCGCGGGCGTCGTGAGCGACAAGCCCCAGTACTTCTTCCTGGAGCGCTACATGGCCTCCTTCGTCGAGGAGATGAAGCAGTTCATCGCCGCCATCAACGAGGACAAGGAAGTGCCTGTGGGCATCCACGCCGGCCTGATGAGCGTCGTGCTGGCCAAGGCCGCGAAGAAGTCCCTGGACGAGCATCGCCCGGTCAAGATTTCCGAGATTCTGGAGGCGTAAGCCATGTCCGATATCATCCGTGCCAACGGCCCCCATGCCTTTGGCTGTACCGAAATCACCCATCACACAGGGCCCATGCTGATGGACTTCGGCGTGCTGCGGCTCCAATACGGCCAGGCCTTCCACGATGAATACCCCCTGGAGCGCGCCTTCCTGCTGGTGTATGGCAAGGTCTGCTTCAAATGGGATGACGGCGAGCACACCGAGTACCGCGAGAACTGCTTCGACGTGCCGCCCACGGCCCTGCATGTGTCCAAGGGCACGAAGGGCGTGACCGTCATCTGCCTGAGTGAGGAATGCGAGGTCAATGTCCTGCGCACGGTGAACGAGCGCGAGTTCCCGGCAAAGCTCTACCTGCCCAAGGATACCCCCGACGAGTTCCGCGGCGCGGGCACGATGCACGAGACCAGCACCCGCATCGTCCGCACGATTTTCGATTATTCCAACGCGCCCTGGGCGAACCTTGTTCTGGGCGAGGTCATCGGCTTCCCGGGCAAGTGGTCGAGCTATCCGCCCCACCACCACCCCCAGCCGGAGATCTACTACTACAAGAACAACCCGGAAAACGGCTTCGGCTATGCCGAGGTGGGCGAGACGGTCTACAAGGTGCATAACGGCGATACCGTGTGCATCCCCGCCGGGATGACCCATCCCCAGTGTACGCCGCCCGGCTATGCGCTGTGGTACCTGTGGGCTATCCGCCACCTGGACGGCTGCCCCTACAAGCAGCCGGAGTACCCCGTTTTCCTGCCGGAGCACCTGTGGGTGCAGAAAAAGGACGAGCCCTACTGGGGCGACAGCTACGGAGGGCAGTGACATGGAGAGAATCCGACTGACAATGGCCCAGGCGCTGGTGCGCTTCCTGGATAACCAGTATGTGGAGCTGGACGGCGTCGAAACCAAGTTCGTGAACAGCATCTTCGGCGTGTTCGGCCACGGCTGCGTGGTGGGCGTGGGACAGGCCCTCTCCCAGGGCGACCACAGCATCCGCTTCCTCCAGGGCAAGAACGAGCAGAATATGGCCCTGGCCGCCATGGCCTTCGCCAAACAGAAGAACAGGCGCGAGATCATCCCCTGCGTGTCCTCCATCGGCCCGGGCGCGATGAACATGGTCACCGCTGCCGGGTGCGCTACGGCCAACCGCATCCCGCTGCTGCTGCTGCCCGGGGATACCTTTGCCTGCCGCCAGCCCGATCCGGTGCTGCAGCAGGCGGAGTTCTTCGACTCCTTCGGCCGCACGGTGACGGACGCCTTCCGCGGCGTGTGCCACTACTTCGACCGCATCGAGCGCCCGGAGCAGCTGATGACCGCCGCGCTCCACGCCATGCGCGTGCTGACTGACCCCGCCGACACCGGCGCGGTCTGCCTGGCCATGCCCCAGGACGTGGAGGGCGAGGCCTACGATTACCCCATCGACTTCTTCCGCAGGCGCGTGTGGCACATGGATCGCCGTCCCATGACGGAGGGACAGCTGCAGCGCGTGATGGACATCCTGCGCAGGGCCGAGAAGCCCCTGGTCATCATGGGCGGCGGCGTGCGCTACTCCGAGGCGGGGGACGCTTTGATGGCCTTCTGCGAGGCGGCGGACATCCCCTTCGCCGAGACTCAGGCCGGTAAGGGAACTCTGCCCTGGATGCATCCGCTGAATGTCGGCGGTATCGGCGTCACCGGCGGCAAGGCGGCCAATGTCCTGGCGCCCCAGGCGGATGTGGTCATCGCCGTGGGCAGCCGCCTGACGGACTTCACCACCTCATCGAAGTGGCTGTTCCGGCATGATGCGAAGTTCATCGGCCTGAACATCTGCCCCTTTGACGCCATCAAGCTGGACGCGGAGGCCGTCATCTGCGACGCAAAGGCGGGCCTGGAAAGGATGACCGCCGCGCTGGATGGCTACAAGGCAAAGTGGGGTGACGCCATCCGCACGGCAGTGGACGAGTGGAACGCCATCGTGGACGCCCACTATGCCGCCGATCCCGCCGAAGGGCTTTCCCAGACCCGCGCCCTGGGCGAGATCAACCGCTTCATGCAGCCCGGCGACATCGCCGTGGGCTCTGCCGGTTCCCTGCCCGGCGACATGCAGCGCCTTTTCCGCCCCGGTGAGCGCGACACCTACCACATGGAATACGGCTTCTCCAATATGGGCTATGAGACCAACGGCGCCTTGGGCGTGAAGCTGGCCGCCCCGGACAGGGAGGTGTACACCTTCTTTGGCGACGGCACCTACATGATGGCCCACTCCGAGCTCCTGACCTGCGTGCAGGAGAAGCTGCGCGTCCACTTCTGCCTGTTCGACAACAGCGGCTGGGGCTGCATCGAGAACCTGCAGAACAATCAGGGCAACGACACCTTCGGCACGGTCTTCCGCTACCGTGACGAAAAGACCGGCCAGCTGGACGGCCCCATCCTGCCCATTGACTTCGCAGCCAACGCCGCCGCCTACGGCCTGAAGACCTACACCGTCCGCACGGCGGCCGAGCTGCGCGCTGCTCTGGCTGACGCGCTGACCCAGCCCCTGCCCGTGCTGTACGACATCAAGGTGCTGCCCGGCTCCATGACCCCCGGCTACGAAAACTGGTGGCGCGTGGGCGTGGCGGAGGTCTCCACCCAGCCCCGGGTGCAGGCTGCCTATGATGACCTGATGGCCCACGTCAAGGAGACGAGGGAGTTCTGATTCTTTTGCAAGTGATCACATCTGAAGCTGCCGCATTCTGAAGCGACAAACAAAGGAGGAACCCACCATGCTGGATCCCAGGAAAGTCAAGCTTGCCATCGCCCCCATCGGCTGGACCAACGACGACATGCCCGATCTGGGCGGCGAAAACACCTTCGAGCAGTGCGTGAGCGAAATGGCGCTCGCCGGCTTCAAGGGGAGCGAAATCGGCAACAAGTACCCCCAGGACGTGGCCGTCCTCAAGCACAAGCTGGACGTGCGCGGCCTTCAAATCTGCAACGCCTGGTTCTCCACGCTGTTCACCTCCGAGCCCTATGAGGTGACCATCCGCAACTTCATCGCCCACCGCGACCGCCTGCATGCCCTGGGCGCCAGGGTCATCGGCGCTTCCGAGCAGGGCAACTCCATCCAGGGCAAGCCCCTGAGCATCTTCGGCGCGGACAAGCCCGTCTACACCCGGGAGCAGTGGGAGCTGATCGCCCGCGGCTACAATGAGCTGGGCGCGCTGGCGCAGGAGAAGGGCATGACGCTCACCTGCCACCACCACATGGGCACCGGCGTGCAGACGGCGGAGGAGATCGACACCTTCATGTCCCTGATCGACCCGGAGAAGGTGTTCCTGCTCTTCGATTCCGGCCACCTGACCTTCGCGGGCATCGACCCGGTGCCGGTGCTGCGCAAGTACATCAGCCGCATCCGCCACATCCACCTCAAAGACGTGCGCCTTTCTGTGCGTGACCGTGCGCAGCAGGAGGGCTGGAGCTTCCTGCAGGCGGTGCGCGAGGGCGTTTTCACCGTGCCGGGCGATGGCGATGTGGACTTCACGCCCATCTTCGACATCATCGAGGAATCCGGCTATGAGGGCTGGGTGGTGGTGGAGGCTGAGCAGGATCCGGCCAAGGCCAACCCTTTCGAGTACGCGGTGAAGGCCCGCAAGTACATCGCGGAGAAGACCGGGCTGTAAGCCAGGCGTGGCGGCGGAGCAACCTCCGCCGTCAGACCATCAAAAAAGCCCACAACCGCATCTTTCCCGGCAGGGGTGCCGGAAAAGATGCTTCCTGCGTTGGCTGCAGCTGCAAATCCGGTCATTTACCGTGAAGTAAACTCCCGGGTTTACAGCTTTGCCGCCTTGGCTTGCAGACTTTTTTGAAGGTCTGCAAACCATCGACTTTATCGATGCTTTGGCGGCGGAGCAACCTCCGCCGCCCCTTTTGCAGGATTCCGTTCCTGTGCGGCGAATGTTATTCCCCCAAAACCATCATGAAGGAGCGATCCCGTCATGAAGCATATGCCCCGTCAACAGCGTCAGCGCCTGCAGGCCTGGCGGCAGGAACTCAAAAACCACCTGTACACGCCCGTGGGCACGGTGGACTTCACCGGCTTCACCACCTTCGACCGCCTGAGGCCGGAGGACGCCGCGTCCATGGAGATGCGGCCTTTTCCCGTGGGGACGAAGTGGGGCGCATGCTGGGAGTACGCCTGGTTCGCCGGGACGGTCACGCTGCCGGAGGGGTGCGAGGGCCGGCGAATCGTGCTGAAGTCCGGGCTGGGCGGCGAGCAGCTGATCTATGTGGACGGCGTTGCCCGGGGCAGCAACGACAAGGGGCACGACACGGTGCTCCTGCGCCGGGAAGCGAAGGCCGGGGAGACGGTGTCCCTGCTGATCGAGAGCTACGCCGGTCACGGTGCACGCCTGGAGGAGATGCCCCCCTGCCCGCCGGAGCGTCCGGCCATCCCGCCCGTGCCGGAGGCGCAGTGCACGGTGAAGCCCAGCGTCATCGCCCTGTGGAATGAGGACGCCTACCAGCTGTACCTGGATGTGGAGTGCCTCTGCGGCCTGCTGGAGACGCTGCCGGAGAAGTCCCTGCGCCGTCAACGGGTCACAAAGGCGCTGATGGACTTCACCTGCACGGCCGATTTCGAGCTTCCCATGAAGGAGCGGCACGAGAGCTTCCGCCGCGCCCGCGAGGTGCTGGCGCCTGCGCTCAGCTGCCACAACGGCTCCACGGCCCCCACCATGTGGCTGCTGGGCCAGAGCCACATCGACCTGGCCTGGATGTGGCCGGAGGAGGAGACCTGGCACAAGGTCGGCCGCACCTATTCCAACCAGCTGACGCTGATGGAGGAGTACCCGGAGTACCGCTTCCTCCTGTGCGAGCCGAGGCTCCTGGACATGCTGCGGGCGCAGCACCCGGAGATCTGGCGGCGGGTGATGGCGGCGCACGCGCGCGGGCAGATCGACCCCGAGGGCGCGTTCTACATCGAATGCGACACGAACCTGCCCTCCGGTGAGAGTCTGATTCGGCAGCTCATCCGCGGCAAGCGCTGGTTCCGGGAGCATTTCGGCGTGGACAGCCAGGTGGCCTTCCAGCCGGACACCTTCGGGTATACCGGCGTGCTGCCGCAGATCCTGAAAAAGCTGAACATCCCGTATTTCGCCACGCAGAAACTCCTGCGGGCCGACCCGGAGTGCGAGCGCTTCCCGTACCAGAACTTCATCTGGGAGGGCATCGACGGCTCGACGGTGCAGGCGCTGTCCTTCTTCAAGAACAACGCGCAGGTCACGCCCGGGCAGTTCCACCAAAGGTGGAACTGCGACCGCACGCAGCAGGAGAACATCGACACGCTCCTGTTCCAGTTCGGCTTTGGCGATGGCGGCGGCGGCGCGACCCGCGACATGCTGGAGATGGCGCGGCGCATGGCCGATCTGGAGGGCCTGCCCCGGTCGCGCTACGGCGGCCTGAAGGAGTTCTTCGAGGAAACTGCCTGGCAGGCCGCCGGCAACCGCTGGGTGGGCGAGCTGTACCTGGCCTGGCACCGGGGCACGTACACCACCCAGCGCAGGACGAAGCAGCTGAGCCTGCAGGTCGAGCAGGGCCTGCATGACGCCGAGGCCCTGCTGTCCCTGCTGCCGGCGGCGGAGCGGGCGGAGCGCATGCCCGTTGTTCAGGCGGCGTGGGATGCGGTGATGTTCTGCCAGTTCCACGATGTGGCGGGCGGCGTGGGCATCCGCCGGGTGCATGAGGAGGCGGAGTGCGACCTGACGAAGCACCTGAAGGCGCTGTGGCGGCTGCTGCAGGCCCTCCGGGAGCGCATGCCGGAAATGCAGACGAACGGGGATGAAAAGAAGCCTGCCGGCGGCGTGTCCGTCACGGAAACGGCGGATGGTTACCTGATGGAGAATGAACTGCTGGAGGTCTGCATCGACCGCAGCGGCGTCATCACCGCCATCACCGACAGGCGCAACGGCCTGCCGCTGATGGACCCGGGTCAGCGGATGAACGACTGGCGGCTTTACGAGAACGTCGAAGTCGTCTACGATGGCTGGGAGATGAGCCGCGACTGGCGGGAGCGCCGCCTGGACACGGATTTCCACGCCGAATGCGCGATCGACGAAGCCGGGCCGGAGCGCGTGTGCCTGCGGGTGCAGATGCGCTTTGGCGACAGCATCGCTGAGCAGTTCATCTGCCTGTATGCCGGGGCAGACCGGATCGAGTTCTTCGCCAATGTGGACTGGCAGGAGCGCCGCAAGCTGCTGAAGGTGCACTTTGAATCGAATGTCCTGTGCGAGGACGCGCTGCATGAGATCCAGTTTGGCCATGTGAAGCGTCCCTGCCATGCGTCCCACGCCTTTGCGGCGGACCGGTACGAAACCTGCTCCAACCGCTGGACGGCGCTGTGCGAGGAGAACCGCGGCGTTGCCATCCTGACGGGCGGCATCCGCGGCGTATCCACCGACCGGGGCGAGATCGCCCTGTCCCTGCTGCGGGCGCCGCTGGTGCCTGACGACACGGCGGATCGCGGCGCCCACGGCTTCCTGTATGCCATCATGCCCTTTGCGACGGGCTTTGCCGGGGCGGGCGTGGTGAAGGCGGGCATGGCCTTTGCAGACCCGGCCCGCGAGGATGCGGGCTTCCGGGTGGACAGCGACGCCATCATCCTGGAAACCATCAAGCCCGCTGATGACGGCTCGGAGGACGTGGTCCTCCGCCTCTACGAGAGCCTGCGCACCCAGGCCACGGGCGTCCTGCACCTGCCCTTTGCGGCGAAGGTGTACGAGTCCGCCATGGACGAATCGGATCGCGGCGCGCTCCTGGGCGAGGGGACGGCCATCCCGCTGCGGATGAAGCCCTTTGAGATCCGCACGCTGCGGCTGGTCCGCTGAGAACAATAAGGCCGGGGTGCATGCGCTGCACTCCGGCATTCAGACCATCAAAAAAGCCCGCAACCGCATCATTTCCGGCAGGGGTGCCGGAAATGATGCTTCCTGCGTTGGCTGCAGCTGCAGATCCGGTCATTTACCGCGAAGTAAACTCCCGGATTTTCTGCTTTGCCGCCTTGGCTTGCAGACTTTTTTGAAGGTCAGCAAACCATCGACTTTGTCGATGCTTTTAATACCGAAGTGCATGCGCTGCACTCCGGCATTGATTTTACTGGGGCTCGCGGGCAGTTGCGCCGCCGTCTGCGGGTGTGGCCCGGCGGGCCGGTTCATCGACGCTGATGCGGTAGCCCAGCGCCAGGGCGGCGACGACGCCGATGATGACCAGCCACGGCGCGCACAGCAGCGCGATGAGGCTGAAGAGCAGGCTCAGGTTCAGGATGGATTCCTCGCCCTTGCGGACGCGGATGCGCGTGTTGGTGAGGGTGCTGCGGGTGGTATTCGTCATGGTGATGCCTCCTGATGCGGATGATGACCGGCCCTGCGCCGGGGTACAGACAGATCATACGACAGGATGGGGGCTTTTGTCCTGTGAAGCGGCTGTGGAAGGGATGAGAATACGATGAGAAACGGCGGAGAAAAGGGGCTGTGCCGGGCGTGCTGGACAATCTGGTCGGATACTTTCCGCTGTACGAATGTTCTTTCCCGGAGCCTGAAAATGATTCGGAAATTCCGCAAAAACACTTGCAAACTTGGCCGGATGGCGTTATACTTATGAACGTTCCAACAGCAAACCCAGCCGACTGACAGAAACGGAGAGGTACGAATATGGAGAACCTGCAGCTGATTTACACCGGCAAGACCAAGAACGTCTACGCGCTGCCCAATGGCAACTGTCTGCTGAAGTTCAAGGATGACTGCACCGGCAAGGACGGCGTGTTCGATCCGGGCGAGAATTCCGTGGGCCTGACCATCGAGGGCGTGGGCGACGTCAACCTGCGCATGTCCATCTACTTCTTCGAGAAGATCAACGCCGCCGGCATCCGCACCCACTATGTGTCTGCCAACCTGCAGGACACCACCATGGAAGTGCTGCGTGCCAAGCCCTTCGGCCATGGCCTGGAGGTCATCTGCCGTCACAAGGCTGTGGGCTCCTTCATCCGCCGCTACGGTGATTACATTGAGAATGGCGCCGACCTGCCCGCCTATGTCGAGATGACCTTCAAGAACGACGCGCTGGGCGATCCCCTGGTGACCAAGGACGCGCTGGTTGCCCTGGGCGTGATGACCGACGCGCAGTACGAGACCATCAAGACCATGACCCAGCAGATCACCCAGATCGTCGCCGATGACCTGGCCGCCAAGGGCATGGTGCTCTACGACATCAAGTTCGAGTACGGCTATGACGCCGAGGGCAACGTGATGCTGATCGACGAGATCGCCAGCGGCAACATGCGCGTGTACAAGAACGGTGAGTACATCGATCCCATGACCCTGTCCAAGCTGTTCTTCGCCTGATGGCAGCAAAAAGGAGCGGTACCTGCGAGGTATCGCTCCTTTTGTATTGCGGATGGCTCAGCGGCCGCCGCGGCCGGGCTTGCCGCCGGGTCTGCCGGGCATTCCGCCGGGCCTGCCGGAGCCGCCTGCGCCGGGGCGGGAGCCGGGCCGGTCGCGCATGATGCCGCCGGGGGCCTTGCTGGCCGTACCGGGGCGCTGGTTGATGCGCGCCGCAGCGGGGGACGCGACCTTCCGGCCGCCCTCGGGGCGCTGGTTGATGCGCGCTGCAGCGGGGGATGCGACCTTCCGGCCGCTGTCGGTGCGCTGGTTGATGCGCGCCGCAGCGGGGGATGCGATCTTCCGGGCGGTTCCGCCCTGGGTGGCGGGCTGCGCCGGGCGGCGATGGGGCTGGGTGTGCAGCGGGCGCGGGGGCTCCACATGGTCGCGGCGGTCCTGCCGCACGGTGGGGTGGCTGGTGGGGTAGGCGGTGGCGTTGCGGCCCAGCACCCGGGTGGCGGTGGAGGTGCCGAAGAGGAGCCCCAGGCCGGAGAGCGCGGCGTCCAGCAGGGAGGGGCCATCTTCCTCCTCCGTGCCGGCGGCGGAAGCGCTGCTCTGCTGGTGGACGCACCAGTCGGACGGCGCGGTTTGCCCCGTGCAGACCTGGTAGACCTGGTTATGGAAGTCCACCAGGAAAGCGGCCAGGCGGGCGTCCTTATCCCCCTTGAGGGTGAGCTTCAGGCCCGAGCCGATCTGCAGCACGCCCTCCCGGTCGTCGGTGGACTGAACGCAGGCGATCCCGCCGTTGATGAAGGTTTCCCAGGAGAGGCTGCCCGAGCCGCTGTCGCAGCTGTAGTACAGGCCGGTGTCCGTCAGCGCCAGGCCGTCGGAGAAGCCCAGGATGATGATGTTGTGCGCCAGCAGGAACCAGACCTGCTCCCCATCGGGGATGGACAGGCCACGGCGGGCGGAATCCACGCCGGTGATGGGTTCGCCGAAGCAGTCCGCATCGATGCTGGCGAGGTTCTGCTTCGCGCCCATCTCCCGCAGGGTGGAAAGCGCGGTGGCGGTCACATCGGGCCTGGCGGCCTCGCTGGCAGCGGCAGCGTCGTAATGGGGGTTGCTGATGCTGTTGTCGCAGTATTCGCAGGTCAGAAAGGCGGTGGTGGTGGTGGGCACGAGCTTCGCGCCGCAGCAGGAACAGATCAGGTTTTCCATATCGGCCACTCCTTTGGCGTATTGAGGCTGAAATTGTCTGTTTATAGTTTATCACAGCTTTTTGCCCACGGCAAGGGCTTTTTCTTTGCCGAAGGATGTGATATAATGGTTGAAAAGGGGGGATGCGAATATGCCGCTGTATGTGGTTCGGGACGATATCGCCCGCATGGCTGTGGACGCCATCGTGTCCGCCGGGAGCGGGGATCCTGCGGCCCTGCCCACGGGCGGGGTGGAGGCCAGCATCCATGCCGGGGCGGGCGAGGGGCTGCTGCAGGCGCTCAGGGCCCGGGGCGGCGTGCGCGAGGGCGGGGCCATCCTGACCCCGGGGTTCGGCCTGCCCTGCCGGTATGTCATCCACACGGCGGGGCCGGTGTGGCACGGGGGCGACTCCGGCGAGGAGGAACGCCTGCGCGGCTGCTACAGTGCGGTGCTCCGTCTGGCGGCGGCGCATGAGCTGCAGACGCTTGCCCTGCCGCTGATCTCCGCCGGCGCCCATGGCTATCCCCGGGAGGAGGCCCTGCGCGTGGCGCGGGAGACCATCGCGGAGTTCCTTTCCGGGCAGGACATGACGGTGTACCTGGTGGTGTTCGACCGCGCGTCCTACCTGCTGAGCACCGGGCTCTTCCGGGATGTGCAGGCGTATGTGGATCAGCACTATGTGGACCGGCACCCTTACGCCCGCCGGGCAACGAAGGATAACATGCCGCTGCCACCGTCGGCTGTCCGGCCTGCTGCGCCTGCAAAGGACAAGCGCATGGCTGCCCCCGCGGACGAATGCTTCAGCGTCCTGTCAGAGTGCACACCGCTGCCCTGTGCGAGCGCGCCTGAAGGGAATGGCGGCCTGCCTGAGGAGCTGGTGCAGCGGCTGCGCAGGCTGGATGAGGGCTTCTCCCGGAGCCTGCTGCGCCTGATTGACGAGCGGGGCATGACCGACCCGGAGTGTTACCGCCGGGCGAACCTGGACCGCAAGCTCTTCAGCAAGATCCGCAGCAACCCGGCCTACACGCCGAAAAAGCCCACGGCGGTGGCGCTGTGCATCGCCCTGGAGCTGGACCTTCATCAGACGAAGGAGCTGCTCTCCCGGGCGGGCTATGGCATGAGCCACGCCAGCATGTTCGACGTGATCGTGGAGTACTTCATCGTTCACGGGATGTATGATGTACATGCCATCAATCAGGCGCTGTGGCATTTCGATCAGCCGCTGCTGGGCAGCCTGGACCGCGAGGCCTGAGCCAGGGCGGATGTCGCCTGGAAAGCGACCTGCAGGGGCAGTGAAAGTGGTATCCTCATATCGTCGGGAATCGCCCGGCGATAAGCGAAGCAAGGAGGATATCATCATGAAGAAGGGCCTGACGGAGATCGTATTCATTCTGGACCGCAGCGGTTCCATGGCGGGGCTGGAGGCCGACACCATCGGCGGGTTCAACGCGCTGATCGAAAAGCAGAGGGGCGAGCCGGGGGAAGCATATGTTTCGACGGTGCTCTTCAGCACGGGCAGCACCGTCGTGCACGACCGCGTGTCCCTTGACCGCGTGCCGCCCATGACCCGCCGCGATTACTGCGTCGGTGGCTGCACGGCCCTGCTGGATGCGGTGGGCGACGCCATCCACCACATCGGCAACGTCCACAAGTATGCCCGCGAGGAGGACCTGCCGGAGCACACGATGTTCGTCATCACCACCGACGGGATGGAGAACGCCAGCCGCCGCCGCACGCTGCCGGAGGTGAAGGCGATGATCAGCCGCCAGCAGGAGCGCTACGGCTGGGAGTTCCTCTTCCTGGGCGCGAACATCGACGCCGTGGGCACGGCGGAGGGGATGGGCATCCGCGCCGACCGCGCCGTGCGCTACCGCAGCGACAGCGAGGGCACCCGCGCCAACTTCGACGCCATCGACAGGGCGATGTGCTGCATGCGCGCGTCCGTGCCGATCGAGGCGGCGTGGAAGGATGGCGTTGAAGAAGACTACAATCGCCGCAAGTGATCCCCATGCGGGCACGGCGGCGCAGATAAAGGAGGAAGTACCATGACAAAGAGGATCCTGACCCTGCTGCTGGCCCTGTGCCTGCTGCTGCCTGCCCTGGCGCAGGCGGACGTTTCCGGTTACATCAAGGAGGACGCGGAGATCTCCACCGGCCCCGGCCGGGGCTACTGGGAGCCGGGCGCGTACCTCTACGCCGGAACGAACGTGACCGCCATCAGCCGCACCTGGGATGATTACAACGGCGTGTGGCAGATCCTGGTGGAGTTCCAGTGGGACTACGACCTGTGCCGCGCCTATGTGGTCGGCCGCCGCATGTACACCACCGTCAGCAGCGTGCCCATTGAACAGCCGCTGCGCAGCTGCCGCCTGATCATGGATGCGGACGCCTTCGCCGGCCCCGGCCTGAACTACATGCTCTGGAACGACACGGTCTGGAGCGGCACCTCCGCGACCCTGCTGGCGGTGGAGGACGAGTGGGCCTTCATCGAGTGCTGGAACAGCTATCGCCAGGCCAACTGGCGCGTGTGGGTGCGCCTGTGGCAGCTGGACTGCGGCAGCGATTACCTTGCCGGCACCAGTACGCCCATCTACTACAGCTACCTGCCGGAGATCCCCTATGGGGGCATCCGCGCCGGCTGCGGCAATGCCAGGTCCATCATGTGGGTGCAGCAGTGCCTGCGCTCCTGCGGGTATGGCGAACTGGCGGTGGATGGCAAGTGGGGCAACCAGACCGACAGCGCGGTGCGCCGCTTCTGCCGCGAGCATGGCTTTGGCGACTGCAATGTGGTGGATTACGACATCGCCAGCGCGATGATCTACATGTTCTACGAGCGGGGCATGCCGCTGAGCTACCTGCGGCACTATCTGCCGGACTGACCTTGACAATGAAAAAGAGGGGATGCAGCGTGGTGCTGCACCCCCTCTTTTCTGTTTGTGCTTACTCAGCAGCCTCGGTGGTCTCGGCAGTGTTGATGAAGCAGTAGTAGAACTCCGCCTCGTTCTCGCTGTCGTACTCGTACCAGACCAGCTGGCCGTCGTCGAAGAGCAGGAACATCATGCCGCTGCCGTCCGGCTCGCCGGCCTCGTTCACGAAGGCAGCCCACAGGATGGTGCCCAGGTCTTCGGCTTCCTCGGTCTCCAGGATGGCGTTGTAGACTTCGGTGGCCGCGCCGACGGTTTCGTCGGTGTAGGACATGGTGATCACGGCGGTGGCGTCGACGATCACGACGGTCATCTCAGCGCCCAGCTCCTCCACCTCGTACCAGCCGTAGGTGCACTCCACGTGGTCCATCACCCAGTTGCCGGCGAAGTCCGCAATGGTCAGGTTGGCCAGGACTTCGGCGTACTCGCCCTCGTCGGCGGTGGTCGCCTCGATGGTGCCGGGGGTCAGGATCATCTCGATGCCCTCAGCGCTCATCACCAGCGCGCCGTCGCGGTAGGCCAGCACATCGGTGGTGCCGGCGGCGTCGGTCAGGGACACGCCGCCCTCCGCGGGCTCCCAGGTGCCCTGCTCGGACACGCCCAGCATGGACAGGGTGCAGGTGCCGTCCTCATACAGGATGATGGCCATGTCCATGCCCAGGGTGGCGGGATCCATGGCGGTTTCGCCGCTGACGATGGAGGTCAGCACCCAGGTGCCGACATAGGACACGGTTTCAGCCATGGCGCCAACGCACATGGTCGCCGCCAGCAGCAGGGCCAGCAGCAGGGCAGACAGCTTCTTCATATGGTTTTCCTCCCGAAGTGTTTTTGCCGCATTCCGCGGGGTTGCACGATTTCCCGCGGGTCAGGGTCAGCTTTCGCGGGTCTTCATCCATTATAACGGAAGGAAACGGAGGATTTCAACCCTTCCGGTGTTTTTTTTACAATTTATTTAAGAATTTCGGCCGGGAATCCCTGTGGGGGCGAGGTTTGTTAAGCTAACAAAACTCACGCGTTAATGGCTGCTGCGGTGGAAAATTTGCCGGAAAAGGCGGGAAAATCATTGCAGAAGGCTTGACAACGGTGGAATGAACGGAGTATAATATCTGTGAGCCTAACTGTTAAGTTAACGAAATAGAGAACACCTGAAGAGGAGAGGAACGCCATGGAGCTGATCGGAGAGATGAGAGCGCACCTGACGCAGAAGATCCTGCCCTTCTGGCAGAACCTGACCGACTGGGAGCGCGGCGGCTGGTATGGCTATGTGGACAAGGACCTGAACGTCATGAAGGACGCCCACAAGGGCTGCATCCTCAACAGCCGCGTGCTGTGGACCTTCGCCACGGCAGCCCGCGTACTGGGCGACGAGGGCTGCCTGACCTATGCCCGGCATGCGCTGGACTTCATGGTGCGCTTTGAGGACAGGGAGCGCGGCGGCGTGTACTGGTCCGTCACGGCCGATGGCGAGCCCCTTGACAGGACCAAGCACACCTACTGCCAGGCTTTCGCCATCTACGGCCTGGCGGCCTACATGCGCGCGGCAGGGGAGAGCGATCCCCACTACGCCGTGGCGAAGGAGCGGGCCTTCCGCCTGTTCGACGTGATCGAGGGCAGCTGCTCCGACGAGGGCGGCTATGGCGAGGCCTTCGAGCCTGACTTCATCCCCGTGGGCAACGAGAAGCTCTCCGACAACCCGAAACTCATGGAGCGCGGCGAGGTCGCGTCAAGAACGATGAACACCCTGCTCCATGTGCTGGAGGCCTACGCGGAGTTCTACCGCGCCGTGCCGGACGAGCGGGTGCGCAGGGCGGGGGAGACCTGCCTCAAGCGCTTCCTGAACGTGATGTACAACGAGCCTGCCCGCCGCCTGGAGGTCTTCTACGACCGGGATTACCGGAGCCTCCTCGATATGCAGAGCTACGGCCACGACATTGAGGCCAGCTGGCTGATGTGGGACGCGGTCGAGGCGCTCATTCCCGAAGCGGAGCAGGCTCCCTACCGCACCATGTGCCTGGCGCTGGCGGAGGCCACCTGCGAGCGTGCCTTCACCGACCACGGCATGGAGAATGAGATCGTCGAGGGCGAGGTCGAGCACACCCGCGTGTGGTGGGTGCAGGCGGAGACCGTGCTGGGCTTTGCCAACGCCTATGCCCTGACGGGCGACGCGGCCTGGATGGAGCGCGTGAAGCAGCAGTGGCAGTATGTGCTGGATGTGATCGTCGATCCCCGCCTTGACAGCGAGTGGTACTGGTCCACCGGGGAGGACGGCACGCCCACGCCCAAGCCCATCGTCGAGGAGTGGAAGTGCCCCTACCACAATGGCCGCATGTGCCTGCGGATGATTGAGCAGGCATAACCGGCGCAGGGGATTTCGCCTCTGCGGAGGCGACCAGAGGCTTTCCGATCGCCTCTGGACTCTTCGGTTCACAATCTGGGGCCGCATGTGCCTGCGGATGATTGAGAAAGCCTGATTGAATCAGAAATGTTTGGAGGATATCGCCATGGTTGAGATTATCATCAACGATAAGCTCCTTCACCTGCGCAATGATCACGTTTCCTACGTGATCGGCCTGCCGGAGGGTGGCATTCCCGCTCACCTGTACTTTGGCAAGCGGGTCGGCGGCCTGAATCCTGCCGCCATCCTGCGCCATTATGACCTGCCTGTGGACGGCAGCTTCTCCATGCAGGGCTGCTCGCTGGATCATGTGCCCCACGAGTACCCGGCTTTCGGTCTGGGCGACCTGCGCGAGGGCGCGGTGAGCGTCCGCCGGCAGGACGGCACCCGCAGCGTCGATCTGCGCGTGGTCAACGTGGAGGTCGTCGACGGCAAGCCCGGTTTGCCCGGCCTGCCCGCCACCTTCGGCGACAATGCGAAGACGCTGCTGCTGCACATGAAGGACGAGCTGATCGGCCTGGAAGTCACCCTTTCCTACACCCTGTTCGACGATGTGGCGGGCGTGATGCGCTCCGTCAGCTTCCGCAATGCGTCGGACGCAGACCTCGTCATCGAGCGGGCCTGCAGCCTCTGCCTGGAGCTGCCGGACAGCCGCTACGACCTGATCACCCTCTCCGGCGCATGGAGCCGCGAGCGCGAGATGAACCGCCGTCCGCTGACTATGGGCGAGCAGGGCGTGAGCAGCCTCAAGGGCGCGACTTCCCTGCATAACTCGAACATGCTCTTCCTCGCCCGCCCCGAGACCACCGAGGCGCAGGGCGAGGCCATCGGCGCGGCGCTGGTGTATTCGGGCAACTTCACCGCGCAGGTGCATGTGGACTCCCACCGCTGCAGCCGCGTTTTCCTGGGCATCAACGACGTGGACTTCCAGTGGACGCTGAAGCCCGGCGAGACCTTCGTGACCCCCGAGGCCGTCACCGTTTATTCCGAAAAGGGCCTGGACGGCATGAGCCAGCAGTTCCACCGCGTGTGCGCGGAGCATCTGGTGCGCGGCAAGTATGCCCATGCCCCCCGGCCGATCCTGCTGAACAACTGGGAGGCCACCTACTTCGGCTTCAACGAGGAAAAGCTGCTCAAAATCGCCCGCACCGCCGCGGACGTGGGCGTGGAGCTCTTCGTGCTGGACGACGGCTGGTTCGGCCATCGCGATTCGGACAATTCCTCCCTGGGCGACTGGTATGTGGACACGAAGAAGCTGCCCGAGGGCATGCGGCACCTGTCCGACCAGGTGCATGCGATGGGGCTGAAGTTCGGCCTGTGGTTCGAGCCGGAGATGATCTCCCCGGACAGCGACCTCTACCGCGCGCACCCCAACTGGGCCATCCACATTCCCGGCCGCGAGCCCATCCAGCAGCGACAGCAGCTGACCCTGGACATGAGCCGCGAGGACGTGCAGGATTATGTGTACGAGGCCGTGGCGCAGCACCTGCGGGAGGATGGCATCGACTATGTGAAGTGGGACATGAACCGCAACTTCTCCAACATCGGTTCCGCGCTCCTGCCGGCGGACCGGCAGAAGGAGCTGCCCCACCGCTATATGCTGGGCCTGTACCGCGTGCTGGAGAAGCTGGTCACTGACTTCCCGGAGGTGCTCTTTGAGAGCTGCTCCTCCGGCGGCGGCCGCTTTGACATGGGCATGCTGCACTACATGCCCCAGACCTGGACCAGCGACAACACCGACGCCCTCTGCCGCTGCCAGATCCAGTATTCGACTTCGCTGGTGTTCCCGCCCTTTGCCATGGGCAGCCATGTGAGCGCGGTGCCCAATCATCAGACGGGCCGCATCACGCCCATCGAGACCCGCGGCAATGTGGCCATGAGCGGCTGCTTCGGGTATGAGCTGGACCTGAACACCCTCTCCGCCGACGAGCTGCTGAAGGTGCGCGCGCAGATCACCCGCATCAAGGGCCTGCGCAGCACGCTCCTCTACGGCGACTTCCACCGCCTGCTGTCCCCCTATGAGGGCAACGACACGGCGTGGATCACCGTCAGCAGGGATCAGTCCGAGGCGGTGTTCATGTTCACCCGGGCGATGGCGAAGTCCTTCTGCTACCCGCCGCTGGTGAAGCTGCGCGGCCTGGCTGCGGACAAGACCTACACGGTTGAAGAAACCGGCGAAACCTACACCGGCTCGGAGCTGATGAACCTGGGCCTGTCCGTGCGTCTCCCCTGGGGGGATGCAGCGTCCGTCAGCCTGACGCTGAAAGCAAACGACGAATGATGAATTGAGCGCCAGCAGCCACTGCTCTGCACACGGATCCCCACTATCAATTCATAATTCATAATTCAAACGAAGGGAGGCGCAGCAGACTTGAGTGTAACCATGCGAGATATTGGCAAGCGCATCGGCGTGAGCGCTGTGACCGTATCGAAGGCACTGGCCGGGAAGAGCGGCGTGAGCGAGGAGATGCGCCAGAAGATTGTGAAGCTGGCCTCGGAGCTGGGGTATGTGAACCCCAATGCGCAGCAGCCCAGAGTGGCCAGCGGGCTGGATGTGGGCATCATCATCCCGGCGCAGTTCTTCTCCAACGATTCGTTCTACGCGATGATGTACAAGAGCCTGGTGCAGGAGCTGGCGGAGGCGGGGCATTTCGGCCTGCTGGAGCTGGTGTCCCGGGAGAGCATGCGGGCGATGATCCTGCCCAATCTGCTGCGCAGCCGCAAGGTAGACGCGCTGATCCTGCTGGGCCAGCCGGAGGCGGCCTATGTCGACCTGCTGGTGAAGCAGTCCGTTCCGGTGGTGTGCATGGACTTCTACAACAGCACGTCCTGCGTGGACATGGTCGTCGGAGACAGCGCGGGCGGCGCGGCGGCGCTGACACAGCACCTGATTGACATGGGTCACCGGGACATCGCCTACTACGGCTCGGTCAGGGCCACCAGCTCCATCATGGAGCGCTATCTGGGGTATTTGGCGGCGATGCTTTCCAATGACCTGCCTGTCTGCCCGGAGTACCTGATCCCCGACCGCGATGAGACCGGCGCGCTGCAGCCCGTGGTTCTGCCGGACAAGCGCCCGACGGCCATCGTCTGCAACAGCGACTGGTCCGCCCGCTGGATGATCGACCAGCTGAAGCAGCAGGGTCTGCGCGTGCCGGAGGATATCTCCATCGTCGGCTTCGACGATTTCAACTATGTCCCCGCCACCGTGCCTGCCCTGACCACCTACCGCGTGGATCAGAAGGCCATGTGCCGCATCGTGGTGCAGCTGGTGGCTGACCGCTGCGCCGGGGACAGGAAGCCCTGCGCCCGCATCACCGTGAATGGCGAGTGCGTCTACCGCGATTCGGTGAAGAAACGCAACTGAGATGACCGCAGGCCCGCCTGCGTCATGATAAAGAGGCTTACACGACTGCAACCATAACAAATCGACTGAAGGAAAGAGGTAATCAACCATGGCTGTGAAGATGATCAATGCCGGTTCTCTCCCGAACATCCCCTGGCAGGACAAGCCCGCGGACCTCAAAACTGCCGCCCCCGTGTGGCGCTACACCGGCAACCCCGTCATGGGCCGCAACCCCACCCCGGAAATCGCCCGCATCTTCAATTCCGCCGTCGTGCCGTGGAAGGATGGCTTCATCGCGGTGCTGCGCGGCGAGCAGGTCAACGGCATCCCCTATGTGTACCTGGGCCGCTCCAAGGACGGCATCCACTGGGATGTTGACCGCCAGAAGGTTCCCTTCGTGGATGAGAAGGGCAACCCCAAGATGCCCCACTACGCCTATGACCCCCGCCTGGTGAAGGTGGATGACACCTACTACATCATCTGGTGCACGGACTTCTTCGGCGCGTCCATCGGCATGGCCAAGACCAAGGATTTCGAGACCTTCACCCGCATCGAGAACCCCTTCATTCCCTTCAACCGCAACGCCGTGCTGTTCCCCCGCAAGGTGAACGGCATGTTCAAGATGATGTCCCGCCCCTCCGACTCCGGCCACACCCCCTTCGGCGACATCTTCATCTCCGAGTCTCCTGACATGGAATACTGGGGACATCACCGCCACGTGATGGGTCGCGGCTCCAAGTGGTGGGAGAGCGTCAAGATCGGCTCCGGCGCGGCTCCCATCGAGACCAGCGAGGGCTGGCTGCTGTTCTACCACGGCGTGGCCACCACCTGCAACGGCTTCGTGTACTCCATGGGCGGCGCCATCCTGGACATCAACGAGCCCAGCAAGGTGCTCTACCGCTGCGAAAACCACCTGCTGACCCCCGAAGAGCCCTACGAGACCACCGGCTTCGTGCCCAACGTCGTCTTCCCCTGCGCGACCCTGCAGGATGAGGACACCGGCCGCATCGCCATCTACTACGGCGCGGCGGACACCAACGTCGGCCTGGCCTTCACCACCGTGGACGAGATCGTGACCTACATCAAGGAGCACAGCGACCTGCAGTGGGGCGATGATATTCCTGACGTGGACTACTAATTATGAATGATGAATTATGAATGATGAATTGAGAGTGTCGGCCATGCTGGCACTCTCGATTCTGCGTCCTGTTGCAGGGCTGTCCTGGTAACTAAATTCATAATTCATAATTCCTAATTCAGAATTCAAGGAGGAACTCCCATGCAGCCTCGCTCTTTTTCGTCTTTGATGGAGGCCTACGAGCGCATCATTTCCCGGCCCAATCCGGTTAATGAGCGCTTCTACAACGGCCTGTTCACCCGGTATGAAAACCCTGTGCTGACCCGTCAGCACATTCCGCCCTTCTGGATGTACGACGCTGACCCTGAGACCAACCCCTACATGATGCAGCGCCTGCCTGTGAACGCGACGATGAACTCCGGTGCGATCAAGCTGAACGGCAAGTACTGCCTGGTGGTGCGCGTGGAGGGCCAGGATCGCAAGTCCTTCTTTGCCGTCGCCGAATCCGACAAGCCCACCGAGGGCTTCCGCTTCCGCGATTACCCCATCATGCTGCCTGACACCTGCGCCGAGGAGACCAATGTCTACGACATGCGCCTGACGCAGCACGAGGACGGCTGGATCTACGGCGTGTTCTGCTCCGAGAGCAAGGACACGATGAACCCTGACCTGTCTGCCGCCGTGGCTGCTGCCGGCATCGTCCGCACGAAGGATCTGGAAAGCTGGGAGCGTCTGCCGAACCTGAAGACCCTGCGCAGCCCCCAGCAGCGCAATGTGGTGCTGCATCCTGAATTTGTAGAGGGCAAGTATGCCTTCTATACCCGTCCGATGGATGATTTCATCGAGACGGGCAGCGGCGGCGGCATCGGCTTCGGCCTGTGCGAGGACATCCTGAATCCCGTCATCGACGAGGAGAAGATCATCTCCGCCCGCAAATACCATGTTATCACCGAGGCCAAGAACGGCGCGGGCGCAACGCCCATCAAGTGCGACAAGGGCTGGATCCACATTGCCCACGGCGTGCGCAACACCGCCGCCGGTCTGCGCTATGTGCTGTACGCCTTTATGACCGACCTGAACGACCCGTCGAAGGTCATCGGCGAGCCCAGCGGCATGCTGCTCGGCCCGCTGGGCAAGGAGCGTGTGGGCGACGTGTCCAATGTGGTCTTCACCAACGGCGCGATTGCGGATGACGACGGCAAGGTGTACATCTACTACGCCTCCTCCGACACGCGCATGCACGTCGCCGAGACCGACATCGGCCGCCTGTGCGATTATCTGCTGAATACCCCCAAGGATCCCCTGCGCTCTCCCGACTGCGTGAAGCAGCGGTGCGAGCTGATCCGGAAGAATCTGGCATATCTGAGGAAGTAAGGGGGCGCTGGTATGTTCAAGGTATCGCCGCTCTTTGGCGACCATGCCATTCTGCCCGTCGGCAAGGAGCTGCGCATCTTCGGCACGGCGGACGATGGCGAGGTCATCCGCGCCAGTATCAAGGCGGCGGACGGCACTGTCACCGGCGAGGGCTGCTCAACTGCCCGGGACGGACGCTTCCTCATCCACCTGCCGCAGCAGAAGCTGGGTGCGGGGCCCTTCACTCTGACGCTGACCTCCGACGCTATGACGTGGACGGCCTCCGACCTGCTGACGGGCTGGGTGTTCATGGCGGGCGGCCAGAGCAACATGGAGTGGGGCCTGTGGAATGCCCGGGGCGGCCAGGAGGTCATCAAGACACACAACGACCCCGACCTGCGTTACTACAACGTGCCCCGCGTGTCCGTGCTGGACGAGCAGGGCATTGCGGCGCATGACGCGGCCTGCTGGCGGAAGATCGTGCCCCACGTCGGCGGCGACATGAGCGCCGTGGCCTACTTCTTTGCACGGGAAATCCGGGCGAAAACCGGCTTCCCGGTGGGCATCGTCGGCTGCAACTGGGGCGGCACGTCGATCCTCTCCTGGATGGACGAAACCGCCATGAACCGCTGCGTTCCCGCGATGAAGGCGGCGGAAGAGTACGAACGCAGCATCGAGGGCATCACGCTGGAACAGTGGCAGGCGAAGCAGGACGCCTTCCAGGCGGAAATGGACGAATGGAACGGCAAGGTCGCCAAGATCAAGGAAGCCGACCCCGGTATCGAGTGGGCGGAGATCGAAAAGCAGGCCGGTGCATGCCCCTGGCATCCGCCCATCGGCCCCGGCTCGCCCTACCGACCCGGTCAGCTGCACCGGAGCATGGTGAGCCAGATCGTCCCCATGGCGATCTCGGGCATCCTGTTCTATCAGGGTGAATCCGACGTGGAGCGCGCGGAGGATTACGGCGAAATGCTGATCACCCTCGTCACCCGCTGGCGCGAGCTCTTCGGCGACGCGGAGCTGCCCTTCTACAACGTGCAGCTGCCCATGTTCATCGACGCGGGCGCGGAGGATGACCGTCGCTGGGCGATTCTCCGCCACCAGCAGGAGAAGGCCTGGCGCGCGCTGCGCGAAAGCTACCTCGCTGTGATGATCGACGCGGGCGAATACGGCAACATCCACCCGGTGGACAAGAACACCCCCGGCGAGCGTCTGGCGCGGCTGTTCATGGAGAACTTCACCCACCGCCAGCCTGCCCAGCCCTGGGCGATGCGCAAATCCACCTGTGGCAGTGTCCTGACGGTGGAGCTGACCGGCCCGGTGGAGGCGCGGCGCGGCGAACCCGACCTGTTCGAGGTCGCGGGCGAGGACGGCGTTTACGTCCCGGCGAAGGCGGAGCTGGACTGGCACCGCATCCACCTCGCCGCCGAGGGTGTGGCGCACCCGGTCAAGGCCCGCTACGCCTGGGTGAACTACGCCGAGGTGCATGTGTTCGCGCCTTACGGCGGATTGCCCCTGGCGCCCTTCTGCTTGGATTGCTGAAAAACAAGGCAACATGCAAGCTCCGGCTGCCGACCTTTGCGGGTCGCGTCCGGGGCTTTTTCGTCTGCACATGTGAATATGATGTGAACAAGCGGGAATCAAGTTGACAGATAACGCCCGATATGATACGATTTCCATAACGACGCGGAGGTCGCGTCAGAACGGAAAAGGAGATGACACCAATGAAAAAGCTTGTTTCCCTGCTGCTGGCTCTGGCCATGCTGTTCACCGGCGTGTTCGCGCTGGCTGAGGAGGATGGCACGAACGTGCTGGTGCTGGTGCCTTCCCTGGGCGACGGCAGCTACTTCGCCGCTGCAGCCCTGGGCGCTGAGGCGCTGGTGACCAGGTACCCCGGCACCACCGTGGACGCCATCGCCATGGGCGCGATCCCCATGGACATGGCCAATGCCGAGTATGAGCTGGCCACCTACCTGCCCTTCTTCACCGAGGCGTGCGAGAGCGGCAAGTATGACCTGATCATCACCTGCGGCGCTGAGTGCAACCATGCGCTGCTGGCGGCTGCCAAGGCCTACCCCAACCAGCTGTTCGTCAGCGTTGACCTGCAGGGCGTGCCTGCCGAGCTGGCCGAGGCTCCCCTGACCAATGTCTACGGCGTGACCTACAAGGTCAAGGATCTGGGCTACCTGGCTGGCTACGTTGCCTGCGCGGTGACCACCAGCAACATGGAGAAGGCCAACCCCGAGAAGAAGGTCGGCGTCATCGTCGGCATGGACTTCCCCGGCCTGAATGAGTACATCGGTGGCTTCGTGCAGGTCTGCGCGGAGAACGGCGTGGAAGTTTACATCGACTACGCCGGCGACTTCATCGTGGAGATCGCTCCCCAGGTGGCCCAGAAGGCCAGGGCCATGTACGACGCGGGCGTTGACGTGATCTGGCAGGTGGCCGGCGGCGCCGGTTCCGGCGTGTTCACCGCCGCCAAGGAAGCGGACAAGTACGCCTTCGGCGTTGACTGCGACCAGGCTGCCACCATCGCTGATCCCGCTGAGGCTGCCACCATCGTGACCTCCTTCTACTCCGACTACGCGGCTGTGATCGACTACGCTTACAGCGCCATGCTGGCCGGCAGCTTCCCCGGCGGCACCTACCCCCAGGTGGGTCTGGCTGAGGGCTTCGTGGGCTACGCGGACAATGCGCAGTTCCGTGCCATGGCGTCCCCCGAGGTCGTGGACGGCATCGCCGCCCTGTACGAGAAGATGGCCTCCGGCGAGGTCGAGGTCTTCTCTGTCGAGGCTGATCCCGAAGGCTGGGAGGCCCTGAAGCAGGCCACCGCTCCCGCCAACTGATCCGCAACGGAATACAAAAAGGCAGCCGTTCTCCTGCAAGGGAGGGCGGCTGCCGCGTTTATGTGGATTATTCCGCGGGGACGAAGTGCATCATCATCGCGCCGTAGTAGTCCATGTCGAAGCCGGCGTCGGTGGGCGTGCAGTTGAAGGGGGTGCCGTAGTAATCGATGGCGTGGATCCCGTCGGCCACGCTGTAGGGCAGGGCGGTGACGGTGAAGCCCGCGAGGGTGAAATCTGCCGTGCCGTTCGCGTGGAAGATGACGGCGTATTCCGCGCCCAGGGTGGCGGCGTCCATGGTGAAGCCGGCGGTGGTGTAGGTCTTGCAGACGTACTTGGCCTCCAGGACGATCGCGCCGCTGGCGGATGCGGCGGGCGCGCCGTTGGCGGGGGCTTCAGCCGCCGGGGTGGAACCGGCCAGCGGGTACAGCCCGGGCGTCCAATTGGCGTACTCATCCTGGCTGAAGATCATGTAGCCGCCGGCCTCGGTGCCGTACTGCAGGTACACATCCCATTCATCGCCCACGATGAACATGGCCATGCCGCTCTCGCCGAAGCGGATGACGCCGTCCTCCTCGTACCAGCTGCCGTACTCGTCGGCAATGCCGGAGAGGGTGCCGCTGTAGTCGGAATACAGCGCCAGCTCGCCCGTCACGCCGAGGGCGCGCAGGTCGCCCGTCAGGCCGCCGGTGGCCACATAGCACAGGTACCATGTACCCACGAAGGGCTGATGGCCCTCGGTCATGTGGGAGAGGTCTTCCTCCTCCCAGTCGGAGGCGGCGCCCATCATCTGCAGCAGGGCCAGCCACTGCTCCAACTCGGAGGGCTCGGTGAAGCCGAAGGGGTTCTCCTCGCCCAGGCGGGCGAAGATCATTTCGCCCTCTGCATCGGCCATGACCAGCAGGCCGTCGTCGGTGAGGGTGAGGGCGATATCTGCGATGACGGCAGCGCCGTCCTGTACGGCCCAGCTGACGGTTTCGGTCTCGCCGTCTTCCTCCAGCAGTGCCAGGCCCTCCTCAAAGAAGGTGATGTTCATCTGGATGCCGAAGAGGGCGGGGTTCATGGTTTCGCCGTCCAGGGTGATGGCGGCCAGGTACCAGTCGCCCAGGAAAGGGGCGCTCTCCTCAGCCGTGGGGACGGGCAGGTCGGAACCGACGACGTCGGACGCGCCGGATACCTCGGGAGCGTCGGAAACGTCGGCAGGCTCCTCTTTCTCCACCACGCGGGTGAAGACCATCGAGTCGCCTTCCTGATCGAAGATGAGCTGGTCGTTCTCCTCATCGATATAGAGGACGTCAAACTCGACGATGGCAAAGCCGTTGTCCACATACCAGGTGGTGGTGTAGGGCTCCCAGCCGTCATCGGAAACGGCGGTGCCGTCCTCGTGGAAGGTGAGGGTCATGGTCACGCCGAGGAGCGCCGGGTCGATCTCCTCGCCCTCCATGATGAGGGCGGTGAGCTGCCACTGGCCGAAGTAGGGTTCGCCCTCCTCGCCAACAGGCTCTGCGCCCAGCAGCAGGGCGGGATCGGTCGTGGGCAGGAAGCCTTCGCGGGCGAAGATCATCCAGCCATCGGAGACGCTCAGGGTGTTTTCGTCCAGCAGCTCCATGGGGGAGTTGTACCACATGCCGTCGCCGAAGCGATAGCCGTCATCGGTCAGGCTCCAGGTGGTGTCCATCTCCGTGCCGTCGTAGTAGACCATGGTGGCGGTGCCGTCCAGGCGGATGGTGAGGGTGCCGTAGCCCTCGGTCTCGATCCAGGTGCCCACACAGGTACTGTTATCCTCGGCGAAGGCGGGGATGCACAGCAGCAGGCAGATGAGAATCAGCAGGAAACGCTTCATGGGATGACCTCCTTTGCGAATGCGGGGTTGTATGTGTTCGGGCGTCTGCCCGGGAGGGGCGTCAGTTGTCACCGGGGGCGGCGATGGCGGGCTCCGGCAGCGGCTTGTCCTCCATCCTGGCGAACTGTCGCAGGATGCTCTGGACGATGATGATGGTCAGCCCCAGGGAGAGCACGTCGGCGATGGGCTGGGCGATCTGCACGCCGGTGAGGCCAAAGAGCGGCGGCAGGATCAGCAGCGCGGGGATCAGGAACAGACCCTGGCGGCTGATGGAGATGAGCATCGACCGCACGCCGTAGCCGATGGACTGGGTGAACATGTTGCTCATGACGATGAAGCCCCACAGGGGGATGGTCGTCAGGTGGCAGCGCAGGGCGAAGGCGCCGATGTCAATGGCCATGGGGTCATCGCGGCGGAAGGCGGTGAGGATGGGCGTGGCGATGAGGAATGCGCCGAAGCCCAGCACCAGCAGGATCACCGTCGTCACCTTCACGCAGAACCAGAGGGCGCGGCGCACGCGGCTGTACTGCCCCGCGCCGTAGTTGAAGGAGCACACCGGCTGGAAGCCCTGGCCGAAGCCGATGACGGTGGAATTGACGAACATGACGATCTTGCTGACGATGGACATGGCCGCGATGGCGGCGGTCTGCATCACGGGGTCGACGTAGAACTTGACGGAGTTGTTCAGCAGGATGGTCGAGATGCTGGCGATGCCCTGACGGCCCAGGGAGGGCAGGCCGTTGTTGAGGATGCGGCCATACATGCGGCGCGTGGGGCGGAAGTGGCGGGGCAGGACGGAGATGGTGTCGCTGCGCAGGTTGCTCTGGGCCAGGAGGATAAAGAAGCTGACCGCCTGGGAGATGGCCGTGGCCACGGCGGCGCCGGCGGTCTTCATCCCGAAGCCGAAGGGCAGCGCGAAGCCCAGGCCGATGTCCGTGCCCGCCTCGAAGATGAAGATGGGGTCCAGGACCATGTTCAGGATGCCGCCGGTGGTGATGCCCACCATGCCGTAGGTGGCCAGGCCCTGGAAGCGCAGCATGTTGTTGAGCACAAAGCTGCCCATCATGAAGGGGGCGGCATAGAAGATATAGGTGGCGTAGGCCTTGGCGTAGGGGAGGATGTCCTCGGTGGCGCCGAGGATGGGCACGATGAAGTCCAACGTCATGAGGCCCAGGATCATGATGACCACGCCCGTCATCAGCGCGGTGAAGAAGCCCACGGAGGCATAGCGGCTGGCCTCCTCCTGATCGCCGCGCCCCAGCGCCTGGCTGAGGTTGGTGCCCGTGCCCATGCCCAGGGTGAAGGACACGGCCTGAATGATGGCCATCACCGAAAACACCACGCCCACCGCGCCGGAGGCCGCCGTATCCAGCTGGGAAACGAAGAAGGTGTCCGCAGCGTTGTAGATGGTGGTGATGAGCATCGATATAATGGTGGGGACTGCCAGCTTCGGGATGATGCGCTCCACCGGGTCATGGAGCATCATGTGCTGCCGCTGGGCGGGAGTCATTTTCATGGCGGGTCAGACCTTTCTTGATAGCGTGCGATTGAATATTATATATTCGACGGTGAAGGAGCGGAATCCTGCATGGGAGGAGCGGGGGAGGAATTAGTGAATAGTGAAGTCGCTGCGCTGGTGAATAGTGAGAAGTAAGAGTGCGCTCCGCCATCTCACTATTCACTTATCGCCCCCCTGTCCACGTGCTCTTCCCCAAAAGGTTGCCGCCCTCCCTTTCCGGAGGACGGCAATCCCTCAAATCAGCAGAAGCAGCCCCTGCGCCGCGGCCACGCCGCAGCACGCGGCGATAGCGACCGTCAGCAGCCCGTGGCCGCGCCATGCCATCACGACCGCGACCACAAGGCCCGCCGCAGCGGTGCGGATATCTCCGGTGGACTCCAGCACGCCGGGGATGGTCATCGCCGCCAGGACGGCGTAGGGAACGTAGTGCAGGAAGGACTTGATGAAGACGGACTTGATCTCCCTGCGGAAGACCGTCAGCGGCAGCATGCGGATCAGGTAGGTGACGCCCGCCATCACCGCGAGGTAGAGGAAATACGTCGGCCAGGTGAGGGTCATGCGGCCACCTCCGTTCCGTCTGCGGGCGCATCCTTCATGGGGAAGAGCAGCGCACCCACCGTGGCGGCCACCACCGCGCAGATGATGACCACGAAGCCGCCGGACACCGCGTTCAGGCCGGGGATGTAGCGGAAGGCCACGCTGATGGCGATGGCGATGAGCGCCACGATGGCGATGGCCTTTTCCTTGCGGGCCGGGGGGATCACGATGGCGATGAACATGCCGTAGATGGCGATGCCCAGGGCACCCGTGATAAAGGCCGGCAGGATCGCGCCAGCCGCCGCGCCCAGGAGCGTGCCCAGCGACCAGCCGATGTAGGGCATCACCATCAGGCCGTAGAGGTAGTGGTGGTGCAGCTTTTCCGGCTGGGAGGCGGCGACGGCGAAGATCTCGTCCGTGTTGGCAAAGGAGAAGAGCATGCGGCGGGGCGTGTTCATCGTCGGGCCCAGCTTCTGCGTCAGGGACAGGCCCATCAGCGCGTAGCGCAGGTTGATGATGAACTGGGTCAGGGCCATCTCTATCAGCCCGGAGGCCAACGCCGCCTGAGAGACCATCACCTGCAGGCCGGCCAGCTGGCCCGCGCTGGTCAGGTTGGTCATGGAGATCAGCAGCGCCTGCAATATGGTCAGGCCGCTGTCGGTGCACTGGGTACCGAAGGCGAAGGACACGGACAGGTAGCCCAGGCCGATGGGCAGGCCGTGCTTCAGGCCCTTCATAAAGAGCTTGTTCATGGGGAGTCGCCTCGATTCGTGGATTTTGAACAAGTACCATCCTACCACGGTCGGGCGGAAGAGTCAACAGGTTCGGTGGATCGGAGAAGGGGATTGTATACAGCGATTGACATGGGAAGGAGGACATGATAGAATTTCTGCAGAGGTATTGGAACAAAGAAGAGTGAAGCTGAAAGGATGAGTGTTTAATGAAAAAACTGCTTGCGCTGCTGATCGTGCTGCTTTGTATTCCTTGTATGGCCGGGGCGGAGGATTACTACCTCGTGTTCCACGGCGACTGGGATCGGATTGAGAGATCCTCCTATCAGGCCGAAATGGCGGCGATGTTTGAAACGACCTACCCCCGGTTGTATGCGCGCTGGGGCCTGGGGGATGCGCCCACCACCATCCTTTTCAAAGCGGACAAGGATGATAAGGAGAGCGTGGCGTATTCCCATGAGGATCATGTGGTCATCGCCGTGGATTATGCCAACCTCATGCCTTATGACATCGGCTGCATTTCCCATGAGCTGACGCACAGCGTGCAGCAGTATGGCGGCAAGCTGGTCTACGGCGGCGACGCCTGGTGGACGGAGAACCTGGCCAACTATGGCGGATTCCGCTATTATCACTGGGCGGACATCAGCCAGATGGAGCCTTCTTCGATGCAGGCGGAGGATTGGATGGACTGGGGTTACGCCCCCTACGGCAACTGCCAGTGGTTCTTTGCCTATATGGATTATCGCTATCCCACCACCATGGATGAGCAGGGCCAGCTGCACTACGGCCTGATCGATTCCATCCACCGGCTGATCCGCGCCAATGAGGGGCCGGAGCTGGATGATGATCCCTATGACACGCAAACGCCCATCAACCAGCTGGTGTATGCCATCACGGGGTATGAATGTATCGAGGCGCTGCGGCTGCGCTTTGTGCAGGAGCTGCAGGAAGGGACCTGGACCTTCACCGGCTTTGCGGATTATCCGGACAACTTCCTGACAGAAAATCTTCCTGGCGTGCCGAACCCGGAATATCCCAGCTGGGAGAATGCCGTGCACAGAAGCAGCGCAGCCGAGGTTGTGGAAACCGTGACCAACGGAGAGAACCTGTGCCAGGGCGCGACCATTTTGGGTGCGACCGGCTTTGTCAATGAGAAGGAAGCGCCGGAATTGCTGGTGGATGGCGATTTCTATACAAAGTGGTGCGCCACGGAGTACGATGTGCTGGACATGCGCTACAGCATGGACGGAGCGAAGCAGTGGATCGCCATCGATCTGGGTGAGGAAAAGCAATTCAACACGTACACGATCGCCAATACCCGCACTGTGGAACCCTATTACGGCAACATGGTGCACTGGGAGCTGATGGTATCCAATGACGGGGAAACCTGGATGAGCGTGGACTATCAGACTTATTGCGATGCGGACCTGGTATCCTTTGACATCGGCCAGCAGAGCGCGCGCTATCTGCTGCTGAAGATCTACGATCCAGACAACGGGGAACGGGGAACCATTCGCCTGTATGAGCTGATGCTCTTCCAGCGTTGAGCGGTCTGCTGAATATGTAGAAAATACCCCCAAGGTGCTTCTGCGGAAGTTCCTTGGGGGTATCTGCTGGTATAATGGGTGTATTTCAGGAAATCAGAAACGCTCCACGCCTTGCGCCGTGACCACGGCACAGCTCAGCGGATGATGTCTGCCATGGCGGCCAGATCCTCGGTGATCATGCGCACCTTGGACTTCTCGATCAGCAGATTCCCGCCGGTGATGATGTAGGAGGGGATGACGCGGATGCTGCCGTGATGGTATTCAGCGGCGCGCAGCTTGTACGTCGCGCCGGAGGGGATGACGTTCTTCTTCGTCGTCTTCCGGGCGATGCGGTTGTACATCTTCTTGGCCACGTCGCCGCACAGGAGGATGACCTGCACATTCGGGAAAAGCGCCAGCTCGGCCTCCAGCACGGGGAGGCTTTCCTCGAAGGCGGCGGGGTCGATGGCATAGGCTGTCTTGGGCGTTTTGACCGCGTTGGTGATGTAAACGCCCATGGCGAGGACGTCGGCGATGCTGTGCACGTCGATTCCCGCCTGCTGAAACAGGGGAAGCACGGTGGTCGGGTATGCCTCGCTGCCGTCACCGCCGCCGTAGAAATCCTGCGCCGGGTCATCGGGTACGACCTCGTTGATGAGGACGGCGCGGACGGAGGCGGGGTCAAGGTCGACGTCGTTCAGTCGGATATGGTCGGGCAGCGAAAGCTGCGACTGCAGGGCCTGACGGATGTTCATAAGCGGCCTCCTGACACGGCAAATTCAATTCTTAATTCTTAATTGAGTGTCTCTACGCCTTTGGCGGTGACGACGGCGTAGCACAGCGGGGGGCGGGCTACGGGTTCGTCGCCGATGGTGATGGCGGCGCGGATGGCGGCTTCGGCCTTGGCGGCGTCCGCCTCGCTGCGGGCGTAGAGGGTGCACAGGGTCGTGTCCGCCGTGACATGGTCGCCGATGCGCACGGGGAGGATATAGCCCACGGCGGGGTCGATCACGTCGGTCTTCTGCACGCGGCCGGCGCCCATGGCTTGGGCGGCGTAGCCCAGAGCCTCGGTGTCCATGGCGGCGATGTAGCCCTCGCGGCCCACCTTCACCTCGCGGATCAGGGCGGGCTGGGGCAGCTTCATCACATCATCCACGCAGGAGGCGTCGCCGCCCTGGGCGGTGATCATGGCGCGGAGCTTGCTGAGGCCTGCGCCGGAGTGCAGCGCGTCCACCAGCATCGCGCGGGCGGCATCGGTGTCCTCCGCCTTGCCGCCAACTACCAGCATGTGGCTGCCCAGCAGCAGCGCCACCTCCAGCAGGTCGCCCCTGACGCGGTTCGACAGCACGTCGATGGCCTCCTTGACCTCCAGGGCGTTGCCGATGTGGGTGCCCAGGGGCTGTCCCATGCCGGTGACGATGGCCCGCACGGGCTTCCCGGCCAGCTGGCCGATCTCTGCCATGGCTTTGGCCAGGGCGATGGCGTCCTCTACCGTCTCCATCAGCGCGCCGGAGCCGGTTTTCACGTCCAGCACGATGGCGTCCGCGCCGGAGGCCAGCTTCTTGCTCATAATCGAGGAGGCGATCAGCGGCAGGCTGTCCACCGTGGCGGTCACGTCGCGCAGGGCGTAGAGGGTCTTGTCGGCCGGGGCGAGGGAGGCGGTCTGCCCGATCACGGCCAGGCCGATTTCGTTCACCTGATGGACGAACTGCTCCTCGGTGAGGCTCACGGTCAGGCCGGAGATGGACTCCATCTTGTCTAGCGTACCGCCGGTATGGCCCAGGCCGCGGCCGCTCATCTTGGCCACCGGCACGCCGCAGGCCGCCACCAGGGGCGCGAGGATGAGGGTCGTCGTGTCGCCCACGCCGCCGGTGGAGTGCTTGTCCACCTTGACGCCGGGGATGGCGCTCAGGTCGCACACATCGCCGGAGTCGCGCATGGCCAGGGTCAGGTCGGTGGTCTCCTGCGGGGTCATGCCGTTGAGGCGGATGGCCATCAGCAGCGCGGCCAGCTGATAATCGGGGATGGAGCCGTCCGCCGCGCCACGGGTGAAGAAGGCGATCTCCTCGCGGGAGAGGGTCTGCCCCAGCTTCTTTTTCGTGATGATTTCGATCATATTCATATTTGTCCGCTCCTTTGCCGGAGAATGGTATGGTTCATTATAGCACAGTCGTCGCCTGCGGGCAAGGCAATATGAGAATCCTGCGCACGTGCGGCGTTGAAATGTGCTCAGAGGTTTGCCAAAGGGCGGATTTTCTGCTATACTGTACCGTAAGGAAAGGATGGATGTACATGAAAAAGCTGGAACGTTACCGTGGATGTCTGCTGGCTGGCGCTGTTGGCGATCAGCTGGGCAACGACGTGGAGTTCATGCGCCGCAGCGACATGCTCAGGCAATACGGCGCGGATGGCGTGCACACCATGTCCTGCCACATCACCGACGACACCCAGATGACCCTCTTCACTGCCGAGGGCATGCTGATGGGCCTGAAGCACCGCATCCCCATGCCTGCCTGCGTGTACCAGAGCTATCTGGACTGGTACGCCACGCAGATGCGGGGCGAGAAGGGCGGCGTGTTCCGCAAGGAGAGCAGCCTGATGCAGGTGGAAGCGCTGTATGCCTGGCGTGCCCCGGGCAACACCTGCCTGAGCGCCCTGGGCAGCGGCAACATGGGCCTGATGGACGAGCCGATCAACCGCTCCATGGGCTGCGGCGGCGTGATGCGCACCGCGCCCTGCGGGATGCTGAAGATGGTCGATATGCCCGACCCGGAGGATGCATACGCCATGCAGGGCGCCATGGCCGGCGCCATCACCCACAGCCACCCCATGGGCTGGATCCCCGCGGCGATGCTGGCGGACATGGTGCACATGATCCTCCTGGAGGATGGCCGGACGCTCAGGGAAATCACGCTGGACAGCCTGGCGCGCATGCAGCGGCTCTTCGGCGACCACCCGCACATGGCGGGGTATGGCGAAATGATCAACCGCGCCGTCATGCTGGCGGAATCGGACATGCCCATCCACGAGGCCATTTCGGCCCTGAGCCGCGATCCGGAGCGTGGCGGCGGCTGGGTTGGCGATGAGGCGCTGGCCATCGCCGTCTGCTGCGTGCTGCGCTATCCGGAGGACATGGAGGCCTGCCTGAGCGCCGCCGTCACCCACAATGGCGACAGCGACTCCACCGGCGCCATCGCCGGCAACATTCTGGGTGCATGGCTGGGCGTTGACGGCATTCCCGCGCAGTGGCTGGCGGAGCTGGAGATGCGCGAGGTCATCGACGACATGGCCGTCCGCCTCCATCAGGCGGCGAACGAGTAACACGAGGGAGGGCGTTGCATGCGTCCCATCCATGACATGCTGACGGCGGCTTCCGGTCGCCGCAGCTTTCACATGCCGGGGCACAAGGGGCGCAACCCTTATGCCCCTGTTGATGTGTACGCGCTGGACACGACCGAAACGCCCCTGTCTGACGACCTCTACGCCCCGGAGCGCGGCATTGACGCAGCGCAGCGGCTTTACGCCCGGGCGGCGGGCGCGGTTCGGACGCTCATGCTCACCAACGGCTCCACCAGCGGTATCCATGTGATGGTGCAGCTGTACTGCCGCGAGGGCGACACGGTGCTGCTGCCCCGCAACGCCCATCTTTCTGCGGTCAACGGCTGCATCATGGGCGGGGTGAAGGCGCGGTGGATGCCCGTGTCGATGACGGTGGACGGCCTCTGTTATATGAAGGAATCCGACGTGCTCGCTGCGATGGACGCCCACCCGGAGGCGAAGGCGGTCTTTCTCGCCCGGCCGGATTACTACGGCTGCTGCCTGCCGCTGGAGCGGATCGTGGAGGCGGCCCACGCCCGGGGCATGCGGGTCATTGTCGACGAGGCTCACGGCGCGCACTTCCCCTGGGCCGGCGGGGTGAAGTCGGCGGGCGCATGCGGCGCGGACGCCTGGGTGCAGTCGGTGCACAAGACCCTGCCCGGGCTGACCGGCTCGGCGGTGTTGCATCTGGCGGACGGGGCGGATCATGCCCGCGCCCTGCGGCTGCTGCGCCGGGAGCAGACCAGCTCGCCCTCCTTCGTTCAGCTGATGTCCATCGACGACGCACGGGCTTATATGGAGGAGCGCGGCGCGGCGCAGCTGGCGACCATCGCGGATGCGGCGGACGAGGTGCGGCGGATGCTGCCGTCCCTCGGATACGCAGATGCCCATGCCATGTGGTGCGATACCGGGCTGCAATTCGACCGGACGCGTCTGGTCATCGACGCGCCCCAGGGCGGCGCAGCTCTGGCGGAGGCATTACAGGAGCGCGGCGTGGACGCCGAAATGCACGACCTGCGCCGGGTGGTGTTCATCCTGTCGGCGATGGATGCGCCGGAGGATGCGCTCTCGCTGCTGTCCATATTGAAGGAAATCTCGCCCCAGCGGGCGAATATTCCCGCATTGCCGATGCTGACGGCCATTCCGGAACAGGCGATGGAGCTGCGGCAGGCAGCGATGGCGGAGTGCGTGAACGTGCCGCTGGCGGACTGTGCCGGGCGCATCGCGGCGGCTCCGGCAGGGCTGTATCCCCCGGGGGTGCCGCTGGTCTGCCCGGGCGAGGTGATCACGGCGGAAGTCGCCGACCGCCTCATGAATGCAAAAAATCAGGAGCGCTTCGGCGTGGAAGGAGATACGCTGCTATGCGTAAATGCGTGATTTTCGATCTGGACGGGACGCTGACCCAGTCCGAAGAGGGCATCTGGAACGGCGTGCGGTACGCCGCGCGCAAGCTGGGCTTCCCGGAGCCGGATACGGAGACGCTGCACAAGTTCATCGGCCCGCCGCTGGGCTACTCCTTCCGGGAATTCATGGGCATGGACGAGGCTATGGCCGAAACGGCAACGACCACCTACCGCGAGTACTACAACGCCGGCGGCCTGTTCGAGAACCGCGTGTACCCGGGCGTCCGCCGCCTGCTCAGGACGCTCAGGCAGGAGGGCTGGTACATCGGCGTGGCCACCGGCAAGCCTCAAAAGACCTCCGAGCGCGTCATCGCCCACTTCGGGCTGGACAGGTTCATCGAAAAAATCTGCGGCCCCACGGCGGACCACCGGGCGGACAAGATCGACCTGATCAGGAACGCCCTGCCCGAAGGCTGGAACGCGGAAACGGACGAAATCTGGATGGTCGGCGACCGCAAGTTCGACGTGGAGGGCGCCATCGGCGCGGGGGTGAAGTCCATCGGCGTGGGCTATGGCTACGGCTCCGAGGAGGAGCTGCGCACGTCCGGCTGTACGCATTACTGCGCAACCGTGCAGGATGTGATCGACTTCCTCTGCCCCGGCGCGGCGGCTCCTGTGGGCGCGTTCCTGTCCATCGAGGGGCTGGACGGCAGCGGCAAGGGTACGCAGATCCGTCTGCTGACGGACGTGATCGACCGCTACGGCTTTGAGCTCCAGCTGACCCGCGAGCCCGGCGGCTGCCCCATCTCGGAGAAGCTGCGGGACATCATCCTGGACAAGAACAACGCGGAGATGGACGACGTCACCGAGGCGCTGCTCTACGCCGCCTCCCGTGCGCAGCATGTGCGCGAGGTCATCCGCCCGGCGGTCGCGGCGGGCAGGGTGCTGCTGTGCGACCGCTTTGTGGATTCGTCTGTGGCCTATCAGGGCGGCGGACGGCAGCTTGGCGTGCAGCGGGTGCTGGACATCAACGCCCCGGCGGTGGACGGCACCATGCCCATGGCGACCGTCTACCTCGACGTGGATCACGAAACGTCCATGGCGCGCCGCGCGGCGGCCACGGAGCTGGACCGGCTTGAACTGGCCGGCGACAGCTTCCACGCGCGCACCGAGGCGGGCTATCGCGAGCTGATCCAGCGCGATCCGGCGCGGTTCATCGTGGTGGACGCAACCCGCACCCCGGAGGAGATCGGCCGGGAAATCGCAGAAAAGGTCATCGCAAGGCTGATGGAGGCGGAGTAAATGGCGGAACGCATCGTGGTGGGCATGTCCGGCGGCGTGGACAGTTCCGTGGCGGCGCTGCTGCTCAAGCAGCAGGGCTACGACGTGATCGGCGTGTTCATGAAGAACTGGGAGGAAGAGGGCGAGGACGGCGTCTGTACGGCCGAGGAGGACTGGAACGACGTCCGCGAGGTCTGCGAGACCATCGGCATCCCGTATTACGCGGTGAATTTTGCCCAGGAGTACTGGGATCGCGTGTTCAGCTACTTCCTCGATGAGTACCGCGCGGGCCGCACGCCCAACCCGGACGTGCTGTGCAACCGGGAGATCAAGTTCAAGGCCTTCCTGGACTTCGCCATGCAGCTGGGCGCGTCCCGCATGGCGACGGGCCATTTCGTGCAGACAAACGCGGATGGCGATCTCCTGCGCGGCGCAGACCCGAACAAGGATCAGAGTTACTTCCTTTATATGCTCCGTTCCGCGCAGCTGAAGAAGGCCATGTTCCCCGTCGGCCACATGACCAAGGCGGAGGTGCGTGCCATCGCGGAGCAGCATGGCCTTGCTAATAGTAAGAAGAAGGATTCCACCGGCGTGTGCTTCATCGGCGAGCGGCGGTTCAAGACCTTCCTGCAGGAGTTCCTGCCTGCCCAGCCGGGCGACATGGTCGCGCCGGACGGGAAGGTCGTCGGCCGTCATGACGGGCTGATGTACTACACCCTCGGCCAGCGGCGCGGGCTGGGCATCGGCGGCATGGGCGATGGGCGGAGCTGGTTTGTCATCGGGAAGGATCTTGAGCGCAACCGGCTGCTGGTCGCGCAGGGCGAGGATCACCCGATGCTGTATTCGACCCTGTCCACCGGCGGCGGCGTGACGTGGATCGGCGACGCGCCCATCGGCGTGGGCGAAACGCTGCAATGCACCTGCAAATACCGCTACCGCCAGGTGGATACGCCGGTGGAGGCGACGCTGCAGGCTGATGGCAAGCTGCTGATCCGGGCTCTGACGCCCCAGCGCGCGGTGACGCCCGGGCAGAGCGCGGTGTTCTATCAGGGGGAGAAGTGCCTGGGCGGCGCGGTTGTGGAGCAGGTGCTGGACTCCGGATGCACGAACACCAAATGCGGAGAATGAACTCGCCGGATGTCTGCGCGGGAACGATTTCTGAAGCGGCGTGTATGAATGTTCGGGAATTCAGAATTCTCTTAAAAAAAGAGAAAAAAGTTGCAAAAAAGCGTTGACAATTCTTTTGAACGGTGATAATATAAACAAGCTTGCTCACGCGGGACACTGCGGAGGCGGGCGCTGAACCTTGAAAACGATACAGAACAAGAATAACGCAAACAAGAGACAGTAATTCCGAATGAGTATGCATCTTGCCAGGGAACTGGTAGAGATAAAAGGATTAAACGCAAGAGTTTGATCCTGGCTCAGGACGAACGCTGGCGGCGTGCCTAACACATGCAAGTCGAGCGGAGACATTGGCTTCGGTTAATGTTTTAGCGGCGGACGGGTGAGTAACGCGTGAGCAACCTTTCTCTTACTGGGGAATAACACAGGGAAACTTGTACTAATACCGCATGAGACCACAGCATCGCATGGTGCAGGGGTCAAAGATTTATCGGTAAGAGGTGGGCTCGCGTCTGATTAGATAGTTGGTGGGGTAACGGCCTACCAAGTCGACGATCAGTAGCCGACCTGAGAGGGTGATCGGCC
>JAFQQT010000065.1 GCA_017410455.1 Clostridia bacterium
GCCTCACTCTCCCTGGATGCGCGGCACTAACGAAAACACCAACGGCCTCATCCGCGAGTATTGCCCCAAGTCTACGGACTTGGAGTCTTTCGATCCGGCTTTCTTCGCTGCCTTTACCAACAAGATCAATCTTCGTCCGCGTAAATGCCTTGGCTGGAGATCTCCCTTTGAAATATTCTTCAATCTGCTGTTGCACTTGACTTGACAATTCAAGGCACACAAAAAGGCCTGACACGAGATGTCATGATCAGGCCTTCTGCTTCTTCGCACCCACGCGCTGCACCCAGCCGATGATCTGCCCCGACAGCACCACCGTCAGCAGGGAGTACAGCAGCTTATTCAGCGGGATGTAGCTCACGGACAGCCCCAGGACGATGCCGTCGGTGAAGAGGTAGATCCACTGCACGCCCAGGCCCGTCAGGCGGGAGAGGGCCATGGCGAGGGCGTCGTCACCGCCGGGCGCGCCGCCCATGCGCACGCACAGCCCTGCCCCCACGCCCACGAAGACCGCGCCCAGCAACGCCGAGAGCAGGGGCGAGGCGATCACCTCCGGCCAGAGCGGCGCGAAGGGCTCCAGCAGCGCGTAGAACGCCGAATACCCCACCCCGCAGATCGCCGAACACAGCAGGAAATCCTTCCCCAGCGTGCGCCATCCCAGCATGTAGCACAGCGCATTGAGCGCCAGCGCCGATACGGCTGGCGACAGCGCGAACCAGTGGTGCAACAGCAGCGTCGCCCCCAGCACGCCGCCCTCGGTCACATCCGCCCAGGCGTGGATGTTGCACATCCCCACCGCCTGGATCAGCGCACCCGTCAGCGCCAGCAGCACGCGCAACGGCTTCTTCATCCCTTCCACCTCCCGGGCCTCATTCCGCCTGTTATGGTATGTCCCGGAGGAAATTTTGTCAAGAGCGAAAATCCACTTCCCTCTATCCGTTGTTCCGTTTGTAAGCTGAACAACGCCGCAAGGCCTTCCGACATACACAGAGGAGTTGATCTCATGAAGCACCGCCTGCTCGCCCTGCTGCTGGTTCTTGTGATGCTCGCCATCCCCGCAGCAGCGGACGCAAACATCACCGTCAGCGCCGGGCACATCCTGCTCGAGGACAAGGACATGGGCCCCTGCAAGCAGCTGACCGGTTCGGTGGAAGTCGTGGTCCTGATCGTTTCCACGGGTGATGAGCCCTGGACAGAGGCCGAGATCACCGCCATCCGCCAGGAGGCCCAGACCGCATGCCGCATGCTGCGCACCGAAGCTTCGATCCACGGCGCCGACCTCACCCTGAGCCTGAAATTCCACACCGTGAGCGTGGACGAGGTTGACAACATGAACGGCAGCGACGCCTGGGTGGACAAGGCCCTGAGCAAGGCTTCCGGCCTGCATGGCACCATGCACGGAACCGCCTGGAGCAACACGCCCCTGCTGATTTTCGTCAGCACCCCCGGCCGCGCCTACGCCGTGAGCCAGTACGCGGATTACTTCGCCGAGTACGCCGTGCTCTACCGCGGCGATGATTCCGCAGTCATCCGCCACGAGATGATGCACCTCTTCGGCGCGCAGGACTACTATGTGGAGGAAACCATCGCCGCCGCAGCAGAGCGCCTGTGTCCCAACAGCATCATGCTCAGCTCCGACTATTCCGGCACCGTGGACGAGCTGACCGCCTACACCGTGGGCTGGACGGAGGAGCCCGGCAGCGTCGCCCGCCAGATGCTGGAGGAAACCGCCAGCGTCACCCCGGAAGGTTACATCCAGAGCCAGGCGGACAACCAGATCACCGGCCTGGGCACCACCTCCGACGCCGATACCACCTACAATGGCATGCTGGTCAACGGCGTGTCCCAGGGCTGGGGCCATATGACCTGGAAGAACGGCGACAGCTACCTCGGCTACTGGCAGCAGGGGCAGCGCGACGGCAAGGGCATGTATTTCTGGGCCGATGGCACCCTCTTCGCCGGTGATTTCACCTGCAGCAAGCGCACCGGCTGGGGCGTAACCCTCTGGCCCGACGGCACCTCCTATGTCGGCGACTATCTGGAGGGCGCGCGTCACGGCCGGGGCGTTTACACCTGGGCGGATGGCTCCGTCTACTCCGGTGACTTCGTCAACGGCCAGCGCACCGGCCAGGGGACCCTCATCAACGCCAGCGGCTCCGTTTACACCGGCGGCTTCCTCGATGGCGAATACAGCGGCCATGGCACCCTCGTCTTCACCGATGGCAGCAGCTACACCGGCGGCTTCCTCAACGGCCGCCTCCATGGCACAGGCATTTACATCTGGGCCAATGGCAGCAGCTTCACAGGCTCCTTTGCCAATGGCATGCGCCACGGCCACGGCGTTTACCACAGCGAAACCGGCAGCCTCCTGGAAGGCGAATGGGTCAACAACGAATATGTGCAATGAATCCGCCCCGTCACAGGCCTCCGCAGGACCGTGACGGGGTTCTCATTTCGCCTGCTGCGGCTGTATACATTTGGCCACGTGATGCCGACATGTCCATTCCGGCCGTTTTGCCGCCTTTTTTGCAAAATCATCAGAATAACGTTCGGATTTTTTGCACCTTTTTTTCTGAGAAACTCTTTTCATCAGCGGCGATTTCATGTATAATAGTATTCGGGCGGTTATGCGCCGTCCGCAATTGCAACCAGCAGATGAGAATGTGACGGAATGAGGTAGATGGTGTGACTGATTTCGTGAGCACGTGGAACGAGGAATCCTTTCTGACGACGCCCATGGGCCCGCTGGGCCTGATTGCCATGCGTGGCACAGAGGAGATCGCCGGCAAGGTGAACCAGTGGCTGCTGAAGTGGCGCAGGCATACGGAAGAGACGATGCCTGGCGATATGTCCACGACCCCTGGCATGTACCGTGAGGACTTCCTTGTTCGCACGAGCTGCCCGCGCTTCGGCAACGGCGAGGGCAAGGGCCTGATCAGGGACTCCGTGCGCGGCCTGGACCTGTACATCCTCTGCGATGTGGGCGCCTACAACTGCACCTACGACATGTACGGCCAGAAGGTCCCCATGTCCCCCGATGATCACTACATGGATCTGAAGCGCACCATCGCCGCTGTGGGCGGCAAGGCCAAGCGCATCACGGTTATCATGCCCCTGCTCTATGGCGGCCGTCAGCACCGCCGCACCAGCCGCGAATCGCTGGACTGCGCCCTGATGCTGCAGGAGCTGGGCCGCATGGGGGTGAACAACCTCATCACCTTCGACGCCCATGACCCCCGCGTGCAGAACGCCGTTCCCGAGGGCGGCTTCGAGAACGTGATGCCCTCCTACCAGATCTTCAAGGCCCTGCTGCGCAAGCACAAGGACCTCATGCTGGATAAGGATCACCTGATGATCGTGTCCCCCGACGAGGGCGCGCTGGACCGCAACATCTTCTACGCCTCCGTTCTGGGCGTGGACATGGGCATGTTCTACAAGCGCCGCGATTACACCCGCATCGTCAACGGCCGCAACCCCATCGTCGCCCACGAGTACATGGGCATCGATCTGGATGGCAAGGACGTTTTCGTCGCTGATGACATCCTCTCCTCCGGCGAGTCCATCATCGACGTGGCCCGCAACCTCAAGAAGCGCAAGGCCAACCGCATCTTCGCCGCCGTCACTTTCCCGCTGTTCACCAACGGCCTGGAGCTGTACAACAAGGCCTACGAAGAGGGCCTGATCGACGGCGTGATCTCCACCAACCTGACCTACCGCACGCCTGAGCTGCTGGCGGCGCCCTGGTTCATCGAGGCGGACATGTCCAAGTACATCTCCTACATCATCGCCACCCTGAACCACGACCGTTCCCTGTCCAAGCTGCTCACCCCCTCTGATCGCATCCATGCGCTGATGGAGCGCTACAACAGCGAGCAGATCGCCATGGGCATCCGCCTGGGCTGATGTTGATTCCTTCACCGCTCCGCAACCACGCGGGGCGGTTTTCACTTGCCCTGACATTTCCCGCAACCCGGGCGCGGTGTGTCACCTGAGCTGCATCGTGGGTGGCCGCACTGCGCTGTCATTTCTGCAATTGCATATGAAACAGGCTGCATGCCCGGGGTTGACCGGTTGCATGCAGCCTTTTCTGTTGGGATCAATCATCAATCGCCACTGGGGCATACCTGCCAACCAGCTCCGCGGTCCGTTCATTGCAGAAAACCTCAACCGTCTCGCCTTTGCAGTCCCGGATGACGAGCATGGTATAGCCGCCTTTCCGCCCACTGCGCGGTACATGTCGCCTCGTCACGGAAACCGCGTCCGTCCAGCGCACCTCACGCCAATCGCCAGCGATCTCGCGGCACCGCACACCCTGCGCATCGATGATCTCCGCACACCGACTCAGCACATACACGCCCACAAACAAGACGCCCACTACGATCAGCACCAGCACGCCCAGCAGCATCTGCAACTGCTGTAATGTCATGACCAGCGCCAGGCCCAACCCCAGCAACAGCAAGCCACTGATCGCCAGCACGCTGCAAAGCACAACCGGCCGGAATGAATACCGCACCTCATCCGCCATGTCAGTCCTCCCACACCCCCGGCAGGCTCCCGATGAACCCCGCCAACTCCTGCGCCATCACGGCCGCCTCGCTACCGCGGATGTGCCCGGGCGTGCCGCAGCCATTCTTCGTGTAGAGGAAGTGATGGACGCGCTCGTCCGTCTGCCGCATCTGCAGGCAGACCTCGTCGATGGCCCTGTCCCAGTTCTCGTGGTGGCCGAGGATGGTCGTCGCCAGCACGATGTGGGCACGGGGGTACCGGGTCCGCAGCTGCCCGATGAAGCGGCGGTACTCGCTGCGCCAGTGCCGCGCCGCCTCGCCGTCATAGTCCTCCGCCATGATGTTGACGGGGTTGTGGTCGTTCTGGCCGATGGCCACCACCACCACATGGGGCGTGTAGCGGCTGAAATCCCAGGGCGTCGGCTCGCCGAAGGGCGGGTAGTAGTTGATCTTGTCCCAGCAGGATTCCATGCCGATGTAGTCCGGGCCGAAGAAGTAGCCCGTGCCGTTCAGCAGCGCCATGCCGCCGGTGGCAATGTCGTGCAACTCCGCGCCCAGCAGCCGCGCCGTCTGCCAGGCGTAGCTGAGCCAGCTGTTGGAGTACAGGCCGTTGTGGCCCTCGGGATCCGGCTGGGCGCAGGCAAACTCCGCCTCGCTCACTTCGCCCGCGGACACGCTGTCCCCATATACCTCGATACGCCGCGCAGGGCGAGGCGGCAGGGGCAGCAGCGCCGCATCTTCAGCGATGGCCAGCCCGACCAGGCGGTATGCGTGGCAGCAGTCCTGCCGCTTGAAGAGCAGCACATCGTTCTCCTCCGCCGTCAGCAGATGGCTCAGGTCGAGCTCCTGCTCGCCCTTCTCCAGCAGCACCGCCGTCTGTACACCGTTGACGATCACGCCCAGGCGGTTCTCGAAGTAGGAGTGGATGTTCTCCACCGCGATGCGCAGCGTGTGCCCCGACACGCGGAAGGCTACGCTGCTGCAGGGGTAGATGAAGAAGGGGCGCTCCGGCTGCTCCCAACCGATGCGGCCGGTGTAGCGCAGCATCGGGTCGTTCATGGGAATCCGCTTCTCGCCGGGGTTGAGGGTCATGTTCATGTCAATACCTCCCTGCCGGGTGCTGATGCACAGGGGCCGTCCACCGCCCACCCACGCATCAGCATCCGCCTTTCTGTGCCGTTTTCATTTCAAGCGCCGCCAGCCAACGCCGGAACCTTCGCGGGTACTATCACTTCAGGAACGCTCTGCAGCACCGAAAAAGCTCCCGGACACAGGGGTAAGCTGCGTCCGGGAGCGGGTTTACGTCAGGTCAGCGCGGTGTTCCGGATCAGTTGCCCATCAGGCGATCCAGAGCGTCCTGCACCTGCTGCTTGTAGGTCTCCTGGAACTGAGCAACGGTGTAGTTGCCGTTCAGCAGGCCAACCAGGTCCATCTCGAAGCCCAGGTTGTTGACCATCTCCAGCATCTGCTTCTGGCCCATCTCGTACATCACGTTGAAGTTGTACTCCTGGAGCTCAACGTCCTTCGCGGTCACGCCGTACCACCAGCCGAGCGCCTCGTCGTCGTCACGGATGGACAGGTCGTCGTTGAACCAGTTCAGGATGTCGTACAGAACGTTGAAGACCAGCACCGGATCTTCCACGCCCACGGGGATCATGTAGCAGGAGGAGTCGGTGACCTTCTGAGCGTTGGTCTCCAGATCGCCGGAGGGGCCAGCGGGCCACGGCACGAACACCATGTCGAACTCGAGGACGGGGTAGTCATCGCCCTGCTGGAAGCCATAGTCCTTGTTGGAGTCCATGATCCACGCAGCGTTGGGGGAGAAGGCAACCTTGCCCTCGCGGTACAGGAAGCGGCAGATGTCCCAGCCGTTCTCAGCGGGGATGGGGTAAGCATAGCCGTTCAGGTACAGATCCTGCATGAACTGCAGGGTCTCAGCGACCTCGGGAGAAGACAGGTTCTCGGTGGCGCCAGCGGCGATGTAGGAGCCGTTGGACATGACCAGCAGGGGGAAGTAGTCTCCCGGCCAGCCGCCGAAGCCGTAGATATCGGTCACGCCGTCGCCGTCAACGTCCTGGGTCAGGATCTGGCAGTACTCCAGGAACTTGTCCCAGGTCCACTCGCCGGCCTCGACCAGATCACGGGGATCTTCCAGGTTGGCGTCTTCGATCATCTGCAGGTTGAAGGACAGGGGGTAGGTGGAGCCGACCATGTTCTCCTTGTTCTTGTTGGTCAGCAGGGACACAGCGCCGTTGCCCACGTCGATGTAGGTCAGGACCTCGTCCTCGCCGGTGATGACGGGATGGTCAGCGGGCAGGTAGTCGCGCAGGTCGATGGCGTAGCCGTTGGCAACCGCGGGGGCGCCGATGGCCAGGCCGATCATGTACACGTCCACGTCGGGGGTGCCGGCCATGATGGAGGTGTTGATGGACTCCTGAGCGCCAGCATAGAGCAGGTTGACGTACTCGAAGGTCACGCCCCACTCGGCCTCGACCTCAGCAACCTTGGCGAACATCATCTCGTCAGCCAGGGTGCCGGTGTAGTAGGGGTTGGCGTCGATGGACTCATGGGTGGAATCCCAGTACAGATCCCAGGTGGTGCCGATGAGGATGTGGCGGGGCTCTTCAGCGGAGGCGAAGGACGCAACAGACAGCAGCATCGCGATCGCCAGAACCAGAGCGGCAAACTTTTTCATAGCTTGTCATACCTCCTGTTATGTCGATTGGGGTTGATAGACGCAAGCCCTGCGCCCGCCCCGCTCATAACAGAGCGGGCGAAGGGTCAACGAACCAGCTTGAAAGAGGGAAGCGTCAGCTTACTGCGCCTGAGCAACGCTCACAGCGTAGACCTGCCAGTTGCCGGAAGCCTCGCACTGCATGCGGGCGCCCCAGGTGGACACGTCCTCGCCCAGCACGGCGACCAGCTCGTCCCAGGTGATCTGGGCGGTCTTGCCGTCGCAATCGGCGCTCATCATCTCAACGCGCATCCAGCCAGCGGCGGAGTCGGGGAAGACCAGCCACATGTCGCCGGAGTCGGACTCGTAGGAGATGGTGATCACGCAGCCGGGCTTCAGGGCAGCGATGATTTCGGGGGTCATTTCCAGGCCGTTCTGGCCCCAGGCGCCGCCGGAGACAGAGAAGCCAGCGAAGTCAACCACGTCGTACAGACCAACGATCTCGTTGACCTTGCCGACGTTCACGGCGTACACAGCCCAGTTGCCGGAAGCCTCGCACTGCAGGCGGGCGCCCCAGGCAGCCTTATCCTCGCCCACAACCTCAACGATCTGCTCGTAGGTGATGTAAGCGTTGTTGCCCACGACCTTGGCGGACATCATCTGCACGCGGCTCCAGCCAGCAGCAGCGTCGGGCAGGACGATCCACATGTCGCCGGAGTCGGACTCGAAGTTGATCTCCAGCGCGGTGCCGGGCTGCAGGGCATCCAGCACTTCCTGGGTGAAATCGAAGCCATTCTGGCCCCAGGCGCCGCCCTCGCAGGAGAAGCCCGCGAACTCGACCTTATTGGTCAGGGCGATCTTGGCGGTGGGGGTGCCGACCTTCACAGAGTACACCTTCCAGGCAGAGGAGCCTTCGCACTGGAACATGGCGCCCCAGGTGGAGGTGTCCTCACCCAGCAGAGCCGCGAACTGCTCGTAGGTGATCTGAGCGGTGGTCTTGGAGTTGTTCTTGGTGGCCTGACCCTGCGCAACGCGGATCCAGCCAGCCTGAGACCAGGGCATGACAACCCAGATGTCGCCATCCTCGGACTCGTAGGAGATCTCAACCACGGAACCGGGCACCAGAGCGGCCAGGAACTCGGGGTTCATCTCAACGCCGTTCTGAGACCAGGCGCCGCCCTCGACGGTCATGCCGGCCAGATCAACGGTGTTCGTCAGCACGGACAGGTTGCTCAGATCCGCCTCGGTGGCGGGAGCTTCCCAGATGACGCTCAGGTCCAGCGGCAGGACATTGCCCTCGGCGTCAAAGAACTGGATGTTGTCCAGGTAGATGTCGCGGGGCTCCTCGCCGGGGAACTTGTCGGAATCGACAAACGCGTCAGCTTCCTTGCTGAACATCAGGTATTCGCCCTGGCCAGCGGTGAAGTACACGTCCTTCAGGGTGACCTTGGCGGTCTTGGGGTTCTTGTTCTTCAGGTACACGGACCAGTCATAGCCGGTCTTCGTGGCGTCAGCACCGGTCACGGTGTAGACCTTACCGGAAGCAGCATAGAACTTGCCGTCAGAGCCCAGCTCAACGCCCACGTCGAAGGTAATGGTGCGAACCTTGTCAAAGTTTTCGCCCAGAATGCCTTCCAGGTTCAGCGCGATGTAGGGCACCTTGGCCTTCACGTCCACGTGCAGGGCCTTGCTGCCGTTGTAGTCAACCACTTCCAGCGCGGACGCGTCGGCATTGCCGGCGGTGGTGTCAACGCCCAGGAAAGCGTAGTTGCCGTCTTCGAAATCGATGATCTCCACCAGACCGCCAGCAGCGGCAGCGGCGTCAGCATCGGGAGACGGAACCGTGTCAGCCACATCGCCAGCGGTGCCGGCGTCGGGAGACGGAACCTCTTCAGCCAGGCCAGCCACAGCCGTCAGCAGCAGCATGGCGCACAGGATCCAGGAAAGAACCTTCTTCAATTCGGTAACCTCCTTTTTCGTCCCTTTTCGGGACTTTCAGCACAACTGGGAACACCCGATGCAGGAGGCGCTCTCCTGCACCTATTTCACGGTGGCTCGCGCCGCCGCAGAAACCGGTTTGAAACGCACCAGATGTGCCATTCATCTAACATGATAGCACATTTGTTGCTGGCGCGTCAACCATTAATAGGATGGAATCGGTACTTTTCGTGTTCCGAAAAGGTTTTCGCTCCACCCCTGTCCCCTGCCCTCCGGAGCAGCGCAAGGGCCGCTCCGGAGCAGGCCGGACCCGCCTTAACCCACGATACCGGAGCGCTCCACGCCTTCGACGAAGCGCTTCTGCAGCACCAGGTAGATCAGCAGGATGGGCAGCATCACCAGCACCACGCCGGCGTTGACGTAGAGCTTCTGGATGCGGACGTTCATGATCTTCAGATTCGCGCCGATGTTGCTCTGCAGCGTGGAAAGCTGGCGGGCGAGCAGGGCCTCGTTGGGAATCTGGAAGAGCTTGGCGTAGAACATGTCGTTATACTGCCAGACCAGGGAGAACACCGTCACGGTGATCACCGCCGGCATGGCGTTGATCAGCATGATGAAGAAGTAGGTGTAGGCGGTGTTGGCGCCATCCACGAAGGCCGCTTCCTCAATCTCCTTGGGCAGGCCGCGGAAGAACTGGTTGAAGATGTAGATGAACAGGCCGGAGCGCAGGCCCACGCCGAAGATGGACAGGATGTACATGGGCGTGGTGGAGCGCATCAGCTCCATGGAGCGGAAGGTCATGTACTGGGGCAGCATGATGGTGTGCGAAGGCACGACGATCATGACCACCACGCAGGCGAAGAGGATCTTCTTGCCCGGGAAATCGAAGCGGGCAAAGCCGTAGCCGACCATGGAGCAGATGAAGACCTGCATCAGGGTGTTGACGATGGTGTACACCAGGGTGGACACGAGGGTGGACACATAGTCCAGCTCCTGCCAGGCGCCCTCGTAGCGCTCCAGCGTGGGGCTGATGGGGATGGTGAAGACCATGGGGTTGGCCGAGTCCGCATCAGAGAAGAAGGACTGACTGATGATACCGATCACCGGGCTGAGGATGACGTAGGAGATGCCCACGATCAGGATGATCTTGAGGATGGTCATCATCAGGTTCTTGCTCTTCTTCACCACCGCGCCCTTGCGATCCTCGTACCGGGAAGAATTGCGGAACTCTTGCCATTTGCTGATCAGCTGCATTCTGCTTTCCTCCCTTTCTCAGTTGTAGTAGAAGGTGCGCTTGGAGATGAACCACACCACCAGGGCCAGCAGCGCGCAGGTGATCACCGAGGAGATCACGCTGAAGGCGGAGGACAGGCCGTAGTTGCCCTCGGTGAAGGCGGTGGTGTAGGCCAGGTTGACGACCTCAGACTGGCTGAAGGCGTCCACGATGGTGTAGATGGTGTTGGTGATGATGTGGGGCATGACCATGGGGAAGGTGACCTTCCAGAAGGTCTCGTAGCCGGTCGCGCCCTCGATCTTGGCCACCTCGTACATGGAGGGGGTGATGGACTGCAGCGCGGCGATGAACAGCACGATCTGCACGCCGGAGGCCTGGATGATGTCGCTGATGCGGCCAACCGCACCGACGATGTAGTCCAGCACCGTGGTGGGCAGGGCGATCTCGCCGAAGAGGGCGATGAAGTACTGCATGTTGACCGCGCTGCCGCTGGCGGTGGCTTCCGCCATTTCCGCCGAGGTGCTGGAGAGGCCGCCGGCCATCATCTGCGCCGCGTAGCTCAGCGTGGAGGAGATGGCCTCGGAGTTGAGCAGCACCGGCAGGAAGAAGATGGCGCGCACCAGGCCGCGGCACTTCATCTTGCCGTTGAGCAGCATCGCCACAAACAGCGAGAAGAAGATGATCAGCGGCACGTCGATGACCATGTTGGTCAGGGAGGTGACTAGGGTCTGCTTGAAGGTGCCATGGCCGGTGAAGGCGGTGATGTAGTTGCCCAGGCCCACCCAGTCCAGCTCGTAGCCGCCGGAGGGCGGAACCGTCAGCTCGTTAAGGGAGAACTGCACCGTCATGAAGAGGCTGCGCACATAGAACAGCAGGAAGCCAATGAACCACGGCAGGATGAACAGATATCCGTTGCGGGCCCGCTTTGCCGCCATGGTGAGATGGATCTTCTTCATTCGCTCGCGCCTCCCTTCACAAAGTAGTTCATCGCTTCCACCTGGCAGCCATCCGCCTGCGCAGCTTCCGCACCGTAGTTGACGTAGATGGATACGCCATTGGAGTAGTCCACGCGCATCAGCGTGTCCGTCAGCGCCACATGACCGGTCATGTACGCATCGCTGACGTGGCACAGCGCGCCGTTGATGAAGGCATAGTCCGCAGCCGCCTGATCCTTCCACTCGGAGAAGGTGGTGGCGTAGTACTTGTTCAGGCCCGTGTACTTCATTTCCGTCGCCGCCTCCCAGGTGAAGATGTAGCGCGGGGCCGCGCCGTACTCCACCATCTCCAGCAGCGCGCGCTGCCTGTCGTCGGTGACGTAGGTGTTCATGGGCTTGCCGGTGTAGTCCACGCAGCCATGCACGATCATCTGGTAGAGCGGCACCGTTTCATCCACGATGAAGTACTCCGTCGCGCTCATGGGAACGCCCAGGATGTGCTCCACACCCTCCAGGGCATAGACGTTGCCGCCGGTGATCATCAGGTCGCGGCCGGTGTCCTGCAGGGCGTCCAGCTGCGCGGTGACGATATCCAGCGCCTCCTCGCGGTTGATGACGCCGGTGCGCTTCTTGTCCGCGTGCAGCTCATAGCCCATGTCGCGCAGGGAGACGCCGATGCCCTCGTCATACTTGCTGATCGCCCGGGTGAAGCGCTCCACATAGTAGGGCAGGAACTTGGGGCTCAGGAGGTTATAGATGTTCTCCGCATAACCCAGGGAGGCCGTGCGGCGCAGGTTGGCAGGGTTCACCTCGCCGAACTGGACCGCGTAGCCCGCGCCGTAGTAGCGGGAGGACTCAGCATTGATGTTGTAGCGCTTGGAGATGTAGGTCACATTCTGGAAGGCCACGTCCAGGAAGAGCTGGCCGTAAGCGTCCATGGCCTGCGCCAGGTCCATCAGGTCGCCCTTGCCGCCCAGCTGGCTGAGCACCTTGACCTTGTCCACCACATCGTGGAAGTAGCCGCCGTTCATCCAGCCCTGGTAGTTCATCACCTGATTGGCAATGCCCAGCCCGTTCAGCTGCGCGGCCATCTCGCCCGCCTGCTCGAAGGTGGTCATGGCCTTCACGCGCAGGTGCTGCACGCCCATGGTGTGGGCCGTTTCCTTCACGCCGCCGATCACGTCGTAGTAGAAGGGAACATCGCCGCCCTCGTCCTTGGGGGTCAGCACGCCCTGGGCAATCAGGCGCTCGCGGTAGTAGTTCGCCACGCCCGTGTAGCCCTTGTATTCCGGCGCCAGGAAGGTGTAGCGCACCGTGAGGGGCCGGTTGTAGGCGTCGCTCTCCACGATGGGCATATCCGCCGTTTCGCCCGCGCCGAACATGGCCAGCTTCTCATCGCCACGGATGGTGAAGAGGGCGAAGACGTTGTTGTAGGAGTTGTTGCGGCCCGAAACGTCCGCGGTGATATTGGCAAAGGTCGCGCCGGACTCGATGGTGGCCAGCACCGTGCTCTCCTGGCGGCAGATGGCGAAGATGGGCAGGCGCACGGACTGCTGGTTCTGCATCTTGACATACTCAGCGTCCACCAGGTCCATCTCGTACACATACTGGCTGTACTGTGCGTTGGACTGCTTGCCGTTGTTGAAGCGGATCAGGCTGCCCGAGCCGTTGGGCACGACCATGTAGCCCTCTTCCTCCATGCCGGCAGCCGCGAAGTAGGGGTTGATGTGGATGCGGTAGATCATGCCGCCGCCGCGCTCCTGGATCAGGTCCATGGGCACGGAGCACACCACGGAGTCGCCATCCAGCGTCCAGTCCATGGCCACGGTGAAGCCCAGCGTCTCCACGATCTCAACGCCGGCCAGCTCCTGCCACTCCTCGTACTCCTCGGGGGTCATGCCCAGTTCGACGAAGGCGTCGGAGATCTTCTTCAGGCTCTTGATCGGAATTTTGAGGCCGTTCTCCGTCACGCGCCAGTAGCCGTCCTCGCTCTGGGCGTAGAAGGAGTTCGCCTGGCCCGTCATCAGGCGCTGAACGGACTTGTCCACCTGGGCGTACAGCTCCTGATAGCGCTCATCGGACAGCACATGGGGCACGTAGTACACCGTCTTCTTCTCGCCCAGCGAGTAGATGAAGCGCACGCCGTCCGGGATGGACATGACGTCCATCTCCCCCAGATCCACCGAGTCGGCAAAGCTGGAGTAGCTGCCGGTGATCAGGTTGCTGTTGTAGTAATCCACCGTCAGCTGGCTCTTGAGGTAGCCGCGGTTGGTCTTGTTGCCGACCTTGTCCTTGTCCGCCAGGGGCGGGTTGGAGAAGGTGGTCACGCCCGTGCGCAGGTCGTGGATGGCCACATAGCCGGTCGCGGGATCGCAGTAGAGCTTGAGGGTCTCGTTCTGCGCCACCAGCTGGTAGCCCTCCACGGAAGGCTCCGCATCCTCAAGGGGGGTGAAGTCCGTCCCGGCTGCAGAAGCCTCCGGCGCCACGATGTACTGCCTGTAGCCGTCATAGAACTGGTAGCGCAGCAGGTACCAGGTCAGCACCGCCGCCGCAATGGCGATGACCACCGCCAGGGCGATCCAGAGCCACTTCTTCCACGGGTTCCCCGCGGGCGACTGGATATTCGTTTTCTTGCTCATATCTTCGTCCCTCCCGCTTAAAACCTGAAGATGAGTTCGGTGTAGATGCTCTGGAAGAAGGCCACCACCTGGCCGACGAAGTTGGTGATCAGCAGCACCAGGAAGATGATGATGAACACCGCCACCAGCGTCAGCAGCAGGGTCAGCAGGGTCTTGCCCAGGGTGTAGTTATGCACCTGCATGATGCCGGTGAGGGCCATGAAGAGCGTGTAAGCAACGCCCACGCCCATCACGATGGCATAGAAGGCCTGCTCTCCATCGGCCAGGAACTGGCTGAGGATGGTCGCCAGGACGTAAGTGACGATCATGGGCAGCATCGCGTAGCCCACGGCGATGAGGATGTCCTTGAAGCGGCCCTCACCGTCCATCAGGCAGGTGATGGACCAGTTGCCCACGCACATGAGGATGTACATCAGCACAACGCCGCCCAGCTCCGGCAGGAGGTTGACGCTGCGCACATTGATATCGCTGACGACGAAGGACGCCAGCAGGCGGTTCATCGAGAAGCACAGGCCGAAGATGAGCACCAGCAGCACCGCGATGGCAACGCTGCCCTTCTCCCTGTGGCGGATCCAGTAGTACCCGTCCGAGGGATGGGACACGGTGTAGAACAGGTGCGCCCATTTTTCCTTGCTGAAAAGCTGTTTCATGGTTTACGCCCTCCTCTCCCGCTTGTTGTTCATCCGGGGCCTGATCACCTTGATATAGGCCCACAGCCCGATCACCAGCACCACAACGCCGGTGAGCACATACTGAATGTTCTCCTTGAGCAGCTCATTGCGGTAGCGCTTGAAGGCCACGGAGTAGTACTCCTGGTTCATGCCGCGCTTGAGGTACTCCATCGCCTTCTCGTTGTCGCCAGCGGAGAGGTACGCCTTGCCGATGCCGGTGTTGGCCAGCTCGTTGTTCTCGTCCAGGCGCAGCACTTCCTCCCACAGGCCCACGGCCAGGGCTTCGTCGCCATCGTAGCGCAGGGCCACGGCCTCGTTGATCAGGCGGCCATACTCCGTTTCGCCAAAGACGAAGATGGAGTTCTGCTCACGGTCCAGCACGAGGATCTGGTCATTGGCATACTCAATGGCCACCACCTGCTTGCTGAAGGTGCCGCTCTGGGAGCCGCGTCCGCCGAAGATGTAGAGGAGGTTGCCCTCATGATCGTAGGTGAAGATGCGGCCGCGCTGGGAATCCAGCAGGGAGTAGACGCCCTTGTCGCGGTAGACCACGTCGACGATCTTGCTCACGCCGGCGTATGTGGAGGTGCCGTTGACAGCCAGGTCGCCGCCCAGATTGGCATTCATGCCCATGCGGATGACGTCCTCGCCCTTGGGGTTCAGGCGGCGGACTGCCTGGGTGCCGTTCTCATCCACGTTGGTGGCGTAGACGAAGCCCTCCTGGTCGATGTCGATACCGGTGAACTCGGTGGGGATGAAGAGCTGCTGCTTGGAGCGCTCCTCCTTGGTGGCCAGCTTGCGCCAGAACTTATCCCAGGCGGAGATGGACACCTCGATGGTGCCGAAGAAGCCGGTGAAGTCGCCGTTGGTCTCAAAGACCATGATGCCCTGCACCTTGTTCTGCACCACGCAGTAGATACGGCCGGCGTAATCGACCGCCACCTTCTTGGGGGTGAAGTCGAAATCCGCCGCCAGCACCTCGCTGTCCGCATTGCGGGTCACACGGGTGACTTCCAGATCGCTGTTGAAGACGATGAAGTTGTCCCGGTTGTCGGCGATGCACAGCTGGCGCTGCACGCGCTGGTTGGGGCGCTTGTCGCCATCGCAGACATAGTTGAGGGCCAGGCCTTCCACGCCGTCCACAGCGTCGAAGGTGATCCGCTCGCCGTCATGGTCGTAGCCGTCGATGATGCTGACGAGCTCCTCGCCCTTGATGACGGTGACGCAGTTGTTCTGCGCCACATGGGCCGCGGTGCCGTCTGCATTCAGGACGATGACGCGGTTGTTCGCCCCTGCCACGCAGAGCCTGTCCTCCAGCAGCGCCACGCCGGTCACACCGGTGAAGCGCTCGCTGGTCTTGCCCACCACTGCGTGCGCGAGCTTGTCGGTGATGTTGCCCTGGGCGTCCATCGCCACGACGACGTCATTCATCACCGTGTCGATGTAGCTGCCGTCCCTGTTGAGGATGATGACGGAGTCATCCGCCTGCCCCACCAGGAGCATGTCGCCGATGATCTCCAGGCCCCTGATGCCCCGGAAGGCCTGCGCTTCGCCATAGGCGTCCAGCACGGCCACGATGTTGCCATCCGCGTCCTTCACCTCGATGGCGTTGCTGGCGATGACTTCCACCAGGTCGCCATTCTGATCCAGGACGACCACTTTGTTCGCGCCATCGCGGATGTACACGAGGTCATCCACCACGGCGAACTCGGTAATCGCAGTGAAGGTGTTCTGCGTGCCATTCTCATCCTTGTAGCTGCTGAAGACGCGCTCGAGCTTGCCTCTGGCGGTCAGCTTGGTGGCGCGCTTGTCGCTCACGGCGTAGATGCTGCCGTCCTCATCCACCCAGACGCTCTTGAGGCTCTCCAGGCCGGTCATGCTGACCTTGGCGCCCTGCATCCACTTGACCACGCGGCCGATGAGCTGGAAGAGGTCCTTGTTGGGGATGGGGTCGTACCTGGCGAAGGTAGTCACCTCATCGCCCTTCGTGCGGGTGATGCTCTTGCCGTCCGCCGCCACTTCGTAGGCCGTGCCGTCCACGTTCAGCGTGGGCTGGAAGGGCTGGAGCTCATCGGCCACGGCCACCACCGTGTAGGTCAGGCCGGCCTCGTCCGCAACTTCCATTGCGCTGCCTGCGGGCAGGGACGCCACCGCATACACCGTGCCATCCGGCGCGGTCACGCTGCGGGCAATGTCGCTCATGCCTTCCACGCGGGTGCCGATGATGTAGGTCAGGCCGCCGTAGCTCTGGCTGGCCGCCTGCGCAGGGATCTCCACGATCTTCTGCAGCACATCGTTCTCATCCAGCACCACGATGCGGTGATTCTGGCTGTCGGCCACATAGAGCCAGCCTTCCTCGGTCACCGCAACGCCGGTGGGCTTGTTGAACTGGTCCTTCAGGCCCGCGTTGTCAAAGCCGGTGATGACGTCCACGACCGTCCTGAGCGCCTGGTCCAGCACCACGATGCGGTGGTTGTCGGTATCAGCCAGGTAGATGTTGCCATTGGGGGCGACGTAGAGGTCCTGGGGCGCAAGGAAAGCGCCCAGGTTCTCGCCATTCCAGGTCAGGTCCGTGCCCAGCACGGTGCCCTTGGGCACATAGGCCGCGGGCGTGCGGAAGATGTCGGACCAGTAATCGTAGTTGTAGGTATCGTAGGGGATGTCCTCAGCGAAGGCCGGCAGCACGCCCGTTACCACCACGAGCAGCGCCAGCACCATGGCCAGGAGGGATTTTTTCATACTGTACATGCTTCTCCTCCTTAATCCTTCATACCGGACGTGGTCATGGTTTCCAGAATGGACGACTGGCAGATGAGGAAGAAGGTTATGGGCACCGCAGCGATGATGAAGGTCACCGCAGCCGCCGCGCCCGCACGGGCCGCGCCGCCGGCAGTGATCTGCTGCAGGGCATACTGCATGGGCTTCAATTGCTCATCGTGCAGGAAGAGGGAGCCGGTGTTGCCCCACATCTGCTGGAACTGGAAGATGGCCAGGGTCAGCCACGCGGGCTTGACGTTGGGCATGACGATCTTCCAGAAGATCTGCCACTCGTTGGCGCCCTGGATGCGCGCGGACTCCATCAGGCTGTCAGGCAGCTGCTCCATGAACTGCTTCATCAGATACAGGCCCATGCCGAAGCAGAACGCAGGCAGGATCAGTGCCCAGTAGGTGTTGTTGATGCCCAGCCAGGAGATGATGGCGTACTGGGGGATCTGCGTGACGGTCCAGGAGAACATCATCGACAGCACCACCATGCTGAACAGCAGGGGCTTGCCGGGGAAGTTGTGCTTCGCCAGCGGGTAGGCCGCAAGGGAGGCGATCACAACGTGACCCACCATGCCAAGGCCGGTGATGATCACCGTGTTCATCAGATACCGGCTGAAGGGCACCCAGGAGGTGTTCATCAGCACGAACAGGTCCGAGAAGTTCTCCAGGTGCGGGTTGCGCACGAAGATCTTCGGCGGGTACTGGAACAGTTCGTCCAGGGGCTTCAGGGCATTGTTGACGATCATCACCAGCGGCAGCACCATGAAGACGGCGCAGATGCCCATGATGAAGAACAGCAGCGCATTGCCCGCCACGGAGCGGTTGAGCTTCTTTGACTTGAGGGAGGGCACGATCTTCTGCTGGCGCAGCTTCTTCTGCAGGTGGGGCGGCAGATCCTTGATCTGAACCTGACCTTTGACGATCTCGCTCATGTCTTACTCACCCACCCTTCCCAGCAGTTTCTGGATCAGCTTGTTGGTGCCCACCATCAGCAGGAACAGGATGGTGGCGATGGCGGAGGCGTAGCCCATCTCCATACGGGTGGAGCCGTAGTCCAGCAGATGGGTGACGATGGTGGCGCCGGCGTAGTTGACCGAGGGGTTGCCCGCCAGGTTGATGGAGATGTCAGCCACCGCGAAGGACTGGGTGATCTGCATCACCGCGCCGAACATCAGCTGGGGCTTCATCGCCGGCAGGGTCACGAACCACAGCTCCTGCCAGCGGTTCTTGATGCCGTCGATGGCCGCGGCCTCGTACATGCTCTTGTCCACCGTCTGCAGGCCCGCGATGAAGGACAGGAAGCCCGTGCCCAGGCTCAGCCACAGCTGAACGACGATCAGCACCGGCATGATGTAGGCTTCCGTCTGCATCCACAGGATGGGCTCGTTGATGACGCCCAGGTTCAGCAGCAGGCCGTTGAGGTAGCCGTAGCGGTCGCCGGTGAGGATCAGGTTCCAGACCATGTAGGCGTTGCCGCAGATGGAGGGCGCGTAGAAGATCAGCGTCAGCACCGTGCGCAGGCCGCGGTTGAACTCATTGATGATCCAGGCGAACAGCAGGCACAGCATGTAGCTGACCGGGCCGGTGATGACGGCGAAGATCAGCGTGTTCTTCAGCGAAGTCATGAAGATGTCGTCTTCCACCAGGAGCTTGACGTAGTTGTTCCAGCCCACGAAGGAAGGCATCTCCAGCATGTTCCAGTCCGTGAAGGAAACGATGATGGACATGAGCACCGGCAGGACGGTGAAGAAGAAGAACAGGATGAAGTACGGCGCGATCATCAGGTAGGAGGCCTGATGCTTCTGCAGCGTCTTCAACAGGGAGGGACGGCGATACTTGGGCGCCGCCGGATTGGTCACGACACTCATCTTACTCCTCCTCTGCGTTATCGGTCGTATCCACCGCATCATCCTCCGCAAGCTCCAGGCCGAACTCGGCGCGCTTGTAGTTGATCTCGGCGTTGATGTAGTAGACCTTGTCCATCAGCGCCTCGCGGGGGGTGGTGTTGTTGGTGGCGGTATCGGTGGTGACGGTGTAGAAGGCGTTGTTGACATTGCGCCAGGTGTAGTATCCGCCAGGCACCTGGGGGATGCCCTGCACATGCTCCAGCTGGGCGACGAGGGCCTTGTAGTCCTTCATGGGCCAGGAGAGGTTCGAAAGGGCTTCCGTGTTGGCGGTGGCCACGCGGGCAGAGGCGCCCATGAGGGATTCCATCTCGCGGCCGTAGGCGGTCTGGGTCTCGGCGCTGGTCCACCACTTCAGGAATGTCCAGGACTCCTCGGGGTATTCCGTGGCGCTCATGATGATGTCCGCCAGGCCGGAGGAGCCGGTGGCGCGGTTGATCAGCTGCTCGCCGTTCTCATCCAGCACCGGGTCGCCGTTCTCGTCCACCACAGGGGTGCCGGGCACGACGGTGAAGTCCCACAGGCCCAGGATATCCGGGGCAGAGACCTGCAGGTTGTTGTAGGTGGTGTAATCGCTGATGATGATGGGCGCCTCGCCTGTGCGGAAGCGCTCCTCCGCGGAGGTCGCCTTGTCCAGCTTGTAGTCGGTGTAGTACTCGCAGTACTTGCGGAAGACGTTGATGGCCACATCCTCATCCAGCGCGGAGGCCTTTCCGCCCTCGGTGTAGTACTCGCCGCCGTTCTGGAACAGGAGCATGGCGAAGATCTGCTCGGAGGGCAGCATGCCGAACTCCATCTGGTTCTTGGCCAGCACGGACATGGCCACCTTCACATCATCCCACGTCTGGGGGATCTCCAGGCCGATCTCGGCCAGGATGTCCTTGCGGTAGAACATCATGGGGAAGGTCATGGTGTCCGGCAGGGCGTAGGTGGCGCCGTTGAAGGTGAAGGGCACCAGAGAGGCAGGGGCGAAGCGCTCCGCCACCTCGTCAAAGTCCTCGAACTGCGTCAGGTCCATCACCGCGTTGCGCAGGCCGTAGTTGACGGGCGTATCGTTGCCGGTGTTCAGCACGCCGCCGGCAATGCCATTGGTGTTGGCCACCTGGATGGCCACGTCCGGGCCTTCGCCGGAGAGGGTGGCGCGCAGGAGGGTGTTCATGTCCACCAGCTGCACGTTGACGCGGATGTTGGGATACTGCACCGAGAAGCTGCTGTCGATCAGGGACTTGATCACATTGGCCTGGTCGCGGCCGGTGCCGATCCACAGCGTCAGCACCACGATGTCCTGGCCATCCTCGGTCTTTGCGCCGGCCTCGGTCACGTTGCCGACCTGGTTGTAGTCAATGATGAAGGAGTAGTACAGGCGGACTGCCTCATGGCAGATGCCGCTGAACCAGTCGGAGCCCTCGATCTTCACCTTCGCATCGGCGGAGTGGATGTAGATGCGGTCCACCTGCAGGGGCTGGCCCAGCACCTGGGTGATCCAGTTGCCGCAGGCGCGCACATTGGTCTTGAAGGAGGAAAGTACCTCGGTGAAGCGCTCCTGATCCTCGATCAGCTCGTCCAGCTGGTCATCCATGGTGCGCAGGACCGTCAGCTTGTCGCTGTTGTTGCCCGCCACGGCTTCCAGCGCGCTCAGCGCCACGCGCAGATCCTCCTGCACCTGGATCAGCTGGCCCTCCAGCTCGGGCAGGCTGGCCTCGATCTGGTAGTCGCGGTACTGGTCAGGCGCCACGCCGGTGATGTAGATCACCTGGCGGTAGATGTTGTTGAGCTGCTGCACGCAGTCCTGCACCTGGGCGATGATGGTGGCCATATCGCCCAGCACGACCTCCATGCGCAGAGTGTGGCGACCCGCGGTGAGGTAGACGCGGTAGGGTTCGCCGTCCTCGTCGCTCAGGGTCTCGGTGCGCCAGGTCTGGCCGTAGGAGAAGGGGTAGGCGTTGAACTCGTCAAAGGGCACGGCGCCGTCGATGTAGATCTTGCGGAAGACGTTGATGCCGCGCACGAAGTTCTGCTGGTCGTGCAGGGTGATGACATAGTAGCCATCCTCCGCCACCTCGAACTCCCACTCGACCCACTGACCGGCGCTCTTCCAGCTGTTGCCGCCGATGGAGTTGTTCAGCAGGTAGCGGGTGCTGGCGGGATACACCGCCGCGGAGGACTGATCCTGCACGGGGTAGAGCATCTGGGAGGAGGTCTTGTCGGCGTTCTCGGCCTCGATGCGGATCATCTGGCCGGAGGAATCCTTCCGGCCCGCCGCCTCGCCCGCAGCCATCACATCCTCATAGGAAGCCGGACGCTCCGCATTGGCAAAGGTGATGGAGCGGATCAGCATCGGCTCGCGCATGGACAGGAGGGAGATGGTGTGCGTGTCGCCTGCGGTGAGGTACACGCTGAGCTGCTCGGTGATGTAGCCGTTGGAATCGTACAGGGCGCCGTCGATCCACTCAGGCGTCTCCACGGCGGAGGGCTTGAGGTTGTTGCCCTGGTTGTCCGACTCCCAGCGGCGCAGGGTCACGCCGTTTTCGTCGGTGTACTTCTCGAAATCGCCGTTGCTCCACACGCGGAAGAACTCTACCAGCGCCAGCTCGCTGTAGGGCAGTTCGCCATCGATGAAGATGGCGCGCTGGATCTCGCTGTTCTTGCCCTCCACGGGGTAGTAGCGGATGGAGATGTCGTACAGGCCGGTCTCCGGCACGGTGAACTCCCACTCGATGAAGGATTCCTCCGCCGTGAGGACCGCGTTGCCGCTCTCGCCCTCATAGTCGGCCAGGATCTCAGGGGCATTCACCATCACGCCCTCGTCATAGCCTTCGTAGTGGGTGTAGCTGTCCGCCTCCACCACCTGGCTGACCGCGGGGCGCACAGCCTCCTCATGCAGTTCCAGATAATCGCCGTAGTTCACGATATCCGCGTTGATGGAATACGTGCTGACGATCTCCTGATAGTCCGCCATGACGGACGCTGCAGCCCCCTGGGCCAGAGACAGGCCCGTCAGGCTCAGCACCATCACCAGCGCCAGCGCCAGGCAGCGCTCTGCCAGATGCAACTTCCTGCTCAACTTGTTCACCATCCATTCTCGTCGTTCGGTCGCGGCGGGTCGCCCCGCCTGCCTGCACAGAGGTATGCAAATATGTATCGGAGCTGCGTCACTCTCCGGTGGGGTACGTCTTCAGGTCGGGCATGTTCTTGCGGGTGATGACGTTTTCGTGGCTGTAGACCTTCTTCACCATCGTCTTTTCGGTGTAGCGGTCGCTGTAGGCGTTGAAGCCCTGGCTCTTGAGCACGAACTCGCCCTCCCAGGTACACCACCAGGCCCACATCACATTGTCGCGGATGAGAAGGTCCGTGTCCGGGATGCAGCCGTTCTCCGTCAGGGCGATCAGCTTGCGGGCGTCCGTGTAGCTCAGGGCCCTGATGAAACGCGCCGCCTGGGAGGTGTAGACCTTTTCACCGGGGTAGATGTCCTCGCCGATGATATCGACGTATTCATCCCCGGGGTACCAGGCCGCATCCTGGCCGTTCCAGACCCAGATGAGGTTGTTCAGGCCGTGATGGTTGGTCAGCCGGTCGTACATCAGCTTATACAGCTCCAGGTAGGGTTCCGGGCCGGAAGCGCCCCACCAGAACCAGCCGCCGCTGGCCTCGTGCAGGGGCCTCCAGAGCACCGGCACGCCCGCATCCTGCAGGCGCAGCAGCTGCACGGCGATGGTGTCGATGCCATCGAGCAGCATCTGGTAGCCGGCAGGGTCCTGGCCGTTCATGGCCTTCGCCAGGCTGAAGGTGGTGCTGTCGGTGTAGAAGGCCGCGCCGTAGCGTTCATCGGCGTACCAGTGCCAGCTCAGGGTGATGATGCCGCCGTGCTTTTCCCAGTACTCGATGGCGCTCTCGGTCACCGTGGGCTGATCGCCCGCGCGGGCCCGGGAGGGGCTGTAATTGCCCACGTCCATGCCCAGCACCGCCGGGTAGGTTCCGCCCGTCGCCCGCCAGATGGACTGATTGTCCAGGCCATAGGCGCCCGCCTGGCACTGCTGGCCGGAGATGACGTTCCTGCCATAATTGTCGCACAGGAAGATCATCAGCTGCCGGGCCTCCTGCGTGGCGTTGGGGTTGATGAGCACGGGCTCCACGTCGTAGACGTCCTGGGGGATGGGGTCGCTCGCCCGCACGCCGATGGAGTCGATGTTGATCCAGCCCCAGCTGGTCTTCACCGCCACGGCGTTCTCCCCGGCCTCCAGCCAGACGTACTCCACCACGCCGTCGGACCATTGCGCGCCCTCGCTGGTGATGTCGCCCACGTTCTGCCCGTTGACCTCCACGGGGTTGACCTTCTTTCCTCCGCCCACGGAAGCCTGGCGCACCACCACGTCGTAGTGCCCGGCCTCCGGTACGGTGATGGTCACCTGCACGCCGTCGCCGGCCTTCTGCAGGCTGGTCACCACCGCGCCATTGACGCGGGCGCCGCCCAGCAGCTGGCCGTCTTCCGCTTCCACGCAGGTCAGCAGGCCGTTTTCCGCCGCTGCCGTGCCCAGCCACAGGCCCGCCAGCGCAAGGCCCATGGCAACGCCCCGCCGCAGCAGGTTGCCAACGCTTCGTACATCCCTCATTAGCTTCATTCTTCTTTCTTGTTAGTCTGTAGTTAAGTAAAGTGCAAGCACTCTGGGATAATTATACTACACTTATCCCGCATGCGCAAGTCCCTTTTGGCTATTTTGGGCGAAATTCACGAAAAAAGCACAAACAAAACGAGCCCATTCCGAACCATTTTCCGCGCAATCCGCAACAGCATCCGCCATTCTCGCCGAAATGCACGTCAAAAATCGCCCGCGCTCCCTTGATCCAACTTAATCGTTAACCTCGTCATTAAGTTCATTAGCACGTTTCAAACAAAAAAGCCCCCGCAGGGGCGTGAAATACAGGCTCACTCCGGCAGCGTCAGCCGGGGTTCTTCGGGGGCAGGCTGCTCCTCATCCGCCCCGCCGGCAGCATTCATGGTATCGAAGCGGCTGGAGAGGTAGATGATGTGGGTCACGGCCGTGATGGTGGAGCGCAGCATGATCTTGGCCTCGGAGCGATCCTCCGGCGTGCCCACCTCATCCAGCGTATCCTTCAGGCCGAAGGTGTACTGGAGCATGTTCTCCAGCTCCATGCAGAAGTAATCGTAGGCGATCTGGGCGGTGTAGGTCGCCTTCTGCATGTCAAACAGGCGGCCGATGTTCTCCATCGTCAGCACGGACTTGGCCACGGAGATGAAGAACAGGTACGCGATCTGGTCTGCGTCATACTGCTTGCGCACCGGGTTGGTGATGTAACCCTTCTTGACGTAGTTGCTCACCATCGAGGAGGTGATCTCCAGGCACCCCAGCGGCGTCAGGTAGCGGTTGACATACTTCACCGTCTGGTCCAGATAGAGCCCCACATCAGGTATCTCGCGGAATCTGGGCAGCCGGAACTGCTCGATACAGGCTGGCATAAATCCTCTCCCCTTTCGGGCCTATTATATGTAATTTTCGCCGTACCGTCAAGAAAAGATTTCACGGATGGCTTGACAGGCTATCAGATAGCTGGTATGATGAATTAGGTTATCAGTTTTTCAATAACCGATGATTTCAACCTCGATTGACGAAAGGCTTCAATTATTATGAAGATGAATTACAAGATCGTTGCAGACTCCTCCTCCGACGTGCTCTCCCTGGATACGATCCCCTTCGCCAATGTTCCGCTGGTGATCCACGCGGGCGAAAAGACCTTCGTGGATGACGAGAACTGCGATGTGGAGGCCATGACCGCCTACATGCTCTCCTACAAGGGCAAGTCCTCCACGGCCTGCCCCGGCACGCAGGACTGGCTGGACACCTTTGGCGATGCGGAAAACGTGTTCTGCGTCACCATCACCAGCGGGCTGTCCGGCTCCTACAACTCCGCCCGCCTGGCTGGCGAGGAGTATGTGGCCGCCCATCCCGGCCGCCGCGTGCATGTGGTGGATACCCTCTCCGCCGGCCCGGAGCTGCGCCTGGTGGTAGAGAAGCTGCAGGAGCTGATCCTTGAGGGCCTGCCCTTCGACGAGATCGTCGAGAAGATCGAGAAGTACCACCGGCAGAGCTTCCTCGTCTTCTCCCTGCAGTCGCTGCACAACTTTGTGGCCAATGGTCGCGTCAGCCCTGCCGTGGGCGCGCTGGTGGGCCTGCTGGGCATCCGCGTGGTGGGCAAGGCCAGCGAGCAGGGCACCCTGGAGCCCCTCTCGAAGGCACGTGGCGACCGCAAGGCGCTGCAGGAGCTGATCCGCATCATGAAGGAACTGGGCTGGAAGGGCGGCCGCGTGCGCATCGCCCACAACAGCAACGAAGCCATGGCCAACGCCCTGCGCGACGCCCTGTGCGCCCTGCACGGCAAGCTGGACGTGGCCATCGAGCACTGCCGCGGCCTGTGCTGCTACTACGCCGAAAAGGGCGGCCTGCTGGTGGGCTTCGAGGGCGCGTAATTCCTTTCCCGCAACATCAGGCCGGATGCCGGAGTTTTCCGCATCCGGCCTTGCTTTTTCGCCCCGTCAGCCGAGAATGACAGCAGATCATGCGTATTCAGGAGGACCCCATGAACGAGTTCATCACCCTTTGCGGGGACAACTGCCGGGAATGTCCCCGGCATAACGCGCACACCGAGGAGGAGCTGCGCAGCGTCGCTGAGCTGTGGTACAGGATCGGCTGGCGGACAGCCATCGTGTCCTGCGAGGAGATCGCCTGCACGGGCTGCTCGTCGCATAAGGAATGTACCTATCAGCTCGTCCGCTGCGTGAAGGAGCATGGCGTGGAGAGATGCAGCGAGTGCGCCGCCTTCCCCTGCCAACGAATCCACGAGCTGCTGGATCGCTCCCACGGATATCAGCAGCGCTGCCTGGAGGTCTGCACACCCGGGGAATACGCTACGCTGGAAAGGGCCTTCTTCCGGAAGGAACGCAATCTCTTCCCCGGCGGCACGGCCCAGTTTCCCGCTTTTCCACAAAACCATTGATTTCTCCGGCAAACAGGTGTACAATACAGCTATCCCAATCAGCATTACAAAAGGAGAGATTCCCATGCGCCGTCTGCTTTGCCTGCTGCTTGCCCTGTGCTGCCTGCTGCCCACCCTCGCCTGCGCTGAGGACAGCCTGACCCTCACCACCGCCGATACTGTGGACGAGGTGAACCAGTTCGTGCTCCTGCCCGAGGGCGATGAGCTGCCCGTCCCCCAGCGCGGCCACATCCGCTACATCTCCCTGAATGAGCGTGACGCCGCCTTCCGCGCCTCCGCCTGGAAAAACGACCGTTTCAACCTCATGAGCAAGGACGGCGGCTACAAGGCCGACCACAACAACATGCACAACCGCGCGGTGTACTGCATGGCCCTGAGCTATCTGGGCGTGGACGTGACCCCCGTGATGATGAGCGAACTGGCCGGCAGCCGCGACGTGACCGCCCCATACGACGCCGTCACCAGCCAGCTGGGCGTGAAGCTCGAGCGCGTGGAGCCCAAGGCTTACGTCTTTGACACCATGGTGGAGAACTACCTCACCGATGACAGCTACTCCCCGGTGATGTGCACCTTCCGCACCAAGCAGGGCCTGCTCTACACGGTGCTGATCGTGGCCTACATCCCCTCCACCGGCGGCTTCATCATCTGTGACGCGGCCGCGCCCCGTCAGGATGGCGAGTACCTGCACAGCTACAAGATGGCCTGGCACGTCGTGCGCCGCTTCGTGCTCTCCAGCGCCTTCTACGACAAGTTCTACGAGAGCGAGGTCCTCTCGCTGTACCAGTGGCGCCTGGTGGAAGAGTAAGCCACCTGCCTCAATCGATCCGCTTTGCCGCGTACCAGTCCGGGTACGCGGTCAAAGCATCGACAAAGTCGATGGTTTGCAGACCTTCAAAAAAGTCTGCAAGCCAAGGCGGCAAAGCTGCAGATCCGGGAGTTTACTTCGCGGTAAATGACCGGATCTGCAGCTGCAGCCAACGCAGGAAGCAGAAAATCCAGCCTCACGGCTGGATTTTCTGCAGTTGCGGGCTTTTTTGATGGTCTGACCGCGTACCAGTCCGGGTACGCGGTTTTTTTCACGTCCCAGCTCAGCCTCTGCAGATCCGCCAGCAGCGTCGCCGCATCCGCGCCGTCCTCCGGGATGTGAATCAGGCGGACATACCCGTCCTGCGCCGTATCAACGCGGAACTCCAGATGCGGCGTGTGCCACCAGCTGATGACCGCCCCGGAGCACACCTGCTCCCCGAAGGCACGCTGCAGCACCGCCCATTCCGCTTCCGTGTAAGGGTCCCGGCATTCCCCGCCGAATTCGCTGCGGTACAGCTGCCACTCCTCATCCCATTCGTCCAGCAGGCTCGCATAATCATCCTCATGCCGCCAGAGGATCTCCGCCGCCGCCATCAGCAGCGCCATGTGCTCCTGCTGGAACTCCGCCAGCGTGCCCTCATAGGGGCGGTTGCGCCAGTCCCGCTCCGCCGCCTCCGACAGGCCGTTCCACAGGATCCCCGCCGGAATGCTCAGCACCGCTGCCACCAGCAGGGCGATCACGATGATCTCATGCTTCTTCACGCTCCGACCACCTCCAGATCAGCGCATAGATCAGCACAATGCCCCGCAGCGATAACGCCGTGACTATGTACACCCCTGCCATGAGCACCAGCATCAGCCCGTCGCCATTGCTTCCCTCCCGCAGAGGCAGCAGCCGCACATGCCATTCGATATCGTTGACCAGCGCCAGCCCCCACGTCAGCAGGCAGAACAGCACGCTCCACAGGCAGAGCCGCCCGATGCGCGCCTCTCCCGAGAGGCACAGCCCGAACACCACCGCTGAAAGCACCCCCAGCAGCATTGGCACAAGCAGGAGGAGCACATCGCCCACCTCCGTCAGCCAGGCCGCGCCCCAGGGCGAGGAGAACACCTCGCTCAACCCGACCAGCAGCAGCGCATGCGCAACGCCGTCGATGGCCCCGCGCCCGATCCGTCCGATGCGCATCATATCGCACGTCCTCCTCACTCCGTCAACGCGGCCAGGTACCAGCCGTCGCCAAGTGCCTCCCAAAGCGTCCAGCCCGCAGAGCACATCTCTGCCGTCGCCGCCTCCGGGGCATAATACAGGCGCGCAGGAGCTCCCCGGCCATTGTCCGCCACGAGGGCGAAGTGCAGGTACACCGCGCCGTGCTCGCTGCCGATGTAGCGCGGGTTCATCGCCGCGAAGAGCGCCGCCACGGGCTGCCAGTCCGGCGAATCCGGCTTCGAACCGACCCAGCCGTCCAACTCCCGCACCGCATGGAATACAGCATTTTCCCTGATCCGGCCCGTTCCCGCCAGCCAGTCCGGCTGACGGCTGACCGCAGCGATCAGGCCATCCAGCAGGGCACGGTGTTCCCCGAAGAGCGTCTTCAATTCCGCCAGCGCGGGTGCGAAATCGCTCAGCCCGTAGGCGAAGGGGAAGCGGTTCATCGCGTTGTAGATTTCCTCCGCGAAGTACTCCGCATATTCCGTCGGCACGTCCGACAGGCTGGCATAGGCCGCCACTTCGCCGGTGCCTTCATTGAGGACGTGATACCCGTCCGCCGAAACAAAACCCGCGACGTCGCCCTTCGAACTGCCGACCCACCAGTACCCCGTGACGCGGTGGGCAGCCACACCATCCGGACCGACGAGGTTCACGCAGCCATCCTGCATGCGCAGCTGATACCGCCCGCCACACCAGCTCTGCAGCGGATTATGCACCGCGCCCGGCCGCCGCGCGAAGCGGAGCTCCGTCACCCCGCTGACGAAGCGCGCCGCCCAGTCCTCCGGCATGCCTTCGACGCCGGTGAAGTGCGCGATCTCCCCCGTCGCCTCATCCAGCACATGATACCCCGCCGCCGACACGAAGCCCGTCTCCACGCCATGCAGCGACCAATAGCCCGTCACGTCCCGGATGATCACCGCGTCGCCGCCCACCAGGTTCACCTGATCCCCCTGCATGCGCAGCAGGTAACGCCCGCCGCAGAAGCTCCGCAGCGGATCGCTCACCAGCCACGCCGCCCGGATGACGGGACGCTCCGACAACAGCGACAGGTCGCGCACCCGCAGGCCGATGGTCTCCCTGCTGTCGAATTCGTACAGCTCCACCAGCCCGTTCCGCGCCGGGTCGTACCAGAACAGCGCGCAGGGCGTCCACCAGTTCACGTTCAGCTCCACGTAGAGGAAGTACGCCTCCCCCGCGCGGAGGATGCGCACCGTGAACAGGTCGTGCTCCAGCCACGAGGCCGCCTGCAAAACGCGCATCAGCGTCTGCGTCCGGGGGACGGGGTCGCCGTTTGCATCCCAGATGCTCACGTCCGCCAGCCGGTTGACGAACTCGCTCCCGCCGTCCTCATCGATGGCCCGATAGGTGTCGAAGCAGTCGCTGTCCACCTCATATACGGTGATGGCGTCGCCCTCGAAGGCCGCCGTCTCCTGCACGCGCCCGCTGCCGCTGACGGCGTAGTACTGCAGCGCGTCGCCCTGACGGACGATCACGTCCACCGCGCCCTGCGTTTCCGGGTCAAAGGGGAGCACCGCCGCCGTGCAGCCCGACAGCAGCAGCAGACCCAGCAGCATCCATGGGATCAACTTGCGCATCTTCATCCCTCCTCATAGGGGCATTGTATCACGCACACTTTCGTATGTCAACCTTCTTTTGCTGATTTTCGATAAATTTACATTTGCAAACATGTCTTGACACACCCTGCCCGCCTGCGTTATCATGAAACCACACCGAACCGTTGGAGGCATCCTGATGCAAGCATTGTTCAACGATATCTGCGCCGCCCTGCACCTGGGCGAGATGACCGCCGCGCCCGTGCAGCTCAGCGGCGGCTACACGCACCGCATGTTCGCCCTGACCACCACGCAGGGCCGCTATGCCGTGAAGCTCCTCAATCCGGAGATCATGGCCCGCCCCGACGCGCAGGACAACTACGCCCGCGCCGAGGCCTTCGAGGCGCAGCTGGAGGCCGCCGGGCTGCCCATCCTCCCCGCGAAGGTCATCGATGGCCGCAAGATGCAGTGCGTGAACGGCCAGCACCTGTACGTCTTTGACTACTTCGACGGCCGCGTGCTGCGGGACGCAGAGATCACCCCCGCCCACTGCGCCTCCATGGGCGATGCACTGGCCCGCATTCACGCCATCGCCCGGCGCGAGGCCGACGAACCCGCCCCCGCCTCCCCCGACTGGCCCCGGCTGACCGCGGGTCTCCTGCGCCACCCGGAGTCCGTCCCCGAGGGCGCCGACATGCACCGGGCGCTGCCCATGCTCATCCGCGTCACCCGCGCGATGGAGCATGCTTCCGCCCGCCTGCCCCGCGGGGAGGCCCTGTGCCACAACGACATGGACGCAAAGAACGTCCTCTGGCAGGGGGACAGCTTCCGCATCATCGACCTGGAGTGCCTGGGCTATGCCAACGCGGAGCAGGAGCTGCTGGACCTGGCCATCTCCTGGGCGGGCTGGCCGGCGGAGGAGGCGAAGTTCAAGGCTTTCCTGCGCGCCTACCGCGCCGCCGGGGGACGCATCACCGCCGCCCCCGCCGACCTGTACGACAGCCGCCGCAACCATATCGACTGGCTGGCCTACAACGCCCGCCGCGCCCAGTTCGAGGATCAGGAGGAGCGCCGCATCGGCCGCGAACAGGTCGTGGAGACGCTGGAGAAGCTGGCCTGGGATCAGCGCAGCCGCGACAGAATCCTGACCTGGATGGCCGAATGAAGAAAAGGAGCTGACCCCGATGCCTGATGTGCTGCACATGCGCATGGAGGATATGCGCGTTTCCCACAACGCCCACGGCGAATACGAATATACGAAGCGTACCTTCGTCCCCCGGGGAACGGGCAGCACGCTGGTATGCGTGTACGAGATCCCGCCGGGAAAGTCCGCCTACCCGTACCACTATCACCTGAAGGATGAGGAGACCTTCCACATCCTCTCCGGCGAGGGGATACTGCGCACGCCCGCGGGCGAAAGGCACGTTTCCGCCGGGGATTTCCTGCACTTCCCCGCCGGGCCGGAGGGTGCCCACAAGCTGACCAGCACCGGCAGCGATCCCCTTGTCTACATCGACTTTGACGTCATTCACGACCTGGACGTCTGCCGCTACCCCGATTCCGGCAAGCTGGCCGTGTGGGGCATGGGCGTCAATCGGGTGTACCCGGAGGATGGGAATGTGGACTACTATCAGGGCGAGTGAACGCCCCACAAATAACAGAAAAAAAGCAACCTTTTGGCAGCGGCGCGCACTATTGGGGTGAAGGAGGTCGAAGCAATGTCCGACACGACCATTACCCCCTATGCGCAGCCGCTGTTTTACTTCTATCTGCGCAAAACCGGCGATCCCACCGCCGCGGAGGACCTGGCTGCCGATGTGCTGCTCTCCGCCCTGACCGCCCTGCGCGAGGGCCGCGCCATCACCCATTTGCATGCGTGGGTGTGGCAGGTGGCCCGGCGGCGCTATGCCGCCTGGGCGGACGAAAAGCGCCGCAGCCGCCAGCGGGAGACCGCGGAAGCCGAGGCTGAAAACATCCCCGCGCCGGAGAACACGCTGTCCGCCCTCATCCGCAGGGAGGACGTGGCCCTGCTGCGCCGGGAGCTGGCCTTCATTCGCCGGGAGCATCGGGAGCTGATCGTCGCCTTCTACATTGAGGACAGGCGCATCCAGGACATTGCCCGCAGCCTCCGGATGCCGGAGGGAACCGTCAAGGCGCGGCTCCACCGGTGCAGAAAGATGTTGAAGGAAGGTATGCAAATGGCAAGAGAATTCGGCCCCAGAAGCTACAACCCCGAGAACATGGACTTCGTCACCAGCGGCAACATGCCCTCGTCGCTGCCCAACAGCGCCATGAAGCGCAAGCTGCCGCTCAACATCCTGCTGGAAGCCAGCGACAACCCCTCCACCATCGAGGAGCTTTCGATGGCCCTGGGCGTGGCCGCGCCCTACATGGAGGAGGAGGTCGCGCTGCTGGTGGACGCCACGCTGCTGAAAAAGCAGGGCGACCGCTACGTCACCGACTTCTGCATCCTGGATGGGGAAACGCAGATGCGCTTGCGCCGCGTGCTGCGGGTGGACAGCGAGCTCCGCACAGAGGCCGTGCGCCGCATCGCGCTGGACGTGCTGCCCGTCGTCCGCCGCATCCACCCCGACAACGACCGTTTCACTGACAACGCCCTGCTCTGGTGGCTGCTGCCCCATGTGCATGAGATTGCCATGTTTGCAGATCCGCACTACACCAGCGAATTCCCGGAGCGCAGCTGCGGCAAGGATGAAACCTGGGGCGTCACGGGCTTTGAAAAGGTGGAGAACGCCGATTGGGAGCGCTGCTGGATGAGCCGCTGCCTGAATGCTCAGGACGGCAACGCCGCCGGGCTCTACCAGTACGATCATGAGTGTGAAGCCATGTGGCAGCGCGCCGGCATTCTTGGCGGACGACAGGCAGCGCTGCTGGGCTCCATCCTGCGGGGCAACCGCCCGCTGTCCTCCCTGACGGACACGGAAAAGGGCGTATGGCAATCCATCGAAGGCCGCTTCGCCCACGCCGAGGGCGACCGCGCCGTGTCGGACGTCGTGGTGCTGCCCCGCATGGGGCTGGACGAGCTGGAAGCAGCCGTCCGCTGTCACCCCTGCTATCCTGCGCTGGAGGCCGCCGTCGCCGCGGACTTCGCCCGCCTGCTGGACACGCTCCGCGCCGTGCCCAGCCAGGTGCTGCAGGAGCAGCTGCACTACGTCGCCTCCAACGAGATCTGCAACAGCCGCATGATGGTCTTGAACGACTGCCTCGCCGACGGGACGCTCCGTCTGCCGGAAAAGCCGGAGAGTTCCACTGTGGGCATGTGGATCGAGCTGCGGTGACCGCAGGGCCGGCAGACGCACCGCACCGCTGACGGCACACCTGCCGCAAAATGGGGTTGCACGACGCGCTGCTGCGTGGTATAATGGGGGTGCAGCCCGGTGCGAACCCGCCTGCAGCGCCCCCTGCGGCGCGCCCACAGACAGCCTTCGCACCCAAAACGCCCCGTTTTCCCAGCATGCAGACGCCACAGCAGCAGCCACCGGGCTGTTCCGCGGCACATGTTGGGGGGCTGGAACGCACATGCTGCATGATGTAGCAGTCACAACACATCCCCGCGAGGGGACGGAAACTCGTACTGCCCCGTCATCTTGAAGCAGGACTCGGTCACAACACATCCCCGCGAGGGGACGGAAACCGGACGAAGAGGCCCTTCAGGTTGCCAATGCCGCGTCACAACACATCCCCGCGAGGGGACGGAAACGCTCTTTCAAAGAAGTTTCTCTCATAGGCAAAACATCCCGAAACTCACCCCCTCCCCGCCAGGGGGTAACCCCACCACACAAAAGCGGCCCTCCCGCGCAATGCCAGGAGAGCCGCTTTCATCATCCTCGTTCGTCCGCTTCACGCGCTGTTTTTTCGCGCTCTGCGTCTGGAGCGCGGCAGGGCTTCACACCTGTACACAAGCATCACAGGAGGAGATCGTTTTGCCAAAGAAGGAATTCATCCGCCGCTGCGGCCTGTTCATCATTTCGCTCTTTGTCATCGGGCTGGGCATCGCGCTGGCCAAGCGGGCCGAGCTGGGCATTTCGCCGGTTTCGTCGGTGGCCAATGTCCTGAGCCTCCGCTTCGACTTCCTGTCCCTGGGCATGTGGCTGACCATCACCAACTTCCTGATGCTCCTGGGGCAGATCCTGCTGCTGCGCAGGAAGTTCCAGCTGTGGCAGCTGCTGCAAATTCCGCTGTCCTTCCTGTTCGGTTCCTTCACGGACGTCGGCCTGTGGCTGGTGCAGGGCATTCCCAACAACATGTATGCCGTGCAGCTGCTGCTCGTCCTCGCCGGCGTTGCGGTGTTGAGCGTGGGCATCACGCTGGGCGTGGTGGCCAATGTCATCCTCAACTCCCCCGAGGCCTTCGTGAAGGCGCTGGCGGACACCACCGGGCATGAATTCGGCGTCACGAAGACCGCCTTCGACGTGTCGTGGGTGCTGCTGGCCGTGGTGCTGTCGCTGATCTTCTTCGGCGGCGAACTGCGCGGCATCCGGGAGGGCACGGTCATCACCGCCGTGCTGGTGGGCTTCGGCGTGAAGCTCTGCCGCCGCTGGCTGGAAAAGCCATTGACCCGCCTGCTGACGAAATAAGGAGGGTTCGCTCGCCGTCTGGAGCAAGGGCGCAAACCGCGTCTACCCCCAGGACGCCAGCGTGGACTACTATCAGGGTGAATAACGCAAAGGGCTGCCCCGCGCAACATGCATGGGGCAGCCTTTTCTGCGTCCGGTCGGGCGCGGCGGGTCAGTATTCCGTTTCCTCCAGGAAGCTGTGCCAGATGTAGCCGGTGAGTCGGCCGCAGTCCTCGGTGTCCACGCAGACGGGAACCCAGCCGTCCACCGCGTCGCCGCAGGGCCAGACCAGTGTGCCCCTGTCCAGCTCCGTGATGGCGGAGGCCTGCTTGTCCGGGGCCTCGCGGATATAGACCCAGTCCGCGCCGGTCACCCGCAGCGGCCATACGCCCAGGAAGCTGTGCCACACGTAGCCAACCCAGCCGAGCGTCTCGCCGCCGGTCGCAGGAGTCTCGTACCAGACCATCACCCAGCCGCCGTCCGGGCCGATGCCGGTCAGCAGGACATACACCGTATCGCCATGGGGAATCTGCGCCAGGGGCGTGGAGTGGATGCTGTCCAGGCTACGCAGGTAGACCCAATCCTCATGGGTGACCTGAATGGCGAAGGGATAGCGCCCCTCCACAGTGAACAGGGCAAGAGCGGAATCCCGGTGCTCGTCGGCGCCTTCGCCCAGGCCGAAATACCAATCCTCCGTGTAGTGCTGATCCCAGAGGACGTGCCGCTTGTCGCCATCCACGATGGTCAGCCGCTCGCCGATGACGCCGTTCACGCCGGGATCGTATACCTCGGCGATGACCCGCTCCTCGATGGTGCGGTCGTCCCGCCACCACAGCAGCGTAACCGTGCGGTAACGCCAGCCGTCATGGACGACAGAGCGGATCTCGCGGCGTTCCGGGATGAAGTGGGGATTGTCCACCTCAAGGGACTCACCGTGCAGGGTCATCACATCGTCAAACCGCCCCGTGTCCGGGTTCCACAGGGCGAAGCAGTAGAACACCTCGCTGGCCCCCTGTGCCGTCAGCAGCTGCAGATCGGCGCACCCGTCGAAATTGTAATCGACGAACCGCACCAGCGCCGCCGCCCGGTCATACGCCGGGCTTTCGTTTGACTGCCAGGTGATCTCCTGGGTGAGGCTGCCGTCCGCCGCCGAAATACGGGCTGTCAGCGTACAGGGGCGATCTGCCGTGGCATCATACCCGTCCTCCGTTACGGCGACGGTCAGCAGGGACATGTCCTCCCGGACGCGCCCGGTGTATGTTTTCGTTTCCGCATGGGCGGGGAGGGTGAGCGTCAGCAGGAACAGGCAAAGCAAAAGCCGCTTCATTCGATCAACTCCTTTGTTGACATAACGAAGCGGCATGGAAGATTATTCCCGGCCGGTCAGCTCGATGGTCAGAATCTCACGAGTGGGCCAGAAGGCGCACAGGTGCAGCCGGTCGATTTTCGCCATCAACGGGGTGAAGTGCTGCATCAGCACGGGCAGGGCGCGGCCGATGACCTCCGGCTCGTCCATGAGCATGGTGGTGTGGGGCGTCCAGGCGTAGCCGTTCAGCGGACGGCCGTTGGCGCAGGCGGCCTGCAGGGCGACCAGCTCCGGCGACATATCCGGCGCGGCGAAAAGCACCTTGCCGCCGGGAAACACGCCCACATGGCGGATGGCCACGTCCACCGGGGCAAAGCGTGCAGCGACAGCCCGCGTCAAATCAATGGCCGCGGCTTCCTCCTCCAGGGCGAAGGTCGCCAGGCTGATGTGGTGATTCAGCCCCGGGGTCTGATTGCCGGTGAAGCCTGCGTTTTGCAGCGCGTCGTACCAGACGGACATGCGCCGTTGATCCGCCTCGCAGTAGTCCGCCATCAGGGTCAGAAAGGATTCCGCCATGAAAATCACCTCCGCGTTTTTGTGATGATATCATGTCATCTGCAGCCCGTCAAGCAGGGATTTGCCGCACGGACGGCGAAATACAGAACAATGGCAAGTGCCACAAACCCAATTCATAATTCATAATTCACAATTCATAATTTGAAGGAGGTTCCCCATGTCCATCACCCCCCATGACATCGCCAAGATGCTCGACCACTCCACCCTCCAGCCCTTCCTGACCGAAAGTGACATCCGCAAGGGCTGCGAACTGGCGCTGAAGTACGACTGCGCGTCCGTCTGCGCCCGCCCCTGCGATGTGCCGATCCTGGCGGAGATGCTGGCCGGCTCCGACGTGAAGGTCTGCACCGTCATCGGCTTCCCCCACGGCAGCCATCAAACTGCCATCAAGGTCGCCGAGGCTGAGCTGGCCCTGGCCGAGGGCTGCACCGAGCTGGACATGGTCATCAACATCGGCAAGATGATCGCCGGTGACACCGAGTATGTCAAGAATGAGATCCGGCTCCTGGCTGACGCAGCCCATACCAAGGGCGCGATCCTGAAGGTCATCCTGGAAACCTGCTACCTGACCGACGAGCAGAAGGTCGCCTGCTGCCAGCTGGCCGAGGCCGCCGGCGCGGACTTCGTCAAGACCTCCACCGGCTACGGCTCCAAGGGCTGCACCATCGACGACCTGAAGCTGATGCGCGCGTCCGTCGCCCCCCACATCCGCGTCAAGGGCTCCGGCGGCATCCGCGATCTGGACACCGTCCTCTCCGCCCGCGCGGTGGGCGCGAGCCGCTGCGGCGTGTCCGCCACGGCTGCCATCATGGCCGAGGCCGAGAAGCGCTTCGCCGAGGGTACCCTCTGCGAGGTCACCGAGCTGACCGAGATGGGCGGGGGGTACTGAGAGAATTCTTAGAGTGTGTTTCTAAAATGAGGCAGGTGCAGTTTCGAGCAGATTTTCTTGCAATTCAAGGATGAAAACCGAAGGTTTACTGGAGGTAAATCGAGGTTTGAAGACGCTGAAGTGCATGAAAAGATGCCGAAAATGCATCCTGGTGAATTTAGAAACACACTCTA
>JAFQQT010000066.1 GCA_017410455.1 Clostridia bacterium
GAAGTGCCCTCCGACGTGCGCTCCTTCGACGAGTGCCCCTGGATGAAGGCCACCGAGGTGACCGACCTGGTCATCGCTGCCCTGCAGAGCGGCAAGTACGGCTTCATCCGCTGCAACTTCCCCAACGGCGACATGGTGGGCCACACCGGCTCCTGCCTGGCCACCGAGATCGCCGTGGAGACCGTTGACCTGTGCCTGGCCCGCATCAAGAAGGTCGTCGATGAAGTCGGCGCCATCCTGTGCATCACCGCCGACCACGGCAACGCCGACCAGATGCTGGAGAAGGACAAGAAGGGCAATGTCGCCCCCCGTACCGCCCACAGCCTGAACCCCGTCCCCTTCATCGTGTACGATCCCAACGGCCGTCACGAGCTGAAGGCGGGCACCCACTTCGGCCTGGCGAACGTCGCCCCCACCATCGTGGACCTGATGGGCCTGACCCCCTTCGCCAGCTGGGAAGAGTCCATGCTGCAGAAATAATCACTCCGGCCATCGCCGGGGTCTGCGACCCGTTTCACTCCCGGCGCTGGCTACGCTCGGCGATTCCGAGGAATCGCTGTCGCTAATCGGGCTGCGCCCGATCTCGATTCCGGCCATCGCCGGGGTCTGCGACCCGTTTCACTCCCGGCGCTGGCTACGCTCGGCGATTCCGAGGAATCGCTGTCGCTAATCGGGCTGCGCCCGATCTCGATATCACAGAGCCGGAGTCTGCCTGTATGGCGCTCCGGCTCTGATTGTTATGCGAAGTCCCCCGCTCTCACTTTCTGCGAGTCCTCACGCAGAATGCGCGCTGGTTTTTCTGCCGGAAATGCTGTACAGTAAGCTCATAAAGCTTCAAATCCAATGACAGAGGAGAATCACCATGAGCAACACCTTTTCCAGCAATCTCCGCAAGCTCCGCCTCGACAGGCAGATGACCCAGGAGCAGGCCGCCGCGCAGCTGGGCGTGAGCGCCCAGGCCGTGTCCCGCTGGGAGACCAGCACCACCCTGCCCGACGTGCTGCTCCTGCCCTCAATCGCCCGGCTCTATGGCGTGCTGGTGGACGACCTGTTCCGCCCCTCCCCCAGGGGCTACAGCAACAACGCCCTGCGCCTGCTGGCGGTGTATGAGCGCACGGGCAAGCGGGAGGATTTCATCGCCGCGGCAGAGGAGTTCGACAAGCTCATTCGCTCCGGCGCCGCCACGGCGGACGACTGGCGCAGCAACGGCGTGCTCCACGAGTACATGGTCTACCACTGCATCCGCAAAGCCACGGAGTGTTACGACACGGCGATGGAAGCCTCCCGCACCGCCGATCCCGAGATGTATCACCGCATCCTCCGCCAGAAGATCCTTCTGCGCTGCCGCACCGGACAGGCTGACGCATGCATCGCCGAGCAGGAATCCACCCTGCACGCCGCCCCGGACGATGCGGACAGCTGGGTTGATCTCGCCCACGCGCAGTACACCACCGGCCGGCACGAAGCGGCCTTGCAGACCTGCACGGCCGCCCTTGAGCGCTTCCCGCAGGAGGGGCTGCTGCACCTGTACGCCGGGGACGCCTGCCGGAGCCTGCAGCGCTATGACGAGGCCTTCGCCCACTGGCAAGCCGCCGTCAGCATCGACACGAAGTTCCTCGACGCGATGTACTCCATGGCCTTCTGCCACGAGGAGCTGGAGCAGTTCGCCCAGGCCTGCACCCTCTGGGAGGACATTGCCCGCAGGCTGGACGAGCGCGGCCTTGAGATCGAGGCCCAGTGGCCCCGGGAGATGGCGAAGAAGTGCCGCGCAAAGGCGGACAGCCTTTGCTGACATCCCCCGGCGGGCATGACCGTGCCGAGCGCACCTTCAGACAGGAGTTCTGCATATGAAGACCCTCTATTTCATCGGCGGCCCCATGGGCGTGGGCAAGACCGCCGTCAGCCGTGAGCTGCTCGCCCGGCTCCCCCGCTGCGCCATGCTCGACGGCGACTGGTGCTGGACGATGCAGCCCTTCATCGTCACCGACGAAACCAAGGCCATGGTCACCGGCAACATCGTGCACATCCTCAGCAGCTTCCTGCACTGCAGCGAGTTTGATAACGTCGTGTTCTGCTGGGTGATGCACCAGCAGCAGATCATCGACGGCCTGCTGGCCCGCCTGCCCATGGACGGTGTGCGCCTGGTGAACATCTCGCTGACATGCACCCCCGAGGCACTGGCTGCACGCATCCGCCGGGACGTCGCAGCGGGCCTGCGGGATGCGGACTGCATCAATCGCGCCCTGGCCTACCTGCCACTCTACGACCACGTGCAGTCCGTCAAGGTGGATGCCACTGGCCTCCACCCCGCCGAAATCGCCGAACAAATCATTCACACAGGTGAGACCTTATGAGCACCCGCAAAAACACGATCTACAACATGGCCTACCGCCTCTTCTCGATGCTGCTGCCCCTCATCACCGCGCCGTATCTGAGCCGCGTGGTGGGCACGGAGGGAGTGGGGCTGTACGGCTATGCCTGGGCCATCAGCTACACCTTTGGCCTGATCGGCCTGCTGGGCCTGGAGAACTACGGCCCCCGCGCCATCGCCCAGGCCCGGGATGACAAGTCCGCCCTGAACCGCGCTTTCTCCGGCATCTGGCAGATGCAGCTGCTGGTGGCAAGCCTGACGCTGCTGGTCTGGTGCGGGTATGTGGCCTTCGTCGCCGGGGCAGAGAAGCCCCTGGCGCTCGCCTTCACGCTGGCCAGCATCTCCTGCCTGGTCAACGTGGACTGGTGCTTGATGGGCCTTGACCAGTTCCGGCCCATCGCCCTGCGAAACACGCTGGCAAAGCTGCTGGCGGCGGTGGCGGTGTTCGTTTTCGTCAGGGGGCCGGAGGACCTGTGGATCTACGCCTTCGCCTGGTCGGCGGCGACGCTGCTGGGCTGTGCCAGCTGCTTCCTGTCCCTGCGCGGGCAGGTGAAGTTTACCCCCGTCCCCTGGAAGGAGGCGCTGACTCACCTGAAGCCCTGCGCCATCCTCAGCATCTCCGTCATCGCCGTTTCTGTCTACCGGCAGATGGACAAGGTGATGATCGGCGCGCTCTCCGACATGCATCAGACGGGCCTGTACGAGAACGCGGAGAAGATCATCCTGTGCCTGGCGGGCTTCATCGCCGCCATCGGCACGGTGATGCTGCCCAAGATCAGCCACATGACCGCCAAAGGCCTGGTGGACGAGGTGAAGAAGCACATGGACGCCTCCATGGAGCTGGTGATGTGCATGGTCTGCGCATTGGGCTTCGGCCTGGCCGGCATCGCGCCGGAATTCGCCGTGCTCTTTTACGGCGAGGCCTTCGCCGATTCCGGGCTGCTGATGACCCTGCTGGCCTTCACGCTCCTGACCATCGGCTTTGCCAACGTCATCCGTACCCAGTGGGTGCTGCCGCAGAAGCGGGACCACATCTTCATCAAATCCGTCCTGACCGGCGCGGCGGTGAATGTCGTGCTCAACGCGCTGCTCATCCCCTTCTTCGGGGCGAAGGGCGCAGTCGTCGCCACCATGGCGGCGGAGCTGGCCGTACCGGTGGTGCAGTTCGTCATCCTGCGCCACGAGCTGCCCTTCCTGCGGTATGTGCGGTACGCGCTGACCTACTCGGCCATCGGCGGCGCGATGGCGCTCGTCGTGCGGCTGACGGCGCAGCTGCCCGTGGATGGCTGGGCCGGGCTGTTCCTGTGCGTGGCCGCGGGCGGCGCGACATATCTGACGCTGTGCGCCCTGTGGTGGATGGCGACCCGCAACCGCCGCATCCTCTCCGTCCTGCGCAAATCGCCAAAGCCTGCCAAATAATCCTCCCCCGACCCGCGCATGATACCCCTGAAAAGTTCCGGCCCACGGAACCCATCGGGAGGTATCATGATGAAGAAAGCCCTTACCCTGCTGCTCGCCCTCAGCCTCGGGCTGATGGCCACAGCCTGTGTCAGCCGCAGCAATCAGCAGTACTACGAGCAGGCGCAGCTCTACCTGGGCAGCGGCGATCCTGCCACAGCAGCTGAACTGTTCAGCCAGCTGGGCGAATACGCCGACTCGGCGGACTACGCCCTGTATGCCACAGCCCTTGCGGCCCTTGACGCGGGCGACCTGACCCTCGCCCGTGCGAACCTGCAGGCCATCGCGCCCTTCAAGAGCAGCGAGCGTTACCTGATGTACATCACCGCCCTGGAGGCCGAGATGGCCGGCGAGCTGGAGGCTGCCCTGTCCCTTTACGAACAGCTGGGCACCTTCCACAACGCCCATGAGGCCGTCGACGAGCTGCGCACCGCCATCCCCGAGGCCGTCATGCGCGAAGGCCGCGCCCTGATGTCCAAGGGCGAATACGCCGCCGCCCGGGAGCTGTTCCTGTCCCTGGACGGCTACGGGCAGAGCGCCGCCCTGGCCGCCAACTGCACCACGGCCCTGAACCGCGCCGCCTACACCGCTGCGGACGAGCTCTGCGACGCTGGCGATCACCTGGCCGCCATGCAGGCCTTCCTGGCCCTGGGGGACGTGCTGGACGCGCCCGACCGCGCCCAGCGCTGCCGTGCCGCGCTGACAGCTGCGCTTCAGGAGGCCAGCGCCGCCGCCACGCTGGATACCGCAGCCGACGTCATCGCTGCCTGCGAGGCCATCGGCGACGCGGAAGCCGAGGCCATGGCCGCCGCCCTCACCGAGCGCTTCGGCGTGAACCTGCAGCTCGTGGCCGCTGCAGACAGCCAGCCCTATGTGCTGCTGGGCGAGTACCCCACGGGCGAAAGCGGCGTGGAGAGCGCGCTGCTCTGGCGGGTCATCCGCCTGGATGGCGCGGTGGTCACACTCCTGTGCGAGTCGGTCATCGACGCCTCCCCCATCGCCACCCCCACCGACCTCACCTTCACCGAGGGCGAGCAGTCCGCCGTCACCGGCGTGACCCTGCCCTCCGCCGCCGATCTGGCGAGCCTGACCGATCTGGGCACCCCCGCCACGCCCTACGCCGTGGCCCAGGGCGTGACGCATGCCGAAGGCCGCGCCGTCTACTGGCTGCGCGACAGCCTGGAGGGCGGCGTGCACCCGGTGGTGACTGCCAGCGGCAATCTGACCCTGCCCACAGACGGCGCCAACCCCGGCGTGCGCCCCGTGGTGACCCTCTCGCTGGAGGAGTACGTCTTCACCGCCGGCGATGGCTCCCCCGAGAACCCCTTCCGCTGACCCGACACAGCACGAAAGGATGATCCTGCCATGATTCACCAGCGCATTCAGCTCCCCCATTGCCCCATGGACGCCTACATCCCCACCCTCAAAACGGCCCCGGGCGTGAAGCGCCCCAGCGTCGTCATCTGCCCCGGCGGCGGCTATGAGCACCTGTCCGACCGCGAGGCAGAGCCCATCGCGCTGGTCTTTGCCGCCATGGGCTTCAACGCCTTCGTGGTGTGGTACCGCATTGCGCCCCACCGGCACCCGGCCGCCCTGCAGGATGTGGCCTCCGCCGTGGCCTGGGTGCGCGCCCACGCCGAGGACTTCTCCGCAGAGGAGAACGCCATCGCCGTCATGGGCTTCTCCGCCGGTGGACACGCTGCGGGTCACCTGGGCGTCCGCTGGCAAAACGAGGCGCTCATGGCCCACCTGGGCTACACCTGCGAGGCCGTGCGCCCCAACGCCATGGTGCTGTGCTACCCGGTCATCACCGGCGGCGAATTTGCCCACCGGGGCAGCTTCCGGAACCTCACGGGCACGGATGACCTGGCCATCCACGAGGCGTACTCCCTCGACGCGCTGGTGAGCGATGAAACCCCGCCCGCCTTCCTCTGGCACACCTTCGAGGACGCCGCCGTGCCGGTGGAGAACACCCTCAATATGGCCTCCGCCCTGCGCCGCCACAAGGTGCTGACCGAGGTTCACATCTTCCCCCACGGCAGCCACGGCCTGGCCCTGGCCAATCCGCTGACCAGCGTCTACCCCGGGCAGAACGTCCCCGAATGCGCCCAGTGGCCCGAGATGGCCGCGCGGTTCCTGCGGGGCGTCATGCTGAAATAACCGTATACCGTACCATCCGGAGTGCACTTTTGCGCTCCGGGCTTTTTTGCATTTTCCTGTAACGTTTTCCACCCTTCATCCGTCATATAGGTGAAAGCGCTTTTCATCACAGCAAGAAAGGAGGCCGCGCCGTGGATGATTTTGAATCGGCTTACCGGGAGCATCAGCAGATGGTGTACCGTTTTCTGCTGCGGCTGTGCAGAAATCCGCACCTCGCCGAGGAGCTGACGCAGGAAACCTTCACCCAGTCCCTGCAGCACTGGGATGATTTCCGCGGACAGGGCAGCCGCTCCACCTGGCTGTGCACCATCGCCAAACGGCAGCTTTACAGCGCCGTCCGCCGGAAGGAAGCCCTGCCCCTGGACGAAGCCGAGGCCCTCCCCGCCGAGGATGTAACCGACGCCCTGGTGCAGAGCGACCGCGTCATGGCCGCCCACCGCCTGGTACACCGCCTGCCCGAGCCGATGCGGGAGATCTTCACCCTGCGCACCTTCGGCGACCTCTCCCACGGGCAGATCGGCAGCCTGTTCGGCAAATCGGACAGCTGGGCCCGGGTCAATTATTACAGAGCAAGGCAGCTGCTGAGCCAGATGATCAAGGAGGAATGGATGGATGAATAAAAAGGAATGCCAGGTGATGCGCGACCTGATGCCCCTGTGCATTGACGGCGCAGCGTCCGAGGCCAGCCGGGAGCTGGTGGTGAAGCATGTGTGGGAATGCGAGGAGTGCGCGAAGGTATATGCGGAGATGCAGGGCCATCTGCTGACCCCGAAGGAAGCGCCGGACTACCTGGACGAGGCCGCCCGCAAGCTCCGGAAGCGCAGGAAGAACAAGCGCCGTCTGCTGGTAGCCCTCACCGCGCTGCTGACGGCGGTTCTGGTGATGGTCGGCGCCTTTGTCTGGCAGTATGCCTTCCATACCAGCCAGATTCCGCTGGGGCTGGATGAATACGACGCTGTGCTGACCCGCACGGAGGACGGGAATGTCCTGCTGAATCTCTACGCCCATGACAGGACGCTGTGTTGTGGCGTCGGCAGCGGTATGGAGCCCCTGGAGGACGGCAGCTATATGCTGACGGTGATCCCCCATACCACGCTGGTACGGAAGTACCATGATGAACCCGTGATCGGCATGAGCGACAACGATTTTGCCAACGCCTACTGGCAGGACGGGCTCATCTACTCAGACCGGTATGACCACGGCCACCTGCAGTATGAGGCGGAAACGCCTCATCAGATCAGCTGCATCCGCGTGGTCTGCGGCAAGGAGGAGCGCATTGTCTACCGGGCCGGGGACGACATTCCCTTCTGCTCGGAGGAAATGGCTGAATTCTACCGTGTCCAGGAGGAAATCGAGGCGCTTTACCACAATGAAGAGCTGGATGCGCTGGAGGAAGACATGATCCGCCTGCGTCAGCTTGTGCCGGAATGGAACTGACCCGAAAGCAAAGGGAGACCGGAGCGCGATTCGTCTGCACCCCGGTCTCCTTCTTCATTTCGTCAGGCCGAAGTGGGCGGCAGCCTGCCTGAGCCGCTCCCCTACGCTCACGCTGCCGTCCGTCAGCAGCGACGCATAGCCCAGCTGACTGCACTGCCGCCGGACTTCCTCGGCAAACAGCGCGTCCCGCGCCATCCAGTTGGCAAAGGCCTGCGCGGGATCGCTGCAGCCCTCCAGCACATGCGGCACCCATGGCCGCCGGCTGTAATGGGCAACCTGAAACGCCCTCTCCGGCGTGATGGCGATATACCTCTCCGGCAGAATGCTCCACGCCCTGACCACCTCCGGCAGAAAGGCCGCGCCCTCCGCCACGACGCGCTCCGCCCGCAGGCCCTGCAGGTGCGCCCATACCATCGCGCTGATCTCCGCGTAGAAGGCCAGCTCCTCCCGGCACTGCTCCTGCGGGGTGCGCATCCACGTTTCCTCCGCCGTCATGCGCCGGATGCGGCTGCACACCGGCAGTCCGGCCACCGCGCCACGGTCGGTAAAATCATCCAGATGATCATCCACCTTGAAGTACGTCAGGCCATACTGCGCCGCCAGCGCCTCTGCCACAGTGCTCTTACCACTGCAGGGCGAGCCGCCGATCAGGTAAAGCTCCATCCTCATTCGCCTCCCGTGTTCCGTCCCGCGCTGATCGCCATCGCGCCCAGGGGCGTGTCCATGGCCGCCAGCAGCTCCGCCTCCGTCAGGCGGATGCGTCCCTGCAGGGGATCACAGGCCAGGAAAACGCCGTCCTCCGCGCCCGTGAGCAGGATGCCGTGCAGCACCTCGTCATGCATGCCGTCCGCATCTCCGGGGACAATGACCTCCACGATGACCAGCCTCTCCCCGGCCAGCTCCGCCCGCAGCCAGTCCGCCGTGATGGGCTGACCAACCCGAAGGGTCAGGCGCGCGCCGGCCCGCTCAATGGCTTCCCGGTGCTCCGCGAGGATTTGGGCATGCAGCTCCGGCGGGTAATAGCCGCCCCGGTTGACCATCATCTCACGCTCGGCGTGGGCAAGGGTCACCTGTAAGCCATGGCGTGTCAGAAGCTGCGCCACACTGCCGCCCAGCGTTCCCGGCGTACACCGCGCCCTGAAGCGGCGATAGAGCGCCTGTTCCTTGCCAATGGTCGGGTAATCGACGCCAAAGGCATCCAGGATCATCAGCGCACAGGCAATGCCGCAGCTCTCCATGCTGTGCTGTTTCCAGAAGCGGACCTTCATGTCCCCACCTCCCATCATGCCATCTGATGCCCATACCGCTCCATCAGCTGCTCGTACTCCTGCTTTTCCGTACACCAGAAGATGACATGGTACTTGTCGATTCCCAGCCGCTTGAACGCCTCCAGGCGGTGGTTGCCGTCGTTCATCTCGAATTCCCCGTCGGTTTTGCCCTCAGGAATCCAGTAGTGGACGATCAGCGGCGGCAGGTCAGCCCCGGCCCTGGCGGCGTCCATCAGCTGCCCGACGTGGATTTCAAACCATTCCGGGTGAATCTGCCAGCGCATTTCCGGCTCCGGGCCGGTGTTGCGCTTCAGCAGGTTCAGCGGGAAGCTCACCGGGGCATGGTAGATGCGGTCAAGCTCCCTGAGGCCGTCGGAAAAGGGCTTGTTATGCCCGTCGGAGAGCAGGTAGGTGTGAATCCATTCCTCGATCATGCCGTGCTGACCGCATTCGATGGCATTGGACAGCGTGCAGGCGTAATCCATGATGAAATCCTCCTTCTTTGAGTACACAATGCGGCGGATGGACTCCACCGACAGGCAGTACCGGTCCGCCAGCGAGTCGATGGAGCGCCCCTGGGCAAAGTCGCGGCGGATATCGCGGTTGCGGTCGCGCAGATACCGCCGGTAGCCGCTGGTCTCTCCCCATTTCCGGGGCTCCGGGGAGGGAATGTAGATGGCCTTGCCGGACACATAGCGCTGAATCTGCCGCAGCAGCTCCGGCGGAAAGATGTCCTTCGCGTTTTCGTACTTCATGAGGCTCCCCTCCCTTCTCCGCGTATGAGGATAACATGCCATGCCCGGAAAAGATAGCCCGCAAATGATTACGGGCGTTCTTGACATAGCGTCGCCGACAGGGATGCCCGCGCCGCCGCCCAGTCCCGGTGGGCGTCGCGGAGCGTCACCGCCCGCAGGGGGAGCGACGCGAGGATGCGCTCCTCCCGCCGCTGCCTCTCCTGCAGGCAGGCAATATACCCCTCAAAGCCCGCCGCGCCGATGGAACGCCCGTAGCCGCCCTCCGCGTGGTACGGGATGACCGCCTCCAGCCAGCCGGGGCGCTCCTGTGCAGTCCGCTGCACCGTCTGGGCAACATCATCATTGTGCAGATACACCACCACCGGCTCCATGGGCGCGATGATCTCCGCAATGGCCAGGATGTGGGCGGCGGAGGCTTCCTCGGGCATGCCGAAGCGCATCATCGTTTCGCACATCGGGTTTTGCAGCAGCACGCAGTTGAAGACATACGCCGTGTCCGGATCGGCCTCCCGGACGAACCGCCGCCACTTGTCCAGCATCAGCGGGGCCTCCGTTTCCCATGGGAGACCATCGTAAATCTTGTATGGCAGCATCTCCGCCAGCTGCTGCGGCGGCACGGTGTTCAGCGGGACGATGTGCCCGTCCACCAGGGCGTGGAACTCATAATCCGCCGGGTGGTCGCCCGTGCCCTCGTCCACCAGCTTCACGCGCTTCCCCTGCATTTTCAGCACGTCCGCCAGATAGGCCGCCGTGCTGCTCTTGCCCGAACAGGGCAGCCCCTCGACGATATACAGTCTGCTCATGCGCCGCCTCCCAGGTCGATCACGCGGGTACACACCCTTTGCAGGAACACCGCGTCATGCTCCACCAGCAGGAGCGTGGGCGCGTATTCCAGCAGCAGCCCCTCCAGCTGCACGCGGGAGAGTACGTCGATGTAGTTCATCGGCTCGTCCCAGACGTAGAGGTGGGCCGGGATGCACAGGCTCCGGGCCAGCAGGAGCTTCTTCTTCTGCCCCTGGCTCATGTGGTGGATGGGCCGGTCAAAAAGGTCGCGGGTGAAGTCCATGTTGCGCAGGATCGCCTTGAACAACGTCTCGTCCACACCGCTTTTGCGGATAAATTCGCTGACAGAGCCCCGCAGGTCGTCCGTCTGCTGGGGGACATAGGAAACAATGAGGTTCGGCGCAATGCTGATGCTGCCCGTCAGCGAGCCGCCCGCGCCCACCAGCGCCTTGAGTACGCTGGATTTCCCGCAGCCGTTGGGGCCGCTGAGGGCAATGCGCTCCCCTCGCCGCAGGGTGAAGCTGATGCCCTCGCAGACGGCGCGGCCATCGTATGCCACGCGCCCATCGGCGACGGAGATCAGCACGTCCTTGGGGTGCTGCAGCACCGTCAGCTTCAGCTCGCCCACCTTTTCCACATTGTGCAGCAGGCCGCGCTTTTCCTCGATGGCGCGCTCCTTCCGGCGGACGGCGTTGGTGGCCTTCTTCATCACAGAGGCCGCCTTCGCACCCACGAAGCCACGATCCACCACGGCGGACACGCTCTCCGGCACATGGAACTTGCCGCGTTCCGCCTTCGCCGACCATTCGGCGGACCGCCGGGCGGACTCCTCCAAATGGCGGATGTCGCGTCTGAGTGCCTCGTTACGGCCCTGCTCGTATTCGTTCTGCTGGTTCAGGCGGGCCTCCCAGGTGTCGTAATTACCCTGCATGACCCACACATCGCTGCGGTTGAGGGACAGCACATGGTCGATGCAGCGGTTGAGGAAAGCGCGGTCGTGGCTGACCAGGAGGAAGCCGTCCTTGCGGCGGAGGTAGTCCGCCACCAGCTGGCGGCCGCGGGTATCCAGGTGGTTCGTCGGCTCGTCGATGAGGGGGTAGGCGTCCTCCCGGGCAAAGAGGGCGGCCAGCAGCACCTTGGTCTGCTCGCCCTTGGAAAGGGTGCAGAAGGGCCGGTCGAGGACGGAGTCGTCCACGTCCAGCTGGTTCAGCTCGCACACCAGCTGCCACTCCTCAACTCGGCCATCACCGCTGTAAGCGGCGCTGGCTACGCTCGGCGATTGCAAGCAATCGCTGTCGCTAATCGGGCTGAAGCCCGATCTCGGGCCATCGTTGGCAGCCTGCAGCATCACCTCGCGGGTATTGGCCGACGCATCCGCCACGGGGTACGGGAAGTACACCGGCGTGAGGGGCATGTCGATGCGGCCCTGGGGCTTCATTTCGCCCATCAGCAGCCGCAGCAGGGTGGTTTTGCCCTTGCCGTTGCGGCCGATCAGTCCCAGCCGCCAGGACGTATCGAAATTGAAGGACACATGCTCGAACACCGGCGTGTAGGAGCCGTCATAGGTGAAGGAAAGGTCACGGATGGATACCTGCATAATCATCGCCTCCTGTTGATCTGGCTCCCTCCCCGAGGGAGCTGTCAGCAAAGCTGACTGAGGGAGTGAAGACGGCAGCGATTCGGTTTTTGGCACGCAAAAAGGAGAGCCTGACACGAATATGGGTGTGACTGCCGCAGCAAACAAACCGTCACGAAAACGGCGTATATGCTCCCTGATGGGTTCATTGCAGCAGCTTACATCCGCATATCCGGGTCAGCCCTCCTTCATCATCACATTGGGGACATTGTAGCACGGCGTGTCCGGCTTGTCAAGGGGCGGCCTGTGTCCTGTCAGGCGAATGCCGACGCAGAAAGGGAGGGGGAACGTTCCCCCTCCCGGCTGGTCATTGTCCGTCGACCTTCTTCACCTGGCGGTGCTCCGGCACGCGCACGTTGCCCTCCGCATCCACCTGCACATCGTAGTAGTTGACCTCCGTCACCACCTCGCCGTCATCCGTGACGACAAGGGTGAGCATGCGCACCGTTGCGCGCCCCTCCTGCAGGCCGGTGAAGGCAATATACGTTCCCGTTCCGTCCGCGTGCTCAAGCGCCACGCCCGCGCCCGGGACATCGGCGCTCTCCCCGACGCAGATGACCTCGTCACCCTCCACCACGCCGATGCGCCAGGTCTTCCCGCCGGCTCCGTTCGTCACCACGATTTCGCCGGTCACGGGCAATTCCGCCGCCTCGCGCATCACCCAGTCGAACACCTCGCCGGTCAGCGCGTCCCAGCTGGCCTTCGCCTGCGCGACCCAGTCGTTCAGTTCCGCATTGCTCATGCCGCTGAGGGAAACCGCCTCGTGGCTGCACAGGCTGCCCTGCGGCGCACAGGTGTGCACCTCGCTGATCAGGGAGAGGAGCCGCTCGCCCTCCACCGAGACGCTGAAGCGCTCCGTGCCCGTCAGGTCCACGCCGTCGGTGGCGTAATCCATGCCGCACTGCATGTCCGTCAGGAGCCGGTCGCCCTCGCTGTACTGGAAGGCCAGGCCGATGGACACATCGTTCTCCGCGATGGCGACATTCAGCAGCAAATCCTGCCGGCTCTCCTCCACGTCGCCCCACTCCGCATTGGCGGGCACGATGACGCTCAGCAGCGCCAGCGCCTCGGTCATGCCGGGGATGCTGCGGTTGGTCGCCGCACCCAGCACCACGCGGAGCACCTCCGTGCGCGCGCCTTCCGGATCGATATCGCCAACGGTCACCTCATATCCCCGGGCGTACGTGCCGTGGGGCTCCGTGACGGTGCAAATAACGTAGGCTTCCAGCATGTCGTCGCCGAAGAGCACCTCGTGGGTCACCGCGCCCTCCGCAGAAAGGCGGTTGTAGAGGCAGAAGAACACCGGCGCCAGCTCGTCACCGCTGGAATCCACAACTTCCGCTTCCAGGCGCACCAGCGTACCCGTGCCGTCCTCATAGCCCCGCAGACCGATGGTGAAGAACGGGCTCATCTCCGCAGCCGTCAGTTCCTCGATGAGCGGGTTGATGAAGGCGTCGTTGAAGCTGACATTGCTTCCCGCCGCGTTGACGCTGCTGTAATCCATCAGCGCCGCCAGCTGCTCTCCCAGGGCGGGGTTGTCGCGGATGTCGGTGAGCCCGGCCACGGCCAGGTCGCGCACGTCGTCCTGCGTCACATACAGCGTCCACACCTGCGCGGCGGGGTCGCAGCCCTCCGGCTGGGCGTCGGGATCCGTCCCGCCGCCGGGGATGCGCTCATACTCCCGCCGCCCGAGGATGGCCTCCACCGCCGCGTCCCATGCGGTCGTTTCAAAGTCCGCCACGCCGGAGAGATCCTTCCCCAGCATCGACATCGGCCACGGCATGCCGCCGCCCAGCAGCATCATGTTGACCATCATCGCGTCGTCGCGGGTGATCAGCCCGCCGGACTGCATCGCGCCGATCAGGCGCACGAGGGTGCCGGGCTGCGCCAGCTCCTCCGCGGTGAACTGCACGGCAGCGGGCGCAAGGCTGGTATCCAGCACATAGCCGCCCTCCTGTGCCGCCAGGGCGAAGGACAGCCAGTCCTCCCCGTCCAGCAGGATGCTCACCGCCTCGCCGTCCGCCCGGCTGCGGTTGACGATGGTCACCCGGGTCATGAACTCCGCCAGCAGCTGATCCATGTGGGGATCGCCGTTCAGCGCCCCGGTCTCAATCCTCACCGTGCGCACGACCTCCCGCCCGGCCTCCACGGCCGCCCGATCCGCAGAGAGTCGCGCGGCCTCCTCCGCCGTCAGCACGCCCCAGTCCGCCAGGAAGGACCAGTCGCTCGCCGCCCACATCGCGTCAAACACGGGATCCTCTGCCACAGATGCGCCCGGCACCAGCAGCAGCAGCGCCAGCAGGATGGAAAGCAGCTTTTTCATACAGGGCACCTCCTCAGTCTTATCGTTTTGCAACATCAATATATCACACAACAGTTCATCTGTAAAGGGTCTTCCGGATTTTGTTACAACTTTTCCGCTCCCTTCATCTGTATATACGCACCAGAACCCCCAAACGTTTCACCGCCTGCAGATTTTTTCCGGTCACCGCCGCCGTTCCCCTGTTCGACCTGCGCAAGTTGTGGTATAATGTCAGCACAACAAACATCATTCCGAATTCGGCACACGGAGGTGTCCCCCATGTCCTTCACCCATCTCCACCTGCACACCGAGTACTCCCTGCTGGACGGCGCATGCCGCATCCCGAAGCTGGTTCAGCGCGTCAAGGCGCTGGGCATGGATTCGTGTGCCATCACTGACCACGGCGTGATGTACGGCTGCATTGATTTCTATCAGGCGATGAAGGCCGAGGGCATCAAGCCCGTCATCGGCTGCGAGGTCTACGTCTGCCGCGACCGCACGGACAAGACGACCGCCCAGCGCGAATACAGCCATCTCATCCTTCTGTGCGAGAACAACCGGGGCTACGAGAACCTGATGCACCTGGTCAGCGAGGGCTTCCTCACCGGCTATTACTACAAGCCCCGCATCGACTATGACCTCATCCGCCGGCACAGCGAGGGCCTCATCTGCCTGTCCGCCTGCCTGTCCGGCGATTTGCCCAAGCTCCTGCTGGACGAGCGGCACGAGGAGGCAGTTGCCTACGTCCGCGAAATGCAGGACATCTTCGGCAAGGAGAATTTCTTCATCGAGATCATGGATCACGGCATCCGCGAGGAGAAGCTGGTGCTGCCCCGCCTCATCGCCCTGGCGCGGGAGATGGACGTGAAGCTGGTGGCGACCAACGACTGCCACTATCTGGAGGAAAAGGACGCCGACGCCCAGGAAGTGCTCATGTGCATCCAGACCGGCAAAACCCTGGAAGACGAGCACCGCATGAAGATGGAGACCCGCCAGCTCTACGTCAAGTCCGAGGAGGAGATGCGCCAGCTGTTCCGCGCCTGCCCGGACGCGGTGGACAACACCACCCTCATTGCCGGACGCTGCAACGTGGAATTCGAGTTTGGCGTGACCCGCCTGCCCGCCTACCCTGTGGAGACGGGCGAGACCCCGCTGGAGATGCTCACCCGCCTGTGCCTTGCGGGTATCCGCCGCCTGTATCCCGACGCGAAGGCCCCCGAGGGCGATTTCCCCGGCGACGAGCCCTACACCCGCCTCTCCTACGAGCTGGGCGTGATCTCCGGCATGGGCTATGTGGATTACTTCCTCATCGTCTGGGACTTCATCAATTATGCCAAACAGAACGGCATCATGGTCGGCCCGGGCCGCGGCTCCGGCGCAGGCTCCATCGTGGCGTACTCCCTGGGCATCACGATGCTCGACCCACTGAAGTACCAGCTGCTGTTCGAGCGCTTCCTGAACCCGGAGCGCGTGTCCATGCCCGATATCGACGTGGACTTCTGCTACGAGCGCCGCCAGGAGGTCATCGACTACGTGGCCCGCAAATACGGCGCGGATCACGTCAGCCAGATCATCACCTTCGGCACCATGGCCGCCAAGGGCGTGGTGCGCGACGTGGGCCGCGTGCTGGGCATGTCCTACGCGGAGACGGACGCGGTGGCGAAGGCCATCCCCTTCGACCTGGGCATGACGCTGGAGAAGGCGCTGAAGCTCTCCCCCATGCTCAAAAGCATGTACGAGTCGGACGAGAGCGTCACCCGCCTCATCGACACCGCCATGACCCTGGAGGGCATGCCCCGCCATGCCTCCACCCACGCAGCGGGTGTGCTGATCACCGGCAAGCCCGTGGTGGAGTTCGTGCCCCTGCAGCGCAATGACGAGGTCATCACCACGCAATATCCCATGGGCACCATCGAGCAGCTGGGTCTGCTGAAGATGGACTTCCTGGGCCTGCGGACGCTCACCGTCATCCGGGACGCGCTGGACATGATGCGCGAAATGGGGGTAGACATGACCCCCGAGGAGATCCCCATGGACGACGCGGCGGTGTACGAGATGATCTCCGCCGGCGATACCGACGGCGTGTTCCAGCTGGAAGGCGGCGGCATGCGCACCTTCCTGACCAACATGAAGCCCGGTAACTTCGAGGACATCATCGCCGCCATTTCCCTCTACCGCCCCGGCCCCATGGAATCCATTCCCCGCTACATCGAGGGCAAGCACAACCCTGCCTCCGTACATTATGAAACGGAGAAATTGAGGCCCATCCTGGACGTCACCTACGGCTGCATGGTGTACCAGGAGCAGGTGATGCAGATCGTGCGCGACCTGGCGGGCTATTCCTACGGCCGCAGCGACCTGGTGCGCCGCGCGATGGCGAAGAAGAAGCACAAGATCATGATGCAGGAGCGCGAGTACTTCGTCCACGGCAAGGTGAACGAGGACGGCTCCATCGACGTGCCCGGATGCGTGCGCAACGGCGTGCCGGAGGCCGTCGCCAACAAGATCTACGACGACATGACCGCCTTCGCGTCCTACGCGTTCAATAAATCCCACGCGGCGGCTTACGCCGTGGTCGCCGTGCAGACCGGCTGGCTCAAGAAGCACCATCCCGTGCCCTTCATGGCCGCCATCCTCAACTCCGTCTACGGCAACTCCGGCAAGATCGCCGGGTACATCCAGTACTGCCGCAGCCAGGGCATTCAGGTGCTGCCGCCGGACGTGAACCGCTCCGGCTGGAAGTTCACCGTTGTCTCGGCCAGCCCCGCTAAAAGCGGTGCTGGCTACGCGGCGTCTTCGCAAGCGAATACACCGCTAGTCGGCGCTGACACGCCTCCCTCGGGCCGCGCACCCGCCACGGGCGGGCTGTGCATCCTCTTCGGCCTGGGCGCGGTGAAGGGTGTGGGCGCGGGCGCGGTGGACGCCATCATGCGCGAGCGCGAGAACGGCCCCTTCAAGGACATCTTCGACTTCTGCTCCCGCATCGATACCGCCGAATGCAACAAGCGCGTGGTGGAAAGCCTCATCAAGGCCGGCGCCTTCGACTATACCGGCGCGAACCGCCCGCAGATGCTGGCTGTGTTCGAGTCCGCCATGGACGCGGCCATCAGCCGGCGCAAATCCAACGTGGACGGACAGCTTTCCCTGTTCGACATGGCCTTCGGCGATTCCGCTCCCGTCATCGAAGAAACCCGTGAGCTGCCCCGCCTACCAGACTTCCCCTCCCGGCAGAAGCTGGCCATGGAGAAGGAGATTTCCGGCGTGTACATCACCGGTCACCCCCTGGACGATTACCGCGAGCTGCTGCGCAAATTCCCCTTCACCACCGCCCAGCTGGAGGGTCTGGAGGAGCGGGATGACCATGGCCTGGAAATGGACGGCATGTTTGTGGAGATGGCCGGTATCCTCACCGAGGTCAAGGGCAAGGCCACCAAAAAGGGCGCCTACATGGGCTTCATCACCCTGGAAGACCTGACCGGCCAGATCGAGTGCCTGGTGTTTCCCAAGGTGTATGAGCGCTATCAGGGCATGATGGCTCCGGACGACCTGGTCGTCCTCAGCGGCAAGCTCTCCATCCGCGAGGAGGAGGCCCCCAAGCTCCTGGTGGACCGCCTCACCCCCCTGGAAAGCTGGGAGGAGGAGAGCAAAAACGCCGCGAGCCACCCGTCCCGCATCGCCGTCCGTAACCGTGTCCCCGCTTCCGCGAGGGCCACTGACCAGATTCCAAATCCCCCCGTTCCTCACCGCCAGCCCGCCGCACCGCAGAAAACCGACGCGCAGCTGGCCAGCGAGGCCCCGCGCAAGCTCTTCATCCAGCTGGAGCGCCCCCGCATGGACGAGGCTGTCCATCACCTCTCCCTCCACCCGGGCAGCATCCCCGTGTACCTGCACGTCCCGGCAGAAAAGCTGACCTTCCTGCTGCCGCGCATCCAGTGGTGCGACGGAAGCGAGGGCTGCCTGTCCCGGCTTGTGAAGGCATTCGGCGAGGCCAATGTCAAAATCGTGGAAAAGAAGGCATAATGTGAGCAACCGACTGAAAGAGATCCTCCGCTTTATCCTCACCGGCGGCGTCTGTACCGTCATTGAGTACGCCGCGCTGTACGTCCTCAAAGCCTGGCTGGGCTGGGACGTGCTGATCGCGACGCCCATCTCCTTCCTCATCAGCGTCTTTTTCAACTACCTCCTGTGCGTCAAGTGGGTCTTTTCCGGCGCCAAGGAGGGTTCCCGCGCCGCGCAGCTGGGCTTTGTCGTCACCAGCGGCATGGGCTTCTTCCTCAACTGGGGCATCATGTGGGTGCTGACGGCCCTCTTCGGCGAGGACGCGGCCCTTGTGACCATCTTCGGCTTCACCCTGCAGGTGTGGATGGTCAACAAGGTCATCGCCACCGGCCTGGTGATGGTGTGGAACTACTTCACCAAGCGCTGGCTGCTCAAGGGGGACGCTGCATGAAAAAGCCCGTCATCTTCTTCGACTGGGACGGCACCCTCTGCGACAGCATGGCGCTGTGCATCCACGAAAACCGCATGGCGCTGGAGCGCCTGGGCCTCCCCGCCGTGCCGGAAGCGACCCTGCGCGCCTGCAACGGCCCCACCTTTGAGGAAGCCGCGCCCATCCTGGGCGTCCCGGCAGACCGCCTGACGGAGTACTGCCGCGTCCGTCTGGAATGCGCGCTGTCCCTGGTGCCGCAGGTCAACCGCCTCTTCCCCGGCGCAAAGGAGCTGCTGATGGCCCTTACGCCCCACGCGGAGATGTGCATCGTCTCCAACGGCACCGCGCCCTATTTGACCCTGTGCAAGGACGTTTTCGGCCTCCACGGCGTGTTCCTGCGCACCGTCACCAGCCACCCGGAGCGCACGAAGACATCAAATTTAGCCCTGCTGCTGGCCGACCTGCAGCCCGAACGCGCCGTCATGGTGGGCGACCGCCTGGGCGACATCCGCGCCGGACGGGACAACAGTCTGCCGACCATCGCCGCCTGCTTCGGCTACGGCAGCGAGGATGAGTACGCCCAGGCCGACATGCGCGCCGGGAGCATGCAGGAGCTGCAGCAGATGCTGCTGGACTTCTGCCAAAGGAAATAACCTTGCATTCCTGCCGCCGATCTGCTATAATCCGGATAGCAATCATCAGTTCTCGCACAGGAGGTAAACATCATGAATCCAGGCTTTCTCCCCCTCCTTCTGATCGGTACTGCCATATACGCTGTGGTATACATCTTCGTCCGCAGGAAGCAGGAGTTCGGCTTCATCGCGAAGCTGGCCGCTGCTGCGATTGCCGGCGCACTCTGGTACTGCGTCGCCTACGCGGTCCTGGCTGACGTCAACGCAGTTACCATCATTCTGGGCGTCCTGCTCTCGGTGGTTCTGGCTTTTGCGGACGGCGTCCTCTGCCCCATCGTCCAGTACATCGGCAGGATGTTCCTCGATTACTTCCGCACCGGCCGCTGATCACATTCCGATCACACATCATTGCAAAGGAGGATCCCCCCATGAGCTGCCCCTACTACCACTGGGATCACGGTTACGCCTGCAAAAAGACGGGCAAGAACGTCAGTGACGACACCTACAACAAGTACTGCCGCTACGGCATCTACGATTACCAGGACTGCCCCGTTTACAAGCACGAAAACGACGGCGGCGGCGCCAACTGCTTCCTGACCAGCGCCTGCGTGGAGGCCAGGGGCCTGCCGGATGACTGCCACGAGCTGACCACCCTGCGCCGCTTCCGCGATGAGTGGCTGGCCCATGCCGAGTGCGGCCAGTGCACCATCGCCCGCTACTACGAGATCGCCCCCACCATCGTGGAGCAGATCAAGGCTCAGCCCGACGCGATGGCCATCTTCGAGCAGATCTACACCGACCTGGTGCTGCCCTGCGTCGCCCTGATCGAAAAGGGCGAGAACGAGGCCTGCCGCGCAATGTATCAGGCCTACGTGGAGATGCTGCAGCAGCAGTATCCGGGCGCATAACCATCGCAACACAAGAGCGACCCCGCCATTCCCGGCAGGGCCGCTCTCATTTGTTTTTTCACCGACTGTATTCGTTGCACTCCCCGTGCAGCCAGACGTCGTTTTCCCTGATCTTAAGCATATACCATGTACCCACGGGGCCGCGGTTCATATCATAGTCCACGCCATCCGTGCGTTCCCGGCGGGAAAAGCCTGCCAGCTCTGCCGCCAGCGCTGCATCCAGCTCCGCCAGCAATGCAGCCTTCTCCTCTGAAGCGAAGGTGATGGTGAATTCAATCAGCACCGTCCCGCGCCAGTCGGGCGCAAACTTCAGCCGGACAGCGGCCGGATGCCCCTGCACGTGGACGTTCTCATATGTCAGCCATGTGTAGGTCAGATCGTTCATGCCGGTAATCTGTTCTTCTCCATCTGGTTCTCCCAGCACAGCCTTTGCCTGCGCCGCAGACATGCCGAACTCAATGCCCGGCAGAAGCGCCGCAGATTCCCGGTAAACGCTGCAGGCCGTGCTGGCCAGGCCAACCGCCGCCAGCAGGGCGCACAACAGCAGCCTCCGGATCCATTTCACGCACATCAGCTCCTTTCACCGGTACATTTCGTGCCAGGAAAGGGCTTCTCCTGCTACCAAATGTAACAAATGGCTGCCCGAAACAGACCGGACAGCCATTTGCTGCAATTCATCCATCAGTCGTCGTAGCGGATGCCCTTTTGATGCAGCACGCGCTCCACATCGTCGTCGGTCACCACGTCGCCGTAGGTCTCGCGCATCTCCGCCTTGTAGGCGTGGTCGGCAAACAGCCAGCCGCTGCGGCCCTCGCGCCAGTCATCGACGTCGTCCCACTCTCCCTCGTGCCACTCATCGTCCAGCAGCAGCCAGGCAGCGAACCCGCCGGGCAGGCCATTCTCCTGGGCGATGCGGTGGACGTCCGCTTCCGTCAGGCCCCGGCGGATGGTGCGGCGCGCCTCATTGGCAGCCTTGTCCCGCCCGGTCTCCGGCATGGACAGGAAGAGGCTCAGGGTCGCATCATCCGTGCCCTGCAGGCGGAGGGCAGCGGCGATGGCCTCGTACCAGCCGTAGCGGGCCATGTCGATGGGCAGCTGATTCCCGTGGGCGAAGGCCATCAGCTCCTGCGCCGTCACGGCGGTCAGCTCCGCCAGCGGGATCGCCTCGCCGTTCATCGCCCGGGCCAGGACGGAGCCGTCCTGCACGCCCACGATGCCCCAGTAGGCCTCCATCTCCAGCCGGTCCTCCTCGTCCGCCATCGCCGCGGCGGGGATCGTCAGCGCCAGCACCAGCAACGCCAGCACCAGCATGCGCACTTTGTTCATCAGCTTGTTCCTCATGGGGTCATCTCCTTTCTTTGCTGTCCTTATTATAACACACTTTCCTACTATATAAACATGTTTTCTGTGACATATATGTAAATTCTCCGCCCTCTTGCAAGGCGGGGCAAAATCCTGTATAATAGAAGGAACGAATGATGACGATAAGGGAGATGACGTCCATGTCCGCCATCCGCGAACACGAGCTGCAAAACGGAATGACGCTGCTGTGCTGGCAGCAGAAGCACCTGCATGGCATCTGCTTCGGCCTGTACCTCAAGGGCGGCCCCATCTATGAGACGGAGGAGTCCCAGGGCGTGAGCCACCTGCTGGAGCACCTGTGCTTCCGCGCGCTGGGTGGCCTGAGCCACGATGCGCTGCAGAAGGAGCTCAACCGCATGGGCACGGAGCTGGACGGCATGACCGCCGCCGAGGCCCTGGCCTTCCACATGACGGTGCTGCCCCGGCATTTCGACGCCGCGCTGGACCTGTTCACCCGCTTCTTTGCCCGCACGCCCTGGACGGCCGATCAGATCGCCCGGGAAAAGCAGGTGGTGCTGCGGCAGATCGAGCAGCAGGAGGCCGATTTCGACACTGCCGTGGACGAAAGCTGGCGCATGACGCCCGGCGGCGTGTTCCCCCGCATGGGCACGGCGGAAGCCATCGCCGCGATGGACGAATTCACCATCTTCAACTGGCAGCAGCTGATCTTCCAGCCGCAGAACGCCTGCCTGGTGCTGGCCGGCAACTTCTCCGACGGCATGGAGGACGCGGCCATCGAGGCCCTGTCCGAGCTGACCAACAGCAGCGACGAGCCGCCCTTTGAGCAGCCGGTGCCCCTGGGCTTCACCCTGCGCGACGCCGAAAGCGACCTCATCATGGACGAAGAGGGCGGACAGGCCTGCGTCCACCTCGCCTTCGACGTGGATAACGACGCCGTGCCGCTGCTCAGCGCGCAGGTGCTGGACATGGCCACCGGCGGCGGCTGCGACAGCCTGCTCTTCCAGGCTCTCCGGGAGGACGAGGCCCTCGTGGCGGAGATCGAGAGCTTCCTGCAGGAAACCGGCGCATTCCGCCGCCTGGTGATCCGCTGGGACGTGCGCCAGGAGTACCTCATCGAGAGCCTGCGCAAGGTGTTCGCCTACCTGCGCCGCCTGACGGTCTACATCCGCCCCGCCCGCCTGGAGCAGGCCCGGGCGATGTTTGCCACGGCCAACACCCTCGTGCAGGACAGCGTCACTGAGCTCAACGAGCTGGCCGGATGGGCCTGGGTCAGCGGGGACGTATCCGCCGCCGACCCGGACGCGCAGAGCATCCAGCTGGCCGACATGACCCCCGAGGACCTGCTGGACGCGGCACAGACCATCTTCAAGCCCGCCAACCTGACCATCTCCATCCAGCGGGATCCCGCCCTGGTCCCCGGCGACCTGCGCCCCCTGCTGGCCAGCCTGCGCGACGTGCTGTAACGCATTTTCCCGCCTCCTTCTGCCCCACAGCGCGGAGGGGGCGGTTTTCCTTCCCCATCGGTTGATCACGCGGCCTGCCCCGCAGCGCCAGAAAGGAGTCCCCATGGCCCCGCTTGACTTCGAGATCCTCTCCAAGCTCATGCGCTACGTCTTCACCTTCCTGGGCGTGGTGATCGTCTGGCGATCCTACGCCTGGCTGCGCAAGGATCGCCGCGCCGCCACCAAACGCCTCAAAGGCCTGCCGGATGCCGGAACCATCGGCTTCCTGACGGTGCTCAAGGGCTCCAGCGAGCTCCGGGAGGGGGACATGATCCCCGTGCCCGGCGAGGGCGTGCTGGGCTTTGTGCGCACCTGCGATGTGGTGGTGCCCGTGACGGACGTGGTGGCCCAGCACCTGGATTTCACCTTCCGCAACGGCAAGGGCCTGTACATCTACCCCCGCCGGGGCTGCCCCGCCGCCGTGGACGGCGTGACCATCGACAGCCGCGCCGATTCCCGCCGCTACCCCATGCACCACGGCTCCATCCTGCAGGTGGGCGAGGCATTGCTGCAGCTGGGCGTGTTCGCCGGCCTGGATGTCGAAGCTGCCCCCGGCGTATGGGAGGATCCCCCGCCCGACACGCCGCAGCCCGAGTATCCGCCCCAGCTGCCGCAGATGGACGCTTATCCGCAGCAATCCCCTTATCCCCAGCAGGGCATGTATCCCCCGCAGGCGCAGCTGCCGCAGATGGACGCCTATCCCCAGCAATCCCCTTATCCCCAGCAGGGCATGTATCCCCCGCAGGCGCAGCTGCCGCAGATGGGCGCCTATCCGCAGCAATCCCCTTATCCCCAGCAAGGCATGTATCCCCCGCCCTATGCCCCGCAGCCCCTGACGCCACCCCAAAGGAGGCCGGATGATGAAGCTTAAGCGTGACCCGGGCAAGCCCCTGTCCCGGGTGGTCACCGCCTTCTACTTTCTGGCGTTCCTGCTGCTGTTTGTCAGGGATTGCTTCCTGTACGGCGTGGGCGCGGCCTTCCTGGAGCACTGGCAGGGGCTGGCGCTGGCCTTCGCCGTGCCGCTGCTCAACACCGCCACCACCTGGTTGCTGCCGCGGCTCTTCCCGGCGGATCAGCTGCTGCTGTCGCTGACGAACTTCCTGTGCGCCCTGGGGCTGCTGATGCTCTACCGCACCAGCCCCGCCTACGCCTATCAGCAGGCGCTGTACTACTTCGTGGGCCTGGTGGCCATGGTCATCTGCATCTACCTGGTGCGCATCGTGCGCTCCTTCCGGCTGCTGGTGTGGCCGATGATGCTGCTCTCCCTGGGGCTGCTGGTGCTGCCGCTGCTCATCGGCGAGGAGATCTACGGCGCGACGAACTGGATCCGCGTTGGCGGCATGTCGCTGCAGCCCAGCGAAGTGGTCAAGCTCTGCCTGGTGATCGTCATCGCCCGGCTGATGGCGGATGGCCGCTTCCTGCCCTGGGTGCTCTACGCGGGCGCATGCCTGGGCGTGCTCATGCTGCAGAAGGATCTGGGCACGGCGCTGCTCTACTTCGGCACCACGCTGATCATCTACTACGCCGCCTCCGGCAACCTGTTCATCACCGGACTGGGCGCAGCGGCGGGCGCGGGCGCGGCCGTGGCGGGCTACAGCATGTTCAGCCATGTGCGACGGCGCGTGTCCGTCTGGCTCGACCCCTGGAAGGACTACAACGACGCCGGCTACCAGATCATCCAGAGCCTGATGGCCATCGCCTCCGGCGGCCTGTTCGGCGTGGGGCTCGGCCTGGGCAGCCCCACCAGCATCCCCGTGTACCACACGGACTTCATCTTCGCCGTCATCTGCGAGCAGTTCGGCCTGGTTTTCGGCCTGTGCGTGCTGTTGATCTATGTGGCGCTCGTCTGGCGCGGCGCAGCGGTGGCCATGGCGGCCCGCACCCGCTTCCACGCCCTGCTGGCCATGGGCTGCACGGTGCTGCTGGGCCTGCAGACCTTCGTGATCATCGGCGGCGTACTCAAGCTGATTCCCCTTACCGGCGTGACGATGCCCTTCGTGTCCTACGGCGGCACGTCGCTGGTGTCCAGCCTCTGCCTGGTCGGACTGCTGCAGGGCGTTTCCAGCCTGAATGAGGATGGCGTTCGCGAGGACGCCCGCCTGGCCGGCTACTCCGACTGACCCATCCCCCGAACCTGACATGAAGGGAGGCGATCCCCCCTGAAGCAGCAACGCCTGCGCTTCCGCCTCGTCGCGCTGATCCTCCTGGGGCTCTTTGCGCTGCTGGCGGCTTATGGCCTGTACTCTATCAACGCCTACGGCAACCGCTGGTTCGCCTACAACCGCAACCCCCGCATCCGCGAGCAGAAGCAGAACGTGATCGCCGGGCGCATCCTGGACCGCAACGGCGTGGTGCTGGCGGAGACGGCTGAAGACGGCACGCGCGTCTACCAGGCCGACGAGACCGCACGACGCGCCGTCGTTCACCTGCTGGGCGATCCGCAGGGACATGTCGCCAACGGCGTGGAGACCTTCCAGACCGGCTATCTTTACGGCTTCCACGCCACGCTCCCGGAGCTGCTCAGCATCCGCTTCACTGGCGGCCAGCGCGTGGGCGATGATGTGACGCTCACCATCGACAGCCAGCTGTGCACCGCCATCTACAACGCCTTCCAGAGCTACTCCCTGACCCGCGGCCACAACGGCGCAGCGGTGGTGCTGAACTACCGCACGGGCGAGGTGGTGGGCATGGTGAGCCTGGGCACCTTCGACCCCATGGGCAGCATCGTATACGAATCCGGCAGCAGCTACTACTGGAACCGCGCCACCCAGGGCCTCTATCCCCCGGGCAGCACCTTCAAGGTGATCACCACCGTGGCAGCGCTGGAGAACATTGACGGCGCGGCCGAGGCCATCTACCAGTGCCTGGGCGGACTGGAGATCAGCACGCAGACCATCCACGATTTCGGCAGCGCCTCCCACGGCGAACTGACGCTGAAGCAGGCCTTCACCAAGTCCTGCAACATCACCTATGCCAAGCTGGCGCTGAACCTGCCCGATGGCGTGCTCCGCAAAACCGCGCAGAACTTCGGCTTCGGCGACAACTTCCTCTTCCGCGACATCGTGGTGGAGAACAGCTCCTTCGCCACGGCGGATGGCGGCAGATTCCATGTGGCGCTCAGCGGCTTCGGTCAGTCGGAGCTGCTGGCGACGCCCCTGCACATGTGCCTGGTGGCCGCCGGCATCGCCAACGACGGCCTCATCATGGAGCCCACCCTCCTCCGCCAGGTGACCAGCGGCGTTTCCGGCGCTGAGCGCGATGAATTCCTGCCCCGGGAGTACAAGCGCTGCACCACGCCGGAGACCGCCGCCATCCTGCAGGAGTACATGCGCGCCGTGTGCGTCAGCGGCACAGGCACCCGCGCCAATGTTTCCGGCATGACCATCTGCGGCAAGACCGGCTCCGCCGAGGCCGGCGCCAACGGCCTGACCCACGGCTGGTTCATCGGCTTCTGCGCGGACGAGGCATACCCCTTCGCCGTGTGCGTGCTGGTGGAGAACATCGGCGATGGCAATGGCGGCGGCTCCACCGCAGCCCCCATCGCGGGCGACATCTTCCGTTACCTGCGCGACAACCGCGACCGCGTCAGCGACTGAGGAGGCTGTGCATCAAATTTCACCAACTCGACCCATAATGAAAAAAGACGCGCCGGGCGACCACGAAAGTCGTCCGACGCGTTTTCTTATTCACAATTCATATTCACGCCGCCTGCCGCGCTGCCTTTTTTCTCCGCGCGTATGGCGTTCTTTTCCTCCCGGACACGGATCCTCTTCCGAATTCGTGCAAGCTCTTCCCGATCCTTGCGACACCAGAAGGCAAAACCTAATCCTGCAGCCACCGCACTCAGCCCCAGCCAGAGCAACACATGCCGCGGATAGCCAATCCTGTCCGAATACCACCGGGCCTCCATCTCATCGCGGTCGATGTATACCCGGCCCCCGGAGCTCAGCCCACATACTGAATGATACCACAATAGCTCCCGCAACGTGATTTCGCATACGGCGCCATAGGCAAGCTCCTCCTCCAGTGCCCTCGCCGCATCTTTATCGACCGTGTATTCACGGCCGTCCGTCGTCACCAGCACGTACCTGGAACTCACCGTACCTCGGACATAGGACTTCCGATAATCAATCCTGGCATAGCGCACATTTTCCGTCTGCCATGTCTCCGGCGCGCTTCCGGACAGCCAGATCATCCACAGCACAAAAACGAGGAGCGCGATCAGCAAGAACGGCAGCGCCACCACCAGGCTTTTGAGGGCCATCCATACCTTGCAGCAAGTATATTTTTGTTCAAGTTCCCGCAGGAACCCATCTTTACGTTCCTTCACGGCAACACCTCCAGCAGTCCCCGCAGACCTTCCACCCGCACATCCGGGCGTTCCGCTTCCCTGCGCACGCTGTGCCACACCGCCGGCCCCTGGGGCAGCCACACGGTGCGCATGCCCACGGTCTTTGCGGGGGCGATGTCGTTGTCCAGGCGGTCGCCGATCATGACAGCCTCCGCCGCCGCACAGCCCGCCCGTTTCAGCGCAAGCCGGAAAATGGCCGGGTCCGGCTTCGCCACGCCCGCCTCCGCCGAGGCGATGACCAGGTCGATGTACTCAAGCAGCCCCCAGGCACGGAGCCTGTCCGCCGTGCCCGCCGCCTGGTTGGCGATCACGCCGATGCGGTAGCCGCGCCCGCGCAGGGCCCGTAGCACCTCCGCCGCTTCCGGGTAGGGGTGCTCATCCTCGTGATGCCACGGCGTTTTCGGCAGTCCAAAGAAGGCCGCAGCTTCCAGGTCGCCGCGCCTGTTCTGCCGGGCGAACGCCTCACGCTTGCGCTGGAACTGCTCGTAGCTTACGCCCGTCCCGGCGATCATCTCGCGGATGCGCCGGTCATAGGCGGCGGACTCGTCCACCAGCGTGGAGCCCACGTCGAAGAAGAGCCACCGCAGGGGCGCGTCCTCCCAAGTCAGCAGCACCCGGGCGCAAGTCAGCGTAGCCATCAGCGCCTCGTTCCCGATCAGATCAATGCTGATGACGCCGCTTTTCTCGCTCAGGTCGTAGATATAGCCGCTGTCCTGCTCGGGCAGCAGGGTCGGCAGCCACGCCTCCTGCGGCAGCTGCGTCGGCGGGCGGGACTCAATGATGTCGCCCTTCGCATCCCGCATCTCGCAGGCCGACAGCTCCACGCCCGTCAGGCAAGCGCCCAAGAAGCGCAGCGTCACCTCCGGCACGCTGAAGCCCGCGCCCACCGGCGTTACGCCCCGCAGTGCCATCACCAGGTCGCCATCCTCCCAGCGGACGGCTTTCAGCCAGGCATCGTGATAGTGGAACTGCTCCAGCTGATCTGACTCACAGCGCATTTCCCTGCCCCCCCTTCCGGTGAATTTCCCTCTCATGATACCACGCCGCCCTGCCTTCCGCAAGGGAGCTGCGTTGCAAAAGCACAAAAATACGCCACCCATCCGGATGGCGTTGAGAGCGGTAGACGAGGCTCGGACTCGCGACCTCCACCTTGGCAAGGTGGCGCTCTACCAACTGAGCTACTACCGCATCTGTGAGGGGCTTGCGCCCTTCTATGGAAAGAAGGCGAACCTTCGGGGTTTTGCTGGAGCGGGTGACGGGAATCGGACCCGCGTAGCCAGCTTGGAAGGCTGGAGCTCTACCATTGAGCTACACCCGCAAAAAGAGCGGTAGACGAGGCTCGGACTCGCGACCTCCACCTTGGCAAGGTGGCGCTCTACCAACTGAGCTACTACCGCATGTTGGGTGTGGGGAAAAGTGCGGGCGAAGAGACTCGAACTCTTACACCGAAGTACCAGATCCTAAGTCTGGCGCGTCTGCCATTCCGCCACGCCCGCACGTGCAAGACCTGAGCCGAAGGCAGATGGGAATGACCCATTGGAGATTCGAACTCCAGACACCTTGATTAAAAGTCAAGTGCTCTGCCGACTGAGCTAATGGGTCATACAGCTGGGGTGGCAGGGCTCGAACCTGCGAATGCGGGAGTCAAAGTCCCGTGCCTTACCACTTGGCTACACCCCATCGCAGGTTGGCACTGCCGCGTGTGCAGCAGACCGATTCCGGCCATCCCGCGCAATGCGCGTGCTGGCTACGCTCGGCAATTGCAAGCAATTGCTGTCGCTAGTCAGGCTTCGCCCGACCTACAGGAAGAAAAAGAAGGGAGAATAGTGGGGTTCGAACCCACGACATCCAGAGCCACAATCTGGCGCTCTACCACTGAACTATATCCTCCACATTCGGCCTGTATCTGCCTGGGGCAGCTTCAGGCTTCGCACAACGATTTTCCAAATCGTCGCGCTCGTCGGGCTACGCCCGACCTCATTATGCGCGCCTGGAGGGGCTCGAACCCCCGACCCACGGCTTAGAAGGCCGTTGCTCTATCCGACTGAGCTACAGGCGCAAGCCGGTGGCCAGGCTAAGCCCCGAGAGGCCATGGCGCTCAGCACACTACGAACCCGCTTTGTGCTGACTTAATGAAGTATATCAGAATTACCCCCGTTTGTCAACACCTTTTTGAAATTTTCTTTCCTGTGCTCACCATTTTTTCGGTTTCCAGAGGACCACCCGATCCTCCTGCATCGATCTGGCCACATCGATCAGCCGCTGATTCCGGCTGCCGCAGAAGTCCAGCTCCAGCGACCGTTCCGCCAGCACGAAGGGGCCGTCCACCAGCACATCCACCGCGCGCAGCAGCGCCATCCGCGCCGGATCCCGGTCGCCGATGAGGTACTCCCAGGTGAAGCCCGTGTAGCACCACACGTTCAGCCCGGCGGCCACGGCGGCTTCCGCCAGCTCCGTGCAGGCCTCCGGGGAGCACATCGGCTCGCCGCCCGAGAGCGTCAGGCCGTCCAGCAGGGGGTTGGCCTTCATCTGCTGGATGATCTCCTCCGTCGTCACCTCGTAGCCGCCGCGAAAATCGTGGCTCTCCGGGTTGTGGCAGCCCTCGCAATGATGCGGGCATCCCTGCACGAACACGGCATACCGGATCCCCGGGCCATCCACAACCGAATCATTCACCGTGCCGAAAATGCGGATCTCCATCCTGCTCCCCCTCACTTGTAGGATACGCTCTTGCCGTCCTCCCCGTCATCCGGGAAGATGATGATCAGCGTGCGGCCGCGCTGCAGCTCGATCTCCTGGCCGTCGGGGCCGTAGTAGACCGTGCGGCTGGACATGCCGTCGCGCTTCCAGTAGCCGCTGACGTGCACGCCGCCCATGAAGAAGTCCGCATTGCCCTCCGCAGGCGCGCCATCCTCCCCGACGACATACACAATGGGCTCCAGCTTGTTGTTGTGGTTATACGCCACGCGGGTGAACTGCACGATCACATTGGCAAAGGCGATGGCGCCCTCAGCGGCGTCGCGGTCCGCGTACCAGACGGAGCGGTCCTGCCCCACGTTGCGGATGTATCCGCCCCACTCCTCGCGGTAGACCAGGCGGCTGGCGTAGTTGGACGCGCCATCGCCCCAGTTGACGTAGACATAGTCCGCCGCGTCGCCCTCGGGCAGCACGTCGGTGAAGCGGAAGGCGTGGTTGGGCGCAACGTGGCTCTCGGGCACCATTTCGCTCATGGCGGCGACGTTCGCGTCCATGTTATAGGGGGATTTGAGGCGTTTGCGGGCGGTGTATAGGTGCTTCCAGGCGGTGCCGCCGGCGGTGCCGGAGAAGAGCACACCCTTGTCCACCGCGCCATACTTGCGGAATTCCGCCTTCACGTCGCTGCCCTCGACCTCCTGCTGACCGTAGTAGAGGAAGCCGCCGTCCCACTCCTCGCGGATCCACACATGCCCCACGCGGGCGGAGCGGACATAGCCCACCGAGTCCGGGATGAGGTCGGAAAACACAACGGTCATGCGGGTGGACTCATTGCGGGTCAGGGGCGTTTCGTAGAAGATGTCGCCATAGGTGACGCCCCAGGGGGCACGGTCGCCCACGCCGCCGGAGTCATTGCCGATCTGCACCAGCATGGGCAGGTACCGCCCGGTGATGGCCAGGCCCGCAAAGCCCTCAAACTTCGGCAGATACGCCAGCGTGCGACCGGTGGTCGGGCTGACGCCCTCGGGCGTTTCGTTCAGGCCGACTTCCTGCAGGACGATCCCGCGCTCCGCCCTGGGGTCGATCATCGTCTCCGCCTGCACAGAGGTCATCATCAGCAGCAGAATGAGTACAACAGCCGTCAGCTTGCGCATGGTATGCCTCCTGAGTCTTTCTTTGCTTACCGCTGCTTGATGCTGGTATCGCCGTCATCACAGTGGAAATAGACAACATTCTCCTGCAGCACCACGCCGTCCTTGGCAAACAGCTCGTCAATGGTGAGGATCATGTAGCCATTTTCCTGCAGCCAGCGGATCATGGTTTTCGCCGTGGTGGGCGTCTTGTCCTTGATGTCATGCATCAGCACAATGTCGCCATCGGTGAACTGCTTGCGTACATTGTTCATGATGGTATTGGTGCTGCGGCCCTTCCAGTCGTAGGTGTCCACGGACCACTGGATCAGCGCCACACCGGCATTGTTGTCGATCATCTGGTTATACAGGCCGTAGGGCACGCGGGCGTAGCGGGCGGTGATGCCGATGACCGGGATGCAGGCCGCATCGAACTTGGTCTTCTGCGCCCGGATGGCCGTGCCGCTCATCCTCGACACGTCGCCGTGGGTATAGTTATGGCTGGCCACGGCATGGCCCTCGTCATGCTCGCGCTGGATGAGGTCGGCGTACTCCCTGATGCGGTTGCCCAGCACGAAGAAGGTGGCGCGCTCGCCCACCTCCAGCAGGTTGTTGAGCAGGATGGTGGTGTTGGTGCGGTTGGGACCGTCATCAAAGGTGAGGGCCACGGTGCGGTAGTAGGTCAGGTTATCCGTTTCCACCTGCGCCTTTTCCGTCATGTGGGGGCGGATGTCCGGGTAATACAGCGGCACCTCGATCAGCGTGTGGAGCCCCAGCTGCGGGTACATGCTGCTGGCGGGGATGTGGATGACCATGCTCAGCCCGTGCAGGGTGAAGTCCAGCTGGCGCAGCCCCTCGTCGGTCAGCAGGGCCGCCAGGGCCGCCTCGTCCGGCTCAGCGTCCGGGAAATAGAAGTGAACCGTATCACTCACCACCGCGCGCAGCATCTCCCAACCCTCGTCGGTGGCAATGATATCCCCCAGGAAGATGCGCTCGCCGGTAACCATATCGAAAGTGCGGCTGGTGATCTCCTGGCCAATGAGGTCGCGGTGATAGGTCATGCGCGCCTGGCAGAGGAAGCTCATCCAGGTCAGGCCCGTGCGGGAATAGCGGATTTCCACGTCAAGGCGGCTGTTGCGGCTGGTGCTGTTGCCCGCCTTCTGCAGCGTGGGGCCCAGGCGCTCCACATACTCGGCGGTGATGGCCGCCAGCTCGGCGTCCACGGCGTCGCAGGCAGTATCCAGCGTCCACAGGCGAATGACGCTGCTGTTCTTCTGCTTCGTGTCCTTTTTGGTTGCCGTCACCTTGTGGCATTCCTGCAGGGGCAGGCCGGGCTCTGCTTCCCGGGCGCACGCGCTGCTCATGAAGCATACGCACAGCACGCAAACCATCAGCAGACTCCACAATCTCTTCATCTTTCTTCCTCCGTACAGTTGCTTACCAACCTGTTTATTATACTCCACTGCTGCAGCACGTGTCAACCGAAACCGCTCCGCCTGCCCCTGGCGCAGCTCATCCAGGCGAAGCGCCCTCAACGGAAAGCAAAATCTCCCGGCTGGCCATACCGCCATCCAGGAGATCGTGCTGATGTGTCAGGGCTGTGCAGGCAGTTCCTTCAGCGTATACCCGTCCGTGCAGCGCCAGTAGGGCGTATCCGCCTCCAGGGCGACGCCGTCCATGGCAAAGAGCTCGTCCACCGTCAGGAACATGTAGCCCCGCTCCTGCAGCTCGGCCAGGATCATCTCCACCGCCTTGGGGGAATTGCGCTTCAGGTCGTGCATGAGGATAATGCCGCCATCATCGGTGCCGAAGACGATGTTGCCGGAGGTCTGACGGGGGTCAGGGCCGTCCTCGCCCTCCCAGTCGGCGGCTTCCACCGTCCACTGGATCAGCGGCCAGCCCATCTGCGCCTTGGCCATGTTCTCCCACTGGCCGCCGGGGGCGCGGGCGAAGGGCACGGGCAGGCCGATGGCCGTGATGTGCGCCGCGTCCGCCTTGGCGGGCATGGCCTGCAGGGTGCTGATGGCCGTGCTGTTGGCGTAAACGTGCTGGTAGTTGTGGCTGGCGATGCGGTTGCCCTCGTCATGCTCGCGCTGCACGAGGTACTGCTGCTGCACCACCCGCTCGCCCACCAGGAAGAACGTGGCGCGCTCGCCCGCCTTCATCAGCGCCAGCAGCGTCTGATCGGTACACCAGCCGTTGGGGCCATCGTCGAAGGTCAGGGCGACCATGTAGTACAGGTTCGCGTTGTCCGTTTCCTGCCGGGCACGCTCGGTCATCATCGGGCGGACGTCCGGGTAGTACAGCGTCACCTCGATGAGCTGCTGCTTGCCGGGGTAGAAGTCCCCCGCATGCAGGTGCAGCACCAGGGACATGCCGTGCAGGGTGAACTCGGCGTTCTCCAGCGCCTCGCGGGTCGTGGCGGCAGCCAGGGCCTCCGCATCCGGCGCGGTATCGGGCCAGTAGGCGTTCACGCTGGCTTCCACGGCGTCGGCAAGGTACTCCCAGGCCGCGCTGTCCGCCGGAAAGACATCCGTCAGGCGGACCGGCTCGCCGGTGGTCATGTCGTAGGTGCGGGTGGTGAAACGCACCTCCCGCGTCTGCGTGTTGACGATGGTGCGGGCCTGCAGCATGAAGCTCATCCAGGTCAGGCCCGTCCGGCTGGGCTTGATGATGCAGTTGACGCGGCTGTTGCTGGAGCCGGGAGCAGGCAGCGTGGGGCCGATCTCATCCGCCCAGGCGCTGGCGATGGCGTTGAGCTCCTCGTCCACCGATGCCTGCACGGTGCTGATCTGCCAAAGGGACACGATCGCCCCGTTGCGTTGCTTCGTCTGGGTCTCCGTCAGCGTCTGCCGGTGGCAATCCTGCATGGCATATGCGGGCTGCTCCCCCGCAGCCAGGGCCGGGACGAGCAGCAGCAGGCACAGCAGCGCAGCCAGAATACGCTTCACAGTCTCACATCCTCTGTATCGTCATTCCGCGTCGGACACGCCCTCCAGGCCTGCCTGCACGCTCATCTTCAGGTACTTGTCGAACACAGTCCGGATGACGTCCTCCTCCTGGGCCACGATGAACTCCAGGTTGCCGTCCTCCGCCTTTTCCACGCGGGTGATGAGCACCTGTTCCTCCCCTTCCGGGGTGTCCTCCAGCTCGATGAGCACGGCGTACTCCTCCCCCGCATAGGGCACCATCGCGCCAAAGCGGAAACGGTAGACCTGTCCGTCCGGGCCGTTCAGCTCCACCAGCGGGATGCCATCCTCAGGTGCAAAGGGCTCCATCGGGCGCTCACTCATCGTCCTCGCCCTCTTCGTCCATCATGGTGAGGAACTTGTTGAACACAGCCTCCTGCACCGCCTCGTCCTCCACCATCTCGTAGGTGGCGTCGTCGCCTTCGCCATCCACCAGCAGGATGAACACGTTGCACTCGCCCTCGTCGTCGTCGCTCAGGTCGTCCGTCACGGCGATGTACTGCGCATCCTGGTACTCGATGCCGGCCAGCAGACGGAACTGCACCGTCTCGCCCGCCTCGTCGATCAGTTCAATGATCTCCATGTTCTCTTCGTTGCGCTCCATGTTGATTTCCTCCTGTTACTCTCGGGTGTTGCGCTGCGTGTCCAGCCACTGCTGGAGGATGACCGCAGCGGCCACCTTGTCCACATTGTGCTTGCGCTCGGCGCGGTGCATGTTCCCCTCGATGAGCGCGTGGGTCGCGGTGACGGTGGTCAGCCGCTCATCCTGATAATACACCGTCAGGCCGGCTTTTTCAAGCTGTTCGCAGAACTTTCTGACCTTTTCGGACTGGAAGCCCGCCGTGCCGTCCATGTTCAGCGGCCAGCCGGAAAGCACCAGGGTCGTTTCATACTGCTCGCAGATGGCCACGATCTTCTTCACATCCGGGCCCCAGCCCACGCGGTAGATGGTGTCGATGGGCGTAGCAATCAGCCGGGACGCGTCCGAGACCGCCACGCCAATGCGCGCGTCTCCGATATCCAGGCACACAATTCGTTCGTTCATGTTTCTTTCCTTCATTCGTTGCAGCCGTTACAGCTTCAGTGCTTCAGTGCCCTTGCCCACAATGGCGATGCAGGGCTTCTGCCCCAGGGCATGGCGCGCGGCGGCCATGACATTCTCCGCCGTCAGACCCTCGATGCGGGCAATGGTCTCCTCGTGGGTGGTGGGTCTGCCGCGCAGAAGGGTGGAGCGGCCCATGCCCTGCATGCGGCTGCCGGGGCTTTCAAGGCCCATGAGGTAGCCGGCACGCAGCTGCGTCACGCTGTCGTGGAACTCCTTGTCCGTCAGGCCGTCCCGCAGGAACCTGTCCAGCTCCGTGCGGATCTCCTCCAGCACCAGCTGCGCATTCTTCGGGTTCACGCCCGCGTAAATGCCGAAGGTTCCCACGCCCTGGTAGGTGTTGGGGTAGGAGTAGACCGAGTACGCCAGGCCCAGATCCTCGCGGATGCGCTGGAACAGCCGGCTGGACATCGCCCCGCCCAGCACGCCGGATACCACCGCCAGCGGGTACACACCCTCGCTGCCGAAAGCCATGCCCGGGAAGCCCAGGCAGATGTGCATCTGCTCGGTGTCCTTCTCGCGCAGGTTGTCAACGCCCGTGTGGAGCGTCCACTGCGGCAGCACAACGGGGTTGACCTCGTTGCTCCAGGCGCCGAAGTGCTCCTCCACCAGGGCCTGTACGCGCTGGGGATCGTAGTTGCCCGCCAGGGCGATAACCGTCTCCCGGGGGCCGTAATGCCTGCGGCGGAAGGCCAGCAGGTCATCCCTCGTGTAGGCGGAAACCAGCTCCGCCGGGCCGAGGATGGGCCTGCCGGGAGCCTGAGAACCGAACTGCGCCTCAGAAAGCAGGTCGTGTACGAGATCCTCCGGGGAATCCTCGTCCATGGCGATCTCCTCCAGGATCACGCCGCGCTCCTTGGCCAGCTCCTGCTCGTCGATGGTCGCGCCGGTCACCAGATCCGCCAGGATATCCACCGCAAGGGGCAGATCCTCGTCGATGACCTTGGCGTAGTAGCAGGTGCAGTCCCGCCCGGTGAAGGCGTTGAGCTGACCGCCCACAGCGTCCATCTCCTCGGCAATCTGCCGGGCTGTGCGCTTCACGGTGCCCTTGAAGACCATGTGCTCCAGGAAGTGGCTCAGGCCGCTCTCCTGCGCCTCCTCCATCATGGATCCGACGTGAACCCACGCGCCGATGGAAACCGAGCGCAGGAAGGGCAGCCGCTCGCCGACCACCCGCAAGCCATTGGGAAGAACCCATTCGTCACGCATGCGTCCATTCGCTCCCATGCTGTTTTTCTCTATCATTTCCATCCGTGCCCTTTCTCATGCCTGTAAAAGAAATTCGCAAAAGCCCCGCATGTGGACTTTTGCGAATGTTTTGCTTGTCGGGAAATCCGCCGGGTTGACCTTGCCGGAGACATCACATCCGTCGCCCCGGGCGACAGCTTCCCCTCAAGGGGACGTGCTGCTTGACTATTCCGGCGCTTTCCACCTCATCAGTCGCCCAGGGCGACAGCTTCCCCTCAAGGGGACGTGCTGCTTAACTGTTCCGGTGCTTTCCACCTCATCAGTCGCCCAGGGCGACAGCTTCCCCTCAAGGGGGACATGCTGCTTGACTGTTCCGATGCTTTCCACCTCATCAGTCGCCCAAGGCGACAGCTTCCCCTCAAGGGGGACATGCTGCTTGACTGTTCCGGTGCTTTCCACCTCATCAGTCGCCCAGGGCGACAGCTTCCCCTCAAGGGGAAGCCGGGGGGGTGCGCGACAGCGCTCCCATTCCGGTACAGGTCAACTCCAGCGCGGCTCGCCCTCCGCGAGCCGTGCCCGCGCGATGCACCCTTTGTGCATCGTGCGACGCGCAACCATGCCACAGCAGCACGGCGTACAACTCACAAGGAACCCTGCATAAACACCCGAGAAAGGGAGTCCAGAGGGTCGAAGGACCCTCTGGCAGGGTCAAGGGGCAGAGCCCCTTGGGTTCTCCTTAGTTGCGGCCGTCGCGGCGGGGGGGACGGTTGCCGCGGAAGCCCTCGGAGCGGCGGGGCTCCTCGGAGCGGGCGGTGTACTCGATGTCGTTGCGGATCAGGTTCACGCGGCCCTGGGCGTCGATCTCGTGCACGCGCACCTCGATCTCGTCACCGATGTTGACCACGTCCTCCACCTTCTCCACGCGGTGGTTGGCCAGCTTGGAGATGTGGATCATGCCGTCCTTGCCGGGCAGGAGCTCGACGAAGGCGCCGAAGTTCATGATGCGCACAACCTTGCCGGTGTACACCTCGCCGACCTCGATGTCCTTGGCGATGCCCATGATGATGGACTTGGCCTTGGCGGCAGCATCGGCGTCGGGGGTGGAAATGAACACGCGGCCGTCGTCCTCGATGTCGATCTTCACGCCGGTCTCGGCAATGATCTTGTTGATCATCTTGCCGCCGGGTCCGATGACCTCGCGGATCTTCTCGGGGTTGATGGTGAACTGGCTGATCTTGGGAGCCCACTGGTTGACCTCCGCACGGGGGGCCTCCAGGCACTCCAGCATCTTGCCCAGGATGAACAGGCGGCCCTGCAGCGCCTGGTGCAGCGCGGTGCGCAGGATGTCGCGGTCGATGCCGGCGATCTTGATGTCCATCTGGATGGCGGTGATGCCGTTCATGGAGCCGGCGACCTTGAAGTCCATGTCGCCCAGGAAGTCTTCCAGGCCCTGGATGTCGGTCAGCACAACGACCTTGTCGGACTCGGTGTCCTTGATCAGGCCCATGGCCACACCGGCAACGGGAGCGGTGATCGGCACACCGGCGTCCATCAGGGACAGGGTGGAGCCGCACACGGAGGCCATGGAGGAGGAGCCGTTGGAGGACAGGATCTCGCTCACCAGGCGCAGCGCGTAGGGGAACTCGGACTCAGCGGGGATCACGGGCAGCAGCGCGCGCTCCGCCAGAGCGCCGTGGCCGATCTCGCGGCGGCCGGGGCTCTTCATGCGGCCCGCCTCGCCGGTGGCGTAGGGGGGCATGTTGTAGTGGTGGATGTAGCGCTTGAAGTCCTCGTTGGACAGGCCATCCAGGATCTGGCCCTCGGACACGGAGCCCAGGGTGGTCACGGTCAGGGCCTGGGTCTGGCCGCGGGTGAACACGGCAGAGCCATGGGTGCGGGGCAGCACGCCGACCTCGCACCAGATGGGGCGGATGTCGGTGACGCCGCGGCCGTCGGGACGGATGCCGTTATCGAGGATCTTACGGCGCATGATCTCCTTGTTCAGGTAGTACAGGGCGTCCGCGATCTCGCTCTCGCGGCCCTCGAACTGAGCGCCCAGAGCCTCCAGGGTCTCGGCCTTGACCTGCGCCTCGCGGGCCTGACGCTCCTCGCGCACGGTGGTGTCGAACACCCACTGGCACTTCTCGTAGGCAAAGGCGCGCACGGCGGCCTTGATGTCGTCGCCGGTGGTGACCAGGTTGACCTGAGCCTTCTCCTTGCCGATCTCGGCAATGATGGTATCCTGGAAGGCGATCAGCTTCTTGATCCACTCGTGGCCGAACATGATGGCCTCGAGCATGACCTCCTCGGACACCTCGTGGGCGCCGGCCTCAACCATCAGCACCGCGTCGCGGGTACCGGCGACGGTCAGGTGCATCTGGGACTTCTGCATCTGCTCATCGGTGGGGCAGCAGACGAACTCGCCGTCGATCAGGCCGACCACGACGGAGCCGGTGGGGCCATTCCACGGAATGTCGGACACCGCCAGGGCGATGGAAGAGCCGATCATGGCGGGGATCTCCGGGGGGATGTTCTTGTCAACGCTCAGGATGGTGGCAACCACCTGCACGTCGTTGCGCATGCCCTTGGGGAACAGGGGGCGCAGGGGGCGGTCGATCAGGCGGCAGGTCAGGGTCGCCTTCTCGGTGGGACGGCCCTCGCGCTTGATGAAGCC
>JAFQQT010000067.1 GCA_017410455.1 Clostridia bacterium
AGGTCGGCTACTGATCGTCGACTTGGTAGGCCGTTACCCCACCAACTATCTAATCAGACGCGAGCCCACCTCTTACCGATAAATCTTTGACCCCTGAGCCATGCGACTCTGTGGTCTCATGCGGTATTAGTACAAGTTTCCCTGTGTTATTCCCCAGTAAGAGAAAGGTTGCTCACGCGTTACTCACCCGTCCGCCGCTAGAACATCAACCGAAATCAATGTCCCCGCTCGACTTGCATGTGTTAGGCACGCCGCCAGCGTTCGTCCTGAGCCAGGATCAAACTCTTGCGTTTAATCCTTTTTATCTCTACCGGTGTCTCCACCAGCAAGATGCAAACTCATTCGGAATTACTGTCTCTTGTTTGCGTTATTCTTGTTCTGTATCGTTTTCAAGGTTCAGCGCCCGCCTCCGCAGTGTCCCGCGTGAGCAAGCTTGTTTATATTATCACCGTTCAAAAGAATTGTCAACACCTTTTCGCAATCTTTTTTATTTTTTTCTGAGATTTTTCAGTTGCCGAACCTTCAGCAAATCCAATCATCATTCCGTTCGCCATAACCGCACAATCATTATCATTCAGCGCGCGATCGTTCGCCAATTCTCCGCACATCCATGCCACCCGCCCGACGATTTCACCTTGCCAACCCGCACCCTGCCATGCTACAATATCACCATCACACACACGGAGGACGACCCCATGCGCAAGAACGACATCCTGACCCTGACCGCCGACGCTCTGGGCGCCAACCTGGAGGGCGTGTGCCGCCACGACGGCATGGCGATTTTCGTTCCCGGCATGCTGCCCGGCGAGACCGCGCCAGTCCGCATTATTAAGGTGGAAAAACGTTTCGCTTATGGCCGCCTTGAGAGCCTTCCCCTAACGCCCTCATCCGATCGCCGCACACCCGATTGCCCCGCTTACCCCCGCTGCGGCGGCTGCTCCGGGCGTCACATGAGCTACGATGCGACGCTCGAAGCCAAGCGGCAGCAGGTGCAGGACTGTTTCCAGCGCATCGGCAGGCTCAAAATCGACGTTCCGCCCGTGCTGGGCATGGCGGAGCCCGCCGCCTACCGCAACAAGACCGCCCTGCCCGTGGGCGGAACGGCCGATGCACCCTGCGTGGGCTTCTTCGCCCCCCGCAGCCACGCCATCATCCCCATCGACCGCTGCCCCAACGCCATGCCCCCGGCGGACGCGCTCTGCAACGCCACCCTTTGCTGGATGAAGGCCCACCACGTCACACCTTATAATGAAGAAACGCATTCCGGCGCGATGCGCCACATCGTCATCCGCGTGAACCGCAGGCAGGAAGCCATGGTGACCCTGGTGGTGAATGGCACAGCCATCCCGGCGGCACGCGCGCTGTGGGAATCGCTGCAGCCCCTGGGCGCCGTGAGCCTGATCCTCAACGAGAACAGCGAGCGCACCAACGTCATCCTGGGGCGGAAATTCCGCACGCTCTATGGCCGCGACACGCTGGAGGACGTGCTGTGCGGGCTGACATTCGACCTCAGCCCCGCCGCCTTCTTCCAGGTCAATCCGCAGCAGACGGAGGTTCTTTACCAGACCGCCCTGGATTTCGCCAGTCTTCAGCCCACCGACCGCCTCTGCGACGTGTACTGCGGCGCGGGCACCATCAGCCTGATGATGGCCCGCCATTGCCGCGAGGTGCTGGGCATCGAGATCGTCCCCCAGGCCATCGAGAACGCAAAGGCCAACGCGGCGCGCAACGGCATCACCAACGCCGACTTCCGCTGCGGCGCGGCCGAGGACGTGCTGCCCGCCCTGGTGGACGAGGGACTGCGCCCGGACGTGATCGTCATCGACCCGCCCCGCAAGGGCGTGGAACCCGCCGTCATCGACGCCATCGCCAAGGCCGGCCCCAGGCGCGTGGTGTACGTCAGCTGCAACGTGGCCACCCAGGCCCGCGACGCGGCGCTCCTGTGTGAAAAGGGCTACCGCCTGGACAGGGTGCAGCCGGTGGATATGTTCTGCTGGACAAGCGGGGTGGAGTGCGTGGCCTCCTTCACAAAGGAATAACAAATGAATAAGAAGCGCTATTTCGTCTACCCCTACATGATCTCCCTGCTGATTTTCGGCGCAATCCTCTTCACCGCCGCCGGATTAATCGCGTATCTCTCAACGCAGTGCTGGCCATTCCTCATCCTTTACCCATCGATCTTTCTGTTCATGCTGCTTATCGAATGGCTGGAAGGCTACAAGATGCTGGGATGGGTCACCCTGGACGAGGAGGCCATTTCCCTGCACGCGCCCCTGCGGCGGACGCTGACCCTGCGCTGGCAGGACGTCCGCCACGCAGGCTTCGGCGGCAGCAGCACCGAGGTGCTCTCCTTCGACTGGATCTACCTGCGCACCGAACCCCTGCCGCCCAGGTATCAGCACCGGATGCACCGCCTGCCCTGCACGCCGGATTCCATCCGTTTTCAGTACCGCGAGGATCTCTTTCAGGCCATGCTGCCCCGCCTGAACAAGCCCGTCCGCACCATGCTGGAAGCCGGCAGGCGCCGCATGGAGGAGCAGGCACGCCGCCCATGATTCCCCCGGGCCGGAGCATCCCTTGCAGCTGCAATGGCCCGAACAGAACCGGGACAGATGTGTGATCACCGCATCACGCACCTGCCCCGGTTTTTCTGCAGACCGTACCTCAGCAAGAAGCCACACGCATCCGCCCATGTCAACATACCACACCGACGCATCAACGCATCACAAGACAGAATCACAATCATCTGCTATCATCAGGTCAGAAACCGTATGCGGAGGAATCTGGCATGAGAAAGTGGGACGTTTTCATCATTCAGCACAGCCACGTTGATGTGGGCTATACTCACCGGCAGGAGGTCATCGAGCGCTGTCAGCGGCAGTTCATCCGGCAGGCGCTGGAGCTGGCGGACGCGCCCCGGCAGGCCATGCGCAGCAGGCAGGAGCGGTTCCGCTTCGTCTGCGAGAGCTTCTGGGCCGTGGAGCTGTTCTGGCAGAGCGCGTCTCCCGGCGAGCGGACGGCTTTCCTGGATGCGGTGCGCCGGGGCGATATCGAACTGACCGCCTTCTACCTCCACATGACGGAGCTGGCGGACGAGGGCACCCTGCAGGCCGCCCTCAGCCGGGCGCGGGACTTCTGCCGGCAGCACGGGCTGGAGCTGAGATCCGCCATGGCCTCAGACGTCAACGGCCTCTCCTGGCCCGTTGCGCAGCAGCTGTGGGATGCGGGCGTGCGCTGGCTGTGCACCAACATCAACCAGCATCACGGCGGTTACCCGCTGGGCGGACCGCTCAGGCCCTTCTGGTGGGAAACGCCCCGGGGGCAGCGCCTGCTGGTGTGGAACGGCCTGCCGTACCACCGCGCCAACCTGCTCGGGCTCATCCCGGGCTGGCAGGGCAGCGAGAACGCGGGCATCCCCGGCCTTGTGATGGATGCACCGGGCGGGTATGTGCACGTGCAGGATATCTCCCGGGCGGAAAAGCAGCTGACAGCCCTCCTCGAAGGCCTTGAAGCGCAGGGCTACCCCTTCCCCGTTCTGCCCCTGATGGGTTCGGCGCTCTACACGGACAACAGCCCCGCTTCGGACGCATACTGCCAGCTGATCGCGGACTGGAACGCCGTCCATGGCGATACGATCACCCTGCACAGCGCCACGCTGGAAGACTTCTTCGGCGCATTTGAGAAGTACGCGGGCGACCTGCCCGTATGCCGGGGCGACTGGAACGACTGGTGGTCGGACGGCGTGGCCTCCACCCCGGCAGAGACGGCGCTGTTCCGCAATGCCCAGCGCACGAGAAATCTGGTCATGCGCCTGGACCCGGGGCACAGCGTCATCACTGCGGAGCGGCTCCGCGCCATCGACCATCAGCTCACCCTGTACGCCGAGCACACCTGGGGCCATTCCCATGCCGCCCAGACCGACCTGATCGTCAGCCAGACCTTCGCCCGCAAGGGGAAGTACGCCATCGAAGCGGATGAGCTGGCCTGCCGCGCGCTGGATGACGTGCTGGCTGCCCGTGGCGAGGGGGATTTCCGCGCCGGGCAGGAGCTTGCGTTCAAGGTCATCAATCCGTCGGATGAGGCCGTGCGCGCTGCCGCATACCTGCCCCTGTACGCCTGGGAGGAACCCGCCGCCCGCGCGGGCGTCACCGTGGCGGACGCCGCCGGAAACACCTTCCCCCACCAGCTGGTGAGCGCCCTGCGGTGCACGGAGGTCTGTACCATCCTTGACATGGCGCCCGGCGAGGAGCGCGTGCTGAAGCTGATTCCTGGCGGGAACAGCCTCCCGGCAGAGCCTGCGCCGGAGGGGTGCTTCCGCAATGCATACTACGAGCTGCGCTGGAATGCGGAGCAGGGCGTACATGCCTTCATCGACCTGACCACGGGCGAATCCCTGCTGGATGGCTCCGCCGGGCTGGGTGCACCCGTGTACCAGATCTTCCCCGGCGGCGACCGCTGGGCCGCGGGCGGCTACAACTTTCAGCCGCGCACCGTGCAGGCATGCAGCATCCACCATGGGACGCTTGAGCACATCCGCGTGACGGAGCATGGCCCCGTGCGCACGCGCCTGGAGGCCTCCTACGCCGTGGCAGGCACCCTTTCCTATGCGGTTGAGTACACCCTGTTCCCTGACCTGCCGCAGCTTCTGCTGACCGTGAAGACGCTCAAGCAGCACGAACCCGATCCGGAGGGGCTCTACGCGGCCTTCCCGTTCCGGCCCGGCGGCACATGGTACCTGGACAAGGCCGGCTGCTTCCTGCGGCCCGGCGTCGATCAGATCCCCGGCACCTGCACGGATTACTACTGCGTGGGTGATGGCGTCGTCTGCGCAGGGCAGCGCTCCGCCCTCGCCCTGACCACCCTGGACGCCCCGCTGATGCACTTTGGCGGCCTGAATCTGTGGCACTACAGCACCGACCGAATCCCTTCAGGACCCGTGTATGCCTGGCTGACGAACAACAAGTGGGACACCAACTTCCGGCGCCTGACCGGCGGCGCGTACAGCTTCCGCTATGTGCTGGAGGCGGGCGCACATCTGCTGCCGGAGGAAAGCGCCTTCCGCCGCTGCCGGGAGAACGCCATGGAGCTGCTGACCATCCGCCTCTGATGTGAAGAGCCGCCGCTGACACACTTTGTCAGCGGCGGCTCAAAGCATCGACAAAGTCGATGGTTTGCAGACCTTCAAAAAAGTCTGCAAGACAAGGCGGCAAAGCTGCAAATTCGGGAGTTTACTTCGCGGTAAATGACCGGATTTGCAGCTGCGGCCAACGCAGGAAGCATCCTTTCCGGCACCCTTGCCGGAAAGGATGCGGTTGCGGGCTTTTTTGATGGCTTGAATTTACAATGTAAGTGCAACAGTGCAAAGAAATAGTGACTCAAAGAGGAAACTCCTTTAGAATAGTGTTTGCGGACAACTACGAAAGGAGTAACCCAATGAGTCACTACCGACATCTTAGCATAAAAGAGCGGGAAAGTATACTGAAACTTTCAGCAGAAGGGAAA
>JAFQQT010000003.1 GCA_017410455.1 Clostridia bacterium
CAATGGCGCCGACGGCATCACCACCGTCGAGGTCAAGGCCAACGACGAGGTCGTGGCTGAGAAGATCTTCACCGTGTGCGGCGGCAGCTGGCGCGTTGTGAAGGTTGACCTGGCCCTGAACGCTGGCGAGTACACCATCGACATCGGCGGCCAGACCGGCACGCTGACCGTCGTGGAGTAATTAATGCTCATAGTTCCATAACGGTTTAACCCTGGGCGGGCTGCTTCGTGCAGCCTGCCCTTTTTGTTTCGGATATTACATAGTGTTGTGCTGGATTGTCTATTGTGGTAAATAAATGGCCATAATATACTAAATGCAAGTGAGGCACGAGCCTCCAAAGAAGAGAAAGGGTGAAACCGAATGAAGAAACTGTCCCTGCTGATGGCTGTCATCATGCTCCTGAGCTGCCTTGTTGTCCCTGCTGTTGCAGAGGAGCCGGCTGCGATCAACATCATCCCTGCCGATGGTGTGCAGGCCGAGCTTGGCTACACGGACGGCACGACCATCCTTGAGGTGGACGGGCTGAAGTTCAAGGATCTGAACAAGAACGGCCAGCTCGACGTGTACGAGGACTGGCGTGAGGACATCGATGCGCGAATCGCCGATCTGCTGGCGCAGATGAGCAACGTGGACAAGGCCAACATGATGGTGCATGCCAACATGCCGACCACGCTGGGCGCTTCTGAGGCGGATGGCCTGGAGACCATCTGGTACTACATCACCGTGTACGGCTCCACCCATTTCCTGGATAACGACAGCAAGGGCGATCCCGGCCAGATGGCGGAGCTGCACAATGCGACCCAGATGATCGGCGAGAGCATGCCCCTGGGCATCCCGATCACCATCACCTCCGACCGCCAGTACAACGCCTGGTCCGGCTACCTGGACGTGTCCCATGACGCGTTCGGCACCTCGACGAACATCGAGCTGGCCAAGGAGCTGTGGTCGCTGACCGCTGCTGAAGTTGAGGCGACGGGCGTGCACGTGGTGCTCCAGCCCTACAGCCTGGAGATTGGCGCGTGGAACGGCGAGGATCCGGCTTACCTGCATGACTTCATCTATGAGCAGGTGCAGTCCATCCAGGCCGAGGGCGTGTACACCTGCTGCAAGCATTACATCACCCGCGGCGGCGATGCCTCCTTCTCTCAGGCGCAGTCTTCTGCGGCGAACCTGGAGAACTTCATCTATCCCTGGATCGCGGCCATCGAGGCGGATACCAAGTGGATCATGACCAATGGCCAGGGCATGAGCGACGTGACCGTCGACTTCTGCCGCGAGTCCATGTCCTACCTGCGCGACACGCTGGGCTTTGAAGGCGTGGTCGTTACCGACTGGGGCCAGGTCAACATCGGCAAGAAGGGCATCACGGACGATGGCTTCGACCTGTCCACCCTGACCTATGGCGAGTCCTTCGCGTGGATCATCAACAACGGCGTGGACCAGGTCGGCATCAACCTGCTGACGCTGGACGAGAGCAAGAACGCCGGCAACTGCTACTACATCACGCCCTTCCACGAGATGGTGGAAACCGGCGTCATCAGCGCCGAGCGTGCCGACGAAGCCTGCGGCCGCCTGCTGCGCACCAAGTTTGAGCTGGGCCTGTTTGAGAACCCCTACACCGATCCCGCTGAGGCTCTGGCCCTGGCTGCCAGCCCCGCTTACATCGCGGAGCGCTGGGCGATCACCAACATTGATGAGCTGACCTCTGCCCGTACGGCCCGCATCACCGAGCTGGAGCGCCAGCTGCAGGCGAGCTCCACCGTGCTGGTGAAGAACGACGGCGTGCTGCCCCTCAATCAGGGCACGAAGGTTTACATCGACTCCACCAATGGCGTGGCTCTGGCGGACTACCGCAAGCACATCGGTACCTACGGCACGGCCGTTGAAACCATGGACGAGGCGGACGTGATCGTGATCGACTGCACGCAGATGAACGACGCGGCCGAGCTGATGATCGAGGACGCTATGGCCACCGGCAAGCCGCTGGTGATCGTGACCAACTGCATCGATCCCAATGCCTGGGTGATGGAGAACGGCGACGCGGTGCTGTTCATGAACTTCAACCGCACGCCCGACCATGGCCGCGGCACCGAGGGCATCGTGATGACCACCGAGCCCATCGTGTATGCGGAGCTGCTCTTCGGCATCCGTGAGCCCGAGGGCATGATTGTCAAGGAGATTGCCCGCGATGCGGTTCAGGAGAAGGGTCAGTGGAAGGACCTGGCCGGCGATATGGGCACTTCCATGGAGGTGCGCATGATCCTGGAGGCCATCATGCTCACCAGCGACGACCACTCCACCCCCAACAACTACGGCGACCCGCTGCTGCAGTACAAGTTCGGCATGCGCTATGGCGCTGAGGCGGACCTCTACCTGCGCAAGCTGATCGTGCCCACCGAGACCTACGAGTACCAGGTCGAGACCCTGCCCGGCTTCATCCGCACCTTCGAGGGCCGGCGGAACGTGGTGCAGAAGTCTGGCGAGCCCTTCACCATCTATGCCATCGTGTTCAATGACGGCGCCGACGGCGTGCTGAACGTGGAAGTGCTGGATGGCGACAAGGTCATCGACAGCAAGCTGATGGCGGTGTGCGGCGACAGCTGGCGCATCCTGAAGATGGATATCGTGCTGGAAGGCGCTGGTGAGCATGTGCTTACCATCGGCGGCATCACCGAGATCATCACCGTTGAGTAACTGACATTCATCCGGAGGGGGCCGCTTCGCGGCTCTCTCCCTTTTTGTTCTGGTTGGTTTCCGGGCAGAAAATCACAAGGGCTTGTGCTGGATATTCCATTGATTGTGAACAAAATGTAAACTATACTGTTGCCATCATGAGGGAATGTGTGAGTCCCTCAAAAAGAGAAAAGGAGTGATCCCATGAAGAAGCTGCTGTCCCTGGTGCTGGCGCTGATGATGCTGATGACCAGCGTTGTTGCGTATGCCGAGTCCGATGGCGATTCCGCTGCGGATTCCGCCACCGATGCTGCCACCACTGAGACCGCGCCGGTTGAGGTCGTTGAGGACCTGAGCTGGATGGAAAACGTGATTGAGCCCAACAAGGTCGTCGTTGAAGCGACCGAGACCCAGGTTGCCCTGGAGGCCTGGAACAAGGCGATCATCGAGGTCGATGGCCTGAAGTTCAAGGACCTGAACGGCAACGGCACCCTGGACGTCTACGAAGACTGGCGTCTGGACTCTGAGACCCGCGCCTACGATCTGCTGAGCCAGATGACGCTGAAGGAGAAGGTGGGCCACCTGTTCCACGCCTCCACCGGCGGCACCTTCACCGCGCCCTACCCCTACACCGAGGAGTGGCTGTGGAGCAACGCCAACATCGTCACCATCGATGGCGCCACCTACATCCCCATGTATCACTCCATCCTGACCGATGGCGTGACCACCTACCTGCACAACACCAACGGCACCCCCGAGACGCTGCTGTACGAGAACAACACCATGCAGCTGATCGCTGAGAGCGGCCGTCTGGGCATCCCGGTGGTGCTGAGCTGTGACCGCAGCTACAACACCTTCGCCGGCATGGTGAACCTGGCCAACTACGCTCTGGGCATCACCCATGACGAAGAGCTGGTGTACAACATCGTTGCTCAGTATGCCAAGGAAGAGCGCGCCCTGGGCTTCCATGTGCCCTTCCACTCCTACGGCGTGGAAATCGGCTCCTGGTACGGCGACGAGGTGAACTACATCGCCAAGATGATCACCGTCGAGACCAAGGCCTACGAAGAGAACGGCGTCAACGCCTGCACCAAGCACTTTGTGGCCCGCGGCGGCCGCAGCGGCTACTTCTCTGCCATTTCTCCCGCCAACCTGGTTGATTCCTGGATGGTCGGCTGGGACGCTGCTGTCAACGAGGGCGGCACCTCCTGGATCATGCTGAACAACGGCAAGTTCCTGAACAACTGCAACGTGTGCTACGACGTGGAGTCCATGAACGTGCTGCGCGAGCAGATCGGCTACGACGGCTGCGTGGTCACTGACTGGCCCATGTGGATCAGCGCCCCCTCTGCCTCCGGCACCACCCCCGACGGCCGCGACCTGTCCCAGATGACCGTTGGCGAGCTGTACACCGTGATCCTGGAGGCCGGTGTTGACCAGGTCGGTACCTTCTTCATGGTTGACGGCACCGACCAGTCTGCCGAGTTCCTCAATGCCAACTACCCCGGCCAGCAGCAGCCCTCCTACCCCGATGCCATCATCGAGCAGGTGGAGACCGGCAAGCTGGCGATCGAAGTTGTGGACGAGCACGTCTTCCGCGTGCTGCGCAACAAGTTTGACCTGGGCCTGTTCGAAGATCCCTACGGCGATCTGAACGAGGCTCTGGAGCTGCTGGCCAGCGACGAGTACAAGGCTGAGCAGTTCGAACTGACCACCATCGACGACATCTACGCCGCCCGTAAGGACGAGACCAACGAGATGGAGATCGAGCTGCAGGTCAAGTCCTCCGTGCTGCTGAAGAACGATGGCGTGCTGCCCCTGCAGGCCGGCGTGAAGGCCTATGTGACCGGCAACTCCGACAAGACCGCGGCGCTGGACGTCGAGGCCATGAAGGCTTATGCCACCGTCGTCGAGAACATCGAGGATGCCGACGTGATCATCGCCCGCGTCACCGCCATGGACGACGCGACCGAGTACATCATCGAGGACGCTGAGTACTACAACAAGCCCCTGGTTCTGGTCTACGACGCGGTGGGCAGCGTTTCCTCCGAGCCCAACGCCGCTGCGGTTGCGGGCGCCGATGCGATCCTGTTCCTGACCTACAGCGCCAAGTCCGACCACGGCTCTCCCCTGGGCGACTTCTTCACCCAGACCCTGCCCTCCGTGCTGGCTGACATGCTCTTCGGCGTGAAGCAGCCCGCTGGCTCTCTGGTGTTCGAGATTGCCCGCACCACCGAGGACGCGACTGTTGACTGGCTGGAGCTGGCCCTGGATACCGGCGTGGACACCAAGACCCGCCTGTACATGGCTGCCACCGTCCGCAACAACCCCACCGCTCAGCTGCCCAACAACCTGGGCGACGTGCTGTGGACCACCGAGTTCGGCATGAGCTATGACCAGCCTGCTGACTTCGAGTTCCTCGCGCTGACCTTCCCGCAGGTCGTGGGCGTCGTTGAGGAAGAGACCTCCTCCGGCGTTTCCACGAAGACCTCCGTGGTGGATCACGTGGTTGCCGGCGAGCCCTTCACCGTCTACTTCATCGCTCAGAACAACGGCGGCGACGGCCACTTCAACGCTGACGTGTACGACAACGGCAACCTGATTGCCAGCAAGTTCTTCTCCGTCAACGGCGGCGACTTCATCATCGCCGAGATCGAGCTGACTCTGGAGGCCGGCGAGCATCACATCACCGTGCTGGGCATGGAGAAGACCCTGACCATCGGCGAGTAATCCCTACCAGACCCATCCCGGGGCGGGCTGCATCATGCGGCCTGCCCTTTTTGGATTGGGTTGTAATCTACAAGGAATTGTGCTGGATATTCCATTGTTGAAAAACGGGTGAAGAAATACAATAATGGTAGGGTTGTTCGTTTCCCTACATGAGGGCTGGGGCGGTAGAGGTGCTGCTCTGGCCTACGTGTAATCTCCCAATGAAGAAAGGAGTACCCGTATGAAGAAGACACTGTCCCTGATCCTGGCGCTCATGCTGATGCTGAGCTGCTTCGGCGCCTTCGCCGAGGGCGAGTCCACCGAGTCCACTGGCGACTCCGCCGGCACCACCGTCAGTGCTGAAGAGGAAGCTGCAAATGCTGCTGCGATCGCGGCTCTGGAAGCCCGCTGCGAGTATGCGCTGATTCCCGCTGACGAGACCACCGGTCAGATCCAGCTGACTTACATGCCCGAGACCACCACGATCCTGGAAGTGGACGGCCTGAAGTTCAAGGATCTGAACAAGAACGGCGAGCTGGACGTTTATGAAGACTGGCGCAAGCCCGTTGAAGATCGTGTTGCTGACGTTTACAGCCAGATGACCGTCGAAGAGAAGGCCGGTCTGCTGTTCTGCACCAACACCCCCGACGGCCCCAGTGCCATCACCCTGGTTGAGAAGTGGAACCTCACCTGCCAGCTTTTCAACTCCAATGGTACCCCCATCACCATCACCAACACCCTGAACAACCTGCAGGCTGTTGCTGAGGGTCTGCGCCTGGGCGTGCCCATGGTCTTCACCTCTGACCGTGAGTACAACTCCTTCGGCGGCTACATCGACAAGTCTCACAACGCCTTCGGTAATGCCAACGATCCCGAGCTGGCCTACCAGCTGGCTTCCTACTACGGCAAGGCCATGGACGCCATCGGCATCCATGTCACCTTCGAGCCCTATGCCAACGAGATCGGCGCTCAGTACGGCGAGAACCCCGAGCTGATCGCTTCCATCATCTCTGCTGAGATCCGTGGCCTGCAGGAGAACGGTCTGTCTTCCTGCACCAAGCACTGGATCGGCCGCGGCGGCGACGCTTCCTTCTCCGCTGCCCGCTCTGTTGCCCAGAACTTCGACAACTGGATGGTTGGCTGGAAGGCTGCCCTCGACGCTGGCTGTGACTGGATCATGACCAACTGCGGCGACACCGGCATCACCAATTCCGTTGATGTTAAGCTGGATCCCGTGACCATGGGTTACCTGCGCGACACCCTGGGCTTCGACGGCGTCATCGTCACCGACTGGTGGCCCATCGGCGGCGGCCCCAAGAACTCCGGTCGTCTGACTGGCATCACCCCCGACGGCCACGATCTGGCCACCAAGGACATCTACTGGCTGTACAACCGCATCCTGGAGCTGGGCACTGACATTCTGGGCTCCGGCGGCATGCAGGACAGCCACGAGAACTGGGAATCCATGCCCATGTCCAACTACCCCACCGCCATGATCCAGGGCATCAAGGACGGCACCATCGAAGAGAAGAACGTGCAGCGTGCTGCTTACAGCGTGCTGACCTACAAGTTCGAGAAGGGCCTGTTCGACGATCCCTACAACGATGTTGACTATGCTGTGGAAGTTTGTGCTTCCGTGGAATGGGCTGCCAACCCCGTCGCTCCCACCAGCAACGAGGAGCTGCGCGCTGCCCGTAACCCCGAAGAAGTCGCTCTGACCGAGCAGCTGATGGCCAAGTCTGCCGTCCTGCTGAAGAACGACAACAACCTCCTGCCCCTGCAGCAGGGTATCAAGGTCTACATTGACGCCTCCGCCACCGCTGCGAAGAACGGCTACAAGACCTACATCGCCCAGTATGCCACCGTCGTGGAAGACATGGAAGAGGCTGACGTGATGGTTGGCGACTTCGGCTCCATCAACGACGCCTGCGAACTGTTCCTGGACGACGCTGCCTACTATGGCAAGCCCGTCGTGCTGACCCTGAATGGCACCAACCCCACCCAGTACGCGCTGGAGAACGCTGATGCCGTCATGTACCTGCCCTACAACCAGTCTGCTGACCACGGCTCCACCGAGGCTGGCTTCGTCAACACCACCGCTGCGTGGGTGTATGCTGACCTGATCTTCGGTATCGTCGAGCCCGGCGGCATCATCACCAAGGAAATCGCCCGCGACTCCGCGCTGGATGCCGTGCAGTGGAAGGATCTGGCTGGCGATCAGGGCGCTGATCCCTACGTCCGTCTGATCATTCAGGCTCTGATGGAAGACGATCCCATGCATGCCTCTCCCAGCAACTACGGCGATCCCCTGGTGACCTACCAGTACGGCATGTCCTACGGCAAGAACCCCGAGTTCAAGTACTCCTGCCTGATCCTGCCCCAGGTCGTGACCGTTGAGGAAGTCCAGAGTGGCTCCTCCACCACCACCCAGACCACGCTGAAGAACCAGATCAAGGCTGGCGAGAGCTTCACCGTGTACTGCCTGCTGCGCAACAACGGCGCTGACGGCATCACCGTCGTTGAGGCCTATGCCAACGATGTGCTGGTTGCTGAGAAGATCATGACCGTCGAAGGCGGCTCCTGGCGCGTTGTGCAGATGGACCTGACCCTCGAGGCCGGCGACTACACCATCAAGGTCGGCGATCAGGTTGGTACCCTGACCGTTACCGAGTAATTCCAAGTAGCATACCCATCGGGGTGGCCGCGCAAGCGGCTGCCCCTTTTGCATGTCGAAGAAGTGGCTGCGGCCACTTCTTCGAGGAGAGGAAGAGATACCGCTTCTGCGGAAGCGGGCATTTTCCACTGTCAGCCAAGGCTGACGGCCGTGAAAAATGTAAGGAATGGTTTCGGCTGAAGCCGAAACCGCCCCGCCGGGAAACCCGGTGAATACGATTTCAGTCTGCCGACGGCGAATGGGTGGACTCAATTTGATGATCTTCAGGGGTGGCTGCGCAAGCGGCGGCCCCTTTTTGTGGCGAAATTGTGAACGGCAGGGTCGGATATTACAAACGGCTGTGCTGGATATTCTATGGTGATTCAGGCGGGGGCAATTTATAATAAAGCAGGAAGGAAAAGTTCCACCAAACCGATCAAGCAAAGGAGAATCGCAATGAAGAAGATGATCCGCAACCTGTTCGCTCTGGCGCTGGCGCTGTGCATGCTCGGCTGCTGCGCTTACGCCGAGACCGCTGAGGCCACTCAGCCCACCGCCACCGCGCACAAGGCCGTTGATGTCGTGCTGGATGGCAGCCTGAACGAATGGAACCTGAATGATCCCATCGTGCTCAACGACATTACCCAGCTGGTGCGTGACTACCACTTCTGGAATGGTCCCGACGACCTGAGCGCGAAGGTCTACATCGCCTGGGACGAGACCTACTTCTACATCGGCGCTGACGTGACCGAGGATTCCATCTTCGGCGCCATCGAGATGCTGCCCCTGGATGGCGAGGACAACTTCGAGGTGTACCTCTCCACCGACCCCACCGCTGACCCCGCCCGTACCGAGTACGGCGTGAACGACTTCAAGTTCTTCCTGATCATGGACGGCGAGTACTGGGATACCGCCTTTGACCGCTCCATGGTGCCGAAGGACAACCGTCAGCGCTTCATCTCCAAGGGCATGGACGGCGGCGAGAACGTGCTGGAAGGCTACGAGGTTGCCACCACCCAGACGACCACCGGCTTCATCTATGAGGCGAAGATTCCGTGGGAGTGCTTCTCCAACCGCAACATCCCCGTGTACACCCCCGCTGTGGGCGACACTGTGAACTTCAACTTCCTCATCACTGACATTTCCTACCCCTGCCCCGGCACTGAGTACATTCCTCAGATCGCCTGGACCGGCTCCAAGGCTGCGATCGACACCAACCCCTCCTCCTGGGGCCGTCTGACCTTCGCTGACTGAGGACACTGATTTACCTCTTCATGGATCCTCTTTATGGCAGCAGGCTGTAAACACAGGGATACGCTTGCGGTCTGCTGCCGCCTCCTCCTTTCCGGCGATGTACGGCGTGTCCGATACGTCGCCGGTTTTCTGTCTGCGAAAGGAGCCTGCTCATGAAACGTCTGCTGATGCTCTGCCTGCTGATGCTCTGCCTGTGTTCCGTAGCCTTTGCGGCTGAATACACGGTCAATCCCGCTGGCGGCGGCGACTATGCCAGCCTCACCGAGGCCCTTGCGGCAGTGGAGGACGGCGACGTGCTGCTCCTCTCCGGCGGCGTTTATGACCAGAGCCGGGAAACCTTCCCGATCCTGGTGGAAAAGCGCGTGACCATCGCAGCGGCTGAGGGGGAGACGCCCATCATCGCTTCGCCCCGCCTGGTGCCTGCGCTGGAGCTCAATGTGGACGGAATCTGCGTGTCCGGGCTGCAGATCGACTTCCTGCGTTCCGGCATGTGGGTGCAGGGGGATGATGTGACGGTCGAGGACTGCACGCTGTCCCTCGGCTCCGAGGAGTGGCGCACTTCCTCCTGCGGCATGTGGGTCGCCGGCGCGAAGCGGCTGACGCTGACGGGCTGCACCTTCAACGGCTGCGGCGTGGCGCTGGCGGGCCCGCCCATCTCCGACAGCAGCAAGGGCCTGCCGGTGCTGACGGGCATGTTCGAGGTGGGCGAGGACGTGGAGTTCTTCACCACCCACACGATGGTGAACAACACCGTCAACGGCCTGCCGCTGGGCTATGTGGTCGACCTGGATGGCGCGGTGTACACCGAGCCCTGCGGCCAGCTGCTGGCTGTGCAGTGCGACGGCACGACCTTCACCGGGCTGGTGTGCAGCAAGGTCAGCATGGGCATTGAGCTGGCCTATTGCACGGATACGGTGGTGGAGAACTGCATCGCGGACGATGCGGGCATCTTCGGCATCTATGTCGCCAAGTCGGAGGACTGCGTGCTGCGGGACTGCCGGGCCGACCGGGGCGCCCACGGCATCGACCTGCGGGCGATCCACCGGTGCGTGGTGGACGGCTGCTCCTCCACGGGCAGCGGGCAGGGCATGTTCTTCTCCATGGCCTTCGACAGCCTGCTGGTGGATTGCGACATCATCGAGAACGGCACGGGCTTCTACGCGGCTGCAGGCGACCGCAACCACATGGACGCCTGCCGTGTGGAGGGCAACCAGCTGGGCATCTACATCCAGAAGGAGCCCAACTTCACCGTGACGAATTGCACCTTCCGCGCCAACTGGAACACTGGCGCGCGCTCCACCCTGTCCCCGGGTTATGCTATCATCGGCTGCACCTTCGAGGATAACTGGGTCGCGGCCATGTCCAATTACTCCGATGGCGTGTTCTATTATGGCAACACGTTCAACACCTCGCAGAACTGCGCGCTGTACATGAAGGGCAACACCCAGGTGCGTATGCTCAACAATGTTTTCACCGATGCGGACGCAGCCCTGGTGGACATTTCCGAGTGCCCGGATCTGCTGCTGTGGCAGAATTAACGGCAAATTAACAAATGGGACATTGCACCGTCAAGCAATCAACAGCAAAACGGAGTACGATATAAATGGATCGGACATCCATTGATTTTCCATGGAAAGGAGAAGCATCACAATGCAATACCGCAACGAGATCAAGCACCTGATCACCCCCGGCGACCGGGCAGCGATCTGTGCCGCGATGAAGGCGGTGGCCAGGCTTGATCCTCATGCGCAGGAGAAAGGGTACTACACCATCCGCAGCCTCTACTTTGACAACTACACGGACAGGGCGCTGCGGGAGAAGGTGGACGGCATCAACGAGCGCGAGAAGTTCCGCATCCGCTATTACGACGGCAACACGTCGGTGATCCACCTGGAGAAGAAGGTCAAGCGGGACAGCATGGGCTACAAGGTTTCCTGCAGCCTGACGGCTGAGGAAGCGCAGCGCATCGTCGATGGCGACGTCCTCTGGATGGCCACGGACAAGCGCGCCCTGGTGGTGGAGCTGTACGCGAAGATGAAGGGCCAGAACCTGCGCCCGAAGACCATCGTGGACTATGAGCGCGTTCCCTTCATTTACGGCCCGGGCAATGTCCGCGTGACAGTTGACTACAACATCCGCACGGGCCTGCGCTGCACCGACTTCCTCAACCCCGACTGCGTCACCATCCCGGCAGGGGAGGGGCGCGACATCATCCTCGAGGTCAAGTGGGACGATTACCTCCCCACCATCATCCGCCACGCCGTGCAGCTCAAGGGCCGCAGGCAGTCGGCCTTCTCCAAGTACGCCCAGTGCCGCATCTACGGCTGAGCACGATAAAGAAAGGATTGAACCGCTATGAATTTCAATGACATCTTCAAGTCCTCTTTCCTGGAGAACATCACCAGCGTTTCCATCGTGGACATGCTCCTGACCCTCGCGCTGGCCTTCGGCATCGGCCTGTTCATCTTCCTGGTGTATAAGAAGACCTACTCCGGCGTGATGTACTCCTCCTCCTTCGGCGGCACGCTGGTGGCGCTGACGATGATCACCTCCATGACCATCCTGGCCGTGACCTCCAACGTCGTGCTGTCCCTGGGCATGGTGGGCGCGCTGTCCATCGTCCGCTTCCGCACGGCCATCAAGGAGCCGATGGACATCGCCTTCCTGTTCTGGTCCATCGCCGCTGGCATCGTGCTGGCCGCTGGCATGATCCCGCTGGCCGTCATCGGCAGCGTCATCATCGGCATTGTGATGCTGGTGTTCATCAACCGCAAGGCCGTGCACGATCCCTACATCGCGGTGATCTCCTGCACCAATGCCACCGCCGAGAAGGCTGCCACCACCTACCTCAAGCAGAACGTTGAGAAGGCCGTCATCAAGTCCAAGACCGCGCAGAACGGCTGCATTGAGATGACCTGGGAGATCCGCCTCCTCAAGCACGACACGGACTTCATCACCGAACTTTCCGAGCTGGAAGGCGTGAGCAGCGCCGTGCTGGTGAGCTACAACGGCGACTACCTCGGGTGAGGTGAGAACAGATGCTTCGGCACAAGAACATTGACCGGGTGTGCTGCATCGTGCTGGCGCTGACACTGCTGCTCAGCACACTCTTCGTGGGCGCGGCGGCGACGGGCATGATCGAGGAAAACACGATCATCGGCTACGAAACGCGCCTCTTCGACCAGTCCCGCGTGCACACCATCGATATCATCATCGATGACTGGGACGCTTTCCTCAAAACGGCGACCAGCGAGGTGTACTCTGCCTGCCACCTGGTCATCGACGGGGAAAGCTACAAGAACGTTGGCATCCGCGGCAAGGGCAACACGTCCCTTTCCTCCGTGCAGGCCTATGGCAACAACCGCTACTCCTTCAAGGTGGAGTTCGACCAGTATCAGACCGGCGCCAGCTATCACGGTCTGGACAAGCTGAGCCTGAACAACCTCATCCAGGACAACACCTACATGAAGGACTACTTCGCCTACACGATGATGAACAAGATGGGCGTAGCTGCGCCCCTGTGCAGCTTCGTGGAGATCCGCGTGAACGGCGAATACTGGGGCCTGTACCTTGCGGTGGAGGGCGTGGAGGATGCATTCCTGCAGCGCAACTACGGCAAGGACTACGGCGAACTCTACAAGCCCGACGCGCTGTCCATGGGCGGCGGCCGCGGCAACGGCGAAGACTTCGACATGAATGAGGCGGCCGAGCAGTTCGGCTTCTCCTTCGGCGGGGACGACACGGAGCAGGGCGGTGCAGCGGGTGACGCTGGCGCTGACGACTTCTCCTCCTCCGGTAGCAGCGGCGGCAGCAGCGCATCGGACGATGGCTCCTCCGGCGGCCAGAGCACCTCTGCGTCCACGCCTGCGCCCACGGCGACGGCGACTCCTGCGCCCACGGCAACACCCACGCCTGCGGCCTCGATCGCAGCGGATGCCAGCAACGGCGATTCCGCTGGCGACGCAGCCTCTGCTGGCGACGCGGCTTCTGCTGGCGATGCAGCGAATGCTTTCACCGGCGATGCTGCTGGTGGTGATGCGGATGCCTCTGCCGGCATGCCCGCGATGCCCACTGACGGCGCCATGCCCACCGATGGCGCCATGCCCACCGACGGCGCGACGCCTGCTGCGGACAGCATGCCCACCGACGGCGCGACGCCTGCTGCGGACAGCATGCCCACCGACGGTGCGACGCCTGCTGCGGACAGCATGCCCGCAACGCCCACTGATGGCACGACGGCTGACATGAGCAGCTTCCCGACTGCGCCTGAAGGCTTTGACTTCTCGCAGATGGGCGGCGACTTCCAGATGCCCGAGGGCGACTTCCAGATGCCTGAAGGCGGCTTCGGTGGTTTCGGCGGCTTTGGCAGCAGCACGGACGTGAAGCTCCAGTACACCGACGACAATCCCTCCAGCTACTCCAACATCTTCAACAATGCCAAGACCGATATCACCACGGCGGATCAGAACAGGCTCATCGCCTCCCTGAAGGCGCTGAACGAGGGCGACGTCTCTGTGGTGGATACGGATGCTGTCATCCGCTACATGGCGGTGCACAACTTCCTGTGCAACAGCGACAGCTACACCGGCATGATGGTGCACAACTACTACCTCTACGAGGAGGACGGCGTGCTGGCGATGATCCCCTGGGATTACAACCTCGCCTATGGCACGATGAGCAACACCAATGCGACCTCCTCCGTCAACGAAGACATTGACACCCTGGTCAGCATGGGCGGCAACGACCGTCCCATGGCCACCTGGATCACCTCCAGCGAGGAATACATGGCGCAGTACCGCGCGGTGTATCAGGAGTTCATGACCACCGTGTTCGATTCCGGCTGGTTCAATGAGGAATACGAGCGCGTATATGCGATGATCAGCCCCTATGTGGAGGCGGATCCCACCGCATTCTGCACCTGGGAGCAGTTCGAAGTCGGCTCTGAGACGCTGCGTCAGTTCTGCATCAGGCGCGCCCAGAGTGTCAACAACCAGCTGGCGGGCACCAACGAGCGCGTGGACGCCTCCGACCTGGACATCAGCGCCATGGGTACCATGAATGGCACGGGCGGCGGTGGCGGCGGCTTCGGTGACTTCGGCAGCTGGGGCGATGCTCCCAGCGACGCCGCTGCACCTGCGGGTGAAACGCAGACCCCTGCCGAGGACGCTGCTGCTTCCACGGCTCCCGCTGCAGACGCTGCGGCTTCCAATGGTGACGCTGCTGCCTCTGCTGGTGATGCTGCTGCCTCTGCAGGCGATGCCGCTGCGGCTCCCGCCACGGACGCTGCTGCAACTGCGGAACCCGCCGAAGAGACTGCACCTGCGGCTCCCGCCGAGGATACTGCTGCGCCCACCGAGCAGGCAGCTGCTGAAGAACCGGCGGGCTCGCCCGAAGCCAGCAGGGAACGCACCCGTCCCTCGTCCAACAGCGGCTTTGACATGTCTGGCGTGAGCAGGCAAAGCGGATCCTCCGGCAACGGCCTGGTGCTGGCGATCTGTGTGGTGCTGCTCTGCGCAGGGCTGCTCATCGTCCGCTTCAGCAAGACGAACCGGTAAATAAAGAGCAGGGCTCACGCTGTCAAGGCGTGAGTCCTGCGTTTTTGTGTTTTCGAGGTGTCAGGCGTCGCGACACAGCGCGTCCCATGCGGCCAGCAGGTCGTAGAGCGCGTCCTGTGCGAGCACGCCGCGCTTCATGTCAGGCGGCAGGAGGCCAGCCTCGTCGGCCTCGTAGTCGCGCAGCCAGTCGCCGTTTTCCATGTAGGCAGCCAGCAGGGGGAAGTCGGGGGAGGCAGCGTCGCCCACAGCCAGCGCGGCGCGGGCGCGGTCGAAGGCGGCCTCCATGGCGGCAATGCGTTCCAGCTGCGTCATTGCGGTACCTCCTTGGCCATGAAGAGCACATGGCCGCAGTCGCTGAAGCCCAGGTGCCGGTAGAACTCCGGTGCGGGGGCATAGCGGTTGGTGGTCAGAGTCAGACCGGCCAGCCCCTTGTCAGCGACGTATTCCTCAAGCCGGGCCATCAGCGCCCGCCCGACGCCCTGCCCCTGACGGGCAGGAAGCACGAACATCTCGTCAATAAAGACCTCGGTGTTGTTCCACCAGAGCTTCTCGTGGGCGAATATTGCGCCGATGAGCGCACCGTCCTTTTCGGCCCCGAAGCCGACAAAGCGGTTGGCCTCCAGGTAATCCGCCAGATACGCCTCTGCGGTTTCCGCTGTCCAGCGGCACTGCCAGAGGTCGTTGTTGTACACGTCACAGAGGATCTGCGCGCAGGCGGGCATGTCGCGATGCGTCAGCGGACGAATGCGGAGTTCAGTCATGTTCATCCTCCTTTGCCCAGTCGGGCAGGCGCTCGAAGCGCAGGGTCGTGCCCTTCCACGGGAAGGTCAGGCAGCAGGAGAAGAGCATGGGCGCGGTGGCTGCGTCCCGGGCGCCGTACTTGTGGTCGCCCACAAGGGGGTTCCTGCGGCTGGCGAACTGCACGCGGATCTGATGGCTGCGGCCGGTGTGGAGGCGGATGCGCACCAGGGATGTTTCACCGTCTGTATCAAGGCGCGTGTACTCCAGCCGGGCCTTCTTTACGCCGGCGCGCTCGCGGCTGACGACGAAGACCTTGTTCTTCCGCGCGTCTTTGAAGAGGAGGTCGGTCCAGTCGCCCTTCTCCTCGGGCACGCCGCGAACCCGGGCGACATATTCCTTCACCATCGCGCCCTCCTGAATCAGCCGGGAGAGAGCGGCGGCAGCCTGCTTCGTGCGGGCGTAGACCATCACGCCGCCCACGTTCAGGTCGAGCCGGTGGACGGTGAACACCTCGCCCCCCAGGGCCTCGCGGATGGCGGCGGGCACGCCGGCTTCGGAATCCAGCCCCACGGGCTTGACGATGACTGCCAGGTCGCGGTCGGAATGAATGATCTGCATGGGGAACCTCCTGAGCAGGGGATAGGAACATCATACCACACGCAGGCTGCGCCGTCAAAGGGGAATGCAGTCAGCCGGGACGCTTGCGGCAGATGTCGAGGTAGTGGTTGCTGATGCCGGTCATGTCCGGCCGCTCGCAGACGAGGAAGTGGTAGCGCAGGTAGTGCTGGTAGACCTCCTCATCCATCTGCTCGATGGTATCCTTGATGTACTGGGTCATCATGTCCGTACCGATGAAGTGCAGCCGCTCGGCGGGGAGGCCGGCCATCAGCGCGTCGATCTCCTCCGGGCGGTGGAGGACGAAGCGGTCCTCCGGGTTGGAGGAGCACTTGAAGGTCTCCTTGTCGATCAGCGGGTAGAAGTGGGGATCCATCAGGTAGCCCCGCATGAAGCAGAAGTTGTAGATGGTGGCCTCGTTGTTGCAGTAGGCGGTGAAGAGCAGGCCGCCGGGCCTGGTCACCCTGAGGGCCTCTCTGAGGGCCCTGTGCTGCTCCTCCCGGGTGAAGAGGTGGTACATGGGGCCCAGCAGCAGGGTGATATCGTAGGCGTCATCGGGGAAGGCGGAAAGGTCGGTGGCGTTGCCCTGGGTGATGGTGATGCGCTCGCCGGGCTGGGTGTTCTCGCGGAAGACGTCGATGTTGTGCTGGATCAGCTCGATGGCGTCCACCTCGTATCCCATGCGGGCAAGGGCGTGGCTGTATCGCCCGGTGGCCGCGCCGATTTCGAGGATCCGCATGCCGGGCCTGAGGTACTTCTCGATGTAGCGCATGGTGGTCAGGTACTCGACCTGCCCGGTGCGGCTGAGCAGGCGGGCGTCCTCGTCGTGGGTCTCGTAGTAGGACTGCAGGTAGGGCGTGGGGTTGGTGTTCTGGCACATGGTCATGTCCTCCTTCCAATACAAAAAGTGCAGGCTGTTGCCGGGTCTGGCAAGCCTGCACTGCGTTTGACTCCGCGCGGGATCGGGAGTCTTCACCCAAAAGAAGGGTACCGCAATGAAAGCCTGCCTGTACGCCAATATACGACGACAGCATGCCAGACGTTGCAGTTGACGGTGGTAGCGAAAGCCTTCATCGGGGTGCCCTCCTTTCGGTAAGATGTGGTGATGATAGCACAGGTGAACATGCGTTGTCAAGCAGGAAAATGCTGCCGCCATGCCGAACACCGTCCGAAGAAAGCGGAAAGGGGCGGATGCGTCTGTGAACAGCCTGTGGGATGTGGCCCGCATTGAGCCGGGCAGCCGGAGCGGACTGCGTATCCGTATCCATCCGGGGGTACACCCTTTTGTGCGGCGGGAGCTGCTGACGTATGGCCGGTGGCTGCGGGCGAGTTACGCCTTTCCCGTCCGGGTGAACGTATATATCCCGAATGCGCTGAAGATCCGCGCCAGCGACGGCGAACTCTGCTGGGGCCGGCTCCTGTGGACGGGTGAAATGGCTGATCCGGCCATCATCGATGTGGCTGGCGGCTGCAAGGCTGTGGAGGTCAGGGCGCTTCAGAACCATGTCTGGGCGACCATCTTCACCCTCACGCACGAGCTGAGCCACTATTTCCAGCGCCTGAAGGGAGTCGAGCTGACCCCGCGCGGTACGGAATGGCAGGCGACCTTCTGGGCGCACCGGGTGATGGATGAGTATTACGAGGCCGAATGGGATGGCATCGACGACTGGGAAGCCGAATAAAGGGACTGCTGCAGCCAAGATGGCGCGGCAGTCCCTTTCGGTTATGGCGTTGTCACAGCCCCAGCTTCCCCGCCGCCGGATCGATATCCAGCGTGGCGAAGTAGTCCTGCTCGGTCTCGGCGCGGCGGATCATGCGGAAGCCGCCGTCAGCGGTGTGCAGGATCTCCGCCGAGCGCAGGCGGCCGTTGTAGTTGTAGCCCATGGCGTGACCGTGGGCGCCGGTATCGTGGATGACGATGAGGTCGCCGTTTTCGATGGCGGGCAGCATCCGGTCGATGGCGAACTTGTCGTTGTTCTCGCACAGGCTGCCCACCACATCCACCATGCGGTCGTGGGGCGCATCGCCCTTGCCGCAGACGGTGATATGGTGGTACGCGCCGTACATGGCCGGGCGCATGAGGTTCGCGCAGCAGGCGTCCAGGCCGATGTAGTGCTTGTAGGTGTCCTTGCGGTGGATGGCGCGGGTGACGAGCCAGCCGATGGGGCCGGTCATCCAGCGGCCCAGCTCGGCCTTGATGGCCACGCCGCCCTCGGGGAAAACCTCCTCATACACCTTGCGCACGCCCTCGCCCACGGCGAAGATGTCCGTTTCCGGCGCATCGGGCTCATAGGGGATGCCCACGCCGCCGGAGAGGTTGATGAACTCCAGCTCCAGCCCGGTCTCCTGCGCCAGGTCACGCCCGACGGTGAAGAGGATCTTCGCCAGGGCCGGGTAGTAGGCGTCGTCGGTGTTGTTGGAGGAGAGGAAGGAGTGCAGGCTGAAGCGCTTCATGCCCTTTGCCTTGAGGATGCCCAGACCCTCCCGCAGCTGGGGCAGGGTGAAGCCATACTTGGCATCGCCGGGGTTGCCCATGATCTCGGTGCCGATCTTGAAGTCGCCGCCGGGGTTGTAGCGGCAGCAGACCGACTCAGGGATGCCGCCGTGCTGCTCGAGGATATCGATGTGGGTGATGTCATCGAGGTTGATGTGGGCGCCCATGGCCCGGGCGTGGTCGAACTCGGCATAGGGCATGGCGTTGGCGGAGAACATCACGTCCCCGCCCGTGAAGCCGGCGGCCTCGGCCAGCATCAGCTCCGTTTCCGAGGAGCAGTCCACGCCGCAGCCCTCCTCGCCCAGGATGCGCAGGATGGCAGGGTTGGGCAGGGCCTTGACGGCGAAGTACTCCTTGAAGTCGCAGCACCAGCTGAAAGCTGCGTTCAGGTCGCGGGCGCGCTGGCGCAGCCCGGCTTCGTCATAGAGGTGGAAGGGGGTGGCATACTTGGCGGCTGCGGCCTCGAAAACGCCGTCCGCCAGGGTGAAATTCGGCATGGGGGATCACTCCGTTTCAATAGTACCTGCCCAATATAGCACAAGGCGGCGGGAAGTGCAAGTTCTTTTGCTGTATCCGCTGCAGGATGGCCGGATTGCGGGGAATGACTGCAAGAAAGCACGCAATCTTCCGGATTGTGCTTCTTTTTACTCGCAAAATGTGGTAAAATGTCGTCAGTACGGGATACAGGAGGCTGGAACCGATGAAGCGGGCTGGCAGGAAGTTTGACATCTGTGTGATCGGCGCGGGGGACGTGGAACGGCTGCATGCCTGGAAGTCCCCGCGGGAGGTGCGCTTCAGCTATGAGGATTCCCGGCGGCTGCGCCGCGTCCGCAAGCGCAACACGCTCCTCTTCGACGCCCTGGCGGACCTTATCGGCGGGGCGTATCAGCTGAGCGTCGGCGTGAATGAGGACATGCTCTACGAAACCATCATGGTGGATTTCAGTCAGCATGGAGACGTGTGCTGCCAGGAGCCGGCCAAGGACGCGGCCCCGGCCATCCTCCCGGCTGACGAGCTGGAAAAGACGCTCTATGAGCAGGGCTTCCATGTCGAAAAGCAGGATGGCTCGCTGGTGCACTTCGTGCCCTTCGTGGCCTCGGCCTCCATGTCCCGGGAGGAAGAGTACCTCTTTGTGAATGCTGACAGGCTGGATGCGCTGCTGAGGGTTGTGTCGCTGGACATGGTGGCGGCTGTGAACGGCATGCCCGTTGTGGATGGCAGGCCGCTGGAGCCGGACGGGGAATCCCCCTTCGGCGCGCTGGCGGAGGGCAGGGCGATGGTCTCCGTGCCCAAGCTGGCGGCCTATCTGGGCCTGGCGCTGTCCGATGGCGTGTCCCTGCGCGAGGCATACGGCGGAGCGAAGGAAGAAGCCTGGCTGCTGGGCCTGAACGAGCAAAACACCGTCTGTGTGGCGGACTGGGGCAACGCCCCGACGCACCTGGATGCCTTCGACTATTGCTGGGTGAACGAGGAAGTGACCCTGCAGGCGGGCGACATCCCCTCCAGAAGCGCCGGCGATAAGCAGACCGAACTGCAGAAGCGCCTGCAGACGCTGTTCACGGCGCTCTATGGCACGGACCGCGCAGCCTTTGATGCACTGATGACCGCCGGGGACGTCTGCGCGCTCTGGCAGCAGGCGATCGGGCGCTTCTTCGCCGGAAAGGCGGAGGTGGAGCTCAAGCCGATGCGGATCCCGCACCTCCAGCCCGGTCCGCAGGGCGCCAGCGTCCATCTGGCGGCGGTGCTGTATGCCGCCTGCCTGTATGCGGATGAGGGCGAGTTCCTGCTGTCGGCTGCATCTGCGCTCAGCGGGGATGAGCAGGTGCTCACCCAGCAGGAGCTGCAGGACGCCGTGGCGGACCTGGCGACGAACGAAGAGAAGCGCAACCGCCTGTGGAATGTCATGCACGAGCAGAACCCGGCGGAAAACCATGTGATGGAGGCGACCAGCGACGAGGCAGGCGTGCACCTGAAACTCCGCATGGAGCCCTGCACGATGTACCGCGCGGAGCTGCGCCACATCAATTTCCGGGATCGCCACGGCAATGGCAACATGTACGACGGCTGCGGTTTCCTGGATGACGAATTGTTCGGGGAACTGCAGGCGCTGCTGGGCGTGACGGAGCCGCTGAACGCCGTGCAGATCCGTCTGCCCTGGTGCAAGGGCTTGCTGGTGCGCTTCACGGCGACGCGGTTCTTCCGGGAGTGGGCGCTGAAGCAGGGCGCGGACGTGCCCGGCATGACCATCACAGACGTGTTCGGGCAGCAGCGCCCCCTCTTTGACGCGCAGGGGGAGCCGCTGGTGAAGGCGTTCTTCACCGCGTCAATGTTCAAGGGCGCGGGGTGGTTCCGCCATCTGGTGGATCAGAGCCCGGAAGGGCAGACGGGCGACCGCTGGGCGGAGTACTGGCGGCGGCTGCGGGCGCACCGCACGTCGCTGCTCATCGCGGGCAGGAGCACGCCGCCGGGGATGAAGAGCCGCCTGAATTACCAGTTCCTCACCACGCTGGGCCTGGAGGCCGGCGAGCTGAACATGCTGGCGGAGCGCCGCCTGCGGGAGCTGGGCGAAGTGCTGGGCATGAAGGCGGATGAGCGGGCGGATCGCCTGGCGGAGCTGCTGATGGGTCTGGCCGCACCGGAGGAGGAGATCCCCGACCTGCCGGAGATCCCGGATGCGATGGACGAGGAGTCCGACGCGGACAAAGAGGATGCCGAGGAACCGGAAGGAACGGATACGGAGTCGGGCAGCGATGAGGAAGACTACCTCCGCCTGCTGGGCAAGGCCCTCCGCCGGCATCCCGGGACGTTGCTGAACACCTCTTTGGTGATGGAACGTTTTGACGCCCTGGTGCGCAGCGAGGTGCTGCAGATGATGCGCGGCCGCCTGACGGTCAGCGGCGATGTGCGCTACCTCCTGCCGGACCTGATGCAGGTGCTGCGCCATATGGCGCGTCACTTCCTCTTCCGGGCCGATGGCAGCAGGGTCGGCGAGCTGGCGCGGAATGCGGAGGCTTCCCGGGCGACGTCCCTCATCAATGGCCGCAATGGTAACTACCCCTACGGCTGCTATTATGCCCCGGCAGCCAATGTGCCATGGCAGCACCGCACAGGCCGGCTGGGCAAGGCGGGGACGCTGACGGATGTGGCCATCCTGCGCAACCCCCACTATGCCCAGGGCGAAGCGCCCATCCTCCGGCCGCTGGCGAAGGACGTGCGCGAAGAATACGACTTCTGGTTCTCCCACCTGGTGGGCTGTGTGATAGCACCTGCAGCGGTGATGCACACCATCAACGGCGCGGACTGCGATGGCGACCGCGTCAACGTGTGCGCCGAACCTGTGGTGCTCACCGCCATCCGCCGCCGGGCAAAGCGCGAGAATGCCCTGCTGAAGGCCGTCATCAGCCGCCGGGGGGAAATCCTGAGCTGGCTGGACACGGCATCTGCGACCTGCCGGGGCAAGAGCCAGAGGAGGTATCTCCTGCGGCTGCGGGAGGAGCTGCCCCGCATCCTGCCGGAAGCGGAGCCGGAGCAGCTCGTCATCCGCGACAGCTTTCCCCCGCTGGTCTACGCGGGCAGCGCATCGGGGGCGCGGTATCTCATGCCGCAGGATCTGCACGGGGAGAAGCTGCGCGACCGGCTGTGGGACGCGTTCTGCATCTCCCGCATGCAGCGCATCGGCCAGATGAGCCTGCGGGTGCTGGCCCTCACCCCCGATGCCTATGGCGATATCCCCCGGGACGCGGAGAAGGGCATGCTGCCGCCGCAGCTGCTGGCCTGCTTCCTGGCCCGCTACCTGGTGGTGAGCGGCGCGCTGGACACGGCCATGGAGATCGACATGGCCAAAACCGGCGCGCGGCGCAAGGATCAGCCCCTGCTGAGCGTGCCGGTGGAGCTGCGCAAGCAGCTGGCCATGCGCCGCAGGAGCGGCTACCTGTGCTGGCACAGGCTCTGCAAGGATTATGAGCGCCGCCTGGGCGGCTATGGCTTCAGCCGTGCGCTGGAGGAGATGATGGGCAAGTACTGCGCGCAATGGAAGGCGCCTGCCGCCGGCTGGATGGCCGTGGACGTGCTGCCCAGACTGGTGTACCACCTCTTTTCGCCCGAAAAAGCCGCGCGGCTGTGCGCTGACCCGGTGGAGGAGAAGAGGCGCCCCGTGGTGCAGGAGCATATGCTGGGCAGCGGCGTGCGCCGTCCTTTGCGGCGGGTGCTGCGGCAGCCCACAGCCGGGGAGCTGACGCTGCTCAACGCGCCCCGCAGGGACGGAAGCACCCTGCTGGGAGAGCTGCGGGGTCTGCTGAAGCATTATGATCAGGCGCGGCGGCTGCAGAGCCGGGCGCAGAGGGCCTGCGACGGGCTGGACAAGGCGTATCAGGCCGTGCTGCGCTGGCTGCTGACCAATGGCCGGAGCCTGGATGATGCGCTGAAGGCCATGGAGCTGCTGCGCGGCATGCTCAACCGCTGGCACGGGAACCATCAGGCAACGACGAAGCTGCTGTGCGACGTGCTGGGCATGCTGCAGAAGCTGGCCCGGGATCAGTCCGTGGCGGTGCAGTGGGGCTGGACGCGCGATGAAGCGCAGCGCCGGGGGCTGCTCAGGGGCATGCTCCTCAGGGCCCACGGCGTCAAGGAGGGTGAACTGCCCGCTGAAATGGGTTTCACCGCCGAGGAGGAAGCCCTGCTGTTGAGCGGCCGCCGCTCCATTGTGCTGGTGCGGCTGGTGGCGGACTACGGCTGGCGGGAAACGCTGATGCAGCAGTGCGCCGACACGGGCCGTGCCCCGACGCATGACGAGCTGGAGGCAGACCTGCGCGCCGCCATCGCCCGGGAACATCCCGATCGGGTGGACGACCTGCTCTGCGCCGCCTGCTGCCTCCTCAGGGACAGCAGCTACACCGACAAGAGTGGCCGCCAGTGCACGATGATGAGTGATTTCCTGCTGACCTACCTGCTGCGGGCTCAGCTGGCTGATGTGATTGTGAACCCGGAGGAAGGAGGCGAGCAGCCGTGATTGGTTATGATGAATACAGGGAGGCCGGGAACCTCCTGAGCCTGCTGTACGAATCCCGGCTGATGCTGCCCCGGTTCAACGATTGCGGCGATATCTTCACGCAGGCGCTCAGCCAGGGTGAGCAGGTGCTCAATGCGGTGCTGCCGGCTCTCCTGGGGGAGTATGCGGCACTGGCCATCTGGGCCCACGACAGGCGACAGAGCGGCCTGTATGCCCTGTGCTTTGATGAGGCGCGGGAGGTGCAGCGCAAGCCCTATGACCTGCTGGCCCGCCTGGAGCCCCAGGCATGGGAAACCGATGAGGCGCCGCTGGCCCCGGAGCTGCTGCTGGGGCTCACCGATGCAGAAAAGACCCGCGTGCGCAGGCTGTATCACCGGCTGCTGTGCATTCAGCCCATGCGCCTGCTGCTGGAGCGGCTCAGCCGGCTGGAGGAGGCGCTGGCGCTGCCCCCTGGCCAGCGTGAGGCGGAGATAGCGCAGTGCATCTGCGAGGAAGGCTTCTGCGACCCCATCCCCATGTTCATGGAGCGGCGGAGCGGCCAGCGGCTGGACCTGCGGGACAACGACTTCACCATCCTGGACCGGCTGATGGACAACTGGGACAGGCCCCTGCGGCAGGAGCCGGACTTCCGCCTCCCGGCAGAGATCTTCCAGTACACGACCTGCGGCCGCAAGCTGATGACGGCTGCCATCGCCCATAAGGCGGCCTCCGGCAGCAGGCAATACCGGGCGATCCCCGGCGGGCACATCGCCCTGGGCGTCTATGACGGCAGCCGGAAGCCCGACGCCTTTTTCAAGGCCGTGACCACGAAGCCCGGCGGGCGGGAGAAGCGCCTGCTGCATGTGTTGGGGTATGCCGGCACGCGGCTGGTGCGGCTGACGGGCACGGCGGTGAAATGCTTCGTCAACGCCCCTCAGGCGGAGGACTTCCGTGCGGCGGACGATGGCGGCCAGAACCTGCTGCCCCGGCTGAGCGACGATGTGCTGATCCGCCTGGAGGCGAAGAAGACCTATCTGCGGGAGTTCATACGGGAGGAACTGAAGGGCGACGACCAACGCCACCGCGCCATCGGTGAGCTGCGGCGGCTGGTGGAGGCGGTCTTTGCGGCTGGAACGCTGCCTGAAAAGGTCAGCGGCGAGATCGGTGCGAAGGCGAATTCCGGCCCCAACCAGGGCGCGCGCCTGGCGGGGATGCTCCTGGCGCATCATGTGGGCGAGGGCCTGCGCTGCCTGCCCTGCCCCGGAGGGAAGCCCCCGGCGCCGTTGCTGGCACTGATGGACGCGCTGCGTGACGATCCGGAAGCATGCAAAGCCTTCTGGAAGGACATGCGCCAGAAGCATGCCGGGAAAGTCCGGCTGGATGTGCGCTATGTGGGCGAGGGCAACGACCGGGCGCTCTGGGTGCTGTGCATCCCGGGCAAGCCGTGCAAGCCTCAGGAGCAGTGGCTGTCCGCAGCGGCGGCAGCGGCGAAACAGCGGGCCCTGGACGGGCTGAGCGAGCCGCCTTTCTCCTGCGCGGAGCTCCGGAGCATCATGCGCGAGGGCCTGCTGCGCTTCCTCTACTTCCGCAACAGCGTGGGTACCGGGAATGCTGCGTTCGGGCTGAGCACCAGCCCGCGCATCCGCCCCAGGGATATCTACTTCCACCTGCTGTGCCTCTGGTGCGCGCTGCAGCTGAATGACGGGAAAATCACGCAGCTGACGGCGGATTACGAAAATCCTGAGAATTCTCAGTTTGAAACGAGAAATGGCCCCCGGACCTTCGTTGAGCTGTTTGAAGGGGCAGATACGCAAGCCTGCACGGAGCACCTCACGCCCGGCAGGCTCCGCGGCTTCCTGCAGCAGACTGTCGCAAAGGAGCTGCGGATCGGGCCTGTGTCGGACGACGCATTCACGATCGCGGTTTCGCCCTGTTCCACAGAGGGTTGACACTTCTGCCCGTGCTGTGGTAAGATACGGTTGCGGTGGTTTACCGAATGACTCAGCGATGAAAAAAGCAATAAGCGGCGACTGGAAGCGTTTTGGCCGGAAGTCACTCGTCAGAGTTGCTCGCCTCTGCTATTTCGATCGGAGTAACATGGGATATCACCATCCGGCGGCTTGACCGCTGTATAAAGGCTGTATCTGTCCTCAGGCGATGGATACAGTCCTTTTTTTGCAAATCCCCGGCAGGGGCGCAGGAAAGCTTGCAAACCTGCTGGTGATATGGTACAATGGAACCACATTTTCCCGTGGATACAGAACAACAAACGATTCGGAATAAGGAGTGTTGAACAATGGCTGAAAAGCGTATGGTGGCATGTGATTCCTGTGGTGCGTTTCACGAGTTCGTCAAGGGCTTTACCGGTTGGGGCAAGGTGACCTGCGAATGCAGCCACAAGTACGGCTACAATGGTAATGGCCAGAAGCTGAACTGCAAGTGCTGCAAGATGCCCGTGTACTTCACCAGCACCCACGACGATACCTGCCCGCACTGCGGCAAGCCCCTGGATGGCGAGCCGGAACCGGTGCGCATGGTGGGCTGCCCCGGCTGTACCATCCCGCTGGAGTGGGAGAAGGGCAAGCAGCTGACCTGCCCGCACTGCAGCTGCTGCTTTGACCCGGAGACGCTCCTGGTCATCGAGAAGGCCATCACCAGCAACAATGCCGCAGACATCCGCATGCCCGCCGGCATGAAGCCCGATCGGCTCATCTGCAAGCATCCGCTCACCCGGGCGCCCATCAACAGCCGCGTGATTGCCGAGCCGGGCTACAAGGCCGTGCTGATGCAGGGTTCGACCATGGTCGGCCTGGTGGATGGCCGCAGCCTGCTGCTGTCGGAGACCTCCCTGAAGGATGACGCCGCGGATTACGACGGCGCCTCGGCTCCCATCGTCGATGTGTCGGTGTACTACGTGCGCGAGACGATCGGCCAGCGCATCGCCTGGGGCGATTCGGTCACCCTGACGGATGGCTACGGCGTTACCACCGACTACGGCGTTTCCGGCGACATCGATATTGATCAGATCATCGACCCGGCGGCGTTCATGCGCACCTTCGGCTTCGATGGCGACAGCGTGCTGCGCACCCGCTTCGGCATGACCGGCGGCGATGGCCAGCCCGGCGATTTCGCCCTGAAGGTTCGCGAGTGCTTCCGCACCATCCTGCAGCGCGCGATGGAGCGCGTCCGCGACATCCACGACTACAGCTGCGAGGACATCCTGAACCACCAGCCGGAGATCCGCAACGAGATGCTCAATCTGGGCAACAACGCCCTGGCTGAGTATGGCCTGTCCCTGGCCAACATCCGCGCCGAGTTCCGTCCGGGCAAGCCCCGCGAGTCCGACATCCTGGAGGTCCGCACCAGGGGCGCCTTCGACTGGCAGCTGGCCCGCGAAGTCAACGTTCACCCCTGGGATGATCCGGAGGCCGAGGTTGGCCTGCGCCTGAAGGGCACCTTCCGCCTGGATGTGCTGGATCTGCCCACCTTCCGCCGCTGCCGCGAGGCCAACGAATGGCGCAATCCCGCCAGGTCCGAGGCCGAGGTGCGCATGGACATCGCAAGCTTCGTGTCTGCGCGCCTGCAGGGCCGCTTCCTGGCAGATATCCAGCAGCTGCTGGACACCGTCAAGTGCCCCGTCACCTCTCTGGAGGGCTTCGCCGGCAGCCTGCAGACCAAGGCTGAAGTGCAGCTGAACCAGGAGGATGGCTTCTTCCAGAGCCGTGGCCTGCGCCTGCGCGACATCACCCTGTCCATCGAGATGGGCACCAAGAGCGAGGCGTACATTGCCCGCGAGACCGTCGCCCGCGCCGTCCGTAATGCCAACACGGACATGCAGCTGGACGACATCAAAACCGCGCAGTACAGCCACGCCCAGCAGAACATCCGCACCCGCAGCGATGTGGACACGGACACCGCCGTGCACGCCATCGACCAGAAGTCCCGCGTGGAAGCTGCGCAGCACAAGGCGGATATGGAGCGGGCCCAGCGCGCGGAAGAGATGGAGCGCATGCGCCGCCAGTTCGGCTATGACGCATGGCTGGAGAAGCAGCGCGTGCTCCGCGAGCAGGAGGAGGCCGACTACGAGCGTGCCCGCCGTGCCCGCATGGCCCGCCAGGAAGAGGAACTCTCCCAGGTGGAGCAGGAAGAGCGCCTGTTCGCCGTTGCGCAGAGGATCGAATCCTCCAAGCTCAGCTGGCGTGAGAAGCTGGATGCGTACGCCCGTCTGCAGCGCGGCGTGCAGTTCCGCGACATGATGGACGAGAAGCAGGCCGCCACCGAGGCGCAGCTGCGCGAGGAGCGCATGCGCAGCCAGCTGGCCGCTGACGACCAGCGCGTGATGATGGAGCTGAAGCATCAGGAAGAGATGCTCGACGACGAGCTGTACCAGCAGCGCTTCAGCCGCGAGCTGGAGCTGCGCCGCCAGCGCGCCGCCGAGGAGGCAATGCTGCTCAAGGCCGAGTACGAGCGCGAGCGCGCCGCCGCGGCTGACGAGGAGAAGCGCGCCCAGGCCCGCGAGGAGATCGAGACCCTCCGCCTGATGCTGGAGTACCTGGTCAAGAACGGCGAGCATCAGGTGACCGCCGAAGCGCTGCGCCATGCCCAGACCCAGGCCCAGGCCGACTGGGAGCGCGAGCACCGCGCCGAGGAGCTGAAGGCTGCCCAGGCGCGCCACGAGCAGCAGCTCAAGGACGAGCGTGCCATGCACGACCGCGCCATCAAGCTGGTGCAGGAGATGTCCGCCCTGCGCGATGAGGCCCATGCCAAGAGCGCGCAGCCCGGCCAGCCCGCCGTGGACCTCACCGAACTGCAGGCCGCCATCACCCAGCTCAACGGCGTCTGTGCCTCCCTCAAGGGTGGCAGCGCCCCCGCCGCGCCCGCAGCCAATCCCATGAAGGAGTGGTTCAACGGCGTGGTGGCCCAGGCGCCCAAGGCCGCTGCGGCCCGCCCCGCGGTCAATGTGCCCAACCCCGCGTTCAACATGGGCGGCAGCAGCCTCATCGTCTGCGGCAACTGCAAACGGCCCTTCAACCGCAATGACTTCATGTGCCCTCACTGCGGCTGGAAGCAGTAAGCGGCTGAACCCCGGAGCTGATCCCTGAGTTTCCGACGTGCCACGGCGTCTGCGAGGATGCCGTGGCACGCTTTGTCCCCATAGAAAAACGCCTCCGACACGTGCTGTGCCGGGGGCGTTTTGGTGATGCTGCCTTACAGGTCGAAGTCCAGATCGATATCGAAGTCATTGCGCTCTTCCGGCAGCTCGGGCATGGTGTTGAGCTTGCCGCAGGCGGGGCAGGTGATGACGCGCTGCTTGCCGCGGATGGGCAGCTCCCAATGGCAGGCGATGCAGTTGAACTTGCGCTCCGCAGCGGCGTTGAAGAACGTGGGGGGCAGGGGTGTGCCGCAAGCCGCGCAGAAGAAGGAGCCATCCTCCGCCCGGTTGAAGGTCTGGCTGCCGCAGGTCGCGCAGGTGGCAATGGGGAAGCGCGGCTGCGGGGCGGCCATGGGGGTGTTCTCACCTGCGGGTGGGAAATTCTTCCTGTTGCAGCGCGGACAGATGACCACCGACAGCAACGACGTGAAATGGATCGGGCCGCCACAGGCGTGGCAGGAGCAATACGTGGGGTATGAGAAATCCATCATGATGGATGACCTCCATTCATTTGTCGCTGGGGCAGGGCCGGTGGGAAATGATGTTGAAGGTGGGATTGCCCAGCCATGACCAGTGCACCTCGACCTCGGTGACATAGTTGGCCTGGGCATTGAAGCGGAAGCACTGATAATCGTCGGCCGTGTGGGCGGTGATGACGCAGTCGTCCACCACGCGGAGCGTGACGGGTTTGCCGTCGCCCAGGAGCTTTGCGGTATGCTTGCCATCGACCCGCAGGTTGATGGGGAATTTGGTCCCCAGGAGATCCTTGCGGCGCACGAAGGTGATGCTGCCTCTGGCGGAGGCAACGCGCTGGGCCTCGGCCTCCCGGAGCCGTCTGCGCTTCTGCCCGGCGAGGAATTCCCGGTGCTGCGCCTGGAGGCTCTCAAGCTCCCTCTTCAGGTCGGGGTCGGCATAGTCCAGGGCATTGCGCCAGGCCTGCTGCTCCTCGAAAGGCTCCGGACAGGTGGCGAGTTTCCCGGGATCCTCCAGCTTCATTTTGGCCAGCAGCCAGAGCAGCCACAGCTTGCCATCCTTGGGATGTTCGGTCAGCAGGGAGTTGGCGAGCTCATCGGCTCGGCCCCACTGCTGTTGCTCCAGCGGCTGAAGAATGCGGGCGAGTTTGGCCTTGCGGTCTTCCTCATCGCGCTTGCGCTTCTGTTCGGCGAGGAACGCCTGGTGATGCGCCTGGAGGCTCTCAAGCTCCCTCTTCAGGTCGGGGTCGGCATAGTCCAGGGCGTTGCGCCAGGCTTTCAGATCCTCGAAGAGCTCCGGACAGGTGGCGAGCTGCACGGGATCCTCCAGCTTCAGGCTGGCCAGCAGCCAGAGCAGCCACATCTGGCCATCCTTGAGATGTCCGGTCAGCAGGGAGCTGGCTTCTTCTTTGGCCTGATCCCACTGCTGCTGCTCCAACATCCGATAAATGCGGTCGAGGGTGGCCTTGCGTTTTTCCTCCCTGCGCTGTGCTGCGGCGAGTGCGATCACCTCGGCGCGGTGCCGCTCCATGTGTGCGGCGTGTTTTTCGGCGAGGTCCTCCAGCGCCGCGCGGAGTTCAGGGGAGGCCAGCTGCAGGGCTTTGCGCCAGTGCTCGTCTTTCTCGAAATCAGCGCAGGTTTCGGCGAGCGCTTCCTGGTTGTTCAGGCGCAGCCCGCACAGCAGCTGCAGCAGGTGCACCTCGCCGCTGGGGCTGATCTGCAGCGCGCCGGCGATGTGCTCCTGCGCTTTGTTCCAGTGCCCGCGGGCCAGGCGCGACTTTGCCTCGCTGATGTGGTGGCGCAGGGTATTGGCGGTCACTTCCTGCAGGTGCGTGGCGCGGCGGGCGACGATGTCCTCGATTTCCGGCGTGGGGAGCTCCAGGGCCTTGCGCCACAGCTCGTTTTCCTCAAAGGGGGTATTGCAGGTGATCAGGTACTCCGGTTCCGCCAGGCGCAGCTGCCAGAGCAGCTGCAGCAGGTAAGCCTCGCCGGTCTGGCAGATGGCCTGCGCATTGGTGATGTGGTCGTAGGCGATGTTCCAGTGGCCCCGGGCCAGCCGCGCCCTCGCCTGGGCGAGTTGGGCGCTGCTCGCTTCGAGCAGCTTGCGCCGGTGTTCCTGCTCCTGGCGATGGCGTTTATCAGCTTCACGGCGGGTGGCCTCCTCGGCGGCGCGGGCCATGCGTTTGCTGATGGTGGCAGTGACGTCACGCAGCTCCCGGGCCAGCGCATCATCCGCAAAGCGCAGGGCCTTGCGGTAGTTCGGGTCGCTGTCGAGGGGCTTGGGCACTTCGGCCAGCAGTTCCTGCCGCGTCACGTGCAGGGTGACCATCAGCTTGCCCAGGTAGGCGCGGGCGCACTCGGGGTTGGCGTCCAGCACCTTTTCGCAGTACTCGTCCGCCCGGTCCCAGTCCGCATCCTCCAGGAAGAGGAAGGCGCGGCGCAGCAGGGGATCGGTGGCGGGCGCGGCGACAGGAGCCTCGGCGGCAGGGGTGGCAGCTTCGCTGCGGTGGAGACGCTCGTCCAGCCTGTGGCGGAGGTCATCCAGCGCAGTCAGCGTGTTCATGTGCAACCCCTCCAGGCTGCGGCGGATGAAGGCTTCCGGCAGGATGCAGGGGTCGCAGCCGTCATAGAGCAGGGGGATCAGGCAGCAATCCTCGCGGGCGTCCACGCGCTCCAGATACCGGGACCACTCGCTGTGTACCCAGGAGGTGGTCAGATAAGCAGGCTCGGCGGCGACGACGAGCATCACCCGGGCGGACTGCAGGGCATGGAAGATCTGCGCCTCGTAGTTCGCGCCGGCAGCCCGGCGCAGGGTGTTGTGGGCGAAGAAGACGCTGTAGCCCGCGTCGCGCAGGGCGATGTAAAGGTCACGGGCGTGGTCGAACTCGCGGGTGTGGGCGGTGCTGTCGCCACCGGGGATGCTGGCCTTGTAGCAGAGGAAGACATCCCATGTGTCGCGGCGGGTCTCGGCGACGAGCACCTCCTGCTGGATGCGGGAGATGTATTCGGCGTCCTGCTCATACTGAGCGCGCACGTCGCCTTCAGCCCGGGCGATGGCCAGGCGGACGTCGTGATCCTCGGTGAAGGGCTTGCGGTTGAAGAAGTGAATGATGGGCAGGAGCGCATCGGTCTTGCTGTCGTGGACGTATTCCACGCCATACTTGCAGCGCGCAAGGCCCCAGAGCGCCTCGGCTTCATCCGGATGGTCGCGCAGCACGCGCTGATAGTTCACCGCAGCGTTGGCGTAGTCCTGATTGGCGCACTGCTGATGGGCCCGGCGCAAATCCACCAGGGCCTGCGCTGTTGCGCGGGGGCGGCTGTGGGGCGTGCTGCAGGCCGGGCAGGGGAAGAGCAGCTTCCCGGCGGGCAGGATGAACTCCCATGCGCATTTCTTGCACACGAGGGTGATGGCTTCGGACATGGTGGCTGACTCCTTTGTGGTGCGATTTGGCTTGCGTGCAGGGAATCAATCCGTTCTATCCATTATAGCACAGATGCAGGGCTTTGTCTACTTCTTCCGCCATGCGGAGCGCGTTGGTGAAATCTGCGTGAAGGCTTGACGCGGCGGGAAAGACATAGTATCATGATATATGTGAAACTATGTGCAGAACGGGAGGGCGGGGCGCAGATGGAGAAGAAGCGCGAGATTGCGATGAACCTTGCGGTGGTCGCGGCGGTGGTGTTGCTGGCGCTGGCGGCGTTCCTGCTGCCCCGGCTGCTGCCGGCGCGGGACATCACCCCCAATGCCGGAACGATAGAGGATGCAGGCTTCGTGTTCACGCCTGACAGTCCTGCGGAGTGAGTGATGATGAGGAGGACGCGTTGTATGAAGAAGATGATCGCGGCACTTTGCGTGCTGATTTGCCTGCTGGCCGGAGGCTGTGACCTGACGGAGGAGACTGTGCAGCCCCCGGAGGCCGCCACGACGGAAACGACCGGGCAGCCCCAGGAGGCAGGAACGGCGGAGACGACCACGCAGGCTCCGGAGGCCGTCACGACGGGAGCAGTCGAAGCGGCGCCCGCCCGCGCCTACCTGCTGGTGACGGTGGCGAACAATGTCTATGAGCCGATCCCCCTGACCGAGCCGGGGCGCTACACCGTCCGCCGGGGCGATTACGTCAACGTCATCGAGGTGACGGAGGACAGCGTGTGCATGGCGGAATCCACCTGCGACAATCAGGACTGCGTCCTTCAGGGCACGGTGACGCTGGAGAACAAGGACTCCCGTGTGCTGCAGAACATGATCCTCTGCCTGCCCAACGAGGTGATCCTGGAGCTGTACACCTACGAGGAGCTGAAGACGGTGCTGCCCGACTGGGAGGCGGAATGATGAGGAAGAAGCGCTTTGACACCCGGCGGGTGGCGCTGTGCGGGCTGCTGATGGCTGTGATGCTGATCCTGGGTTGGGTGGAAAAGCAGATCCCCCTGCCTCACGGCATCAAGCTGGGCCTGAGCAACAGCGTGCTGATCTTTGCGGTTTACATGCTGGACATCCCCACGGCCTTTGTGCTGATGATCTTCAAGGTGTTCCTGTCCAACCTGCTCTTCGGCAACCTGGGCACGACCTTCCTGATGGGTTTTGCGGGTGGCCTTGCTTCTCTGACGGCGATGGTGCTCATCTCCCGCATCAAGGGCATGCACCCGGTCACGGTCAGCATCGTGGGCGGCGTGTTCCACAATGTGGGGCAGGTGCTCATGGCCATGGTGCTGATGGAGAATGCGGTGATCCTCTCGATCCTGCCGTGGCTGATCCTCTCCGGCCTGTGCTTTGGTGCGCTGACGGGCGTGGTGGCCACGATGACGATGAAGCACCTCAAACACATGCGATTCTGACAATGCAAAAACCGACCGGCTTGCGGGCTGGTCGGTTTTATGTTTGAGGTACAATATGGGCAAAAGGGGTATAATATGGGAGTATCACTCCGGCCAGACAGCGTCCTCGGGCAGCTCCGAGTAGGTGAAGTGGAGCACTTCTTCGCGCCCGGACAGCAGGTGCGCGGCGACCTCCGGCGGGTAGACGGTCATGGTGGCCAGCTGCTCCAGGGGCATCCAGATAAACTCCAGGTCGAAGCGTTCGCCGCCGGCCTCATCGTAGCCGAAGAAGCGATCTGCAGCGGGAAGCTGGGTTTCGTCCACCGTGGCGAGGAAGTACAGCCCCACCTGATGGCAGTGGCGGGGCGAGCCATCAGCGCAGTGCCCCCAGTCGATGAACACCTCGCCCACGGCGGCCAGGCGGCCGATGGTTGCATTGGTGTGCAGCTCCTCGCGAAGCTCGCGGCGCAGGGTCTGGGCGGCGGTTTCGCCAAAGCAGGTGTGTCCGCCGGGGAAGGCGTAGTCCTGCGTGCCCACGGGGCATTGCAGCAGAACGCGCCCGTCCTGCACGATCAGCGCCGTCATCCGGCTGGAAAAGCGGGCGTTGCCGTGGTCAAAGAGAATGTCGCGGGGCATGGGGCGGCCTCCTTTCAAAGAGGGTATATAATGGGAAGAGGTATATAACGGGAATCAGTTCGGCGCGGTGACGCTCTCCAGCCAGATGCGCTGCACGAACCCTCCGCGCTGCGCCGCCTTGTGCTGCCGGATGGCTTCGACTTCGGCGAAGTCGTGACCACGGGCGGCGGCAGCGGCCATCATGACCTCCAGCAGATCAGCCAGCTCCTCCATGGAGCCATCAGCGAGGTACTCGGCCAGCTCCTCGCCGAGCTTCGAGTCCAGGGCGGCGATGTATTCCGCGTCCGTCAGCGTGCGGGTTACGCAGGTCTTGCCGTCGGCAGCGATGATGTCCGGGATCAGGTCGCGGACGAGTTTGTCGTGGCGGATGGTGGGCATGGGTTGCCTCCTTGTTGCATGCGGTGTGGAATCCATTGTAACACGGGCGCACCGGTGCGTCAAGGCAGGGAAAAACAGAGAAAAGGCACGGAATGAATAATCCGGCGTCCGCGGGAGGTTGACGCTGAGCAGCTTGCTGTAGTAAAATGGAATATAGCGTACAACCGATCACCGATGTACGAAAGGAGCGCAGAATATGGAACGGAAAACCTTTGAGAACGTGGTGCGGCAGGCGCTGTACGTCACCCTCGCGCGGGCGAACGGCCGCACTGTGTCCACCACTGAGGCGATGGACATGCTCTACGACGATGAGCGCGTCGCCCTGAAGAAGCTGGCGAACCAGCACCTGGACGCGGCGGAGGCCAGCGGGTATACCGATCACATCATGGGCCGGCTGATCAATGAGGGCTCCAAGCCCTCTGACGTCGCCTGGATGGCGTGGTTCCTTGCGCCTGTGCTGCTGGGGTTGCTGGCGCTGGTTCTCGGCCTGGGCCTGACGGGCGGCCTGATGGGTCTGGGCGTCGGCCTGGCGCTGGTGGTGCTGGGTTATGCAATGTCCGCCCGGGAGATCCGTGCCCGCAGGATCTGGCGTGAGCGCAAGCTCAACAAAGGCGACGCCCAAGAGACCCTGGCGGAGATGGGTCAGGTGCTGGAGGGGCCTGCCGTATCTGCGGCGCTGTGGGTCGTGGTGGCCGTGCTGCTGGTGGGCAGCGTGGGCTACTTCGCGGCGGACCGCGTGATCAACAAGGACATCTACACCCTGCGTGCGGCCCTGAAGAGCGGCGACGCCACACAGGCGCAGCTCGAAGGGGCTTATGCCGGTTCCGATGGCGTTGTCAGCGCGGAGGAGGCCCAGACCGTACTGACGGCCTATGGCAATGAAACGTCGCAGGCCGTTCGCCTCAATATAACCATGGCAGCCATCGCCAGCGTGGAGGATGGCTTCCCGGAGGAGACGGCGAAGGAGATGGCGGCCACGCAGCTCAGCAGCGGCATCGTGAACTCCGGCTGCACGGCTGATCAGCTGATGGTGCTGCTGAACTTCGCCGGCAGCGAGTGCTTCAGCACGAATGTCTACAACCAGCTCAGCCGGGGAGATTTCCTGAACGACGGGAGCGTGCGCGCCTGGGTCGCTGCGCAGCCCATGGCACAGCTTCTCGCTGTGTATGACGGCCTGACCACCGGTGAAAAGGACGTTCTTGCCGAAATCATCTTCCGGGAGCCGACGGAGGACGTATTTGTGGCCCGCATTGCGGAACTGAGCGACAGCGATCGCCTGCGCTGCGTGTGCATGCGCGGCGCCTTCATCACCGACCCGGACGAGGTGCTGGCCTACATCCGCTTCGGTGGAAGCCTGGGCTTCACCCCCACGCAGATCTACCCCGATGGCGCGAAGATCGACCTGGCCACGGCGAAATGCGACTATGTGAACGAGACGGATACCATCAACGATGGCCTCTTCCTGGTGATGTACCGCACGGAAGTGAAGGAGCAGTTTGAGCAGCTGAGCACTGAGCCTGATGAGGATTACGAGTACAACAACGCGCTGGGCGATGCGGCCTACACCGTGGTGCTGGACACCCGCGCGCTGGAGCTGCTGCCGGCGGAGATGATCCCGGAGAAGATGGAGGACTGCACCAACTGGATCTTCATCGATTCGGTCTGGTTCCTCTGCGGTACCCTTGAAAAGACGACGACAACCGGATATACCTACAACGAGTCCACCACGATACGGTACATCCCCAAGTATGCAGCGGTTCAGCGTGTGTCCGTCTTTGAGGCGGAGACGGGCGCCTGGGTGTACTCTGCCACGCAGGAATTGGGCTATCCTCCGGAGCTGCCTGCCTATACCGGCAACATCAACGCGAAGGACTACTACATCGGCGAGTTCAACACGGCCTGGCCTGCCGAGCAGGAAGCCATCCTGGTGGATAACCTGCTGACCTACAACGGCAACCTGCTGCTCCTGTATTACCTGGGCTACGCCGAGGAGTAAGGCGGCAGCCCTGCATCCCCGAACAGAATGAAAGCCCGCCCCCAGCCGGTTGAATGCCGGTCGGGGGGCGGGCCTTCATCTGGACAAAGCAACTTGCCGTCGGCAGACTGGAAATCGAAAATCGGCGACATGGGCTGCGTTCCAATAAGACAGTATCAAGTGCTTTTCATTGCGGCACGGCTTCGGTCATGCCGTTTTTGCATTCTGTACGTTTTGCAGCAGGCTGGCAGGAAGAATGCCAATGTAGTTGTAGCTGATTTCGATTTCCTGTACACGGTGACCACTGCTCTTGTCAGGGGCATGAACGTATACGGTGTTCACCATGTCGTTGAGGATGGTGGGGGTCAGCTTGTCAAGGTACAGATACTTCTTCACCTGTCGGATGAAGCGATCCACATTCTCTGCCTGGTCTTCCTGCTCATTGATTTCTCTGCTCAGTTGGTCGATCGTCGTGCGCAGCTCAGCCTGCTCGCGCTCGTAATCATCGGAGAGCATCTCGAAGCGTGCTTCCGACAACTTCTCGTTGACCATATCCTCGTAGATTCGTTTGAACAACCTATCCAGTTCGGCAATGCGGCTTTCCGCTTTATGTAGCGCCTTGCGTTTTGCAGCAAGCGCCTTCTTTGATTCAGCCGACCGTCTTGCACCGAGTGCTTCGCGGAACACATCCTCGTAGCAGGCAACGCAGGAGATCACCAGCCGCATGTGCTGCAGCACACCTTCCTCCAACACCACTGCGCGGATGAAATGGGATTCACAGGCCCCCTTACCCTTCTTGCGAGAGGAGGAACAGATGAAGTGATCCTGCCTTGCTTCGTAGTTGTTGCTGGTGCAGTAATACAGCTTGGCACCGCAGTCCGCACAGCGCGCAATGCCGGAGAACATGTTGCTCTTGCCGGTTCGCGTGGGACGTCGCTTGTTCTTGCGAATCTCCTGCACACGGGCGAAGGTATCTGTGTCGATGATCGCCTCATGGGTATTCTCGAAGATGTGCCATTCCTCCGGCGGATTCTCGACCTTCTTCTTACTCTTGTAGGAAGGCTTCCGTGTTTTGAAGTTGACCATATGGCCAAGGTATTCCAGCTTGCCGAGAATGCCCGACACTGTGCGAGCTGACCATTGATACGGGTTGTCCGGTGCCTTGACCGATGAGCATCTGCCTGTCCGTTCCCAATGGGCTGCAGGACATTCGATGCGAGCTTCTTCCAGTTTATGCGCGATCATGGACGGGCCATATCCTTCCATACACCATGCAAAGATTTGCCGGACAACAACCGCCGCTTCTTCATCAACGATCCATCGTTTGGAGTTATCAGGATCCTTCGTGTAGCCATACGGCGGATGCGTGGTCAGGTACTGCCCGGACTCACCCTTCTGACGCATGGTGGCAATGATCTTCTTGCTGGTATCCTTCACATAGAACTCGTTGATGATGTTTAGAAATGGCATGAAGTCGTTGTCCTGCTGGTTGGCGCTGTCCACACCGCTGTTGACGGCGATGAAGCGGACGTTGTGCTTAGGGAACATCACCTCGGTGTAGATGCCAACCTCAAGGTAGTTGCGTCCGATGCGGCTCATGTCTTTTGCAAGGATAATGCCGATCTGCCCAGCCTCGACCAGTGAGATCATTCGCTGCCAGTCGGGACGGTTGAAGTTTGCGCCGGAGTAACCGTCGTCAATGAAGAACTGGATGTTCTTGAATCCTCGCTCGCGAGCATGTCTTTCGAGGATAGCGCGTTGATTGGAAATGGAGTTGCTCTCGTTAGCCATTTCATCCTCGCGGCTGAGTCTGCAATATATGGCTGTGACTTTCTCAGACTGCCTCATGTCTCTGTCCTCCTTCATGGTCGGGCAGTCTGCCAATACAGGATTGCTTGCATTCATTGTAACATACATGGGCTGCTTTGTCATTCCTCCCGCGGGTTGGTTACAGATGTTTCAGAGGACATACGGACAAGCAGCTTGGAGGAGAGGCTGCGCTGTCCGTCATAGTGTCCAGTGAAACGGTAGGTGGTACGACCGGAAGTGATCTCCACGGCGATCTCTGGCAGGGATGCTGCACAGAGATTGCGAGTGGAGATACTGCCGTCCGGATTGAGTTTGTAGTTGTGTGGGGTCTGCCTGGTCATGGGGGATTCCTTTCGATTGAAATTTGATAACGCATTGCGCTAATATACTTAACGAATGAGTCTGGCATTTTCTTGCAGGTGTGCAGGAAGGTCAACAAAAAAGAATGCGTCCCAAGTTGAGACACATTCTATTTTGCTGTTGTAGCAAGTGGTGCATATGAGTGCTCAACGCCCTCAGATACTACTTGCTGGGGAAGCACCCCAGACCCTTGGAGCATGATTCTCATGCAGCAGTGCGCGTGTGTTTTGCAAACATCGCGCAGAATAGCCGCACACGTTTTGTGCGATCAATGGGTTTGGGCTGCTGCCCAACAAGCGAGTATGTGAATTCGGCTATCCACATGCATTGCTTGCTGCGACCTCAACAGTCCAAGTTATGCTGCGTACTATGTCAGATAATAGCTTGTCACCGAACACTGGAATATGCTACACTTAGAGTAGCCATCTGCATTAGTTTGACGGTGGAAGCGTTTGTACACTCAAGTAGAGAGAACATACTGGAGGTAACATTAGTGAGAGATCGTGTGTTGTTCTTGGATCGAAATGACATGCTTTGTGGATATCAACTTGACAGAATCGAGACCATGGACATTCCTGAATTCGAGACTATGACCATCAACGATGCAATCGAGTTTTATGAAATCAAACGTTACTTCGATGCAGATATGCACCTGAAGACTTGGACAGAGACTTCATACCAGGAATATGAGCGCAAGAGCAAAACTTTGTATGGCCTGACCATGCGTTTTATCAATAATATAGATGATGATAATATCATCAAGCATTATGCTGCAGTAGACACGCTTTACCACGCGTCTTTCTGGCAACTGTTCTGTATTTGCAAATTGCACAAAAAAATATCGAACAACGCATTCGCTCGGCTGATTCAATCAGATCATATTAGTTCCTTTGATCTTTTTGAACACAAGGAGGTTGTTACTTCATACGGTCCAGAACTCCGAGACTATATCCTGACAAATGTAAATCACATCCAGTTGATAATCCATGTCTATGAGCAGGATTTTACGCCTGGAAAAAAGTTGTTTCTCCCGGATGAGCTGACAGGAGAGGACATCTGCGGGTACATTTCACAATATGTGGCAAGTCAAAATGTGAACCCGAATCATCTTGAAGCAATTCGCTTAATGCGTGCCACAGTCCAAATACCCATTACTGATGAAATTCGTTTGGCTGCAAAACGTCGATATCAGGAAGAAGCCGAGAAGATGACAAGTAAAGGGACGCTGATTACCAGTGGTGTAGGTGTTATTCTCTCTCCTGATCAAGAAGAAGTGAAAAAATACGAGCAGAACGGTAATGACTATACTTTTTCGTATAGCATCCAATGGTTGAAAGATACGTTGGATTATCCGAGTGTCCTAAACAACTTTATCTATGTGTTTGAGGTTGTCGATGTTCCGCAAATGAGATCATTACAGGTACATACAAGGACGCAAAGCGGTATCTTTGACCGCGTGTTTCGTTCTCAATCTTCACGCATGTATCCTGATAGTTTCGGGTTTAAATCTGTTCAAAATATGTGTAATCTGCAAATGAATGCATATTACGAATTCCTAAATGCAAATGGTGTGCACTTAGAGGACGTTCTGCAGTGGGTATTCACCCAGTACCTACAAGAAGTGTTTGGCTTTCCAGAAATGCGAACGCGTTTTCCAAGCAAAGGTACAACATATTCCGAGAAGTGTTCAACGATCATTACGGCTTTCGAATCGATCCTCAAGCAATACTGTTTGTATGTCAGACATGGGACTATAGATTTTGAGTTGATGGCCATGTCATCGGGATCAGTCAAATTCGATATGGTTCCCAGTCTCTTGAAAGAGAAGTATCTCTATGGTAAGGGCGCTGATTACGAGTCATTAACCCATCTGATGTTTTCCGATCAATGTATGCTCAAGTTCATTCCAAGAATTCACAAAGCTGATCAGCACTACAAGAGTTTTCTTGAGCTGCTTCGGAATGAAACAGTCTATTTATCCGATTATCATGATCGTGATATGCCGTCGCTTCGATTCTTGGAGAAACACAGTATGATTCACATTTCCGCAGAGGGTCTTATTGAGCTACATGATATACGTCGTGTGGCTCTCCTACGCGACCTATATCAGCATGATGTCATCAATATCAGTCATTATGGCGCTAACATTACTCCGATCATTACAGAGTGGGAAAAAGATGGGATCGTGTATGGTAACAATACGTTGTTTTCTCAACCTGAGGTGGATTATCTGAACTATCTCCTAAACCGTGCAGAATATGATAATGGGCTTGAAATCCGAAATCGCTATTCTCATGGTGTTCTTCAGATTGATCCTGATGAAGCAGTGCATAAGCATAACTATATTATCCTACTTCGTGTGTTGGTACTGCTTGCAATTAAAATCAACGATGAATTGTGCACGTTGAACCCGATTGAACCAATACAGCCATGAGGTGTCTATGTACAGAATCCTTGTCATTGAAGATGACCGCGCCATCGCCGACGCAATCACAACATTGCTTACCACCTGGGACATGAGCGCCCACACGGCAACAGACTTTCGCAATAATCTCAGCGAGTTTGCATCCTTTGAGCCTCACCTGATTCTTCTGGACATCCGCCTGCCCTTCTATAACGGCTACCATTGGTGCCAGGAGATCCGACGGGTGTCGAAGGTTCCGATCATCTTTATCTCATCCGCGTCGGACAGCATGAATATCGTCATGGCAATGAATATGGGCGCGGACGATTTCATCGCCAAACCTTTTGACATGAACGTGCTGTTGGCAAAGGTGCAGGCGCTACTGCGGCGGACATATGATTTCGCAGCAGACACCTCCCTGCTGGAGCATCATGGTGCGATACTCAACATCGGCGAAGGAACGCTGACCTATATGGGTGAGACGATCCCGCTGAGCAAGAATGAATATCGCATCCTGCTGACGCTGATGCAGAACAAAGGTAAGGTCGTCAGCCGGGAGAAACTGATGGAGGCGCTGTGGGCTACGGACAGCTTCGTCGATGAAAATACCCTGTCGGTGAACGTGAACCGCTTGCGGAAGCGGTTGGATGCGGTCGGCCTGACGGAGTTCATCACCACGCAGCACGGCGTAGGGTACATCGTGAAGTGAGGACAGCATGAGTATTTTGAAATACATCAAAATGCGCCGCCGCGCCCTGCTCCTGCTGCTGTTATGCAGCATAGTATTCACGGCGACCTTTGCGCTGTATCGTCTGCCGGTGCTGGCGGCGTTCTACCCAGCGGGGTTGTGCTTGCTGATCCTGATCGGATTCGGCATTGTGGACTACATCCGGCTGCGACGGAAGCATCTCACCCTCCTGGCCTTGCGTCAACTACCGGATGTGTTGACGGAACGTCTGCCCATGTCTGAATCTACCGTAGAAACGGAATACCAGCAGCTGCTGACCCTGCTGCACGAGGAGCAGCGTCGTCTGACCGGAATCCAGCACCGCCGCTATCAAGACATGATGGACTACTACACTGTCTGGGCGCACCAGATCAAAACGCCCATCGCGGCCATGCGGCTGCATTTGCAGCAGGAGGATTCTCCCTTGAGCCGCACGCTCATGTCGGAGCTAATACGGGTGGAGCAGTACGCAGACATGGTGTTGACCTACCTGCGGCTGGACACAGAAAGCACTGACTATGTCATCCGGGAATACGATGTAGACAGTATTGTCCGGCAGGCTGTGAAGCGCTTTGCGGGGGAATTCATCGCCCGCAAGCTGACGCTGGACTATCAGCCACTGGATGCCGCCGTTATCACGGATGAAAAATGGCTCCTGTTCGTGGTGGAGCAGGTGCTGTCCAACGCGCTGAAGTACACCCATACCGGCGGTGTGACCATCTGCATGGAGGCGCCCAAAACCCTGTGCATCCGCGACACGGGCATGGGTATCGCGCCGGAGGATCTTCCTCGCATTTTCGAGCAGGGCTTCACCGGCCACCTCGGGCGGGATGACAAGAAAGCCAGCGGCATCGGCCTGTACCTGTGCAAACGAATATGCCAGAACCTCGGGCACGGTATTTCGGCAGAATCCGCCCCCGGAAAAGGCACAACCATCCGAATCGACCTCCATCAGCGCAGTCTGACCGTCGAATAAGGCATTTCTTGCAAAAATGTAAGATTCTCAGGGAAAATGTAAGGCAATTCGATGGCTTTGCATTTTCCCTTTCTGCTATCATGGCTGCTGTAAAGGAGGGATTACACATGAGTATCCTTGAAGTCAACCACCTGCAAAAAGTGTATACAACTCGTCTGGGTAGTGCCAAGGTAGAGGCATTGCGCAGTGTCACGTTCTCCGTGGAGGAAGGCGAGTTTGTCGCCATCATGGGCGAATCTGGCTCCGGGAAAACCACGCTGCTGAATATCCTCGCCGCGCTGGACATACCCACCAGCGGCAGCGTGCTGCTGGACGGGCAGGATCTGACCGGGCTGAAGGAGTCTGCTGTCGCTGCTTTCCGCCGTGATAACCTGGGCTTTGTGTTCCAGGAGTTTAATCTGCTGGACAACTTTACCCTGGAGGACAATATCTATCTGCCGCTTGTGCTTGCCGGCCGTCCCCATCGGGAAATGCAGCAGTACCTCAGCCCTATTGCCCATCAGTTGGGAATCAATGATCTGCTGAAGAAATATCCCTATGAGGTTTCCGGCGGACAGAAGCAGCGGGCAGCCGTTGCCCGGGCGCTCATTACCCATCCGAAACTGATTCTTGCAGACGAGCCTACCGGCGCACTTGACTCAAAATCCTCTGATGAGCTGCTGACGATTTTCGGTGACCTGCACCGTCTGGGGCAAACCATCCTGATGGTAACCCATTCTGTCAAAGCTGCCAGCCATGCCAGCCGCGTGCTGTTCATCAAGGATGGCGAGGTATTCCATCAGATCTACCGGGGAGACGCGACCAATGAGCAGCTCTACCAGAAGATCAGCGATACCCTCACCATGCTGGCGACAGGCGGTGAACATGCATGAAGCTCTATCTGAAGCTGGCTCTGGACGGCGTGCGCAAGAACCACCGTTTATATTTCCCTTACATCCTTATTGGCAGTGTTATGGTAATGATGCACTACATCCTTGCCGCACTGTCCTCTACACCCATGCTGCGACAATTCCGAGGTGGTGGCTTTCTGCGAACCATGCTGCCCCTGGGCGTATGGATTATCGCCGCATTTGCAGTGGTGTTCCTGTTTTATTGCAGCAATTTTATCATCCGGCAGCGCAACCGGGAATTGGGCTTGTTCAGCGTCCTTGGCATGAGCCGGAAAAACCTGAGCCTGCTGATGCTGACGGAGAACCTGCTGACAGCAGGAGCATCCATTGCCATCGGACTGCTGCTGGGCATTGCGCTGGAGAAACTGGCCGAAGCAGGCATGGTGCGGCTGATTGCTGAAGAAGTCAGCTATGAACTCAGAATAGACGGCATTGCCCTCCTCAGGACGATTGCGATTTTCACCGCCATATACCTGCTGATCATGCTCTGGACAATGGTGAAAGTTTGGCATACCGACCCTGTACATCTGCTGCAGTCTGCGTCTGAAGGCGAAAAAACGCCAAAGGCCAACTGGTTCTTCGGTCTGGCCGGAATCGTGCTGTTGATTTGGGCGTACTACATGGCCGCAACCATTCAGCAGCCTATGGAAGCGATCCTAACTTTCTTCCGCGCGGTACTGATGGTGATCATCGCGACCTATCTGCTGTTTATCGCGGGATCCGTCCTTCTCTGCCGCCTGCTGCAAAGGAACAAGCGATACTACTACAAGCCGAATCACTTTGTTTCGGTTGCCACAATGGTCTATCGCATGAAGCGCAATGGTGCAGGACTTGCATCCATCTGTATCCTGCTGACAGTGGTGCTGGTGATGCTCTCCTCCACGCTGAGCCTGTGCATCGGCGCAGAGGATGCGCTACTGGGGAGATATCCATATGACGTGGTCATTGAAACGTCCATCAGCACCCCTGACCAGATGACAGAGGAGAACTATGCCGCCCGTCGCGCCCTGCTGATGGAGCTTGTCCCAGAGCAGCAGAATGTTCATGAGCATGTTCGTTGTGAGGTATCTGGCAAATTCACAGCGGATGGCATTATCCTTGATCCTCATGGCCTGGAAGACATGTCACAGCTGAGCAGGGGTAATTACGGTAACCTGCATATAATTTCTCTTGCAGATTATAATCGGATGACGGGCCAGGACATTGTCCTTGACAATGACGAATGTCTGCTGCTCTGCTGGAATACGGACTATTCCAATACTACCTTTACCATCCAGGGGCTGCAGCCTATGCGGATTTATTCCATCAGTACTGATTCACCGTTGATCGGCGATGCAGCAACGATTTCATATCCAACCATAACGCTTATCACGCCCTCCTTTGAGAGTCTCATTGCACAGTTGATGAATAACACTTCTGTCAATATACTCGGCGGCATGTATGTGTCCTGGAGCTACGCTTTCAATGTTCCAGGTAATGCTGATGCGAAATTGGCATTGTATGATCCGCTGATGAACCACATGCATGATCTGGCCTTTCCCCGGGAACACGGCGGATACAGCTATCGCCTGTCCATCCGTGAAATGGAGCGGGTACAGTTCTACGGCATGTATGGCGGGTTGTTCTTCGTTGGTATCATGCTGAGCATTGTTTTCATAGCAGCAGCAGTGCTGATCATCTACTACAAGCAGGTTTCCGAGGGCTATGAGGATCAGAAGCGCTTCGCCATCATGCAGAAGGTCGGTATGACAAAGCGGGAGATCCGCCGGTCGATCAACTCGCAGGTGCTGACCGTGTTCTTCGCCCCGCTGCTTCTGGCAGGACTTCACCTTACCTTCGCCTTTCCTCTGATGTGGAAGCTGCTGATGATGCTCAACTTCAGTAACATGCCGCTGATGATCGTGGTAACAGCATGTAGCTTCGTGGTGTTTGGAGTAATGTATGCGGTTGTGTACAAGATGACATCGAATGTGTATTATACAATTGTTAGCGGTAAACAAGACAATACATAAACTCAACAGCCTGGAAGTATTTGCTTCCAGGCTGCGTTTCTCAGGATATGAGTTGGTCAAAGCTTTCTGCCAGCATGGCATACACGTCTGGTTGCGGATCTGGCAGAAGTTCATGCAATGTACGTCCCTCTGTGCCATCCCGCAAACGGACGTGGGCATCTAGTGACCTGCACCGATAGCGATGCCAGCATTCACGTCGGTTGATTGGTTTCATATAAACATGAAGTGTCCGCAGATATACTGGCCAGATATGTTCCTCTGGTATACAACTCTCACGCAACACATGCATGAGCACGATTCTTGCTTCTGACAGCCGATCTTCCATTTCAATGCAGGTCCACTTCCATTTGCAGTAGCTTTTGATATTCGGCTCCAACAGTTCCATGATCTCAGCTTCATTGTCGCGAGCAGTCATCTCATGTCACTCCCTCTAGGATGCGAGCAGGATTCAGCTTACGTGGGCGTTTTGCAGGCTTCGCCACATTGACTGTATCCGGAACATTCGACGGTTCTGGAATAGCAATCCAGTATTCACCTTGCTTTGTTACAGTTAAACGTACAGGTGGTCTGATGTTTGCAGCAAGTAATCGTTCATTCAATTCAGATGATGTGATGGAGCCACTGGCGGGTACTTGCAGGCTGCCTTCTCCTTTTGCTTTCCGTAAGCAAAGAACAGGTTCTGATGGATGAAATGCGATATCAATTTGCTTTCCAAGCTCTGCGCAA
>JAFQQT010000068.1 GCA_017410455.1 Clostridia bacterium
GCTGCTGCGTCTGCTGGGCATGCCCTTCGCTCAGGCGTAAGAAGGAGGAGAACAACAATGGCTAAGACCAGTATGAAGATCAAGCAGGCGAGGACGCCTAAGTTCTCCACCCGCGCTTATACCCGCTGCCGTCTGTGCGGCCGTCCCCACTCTGTCCTGCGCAAGTACGGCGTGTGCCGTGTCTGCTTCCGCGAGCTCGCTTACAAGGGCGAGATCCCGGGTGTGCGCAAGGCCAGCTGGTAATCGGGGAGACAAACGGAAGGAGGTACCATCATGGTTGTGAATGATCCCATCGCCGATATGCTCACCCGAATCCGCAACGCGCAGATCGCCAAGCACGAGACTGTGACGCTGCCGGCCAGCAACACCAAGAAGGCCATCGCGAAGATCCTTCTGGCTGAGGGCTACGTGAAGAACGTCGAGTTCATCGATGACGGCCTGCAGGGCATCATCAAGGTGACGCTGAAGTATATCAATGGCAAGACCCCCGTTATCGCGGGTCTGAAGCGCATCAGCAAGCCCGGCCTGCGCGTGTACGCGCAGTGCAGCGAGCTGCCCAAGGTTCTGGGCGGTCTGGGCATTGCCATCATCAGCACCAGCAAGGGTCTGATGACTGATAAGGAAGCCCGCAAGAACGCCGTTGGCGGCGAAGTGCTGGCTTACATCTGGTAAGACCGACACGCGTAATGGAGGTGTGAACAATGTCTCGTATCGGAAAACTTCCGATCACTATTCCCGCGGGCGTGACGGTCACTGTTGACAGCGAGAACCTGGTCACTGTTAAGGGCCCCAAGGGCACCCTGACTCAGAAGGTGAATCCCGCTATCACCGTCAAGCAGGAGGGTAACATCGTTACCCTTGAGCGCCCCAACAACGCCAAGGAGAACCGTGCCATGCACGGCCTGTACCGCTCTCTGGTCAACAACATGGTCGTTGGCACGTCCACCGGCTTTGCCAAGACCCTGGAGCTGGTCGGCACCGGCTACCGCGCCGAGTGCAAGGACGGCAAGAACCTGGTCATCAAGATTGGCTTCAGCCACGACGTGATCCGTGTGGCTCCCGAGAATGTGACCTTCGAGACGCCCAACCAGACGACCATCATCGTCAAGGGCATCGACAAGCAGGTCGTTGGCGCCCTGGCCGCTGACATCCGCGCCATCCGCAAGCCCGAACCCTACCACGGCAAGGGCATCAAGTATGCTGATGAGCATGTCCGCCGCAAGGAAGGCAAGACCGGTAAGAAGTAAGAAAGGGAGTGACTGCAAATGTTCAAGAAGCGTGACCGTAATGAAATCCGCGTGATCCGTCATGCGCGCGTCCGCAAGAAGATCAGCGGCACCCCCGAAATGCCGCGTCTGTCCGTGTACCGCAGCAGCAAGCACATCCAGGTTCAGCTGATCGATGATATCGCTGGCGTGACCCTGTGCGCCGCCTCCACCCTGGAGAAGGGCATTCAGGATCAGCTGGCTGAGCTGGATAAGACCGGCGCCGCCAAGCTGGTGGGCAAGCTGGTCGCCGAGCGTGCGCAGGCCGCTGGCTACAAGAAGGTCGTGTTCGACCGCGGTGGCTACGTGTATCACGGCCGCATCAAGGCCCTGGCCGATGCCGCCCGCGAAGCTGGCCTGGAATTCTAAGAAGGAGGTAGCAACGGAAATGCAACGCTTCGATAAGAAGAGGGAGCCCAAGGAATTTACCGAGCGCCTCGTAGCCGTAAATCGCGTTTCCAAGACCGTTAAGGGCGGCCGCAACATGCGGTTCTCCGCTCTGGTCGTGGTGGGCGATGAGAATGGCCGCGTTGGCGTCGGCATGGGCAAGGCCACCGAGATCCCTGAGGCGATCCGCAAGGCCAACGAGGATGCCAAGAAGCATATGGTGACCGTGCCCCTGTGCGGCACCACCATCCCCCATGACGCCGTGGGCTACTACTCCACCGCCAAGTGCGTTCTGCTGCCCGCTCCCGAAGGTACCGGCGTTATCGCCGGCGGCGCCGCCCGCGCGGTGCTGGAGCTGGCTGGCGTGAAGGACATCCGCACGAAGTCCTTCGGCACCAACAATCCCATCAACATGGTCAAGGCCACCATCGAGGCTCTCCGCCAGCTGCGCAGCGCTGAGGAAGTTGCCAAGATGCGCGGCAAGACTGTCGAAGAGCTGCTGGGTTAAGGAGGTAGAGAGATATGCTGAAGGTTACCCTGATCAAGTCTCCCATCGCCGCCCTGCCCAAGCACAAGGCGACTGTGGCTGCTCTGGGCTTCCGTAAGGTTGGCCAGACCGTCATCAAGCCCGACAATGCCGCCATCCGCGGCCAGATCTTCGCCATCAAGCACATGGTGAAGGTTGAAGAAGTCAACGAGTAATAAGGAGGAAACCCCGAATGAAACTGCACGAGCTGCATCCCGCCGAGGGTTCCACCACCGCTGCCAAGCGTCTTGGCCGCGGCGTTGGCTCCGGCCTGGGCAAGACTGCCGGCAAGGGTCACAAGGGTGCGAAGGCCCGCTCTGGCGGCGGCAAGCGCCCCGGCTTCGAGGGCGGCCAGATGCCCCTGTACCGTCGCGTTCCGAAGAAGGGCTTCACCAACATCTTCGGTACCGATTATGAGACCATCAATGTCGAGGCTCTCGAGGCTTTCGAGGACGGCACTGTCGTCACCGCTGAGCTGCTAATCGAGGCCGGCATCATCCACCACTCCAAGGACGGCCTGAAGGTGCTGGGCAACGGCGATCTGACCAAGAAGCTGACCGTCAAGGCTGCCAAGTTCACCGAGTCTGCAAAGGCGAAGATCGAGGCTGTCGGCGGTTCCGCCGAGGTGGTCTGATATGTTCCAGAGCATTCGTAAGATTTGGAAGATCGAAGACCTCCGCAAGAAGCTGATCTACACTTTCCTGATGCTGCTGCTGTACTGCCTGGTGGGCCAGATCTACGCCCCCGGCATCAACATCGACATCGTGAACGCCATCAGCGAGGCCCAGGGCGTCAACCCCCTGCTGGGTATGATGAACATGATGACCGGTGGTGCTACCGGCCAGATGACCCTGATGGCCATGGGCATCAGCCCCTACATCAACGCGTCCATCATCATGCAGCTGCTGTGCATCGCGATTCCTTACCTGGAGCGCGTGCAGCAGGAGCCCGATGGCCGCGAGAAGATTTCCCGCTGGACCCGCTACCTCACCGTCGTGCTGGCTGCTGTGCAGGCCATCGGCCTGTCCAACGCCACGCTGTACAACGGCCAGATCTCCGTTGTGCATGAGGGCTGGTACAACAACCTGTTCATCGGCGTCTCCATGGCTGGTGGTTCTGCCCTGGCCATGTGGATCGGCGAGAAGATCACCGATAAGGGCATCGGCAATGGCATCTCCCTGCTGATCTTTGTCGGCATCGTGGGCAACCTGATCGGCGGCCTGGGCACGTCCCTGCTGAACCTGATCTCCGCCTTCGATGTGATCTCCCTGATCAAGCTGATCGTCTTCGTGCTGGCTGTGCTGATCATCATCGTCTGCGTCACCTTCGTTGACCTGGGCGAGCGTCGCGTGCCCCTGCAGATTTCCAAGCAGGTGCGCGGCCGCCGTTCCTACGGCGGTCAGAATACCCACATGAGCCTGAAGATCGTGTCTGTGGGCGTTCTGCCTCTGATCTTTGCTTCCAGCTTCCTGTCCTTCCCGGGTATCATTGCCCAGTTCACCAACTGGACGTGGCTGGATAACGTTGCGACCGCGCTGTCTACCCAGACCAATGTGTGGTACATCGTTCTCTCCACGCTGCTGATTGTGGCCTTCACCTTCTTCTACAGCTCCATCAGCTTCGACGCGAAGAAGCAGGCGCAGCAGCTGCAGGAGCAGGGTGCGACCATCCCCGGCAGCCGCAGCAAGAACATCGAGAGCTACCTGCAGCGCACTGTGAACCGCCTCAACCTGTTTGCGGCGCTGTTCCTGGCGGTGCTGAACATCATCGGCTCTCTGCTGATGGGTTACGCCAACCCCGGCGTCGCCTTCGCTGCGTCTTCCGTGCTGATTGCGGTTTCCGTCTCCCTGGAGACCATCCGCACCATGCAGGGTGAGTTGTCCATCCGTGGCATCGAAACCTCCAAGGACAACGGTTTCATGTAATCCGAAAAAGGCCATGCACCGTCGTAAGTCCGCTTCTTCGGTGCATGGCTTTCCTTCATGATACGGGTTTTCCGGGATATGAAGGAGACTTCCGTCATAGGATAGAAGACGGGAAGGAGAAACACCATGAATGTGATCTTTCTGGGCCCTCCCGGTGCGGGTAAGGGCACTCAGGCCCAGCGCATCTGCACGGCCCTGAACATTCCCCAGATTTCTACTGGCGATATCCTCCGCCGCGCCATGAAGGACCAGACCCCCACGGGCCTGAAGGCCAAGGCCTTCATCGAGGCCGGCAAGCTGGTTCCCGACGAGGTGATCATCGATATCGTCCGCGAGCGCCTGGCGCAGGATGACTGTCAGAACGGCTACATCCTGGACGGCTTCCCCCGCACGGTGCCTCAGGCTGAGGCGCTGGAAGGCATCGCCAAGATCGATGTGGTGGTCGACCTGGACGTGGCGGATGAGGAGCTCATCGCGCGCCTGTCCGGCCGTCGCGTGTGCCTGAACTGCGGCGCTACCTACCATGTTTCCCGCCTGAACGGCGAGACCAGGTGTGCTGCCTGCGGCGAAGAGCTGGTGCAGCGCAAGGATGACAGCGCGGAAACCGTTCTGGCCCGCCTGAACGTCTATCACGAGCAGACCGCCCCCCTGGTGGAGTTCTACCAGAAGAAGGGGACCCTCCGCGTGATCGACGGCGCGCAGGACATGGACACGATCTTCCAGGCCATCCTGGACGTCGTGAAGGGCTGAGCCATGATCAGTTTGAAGAATCCGGAACAGATCGGCAAGATGCGCAAGGCGGGCGCGCTCCTCTATGAGGTGCTGCAGCAGGTCCGCGCGGCGGTGAAGCCCGGCGTGACCACCGCCCAGCTCAACGAACTTGCCGAGAAGCTCATCCGGCGGAACCACGCCATCCCTTCCTTCCTTGGCTACGAGGGATACCCGGCCAGCATCTGCGCATCCGTGGATGACGCGGTGGTGCACGGCATTCCCTCCAAGGCGCAGGTGCTGCGCGAAGGGCAGATCATCTCCATCGACTGCGGGCTCGTCCTGGACGGCTGGCAGGCGGACAGCGCCTTCACTGTGGGCGTGGGGGAGATCTCCCCGGAGGCGCAGAAGCTCATTGAAGTCACCGAGGCCTGCTTCTGGCGCGCGGCGCGACAGGCTGTGGCGGGCAACCGCCTGGGCGACGTCGGCCACGCTTGTCAGGAACTCGCTGAGGCCCATGGTTACGGCGTGATCCGCGACCTGACGGGCCACGGCATCGGCCGCGAGATGCATGAGGATCCGCCGGTGTACAACTTCGGGGTGCCCGGCAGAGGGCTGCGCATGCGCAAGGGGATGACCATCGCCATTGAGCCGATGATCTCCGCTGGCGACTGGCGCGTGACCTGCGACGCGGACAAGTGGTGCTACCGCACCCGCGACCGGAGCCTCTGCAGCCACTATGAGCATACCATCGCCATCAATGAGGGTGCGTTGCCCGAAATTCTGACCTATCCGGACTTTGTCTGGCAGGAGGAAGCATGATGGAGCGCCTGAATATGGAACCCGGCCGCGTGGTGCTGTCCACGCAGGGCCGTGACGAAGGCAGGTACTTCGTCGTGCTGAAGGTGATCGACGAGCAGTTCGTGCTCATGGCCGACGGCCTGACGCGGAAGATCGACCACCCGAAGAAGAAGAAGGTCAAGCACCTTCGAGCCAAGCCGATCGTGGTGAATGTGGACGGCGAAACGCTGCCCAACCGCCACCTGCAGGACAGCGACCTGCGCAGCGCCCTTGCGGCCCACGGCCTGGATGTGCAGACCATCGCTGGCGCGGCAAAGCCCGCCGATCGTGAGAAGGGGAGCATGGCTCCCGTGAAGGAGGCATAACAATGTCCAAGAGCGACGTCATCGAAATGGAAGGTAAGGTCATTGAAGCCCTTCCCAATGCCATGTTCAAGGTCGAGCTGCCCAATGGCCATCAGGTGACGGCGGTCATCTCCGGCAAGATGCGCATGAACTTCATCCGCATCTATCCCGGCGACAAGGTGACCATCGAGCTGTCCCCCTACGACCTCAACCGTGGTCGCATCACCTGGCGCAGCAAGTCCTGATTGCGAATTTGTCGGGGTTTTCCCCTTGACTGTTTGCGAATAGTGGTGTATAATAAGTGTTGCTGTGAAAATCAGCTTTGCACCGAATCGATTCGGGTGAGGCAGGCGCTGTGCCCGCTTCTCCCGCTCAGACTCTACAACAGGAGGTAACAGAGCATGAAGGTTCGTCCGTCCGTGAAGCCCATCTGCGAGAAGTGCAAGATCATCCGCCGCAAGGGCAAGGTCATGGTGATCTGCGAGAATCCCAAGCACAAGCAGAAGCA
>JAFQQT010000069.1 GCA_017410455.1 Clostridia bacterium
ACCATGCCTAAGCAGAAGTCTCACCGTGGTGCTGCCAAGCGCTTTTCCTTTACCAAGTCCGGTATCGTTAAGCATAAGCAGATGAACGCCAACCATCAGGTTCGCCTGAAGACCACCAAGCGCACCCGTCACCTGCGCGCTGACGGCATCGTGGATAACGCGGCCGAGGCCCGTACCATCCACAAGCTGCTGCCCTACAAGTAATTCGCCGTTAGCTGGCAAGGAGGATACTAAGAAATGGCACGTATTAAGAGAGCTGTCAATGCTCAGAAGAAGCGTCGCAAGATCATGAAGCTGGCCAAGGGCTACTGGGGCGCTAAGTCCAAGCAGTACCGCGCCGCGTCCGAGCAGGTTGCCCGTTCCCTGCGCTATGCCTTCGTTGGCCGCAAGCTGCGCAAGCGTGATTTCCGCTCCCTGTGGATCACCCGTATCAACGCTGCTGCCCGCCTGAATGGCATGAGCTACTCTGCCTTCATCAACGGTCTGAAGAAGCAGAACATCACCGTCAACCGCAAGATGCTGGCTGAGCTGGCCGTCAAGGACGCTGCCGCTTTCGCCAAGCTGGTGGAGATCGCCCGCGGCTGAGCCGCCGGGGTCGCTCCCTTTTGCTGACGTTTTTCGCCGCCGCATGTTCCCCTGTGGAGCACGGCGGCTTTTTCGTTGGCCCATATCTTGTGGTCCGGTGAATGGATTGTGCAAGGCCGTTCGCCTGTCCGATGGGGGCGATGTGTCGGCAGATTTCCCGAAATCCACCCTGACTCCCTCAATGTACCCTGGTTGAGGTGGGTATTGGGTGAATGTGAAAATTTCCATATAATAACAAAGCCTGTAAACGCAAGGGGTTGCGGCGCACCTCTGCCGAATGACCGTGAATTCTGCCAGAATAGACATTGACAAGGATGGCGAACAGGTGCTATGATAGCACTCGCGAGAAAGGACATATACAAGATATAGCTTCGATTGCATATTGGATACACAAATTGTGCGATTATAACCATCTGTCCTTACCACCCCGCAATGCAGGCCAGCGGCGGGATAAAGAGAATCTCGGGAGGTCATATACATGAGCATTGTCAGCATCCGCAAGCGCGACGGGCGCGAGGTCGCCTTTGACCGTACGAAGATCGAGCAGGCCATCATGGCTGCCTTTACTGCCTCTGGCAGCGCCAAGGGGACGGAAACCAGCGTCCGCCTGACGGACATCGTCGTGTGCAACATGGAGCACGACGAGGCCATTTCCAGCACCCCCACTGTGGAGCAGGTGCAGGATATGGTGGAGCGCGTGCTGATCGAGAACGGCTTCCACCGCAGCGCCAAGGCGTACATCCTCTACCGCGCCGAGCGCAGCCGCGTGCGCGAGATGAACACGCGCCTGATGCGCACGTTCGAGGAGATCGTGTTCACCGACGCGGTGGACTCCAACATCAAGCGCGAGAACGCCAACATCAACGGCGACACCGCCATGGGCAGCATGCTGAAGTTCGGCTCCGAGGGCGCGAAGCAGTTCTATGAGCGCTATGTGATGGATCCCCGCTTCGGCGAGGCGCACCGCGAGGGCGACATCCACATCCACGACCTGGACTTTTACACCCTGACCACCACCTGCTGCCAGATTGAGCTGAAGACCCTCTTCAAGGGCGGCTTCTCCACCGGCCACGGCTACCTGCGCGAGCCCATGGACATCACCTCCTACGCCGCGCTGGCCTGCATTGCCATTCAGGCCAACCAGAACGATCAGCACGGCGGTCAGGCCATCGTGGACTTCGATTACGGCATGGCTCCCGGCGTCAAGAAGACCTTCATCAAGCGCTATCGCCTGAACGTCGCCCGCGCGCTGGAGCTGCTGGCGGATGTTGCAGACGCGGACGAGAAGGCGGCGGCCATCATCGCCAGCCTGCAGGAGCGCGACCTTGCCCCCTCCCTGGAGGAGCAGGCGGAGAACCGCGCGGCCATGAAGGCCGAGCTGGCCGCCCTGGGCCTGGCGGATGAGCTGTGCGACCGCATCATGGACTTTGCTCAGCGCCGCTCCTGGCAGGAGACCGACAAGGCCACCTACCAGGCCATGGAGGCCCTCATTCACAACCTGAACACCATGAACAGCCGCGCCGGCGCGCAGGTGCCCTTCTCCTCCATCAACTATGGCATGGACACCTCCCCCGAGGGCCGTCTGGTGATGAAGAACGTCCTGCTGGCCACTGATGCCGGCCTGGGCGGCGGCGAGACCCCCATCTTCCCGATCCAGATCTTCCGCGTCAAGTCCGGCGTCAACTTCAATGAGGGCGAGCCGAACTACGACCTGTACCGCCTGGCCATCAAGACCAGCGCCAAGCGCCTGTTCCCCAACTTCTCCTTCATTGACGCGCCCTACAACCTGCAGTACTACAAGCCCGGCCATCCGGAAACGGAGATCTCCTACATGGGCTGCCGCACCCGCGTGATGGGCAACGCCTATGACCGTGAGCGCGAGATCGCCCCCCGCCGCGGTAATCTGAGCTTCACCTCCATCAACCTGCCCCGCCTGGCCATCCGCGCTGGCGGCGACATCGACTGGTTCTTCAGCGAGCTGGAGCAGAAGATGAAGCTGGTGGTGGAGCAGCTGGACGAGCGCTTCGCCATCATCAGCAAGAAGAAGGTCAAGAACTTCCCCTTCCTGATGGGCGAGGGCGTGTGGATCGACTCCGAGCACCTGGGCTGGGAGGACACCGTGGGCGAGGTGCTCAAGCACGGCACGCTGACCATCGGCTTTATCGGCCTGGCCGAGGCGCTGAAGGCCCTGACCGGCAAGCATCACGGCGAGAGCGCCGAGAGCCAGGAGCTGGGTCTCAAGATTATCGGCGCCATGCGTGCCTTCTGCGACAAGCGCAGCGCTGAGACCGGCATGAACTACACCCTCATCGCTACCCCGGCTGAGGGCCTGTCCGGCCGCTTCATCCGCATGGACCGCGAGCGCTACGGCGCCATCGAGGGCGTTACCGACCGCGATTACTACACCAACTCCTTCCATGTGCCGGTGTATTATGGCTGCTCCGCCTTCCACAAGCTGTCCACGGAGGCGCCCTACCACGCGCTGACCAACGCGGGCCACATCTCCTATGTGGAGATGGATGGCGATCCCCTGCGCAACCTGGACGCCTTTGAGCGCATCGTCCGCTTCATGCACGACAGCGGCATCGGCTACGGTTCCATCAACCACCCGGTGGATCGCGATCCCGTCTGCGGCTTCAACGGCATCATCGGCGATACCTGCCCCCACTGCGGCCGCAGCGAGAACGACGGCCGCCGCCGCTTCGAGCGCATCCGCCGCATCACCGGCTACCTCGTGGGCACGCTGGACCGCTTCAACAACGCCAAGCGCGCCGAGGAAGGCGACCGCGTGAAGCACGGCGTGTAAGGGACATTCCAATAGAAATCGAAAACGGCTGTCCTTTGCGGGACGGCCGTTTTTTGCCCGCTATTGGGCTGCATTTTGTCGTGAAATGGCCGCTTTGGGCCTTGCAAACAGGTGAAAAGAGGCGTATAATATCGGGCGTTGATGATACGACGGAAGGAAGGCGCACGGCCATGACCCAGGATTCCAACTACATGCACATCTCCCACGGCCCCTTTCATGTGGGACAGCGCTCCATCAAAACGGCGGCGGCGGCGACCCTCTGCGCGCTGATTTACCTCATTTTCGACGGCAATCCCACCTTCGCGTGCATCGGCGCCATCTTTGGCCTTGGCGGCGACATGAGCATGTCCAGGCTCAATGGCGGCAACCGCTTCTTCGGCACCATTATCGGCGGCATGGTGGGTATTGCGCTGTTCCGCGCACATCTGGTGTTTTTCCCGGAGGGCGACCGCAACGCGCTGATCCTGCTGTGGCTCTTTGTGGGCACGATCCTGCTGATCATGCTCTGCCAGCTGTTCAAGTGGCCCGGCGGCATCCAGCCCGGCGGCGTGGTGCTGTGCATCATCCTGTTCAATACGCCGGTAGACACCTACATTGAGTACTCCATCTTCCGCATGATCGACACCGGCGTGGGCGTGGCCTGCGCGCTGCTTGTCAACTGGTACTTCACGCGCCCGAGGGTGGAGCGCATCCTGACGGTGCTGCACATCCCGCACAACGCCGATGGCAGCATCTTCATCTTCCATCATGAAGATGAGGACAAGCCCGCTGCGTAACGATCACATAAACCCAAAACAAAGAACGGCTGCTTCCGGCGAGGGAGGCAGCCGTTTTTGCTGCGGGTCATTCCAGCCCCAGGGAGAAGGCGCCTTTGGCGATGTAGAAGACCTGCTGCCCATCCACCGCGACAGCGTCGTGTAGCACGCCGTAGCTGGTCAGGGCGACGGTGTGCACCGTGCCATCCACGTCGGTGAAGGTATAGACGGTGTGGGGTGCGACGTCCACGGGATCATCCGCAGGGATGCGGCCCGCAGCGGCAACGCCCGTCAGGCGCGTGTAGGCGGCGGCGAAGGCGTCGTAGGTGGGGGACTCGCCGTCCACGGTGAGGGCTTCACCGTTCTCAGCGATGGTCGTGACGCGGCAGACGACATGCACATCCCAGACGATATTGCCGTCCTCATCGTAGACCAGCTCGTTGTTGGGGGCCACCTGCTCCGTGCGGGTGAGGGTGTAGGTGCTCGTAACGCCCTTCTCCTCGATGGCCAGGCTGGCCAGATTGCCCAGGGCGGTCAGCACGAGGTAGCGGTTCATGGTGTCGGCGGGGTCCATGGTGATGAAAACGCCCATGGTGAAGTGGCTGCTGACGTAGATGGCGTCGCCGTAGAGGACGTAGTCCACCATGTCGGAGCGCGCGCCGCCGATGGTGAAGGTGACGGTGCTTTCCGGCCAGTCGGTGACGGAGTAAACGCCATCCCAGCTCGTGGTGCCGATGGAGCCCTCGGCCATGTGGATCTCGATGATCTGCCGGGGCGCGTCGAAGCCGTAGAGGGTCAGATTCTCCGCGGTGGCAGGGGCGACGTAAGCGCCCAGGCGCAGGTTGGCTGCGTTGGCCAGGAGATTCGTCATGGCTGTGGAATCGGCGGGGTAGGTGCAGGGCGCGGTGATGAGCCAGCGCTCGGCCGCGTCCGTTTCGTCGATGGCGCACTGCAGGGTCCATTCCGCGCGGACGGAGCCGTCCCCGTTGCGCAGGGTCAGGCGGTCGATGCGGGCCTTGTGCAGCGTCGGCTGCGTCACATCGCGCAGGGACTCGCGGCTCACGAAGAGGTCTTCCACCATGCCCGACCCCAGGGCGAAGAGGCGGTCGTCGCCCGATAGCATCATGTAGTACCAGCCGGAGGTGTGAGCGGTGCGGCTGCCCACGTGCAGGGTGCGCACCGTGCCATCGCGAAAGGTGATGACGGCGGTGCAGTCCGGGGGTTCCAGGCCGTATTCGGCCAGATGGGCGCCGTACTCATCCGGGTCGGAGGACAGCACCTGCTCGCAGATGATGGTGGCAGCGGCCTTCTGCATCTCCAGCGTGGTGGCCTCGGAGAGGAGGAAGCCGTCTGCATCATCCAGGCGGAACCGGCCGGAATCTTCCTCCAGCACAAGGGACCAGGCCGCCTCGCCGCTGCGCTGGATGGTCAGGGCCACCACGTCCTCCGCGGCGCTGCTGTAGAGGGTCTCCGCGGTGCTGGCCGCGCTGGTGGTGCTGACGGGCTCCGGCTGCGAGAGGCGCCATGTGAGCGCCAGTATGCCCGCCAGAACGGCCGCGCACAGCACGATCAGCAGCGGTCGCTCCCAGCGCTGGGGGGCGCGGCGGTTTTTCTTTTCCACGCGCTGCATGGCTTACAGATACCTCCTCGGGACAAGGATGATGAGGGCGGCGGCCAGCACGACCAGCGGCAGGCCCACCAGCATGATGCTGCCCAGGGAGAGCGCGTCCGCTGACAGCATGGGCCGGAAGGCCACCTTGGGCGCGATGGACAGATCCTCGCTCTCGTTATCCACCAGGTAATCCACGATGCGCACGATGAACTCGCGGTTATCGGCGTTGCTGTGCGCTTCCTCGCTGGTGAGGATGGAGGTCGCGCCCAGGGCCACAGCGCGGCTGGCTTCGCCCGTGGCGGTGATGCGCACGCTCTGCAGGCCCAGCAGGAAGGGGCCGGTCTGGGCGTCGGCGGGCTGCGCGATGCTGGTGGCGTTCACCGGCAGGAGGTAGGTTGCCGTGGCGGAGGACAGCATGCGGGTGAGAATGGGGGATGTGAGGCTGTCATCGGGGTCCTGCAGGGCGCGGGCCTGGGACATGGGCAGCTGCAGGAGCCCTCCCAGCATCTGGCTGAACGTAACGTCGGAGGCCTCCAGGGTGGCGATGAGGTTGTAGCGGTACTTGCCGTCATAGGCGCCGCTGCTGCCGGAAGAGGCCCAGACCATGCCATCCAGCGGGATCACGCCGTAGAGGCGCATCACCTCGCGGTAGCGGGGCATGCCGCCGGGCAGGGTCGTTGAGCCGTTCAGCGGGTCGTAGGGCGTCATGGCGAAGAGCAGGCTGCCGCCCGCCTCGGCGAAGGCCATCAGCTTCTCCTGCTCGGTCGCCGTCAGGTCGGACTGGGGTGCCAGGAACACCACCAGATCGCCGGGGTTCAGGGTCATGTTGGCCAGGGTGGCGAAGCGCACGTCGTAGTGGTTGTCCATCAGCAGCTCCGTCAGGCTGGCAGCAGCGTCGGCATTCACCTCGCCATGGCCCTGCACCATCCACACGACGGGAATCTTCTCCTGCGTGACATAGGAGATGGCGGCGGTCAGCTCCTTTTCGTAGGTGATGGAGCTGATCTCGTACTGGCCGGTCAGGGCGTCCACGGAGAGGCCGATGAAGCTGACGGGCGTGAGCACGCGGAAGCGGTCTGTGCCGGGGCAGTAGACCACGATGCAGTCCGTGCTCACCTCGCCCCCGGAGGAGCCGCCGGCGAAGCGGGTCGCCATGGAGGGGTTCAGGCTCAGGGGCGTCTGCTCCCAGGTGATGTGGTCAGAGGCGGCGCAGTAGCGGTCCAGCAGCGCAAAAAGCTGCAGATCCTCCTGCCCGTGCTCAAACAGGGCGTAGATGACCACCGGCTGCGAAACCTGCGCCAGCACCTCTGCCGTCTGGTCGGAGTAGGTGGTCAGGCTGTTGAAGGAGCAGTCCACGCGCCAGCTGTTGCGGTTCTCCAGCGTGGTGAAAAGGGCATTGAGGGCCACCAGCGCCGCCAGGGCCAGGCAAAGCAGGAGCGTGGATACGCTGCCGTAGCGCAGGCGGGGATTGCGCCAGAAGCGCAGGTCGATCTTCTTCATCCGTCAGGCCCCCCTGTAGCGGCGGCTGTCCAGCATGTGGATGGTCAGCGCGATGAATGCGGCGGCGAAGGACAGGAAATAGCCCACGCCGGCGAAGGACAGCTGGCCCATCAGGAAGGGCTCGCTGCGGGTGTAGAGGCTCAGGAAGGAGATGATCTCCTTCACGAAGGCGATGCTCACCGCGTTTTCCAGCAGATCCAGCATCCAGAGCAGCAGGTTCGCGCCGAAGGCCATCACAGCCGCCGTCACCTGATTGCCCGCGCAGCCGGACAGGAACAGATCCAGCGCGATGAATGCGCAGCCCTGCAGGACGAAGCCCAGGTAGCTCACCAGCAGTTCCGCCGGGTACACCGCGCCATAAATGGCCACGATGAGCACGAACAGCCCCGTGAGCAGCACGGTGACGAGCATCAGCGTTACCGCGGCGAGGTACTTGCCAAGCACCACCGCCGGCAGGGATACGGGGCTGGTCAGCAGCAGCTGATCGGTGCGGCGGGAACGCTCCTCGGCCAGCAGCCGCATGGTCAGCACGGGGCAGAGCAGCATCCACAGGTAGCTCATCAGCCCGATGAAGGTGGGCAGGTCGCTGGAGCGGTTCTGCATGATGGTGGTATAGAACATGGCCGAGGAAAGCAGCAGGAACACGCCCATAAACACATAACCCACGGGCGTGAAGAAATAAGCCTGCAATTCGCGCTTCCAGATGGCTCGCATGGGGTTCACCTCTTATTCGCTGTCGTTGGCGGTGATGCGGAGGAAGACTTCCTCCAGGGTGCTGCGCTCCGGGGTCAGCAGGCGCAGGGGGGCGTTCAGCCCGCAAAGGAGGCTGAAGAGCTGCGTTTCGGCGTCGGGGGAGGCGGCGGGATCGCACTCCAGGAGCACCTCGGTTTCCTCCCTGCGGGCATGGAGCACGCGCACGCGCTGCACGCAGGGCAGGGACTGCAGCGCCGGCAGGAGCGCCTTCTGCCCCAGGGCGATGATGGCCCGCAGGTGCGTGCCCTCAGCGCCGGTCAGGGCGGCCATATCCGCCTGCTGCACGAGCTTGCCCTGGTGGAGGATGATGACCCGCTGGCAGAGCTGCTGGATCTCAGGCAGCATGTGGGAGGAGAAGATAACGGTGTGGGTCTTGCCCAGCTCGCGGATCAGGCTGCGGATCTCCACCACCTGGCGGGGGTCGAGGCCCACGGTGGGCTCGTCCAGCACCAGCACGGGCGGATCGCCGCACAGCGCCTGCGCGACGCCTACGCGCTGCCGGTAGCCCTTGGACAGGTGCCCGATCAGCCGCCCGGCCACTTCCGTCAGCCCGCAGGTGGTCATGATCTGCGCCACATGGTCACCGATGGCACGGTGCGCCACTTCCTTCAGTTCGCACACGAAACGCAGGTAGCTGCGCACGGTCATCTCATCGTACAGCGGCGGACGCTCCGGCAGGTAGCCGATGCGCCGCTTGCACTCCCGCGCGTTGGTCAGCATATCCAGCCCATCCACCAGCACCTGACCGGAGGTGGGCGGCAGATAGCCGGTGAGGATGTTCAGCGTGGTGGTTTTGCCGGCGCCGTTCTGGCCCAGAAGGCCGATGATCTGCCCGGCTGGCGCGGTGAAGGACAGCCCGTCCACCGCAGCAACCTCGCCGTAGCGCTTTGTCACCTGCTTGAGTTCGATCATGGATTCCCCTCCAATCGGGTGTTCATACCCCTTCATTATAGCAGAAAGCGCGGAACAATACATCAACAAAGTGTGAATACACACGAAAAAAGGCCGGTTTTGCCAGCCTTTTCATGGGCTCAGGCCATCTTCAGGCGATAGCCGTGCTTGTAGACGGTCTCGATGCAGCTGGCGCCCAGCTTGCGGCGCAGGCGCTGGATGTGGACGTCCACGGTGCGCGTTTCGCCCATGTCGCGGTAGCCCCAGGCGGTGCGCAGCAGCTCCTCGCGGGACAGCGCCGCATCCGGGGAGAGCATCAGCGCGTGCAGGAGCGCGAATTCCTGGGCCGTCAGCGTCAGATGCTCACCGGCGAGGGTGGCTTCGTGGCGGTCCGCGTCCAGGCGCAGCTCGCCGATGGTCAGCAGGCTCCGGGTGCGGCTGAGCACCCCTGCCACGGCCTGGCGCAGCGCGGCGGGCTCATAGGGCGAGCTCAGCACGGCGCACACGCCCGCATAAAGCGCGCGCAGATGGCCCGCGTTGGCCGCCTCAGCGGTGATGAAGAGCACCGGGCAGCCGCGTTCCTCCATCATGCGGAGCAGGGCCGCGCTCTCCGTCCAGGGGAGGCGCGCATTGAGGATGACAAGCTGGCGGGGAGCGCCCTCCAGCAGGCGGATCCCCTCGGCGATGGCGCAGGCGCTGCGGCAACAATGGCCGGCAGGGCTCAGGGTCTCACACATACGGTAACTGGTTTGGAGGTCCGGATCGATAATCAGAATGTCAGCCATGGTATTTCACCTCGTATCAGGGGTCGTAAGGGCGGTTTTTTTCCGCTGCCTTTCACCATTAAAGACGAACAAGCGCCGCTTTTCGTTTCAAACCGGATGAGATTTGTCAGAGGTGAACAAAAAACGAGGCTGCCACAGCGGCAACCTCGGATGATATGCACAAGGGATCAGGCGCGATGCACGTCAGCAACCAGCAGGTCGTGGTGAATGACGCGGATGGTTTCGCCCTCGCTGAATTCAGGGCAGGTCTTCTGGGCGTCCAGATAGAACAGCCGCTCATAGGGACGGCCCTTGGCGTCCGTGTCCATGCAGGTGAGGGCGTGGCAGGCGACGCCGTCCACCATGTTCACATCCTCGCTCAGGGAGACGAAGGGCAGCACTGCCTCGTGGGTGATGCCGTTCATCACGCTGTCCAGGTGCTTACGGTAGCAGCACAGGGGCTTGATGTACAGGTCCCAGAAGAAGATGAGCAGGACGCCCATGAGGATGGTGCATACGGTGGTGATGGCCTCCACGCGGAAGATGAAGGACACGACGACGCCCACCAGCAGCAGCAGGCAGGGGATACCCAGGCACAGCCAGCGGCTGCGGATCTGCCGGGTGATGGCGGCCATATCCCCGGCGGTGTACAGGGGGCTCTTGTTGGTCGTTGCGGACATGGGAAACAGCTCCTTTCCGGATGACAGCATCATACGACAGAAATGTGAAATGTGTAAGAACAGCGGCGCTTACGCGGTGAATTCCCGGTGGCAGACGCCGCCGAAGTCCATCCAGCGGAAGTGGCCGTCCTCCAGGGTCATGTAGCCGTGCCAGCTGCCCTCCTTGGGGATGGAGGTGCTGCCGGGGTTGAGGATGGTCACGTCCTGGCGCACATCGCACAGGGGGATGTGGGTGTGGCCGTGCAGGAGGATGTCGCCCGGCTGCAGGGGCGGCAGATGGCTGCCGTTGAAGACGTGGCCGTGGGTGCAGTACATGAGGCGGTCGCCCACGGGGAGGACGGCGTAATCCGCCAGAATGGGGAAGGGCAGGACCATCTGGTCCACCTCGGTATCGCAGTTGCCGCGCACGCAGAGGATGCGGTCCCTGCGCTCGCTGAGCAGGGCGATGACGGCCTTGGGGGCGTACTCCTCGGGCAGGTCGTTGCGGGGGCCGTGGTAGAGCACATCGCCCAGCAGGAGCAGGCGGTCAGCGCCCTCACGGTCAAAGGCGGCGAGCAGCTCCCGGGCGTAGCGCGCGGAGCCGTGGATGTCGGATGCGATGAGCCATTTCATTCTTAGTCACCTGTTTTGCGTTATTCAGCTTCTATTGTGCATGAAGGATACGTTTCTGTCAAGAATAATCTTCGCTTCACAATGTTTTTTTCGCCGATCGCGCCTGGAATGTGATATACTGATATCGTCAAAGGAAGAAAGGAGGAACCGATGATGGTTCAGATCAAGGGAAAGCACAACACCGCGCTGGTTTATGCGGGAATTCTGGAAGATGAAGCGGCGGAGCAGATCCGCCAGGTGTGCGATCAGGCTGCGTTTGCCGGCAGCAGGATCCGCATTATGCCCGACGTCCATGCGGGCAAGGGCTGCACCATCGGTACCACCATGACCATCCGCGATAAGGTCGTGCCCGGCATGGTGGGCGTTGATATCGGCTGCGGCATGGAAACTGTGCGCCTGGTGGAAAAGGAGATCGACTTTGCCCGGCTGGACGAGGTCATCCGCGAGCACATCCCCGCTGGCCACTGCGTCCGCGGTCAGGAGCATCCCCTGAACGCCGGGGTGAACCTGGATGAGCTGCGCTGCGTGGATGCTGTCGACCTGCACCGCGCGCGCCTGTCCATCGGCACCCTGGGCGGCGGCAACCACTTTATCGAGGTCGACCGCGACGAGGAGGGCAACCTCTACCTCGTGGTCCACTCCGGCAGCCGTCATCTGGGCCAGCAGGTGGCCACTTATTATCAGCGTGCGGCCTGGGCAGAGCTGAACCGCGTCAGCCGCTCCACCAAGGATATCGTCGCGCAGATGAAGGCTGAGGGCCGTGATGCGGAGATCTCCTCCGTCCTGGTGAACTTCCGTGAAACCGCGTGCCCGGATGTGCCCAAGGATCTGGCCTATGTGCAGGGTCAGCTCTTTGAGGATTACATCCACGATATGCGCATCACCCAACGCTTCGCCGTCATGAACCGCAAGGCGATGGTGGACGTGATCCTGGAGAAGATGGGCCTGCATGTGGCGGAGCAGTTCACCACCATCCACAACTACATCGACACCGAGCACATGATCCTGCGCAAGGGCTCTGTGTCCGCGATGGTGGGGGAGAAGCTGCTGATCCCCATCAACATGCGCGATGGCAGCCTGATCTGCATCGGCAAGGGCAATGAGGAGTGGAACTGCTCCGCGCCCCACGGCGCTGGCCGCCTGATGAGCCGCACCAGGGCTGTGGCGACCCTGTCCATGGAGCAGTACCGCCAGGAGATGGCGGGCATCTACACCACCTCCGTGGCGGAATCCACGCTGGATGAGTCCCCCATGGCCTACAAGCCCCTGGAGGAGATCGTGCAGCAGATCGGCCCCACGGCGGAGATCGTCTGCCGCATCGTTCCCGTGTACAACTTCAAGGCTGGGGAGTGACCGCAAATCAAACAGGGCCGGAGGCATTGCGCTTCCGGCCCCTTTTCGTTGGGGGAAAATCAGTAGGGGTACTCCACGAACTCGGTCGGCTGGACTACAGGCGTGTTCCCCATCATGGTGAGGAGGGTCTGCACATCGATGACCTGCGCGCCAGTGGGGAGGGGGATGGCGCCGGGGGCCATTTCCAGGGTGACGATGTAGGCCGGTTCGGGCGTCTCGGCTCCGCCATTGCCGTCGGGCACGACGATGTCCATCGCGCTGGAATCGGCGGTGCTCACCGTGTAGCTCAGCACCGCAGGCAGGATGACATGGCCCTCATAGATCAGGAGGGAGACCGCCGTGTCCGTGTAGCGGAAGGCGACGGTGGCCAGGGCTTCGCGGTTGCAGTAGACGATGTAGGACTCGCTGCTGTAATCGGGAATGAAGGAATACAGGTCGCCATCGGCGTTCACGTGGAGGATGTTGTCAAACAGGGTGAAGGAATACTCCGTCCCCTCGCCGGAGAAGTAGCCGTGGTATTCGCCGCCCCGGTAGCTGGCGTCGGGGTGGAGGTCCAGGCCGAAGTCGTAGCGATCGTAATCGTCGGGGCGGTAGTAGCCGTTGATGACGATGGCGTCGGAGTTCTCCAGCACATCCAGGCCGAAATAGGTGCTGTCGAGCATGAAGCCTTCGTCCACCACATGCAGGTCGGCGAAGAAGTCCTCACTGGTGAGGCTCAGCTGGGGCATGTCGTCATCGTCCAGCAGCAGGCTGAAGTTCATCAGGCCCAGCTTCAGCTCCATGCCGTATTCGTTCAGGCTCATGCGGAGGACGTCGGTGTCGGTGGTGAGGGCGTAGCTGGGCGACCAGTAGCTGTCATTGAAGGAGAAGGTCATGCTGTTGAAGAGGTCGAGGATGGGCGCGCTGCTGGTCAGGGTGACCATGCCCTTGCCGTAATCATCGTAGCAGAAGGTAAGGTTCAGGTAATACGCGTCCCAGCGGCCGTCAGCGGTGATGAGGAAGGAGCCGACAACGCCGCTGTCGTAGTGCATCTTGCCGGAGAAGCTGACATTGTTGATAAAGCCTTCCAGCTCCATCGTGTGCAGGAAAGTGTTGTCCACCATCACCAGCTCAGCGGTGATCGCAGGCAGGGCGAGGGGGGCGGAGCTGATGGCGTTCGCCAGGGATTCGGCGGAAATCTGCTGCGCGGCATCGGGGGAGATCAGCGCGAGCCAGCTGCGGTACTTCTCCAGTAGGGCGTTCACCGTGTCGCTGTAGGTGGTGAGGATGTCGACCAGGCCGTTGTTCAGGTCGCGGGCCAGGGCGGCAGTGTCCAGCTTTACGGTGATGGTGATGATGTCATAGTAGTGCTCATCATAGACGGAGCTCTGGCTGATGCTGAAGGCGTCAGTGGTGATGTGCGCGGGCAGCTGTGCCAGGAGGCCCACGACGGCGAGCAGATCCTGGGAATCGAAGGGGTAAACGGTCCCGTCGGGGCCGGTGAAGCGCAGCTCGAGGCCCGCCTCGCTGATGCGGGCGACGAAGCTGAGCTGAGCCACACTGCCCATCAGAGTAATGCCGTCATTCGAAGGGATGGCCGTAAGGGAAGCCGTCAGACCAGTCTGGATGCTGCTCAGGCCCAGCTGAGGCCAGGCCTGGGCCAGCTGCTCCGCTGTGATGGGCGTGCCGAGCAGCGCATTGGTATACTTCTGGAGGGTGGGGTTCAGGTAGAAGCCATAGGTCGTGAGCACCTGGGGCATGGCAGCGTCAATGTCGGCCAGCAGGCGATCCAGGTCGATGCTGAAGGCAAAGCCCTCGCCGCGGGGCGCAAAGGAGACGGCCTCGGCGGAAATGGAGGTCAGCAGGCTCTGCGCGAAGAGGGAAAGGGCCATCACGTCCTGCTCATCGGGCATGGGCAGCTGGCTGGCAACGGAGTTCACACTGTTCAACAGTTCGGCCGTGGGAAGGGCATAGGTCTTGCCGTCCATGGTGAGGATGATGGAGTCTCCGGTGACGTAGTACCCATCGCCCCGGTCGGTGTAGAAAACAACCTGCTGGCCGGAAACTGTATCCGCCAGGCCGAAGCTGGCGTCGTGATCGCCGTCCACCTCCTCAATGGTGAGGACGAACGGATCGATCTCCACCTGCCCGGAGCCGCCGACGCCCGCAGCGGGGGATACCAGCATGCTCAGCGCAAGCAGAAGCGCAAGGATCGGGGAAAAGGTTGCAGTAGCCATATATTGACCTCCTTGTAAGTCTGTGGATCCATTATAGCACGATTGTATGCGGGATGCAAGGCCGCGTCCGCCGAAAAGGACGAACAAAAAACCGCCCCTCTGTGCGGGAGGGACGGTCAGATTGCTTTGATGTTGCTTGATGTGTGCGGTAAACGAACGCTGACAGGCTGTGCGAAGGCCGATCAGCACAACAGATCACTGTGGGGGATTACAGAATCTCCAGGATGACCATCTCGGCAGCGTCGCCGCGACGGGGTCCCAGCTTGTAGATGCGGGTGTAGCCGCCCTTGCGGTCCTTCATCTTGCGGCCGATCTCAAAGAGCTTTTCGACCACGGGGAACTTCACGTCGCGGGTGCGCTCGCGGTACTCGCGCTTGCTCTCGTCAGCCTGCTTCTGCTCGGGCATGTTGTACAGGTAGGCCAGCATCATGCGGCGGGCATGCAGCTTGGAAGGAGCGTCGTTGGTCACGACGGTCTCAACAACCTGACCCTTGTCGTTGTGGAAGGACTTGGTCACCTCAACGGTGTTGTCGCACTCCTTGGCGGCCAGGGTAATCAGGCGTTCGGCAATGCGGCGGACTTCCTTGGCCTTGGCCTCGGTCGTCTCGATCCTGCCGTACTTAATCAGATTGGTCACCAGACCACGCAGCAGCGCCTTGCGCTGATCGGCCGTGCGACCCAGTTTGCGCTGGTAAGCCATGGATATATTTCCTCCTATCACGGGCGGCAGCCGGGGCGGGAAGGGCTCTTCTCCGCCGGGCTGCGCTTTGGGTGCCCCGTCTTATTCGTCGTTCGGTCGCAGGGAGAGGCCCAGTTCATGCAGCTTCTGCTCCACTTCCTCCAGGGACTTGCGGCCCAGGTTGCGGACCTTCATCATGTCATCCTGGTTGCGCTGCACCAGCTCAGCAACGGTGTTGATACCGGCACGCTTGAGGCAGTTGTACGCGCGGACGGACAGCTCCAGCTCTTCGATGGTCATCTCCAGCACGCGCTCACGGGAGTCGTTCTCCGGGGGCACCATGCTGACCGGCAGCACCTGATCGGTGAGGCTGGTGAACAGCGCCATGTACTCGGTCATGATCGCAGCGGCGGAGCTGATGGCCTCTTCGGGCTTCAGGGTGCCGTTGGTCCACACTTCGAGGGTCAGGGTGTCGTAGTCGTTGGACTGGCCGACGCGCTTGTCCTCAACGGTGTAGTTGACCTTGACGATGGGGGTGAAGATGGAATCGATGTGGATGGAGTCCACGTGGAGAACCAGGTTGGGCGTGGCGAGATCGCGCGCCTTGTTCTTATCCGCGCTCACGTAGCCACGGCCACGCTCGATGCGCAGGGTCATCTGCAGGTGCGCGTCCTCGTTGAGGGTCGCGATGTGCATTTCGGGATTGATGATCTCAATCTCGTCATCGACCTTGATGTCGGCGGCGGTCAGCTCGCAGGGGCCAACCTTGTCGATCACAACGGTCTTGGTCACATCGGTGAACATCTTCACGGCCAGACCCTTGAGGTTGAGAATGATCTCCGTCACATCCTCGGTGACGCCGGGGATGGTGGAGAACTCGTGCTGCACGCCCTCGATATGCACCGAGGAGACAGCCGCGCCGGGGAGGGAAGAGAGCAGCAGACGACGCAGTGCGTTGCCGATGGTGTGGCCATTGCCACGCTCCAGGGGCTCGATCACAAAGCGGCCATACTTGCCATTATCGCCAACCTCGACACATTCGACCTTTGCCTTTTCGATTTCTACGGCCATTATTTGTACCCTCCTTGCTCAGGTTCGGAGTGAAGGAATGCTGCTGCAGGGGCGAAACCACCGTTTCAACTCCCGCAGCATCCTTCTGAAGGCGAACTCCGCAATGGTCAACGCCTGTGGGGCATGAAATTCGCGCCTTGCCGGTGGAATTTCTGCCTCTGGGCGAACCATGTCAGAGCGGCCTTTAACGGGAGTAGAACTCGACAATCATGTTCATCTGCGGCTCAAAGTCGACGTCCTCACGGGTGGGGAGGGCGATGACCTTGCCGGTCAGGGTGGGAGCGTCGAAGGTCAGCCACTTGGGGGTCACCGTGCCGGTGCCCTCGCGCAGGCCCTTGAACAGCTCGGACTCGGTGCTCTTCTGGCGCAGGGTGATCACGTCGCCCACCTTCACGGAGTAGGAGGGGATGTCCACCTTCTGGCCGTTGACGCGGATGTGGCCGTGCACGACGATCTGACGGGCCGCGCGGCGGGTCTTGCCCAGGCCCAGGCGGTACACGACGTTGTCCAGGCGCTGCTCCAGCAGCTGCAGCATGTTGTCGCCGGTGATGCCCTTCATGTTGGTGGCCTTGGCGTAGTACTTGCGGAACTGCTTCTCCAGCACGCCGTAGACGAACTTGACCTTCTGCTTCTCGCGCAGCTGCTGGCCGTACTGGGAAACCTTCTTGCGACGGGGATTGGCGGCCTTGCCGAGCTTGGCGAGCTTCTCCTCGGAATAAACCTTCTTGGCATAGCCCATGACCGCCGGGGACAGGCCGTCAAAGGAACGGCACTTCCGGGCGATAGGCTGCTTGTTGATAGCCATGTTTCAATGTCCTCCTTCTCTGCTTACACGCGGCGACGCTTGGGCGGACGGCAGCCATTGTGGGGGATGGGCGTGACGTCCTTGATCATGCTCACGTCCAGACCGGCGGCCTGCAGGGAGCGGATCGCAGCCTCACGGCCGGAGCCGGGGCCCTTGACATACACTTCAACCGTCTTCAGGCCGTACTCCATGGCGGCCTTGGCAGCGGTCTCAGCAGCGGTCTGCGCAGCGAAGGGGGTAGACTTCTTGCTGCCACGGAAACCCAGGCCGCCAGCGGAGGCCCAGGACAGGGCGTTGCCCTGCGTATCGGTAATGGTGACGATGGTGTTATTGAAAGAAGAGCTGATGTGGGCCGCGCCACGCTCAACGAGCTTACGCTCGCGGCGCTTACGGACGACCTTCTTGGTGCTCTTGGACTTAGGAGCCATTGTTTATCCCTCCGTTATTTCAGCCGTTCAGCAATTACTTGCCGGCCTTCTTCTTGCCAGCAATGGTCTTCGCGGGACCCTTGCGGGTGCGGGCGTTGTTCTTGGTGTTCTGACCGCGAACGGGCAGACCACGGCGATGACGCACGCCACGGTAGCAGCCGATCTCCATCAGGCGCTTGATGTTCAGCGCCACTTCACGACGGAGGTCGCCTTCGACCTTCAGGTTGTGCTCGATGTAATCGCGCAGCTTGCTGATGTCGGTCTCGGAGAGATCCTTCACGCGAGTGTCGGGATTGATGCCCACCTCTGCCAGCATCTTCTGAGAAGTCTTCAGACCGATGCCGTAGATGTAGGTCAGGCCGTACTCCACTCGCTTTTCACGGGGCAGGTCCACACCTGAAATGCGTGCCATGGGTAAATTGCACCTCCAAATTTTTGGCCTCACCGGTGTCCGGTGCGGGCTTCTGGCGGCTAATGCCGCTTAGTTGTTCATGCGGATCCCCGCATGATGAAGCAGCGGAACGGGTTACGCTGTCTGGAGCAACCCACTCCAGAGGGACGTAACTTTCGTCCGCACCCTCGGTGCCGTCGCCTGGTGAAAGCAGGCGCGCAGCAACGCTGTTCCTCCGCATGGATGGAAGGCTGCGCAGGAGCAGCGTTTGATGGTCTGCGGCTTAGAAGACGCCCTGTCAATGGAACACGCCGGTCACCCGGACATGCAGCCGCCCACCGACGGTGACAGTCGCAGACTTAGATATTGTATCACGTCAAGCCTGAAAATGCAAGGCATCGCAGAAAAAAATCGCCGCGCAACACGCAGGAGCCGATGAAAAAGTTTTGCGCCGAAATTTGTGCAGGTTGCACATCACGAGCTTTTTCTGTTGATTGAAGCTCTGATTTATGGTACAATCAGGCGGTACAGATGCAAAGGAGGTGCAGATGATGCTGAATCTGCCTGCCGGCGCGGCCTTTGTGCTGCAGCGGCTGAAACAAAATGGTTATCAGGGTTATGTGGTGGGCGGCTGCGTGCGGGATTCGCTGCTGAACCGCCAGCCCAAGGACTGGGACGTCTGCACGGACGCTCTGCCGGAGGACATGCAGCGCATTTTCCGTGGCCAGCATGTGATCGAGACCGGCCTGAAGCACGGCACCCTGACGGTGATGTACGATCACGAGCCTTATGAGGTGACGACCTTCCGCGTGGACGGTGAATACACCGATCACCGCCATCCCGATGAGGTGCGGTTTGTCAAGGATGTGGCGGAGGACCTGGCCAGGCGCGACTTCACCATGAACGCCATGGCCTGGAGCCCCGACACGGGCCTGGTGGATGTGTTTGGCGGGCGCGAGGATCTGGCAGCGGGGCTGATCCGCTGCGTGGGCGATGCGAAGATGCGCTTCGGCGAGGATGCGCTGCGCATCATGCGGGCGCTGCGTTTCGCTTCTGTCTATGGCTTCGGCATCGAGGCGGAAACGAGCCGCGCCATCCATGAAATGAAGGGAAACCTTGCGGGCGTGGCCGCCGAGCGCATCCGCGTGGAGCTGGCGAAGCTCCTGTGCGGCCGCGGCGTGGGGGCGATCCTGCGGGAGTATGCGGATGTGATCTTTGCGGTTCTGCCGCAGCTGGCGCCCATGCACGGCTTTGACCAGCGCACGCCCTTCCATGCCTACGACGTGTGGGAACACACCGTCCGCGCGGTGGAGAGCGTTCCGCCCACGGAGGTGCTGCGCCTGACGATGCTGCTGCATGACAGCGGCAAGCCTGCTGCCTTCACCATGGATGAGCGTGGCGTGGGGCATGCGTATGGTCATCCGGTGATCTCCGTGCAGATTGCGGAGGAGATCCTGGCGTATCTGCGGGTGGATCATGCCACCCGGGATCGGGTGCTGCTGCTGGTGGAAGCCCATGACATGGGCGTCACGTCGGAGCGTACCCAGCTGAAGCGCCGGCTGCACAAGCTGGGCGAGGAAGCCCTGTGGGAGCTGATTGAGGTCAAGCGGGCGGACGCGCTGGGCAAGGGGACCGAGGAGGCGGCAGTCATCGAGGCCAGGATGGACGCTGTGCGCCAGGCGCTGCGGAACCTGCTGGCGGAGCAGCCCTGTGTAACGCTCAGGGACATGGCGGTGAATGGCCGCGACCTGATGGCCGAGGGCGTGACCGGCAAGGCGCTGGGCGAAACGCTGAATTGGCTGCTGGGCGAGGTGATCAATGAGCGCCTGCCCAACGAGCGCGAAGCGCTGATGGCAGCAGCCCGTGCACACCGCGATGCTGAAAATGCATAATATAATGTAGAAACCCGTCCGGAAAGGGGACGTGCAAGATGGAACGACTGGCGAAAAAGCTGCTCCGGGCAGGCGAGGATCCCCGCGATCAGGCGGTGCGCAAGCGTCTGGGGACGCTGGGCAGCGGCGTGGGCGTGGTGGTCAACCTGCTGCTGACGGCGGTGAAGCTCTTTGTGGGCATGGTGACCGGATCGGTCGCCGTCACCTCCGACGCGGTGAATAACCTCTCCGACGCGGCGGGCAGCGTGGTGTCCCTGGTGACGATGCGCATGGCGCAGAAGCCCACCGACAAGGAGCATCCCTTCGGCCACGGGCGCGCGGAGTACATCGGCGCGCTGGCGGTGGGGGTGATGATCCTCTTCATGGGCGTGGAGATCCTGCGCACGGGCGTCAGGAGCATTATGAACCCGGAGCCCCTGGCGCTGAATGTTGTCACATTCGTGCTGTTGGTGCTGTCCGTGCTGGCAAAGGGCGGGCTGTACCTGTTCTACACGGGCGTGGGGCGGCTGATCGATTACTCCTCCCTCCTGGCGGCGGCCAAGGACTCCCTCTCGGACATGCTGGCCACCACGGCGGTGGTGATCTCCACCGTGGCAGCCATGATCTGGGATTTCCCCATCGATGGTATCATGGGCGTGCTGGTGGCGCTGCTGGTGTTCCGCGCGGGCTTCGACGTGGTGCGGGATATGCTGGATAACCTGCTGGGCGGCCGCCCGGACCCGGAGCTGGGGCGGGAAATCATCCGCCGCCTCATGCGCTACGAGAGCATCCTGGGCACCCACGACCTGCTCGTGCACGACTACGGCCCGGGGCGCTGCTTCGCCTCCATCCATGCGGAGGTGCCTGCTGATGGCGACCTGCTGCAGCTGCACGAGATGATCGACCTGGCGGAGCGGGAGATCGGTGAGGCGCTGAATGTGCCGCTGTGCATCCACATGGACCCCATTGTGACCGGGGACGCGAAGACAGATGAGGCGGCCGCGCACCTGACCGCGGCGCTGGCGGAGATGGGCAGCGGCTATATGCTGCATGACCTGCGCATGGTGCCGGGCGAAAACCGGACGAACCTGGTCTTCGATGTGGCGGTACCCGCTGGCTGCAAGGAGAGGAAGCGCATCACCGATACGCTCGCCGCTGCAGCCCGCGAGCTTGACGAGCGCTACGAATGCGTCATCCACTATGATATCGACTTCTATCATGAATGAAAATGCATCCCCCGACCGCACTGGCCGGGGGATGCTTCTGTTTATCGGGGCTTACCAGGGGAAGGGCCAGCTGGAGAGGCACTCGGCCGGCACCCAGCCGCGGCGATCCTCGCCGATGGCGTAGTCATGGTAGTGGATCTGTGCCCAGAGCACGCCGTTCACCTCTTCATAGCCGTAGATCACGGCACGGCTCTCCTTGTAGAGCATCGAGACCTTGTACATGCGGAAGTTCTCGCCGGGGCCGAAGTAGACGCGCTGGTCGTAGAGGACCTCGCGGGCGTCGCCCTCATCGTTCTCGGTGGGCACCAGGCTGGGGTCGAGGTCGATGCGGTTCTCGGGGGTGTAGGCGCGCATCCACTCGCCACGGTAGCTGAACTCGATCTGGAACCACCACAGGCCGTTCTCAGAATCCCAGGCCTTGGAGATGACGTTGACCTCCACGCCCTTGCTGAAGAAGGAGCCGGGCTCGTCGTAGTCATTGCTGGGGCCGGAGCGGGTGGCGGCGGTCTTGAGGAGCTCCGCGATGACGCCCGCAGAGGGGTAGCCTTCAGACGGCTGCACGACGGGATTGGCCGTCGGGGTCGGCGTGGTGGGGGCCGGCGTGAGGATGACCACCTGGCGCGTGGGGGTGGGGGTCACGTACTCAACCCGCACGGTGGGGGTGGGGGTGATGTACTGGACGTAGGGCGTGGGGGTGGGGGTGATGTACTGCACGTTGGGGGTGGGGGTAACGTACTGCACATAGGGCTTGGGCGTGGCGGTCACGCGGGTGTAGGGCGTGGCTGTGGCGTGGCTGCCGCTGGCGACGATGATGTCGGTGATGGTGGCGCCGGTATAGCCGTAACCCTGGATGGCGGACTCGATGGTCAGCTCAATGCGCGTCACATTGCTGTACTGCTCGGGCAGCAGGATGCGCTGGTAGCCGTTGTACCAGGAGGCAGAGGAAGTGTTGGGGCGGAAGTTGTCCGACATGCGGTACCGGTAGGTCACCGAGTTGGACGTGTAGTAGTTCGCGCTGTACCAGATGGTCACGGCGATGACGTCCGGACGGTCGTAGTGGTTGTAGTAGTTCTGGCTGTAGCAGTGGCCATTGCGCACCCAGATCTCGCCCACGGTGGCGCTGTAGAGGTTGATGGTCAGGTCAGCGCCGTAGCCGGCGTAGGGCTGCGTCCAGGTGGTGGAGGTGCTGCCATCGGTCAGGGTGGTCACGGCGTTGCCGTTCACATCTGTGATGGAGCCGATGTACGCCGTGTTGACGGGGCCGGCGGCATGGGCGACCATGCACAGGCACACGAGCAGCAGGGCCAGCAGGGTCAGCGTGCAAGTCTTCTTCATGAAGGACCTCATCCTTTCTCGGGGTTGATGCTGCCCGGCAAAGCCGGAAGCAGTCGCGGTTCACACATAATAACGAATTACTTTGGTATTTTCTTCACGCGGCGTCCCAAATCCTTCATTTTTTCTTTCTCTTTCAGAGGATATTTTTCGATTTTGCTCTTTTCAAAACCAGAAAGCTGTTGTACAATAGAAACAGAAATACGCGCGTGTCCCCGAAGGAACTGTGTGCCGGAGGGTGTAAGCGCTTACAACCTGAAGGAGGAATTCCTATGGAGCTTCGCACTGCATCTTCGCCCCGCGACGTCAAGCATTATGACACCCAGCGGCTGCGCGAGGAGTTTCTGATTGACGACCTGTTCCACGCCGACGAGGTCAAGCTGGTTTACAGCCATATCGACCGCATCATCACCGGCAGCGCCGTGCCCGTCAAGGGCGTGCTGACCCTGGACGCGGGCGACGAGCTGCGCGCGGAGTATTTCCTGCAGCGCCGCGAGCTGGGCGTGATCAACATCGGCGGGGAAGGCACCGTCACCGTGGATGGCGAAACGTTCACCCTGCGCCACCGCGATGGCCTGTACGTCGGCCGCGGCAAGAAGGACATCGTCTTTGCCTCCGGCGATCCGGCGAATCCGGCCAAGTTCTACCTGAACAGCTGCCCCGCCCACACGGCCTATCCGACCGTGTACATCCGGCCCGAGGATTGCGTCCGCGCCGAGCTGGGCAGCCTGGAGACGGCCAACCACCGCACCATCTGCAAGTATATCCTGCCCGGCCAGGTGCAGAGCTGCCAGCTGGTGATGGGCATGACCAAGCTGGAGCCCGGCTCCGTGTGGAACACCATGCCCTGCCACACCCATGACCGCCGCATGGAGGTTTACCTGTACTTCGACCTGCCCGAGGATGGCTTCGTGATGCATTTCATGGGCGAGGGCCAGGAGACCCGCCACATCATCATGCGCAACCAGGAGGCTGTCATCAGCCCCAGCTGGTCCATCCATTCCGGCTGCGGCACCCAGGCCTACACCTTCATCTGGGGCATGTGCGGCGAGAACCAGGACTTCGACGACATGGACGGCATCGCCATGAAGGATCTGAAGTGACACTGATATCATATTGAGGAGGTAATTCCCCATGAACATGTTCTCTCTGGAAGGCAAGGTCGCGCTGGTGACCGGCGCGTCCTACGGCATCGGCTTCGCCATCGCCAAGGCCCTGGCCAAGGCGGGCGCCACCATCTGCTTCTGCGACCTGAAGCAGGAGTTCATCGACCGCGGCCTGGCGGGCTATGAGGCCGAGGGCATCAAGGCCCACGGCTACATCTGCAACGTCTGCGACGAGGATGCCGTCAACGCCATGGTGCAGCAGATTGAGGCCGAGGTCGGCGTGATCGACATCCTGGTCAACAACGCGGGCATCATCAAGCGCATCCCCATGTGCGAGATGAGCGCGGCGGAATTCCGCCAGGTCATCGACGTGGACCTGAACGCGCCCTTCATCTGCGCCAAGGCCGTCATCCCCTCCATGATCAAGAAGGGCCACGGCAAGATCATCAACATCTGCTCCATGATGTCCGAGCTGGGCCGCGAGACCGTCTCTGCCTACGCGGCGGCCAAGGGCGGCCTGAAGATGCTGACCAAGAACATCTGCTCCGAGTACGGCCATCTGAACATCCAGTGCAACGGCATCGGCCCGGGTTACATCGCCACGCCCCAGACCGCGCCCCTGCGCGAGATCCAGCCCGACGGCAGCCGTCACCCCTTCGACCAGTTTATCATCGCCAAGACTCCTGCCGAGCGCTGGGGCGAGGCGGACGATCTGGGCGGCCCCGCTGTGTTCCTGGCCTCCGACGCCTCCAACTTCGTCAACGGCCACATCCTCTATGTGGACGGCGGCATCCTGGCTTACATCGGCAAGCAGCCCTGAACGTGATCCTCTTCGGCCGTGCGGTGTGATGCTGCACGGCCTTTCTGCAGGAAATTCTCCCGGCATGGAAAAAATACATATTTCCCCCCTTGCGTTCTGTGTCAGATTGTGATAGAATATCAATGCTCACTTTCCAAGGAGGTTTTTCACATGCAGATTACTGGTTTCGGTATCGCCCTGGGCGTTATCATCGTTGTCGCTTCTCTGGTTATGATCGTGACGGTGCTGCTGCAGAGCAGCAACCAGAAGGGTCTGGGCGCGGTGGCTGGCCAGCTGGAAAGCTACTTCTCCAAGAACCAGGCGAAGACCATTGACGCCAAGCTGGCGCTGGGCACCAAGATCGCTGCGGCGGTGTTCGTGGTGGCGTGCCTGCTGTTTGTGGTTCTCGGCTACAAGTAATTGACGCTGGCCGGGCGCACACATCATCTGAGGCTGACAAGGGCTGCACTTCGCTGGGCGGCCCTTTTCGCCGTTGTATCGGCCGGAGTTCCGGCAGAGAGGAGGCATCCCTGTGCAGAAGATCAAGTACCTGTGGAAGGACCGTAAGCGCACATTCCTGGGCCTGCCGTGGTCCTTCACGAAGTATATGCTCTCCGAAGACCGCTTGTTTGTGGAGAAGGGGCTGCTCACCAGCACGATTGACGAGGAGAATCTTTACCGCGTGCGTGACATCCGCGTGACGCGTACGCTGGGGCAGAAGCTCTTCGGCCTGGGCACGGTAACGGTCTTTTCCACCGACGCCTCCAATGGCGAGACCGTTCTGGAGAGTATCAGGAACCCCATCGAGGTGAAGGAAGAGATCGTCCGCCTGGTGGAGGCTGCCCGCCGCAAGCATGGCATCCGCGCCAGCGAGATGTTGGTGAACGGTCCTGATCCCCACGGCTGCGATCACGACAACGATGGCATCCCCGATATCCACGATTCCGACATCGGCTGACAAGCGACGCCCCCGGACGGAAACGCACTGTCCGGGGGCTCAGACCATCAAAAAAGCCCGCAACCGCATCCTTTCCGGCAGGGGTGCCGGAAAGGATGCTTCCTGTGTTGGCTGCGGCTGCAAATCCGGTCATTTACCGCGAAGTAAACTCCCGGATCTGCAGCCTTGCCGCCTTGGCTTGCAGACTTTTTTGAAGGTCTGTAAACCATCGACTTCGTCGATGCTTTGCGCCCCCGGACAGTCCACACTGTCCGGGGGCGCTTTTTCATTCAGCGGTGGGGAGATCGAATCGGGCAAGGTCACCGCTTTGCACGGTGAAGCCGATGCTGGCGGGGAACTCCTGCAGGCCGGGCAGGTCCTCCAGATAACGCACGAGCCACTGCCCGTCCCTGCAGGCAACGGTGGGGTACATGCTGTACATGGTGTCCATTTCGCTGTACGTCACCGGCAGGCCGGATCCGTCCGTCAGGGTGAACGGGCCGCAGGCTTCGGCCAGCGCGCGGGCGGAAGCTTCGGTGTTCTCCGCGGGAATGAGCCGGACGTGTACCCGGGTGACCAGCGGGGTGAGCAGGAGCTGCTCCACCTGCACGGTGCAGTCCGCGCGGGTGAAGACCGTGCCGGAGAAGTCGCAGGCGAAGGCGTTGTCCGCGTCGAAGGCGAAGGGCACGGCGATGCGGGCGGTCTGCATGACGTGGCAGCGGGGATCGTCCACGGGAAAGATGACGCGTCCGCTCTGGCCAAGCACCGTGTAGCCCCGGGCAGCCCAGATTTCTGCATCGTCCTCGTGGTCATCGATGAAGACGATGTCCTCGCTGCCGTCGACAAGCAGCACATCCGGGAAGCTGCGTAGCGTGGCGAGGGCGTCATCCAGCTCGGCGCGGTACTCGCCGTCAATGCCTTCGTCGTAGAAATCGCTGTCCGCCGGGATCAGCACGGCGAAGCCCTTCTCCGGGCGGTACACGTCGAAGAATGCTTCGCCGGTGACCATGCCTGTCAGGGGTTCGTCGATTGTGTTGCTCCAGCCGCCGCCGGGGAGGGGATTGCGCTGCACGGGCAGCACGTCCAGGTGCGGGCTGGGGACAAGGCGCGCGTCGCTGGCGTTGGTGACGTAGTGCGGCACGCCCACGGGCTGCCCGGCCACGGTCAGATCGCTGCTCAGGAGCACCAGGGCAGGCTGCGCCGGGTCGGCCACCTCCGCCTCGTAGGAGAAGGCGAGCTGTGTGCCGTCGTACACCAGGCCGGTGAGGCGGACGGTCACGCCATCCAGGGTGGATTCCGTGTGGATATCCTGCGCGGTCGAGGTCAGCTGGGGGCTGGCGGGGGCACTGGCGGGCAGCAGCCAGTCGATGACAGCAGGGCGGGTGAGGGCATAGGCCGCCGTGCACAGGGCGGCGAGGATCAGCGCGGCGATGAGGGCCACGCGGAACAGATTGCGCTTCATGGGTACCTCCTTTTCACGGGGGAGCGCGTGAAGCAGCCGGGTCAGGCGCCCGGCGCAATCGTCGGGCATAGGGGGATAGACGCTTTGGAGCGTCTTCTGGTCAAGGCGGATCACGGGCTCACCTCCTCATTGAGCATTGTTTGCAGCTTGCGGCGGGCGCGGAACAGGCGGTTTTTCACGCTGGAGAGGGGCAGGCGCAGGGCGGCTGCGACCTCCTTCTCGCTCATGCCCTCCATGTAGCGCAGCAGCAGCGGCGTGCGCAGGCTCTCGGGCAAGGCGCGGATGGCGGCGTGGAGCGCGGCGGATTCCCCGCTGTCCTCCGGGGTGGCGAGGGTGGGGAAGTCCTCCGTGGGGATGGCACGCTGCCGCCTCCGCAGCAGCGTCAGACTCTCGTTGATCACGATGCGCATCAGCCATGCCCGCTCCAGGCCAGGCTTTGCGCGGGATCGGGCGCGCCACGCGTTCAGCAACGCCTGCTGCACAGCGTCCTCCGCGTCGGCGGGCTCGTGCACGATGCTGCAGGCCATCCGGTAGAAGGAGGCCATTTGCCTTTCGCACAGGTCGATGAAAACCGCTTCGTCCATGGATGTTCCTCCGTGTTGAGATCTCGCCTATATAACGCGCGGGGTGGGCGAAAAGTTAGCAGCGCACAAAAAAATCCCCGCACGCGCGTGCAGGGATTGTGGATTACTTTTCGCAGAGGGCGCAGAAGCGGTCGATCTCGCCGCGGATGACCTCGAGGCTGGCGCGCCAGAAGTCAACGCTGCGCACGTCGATGCCGACGGAGGCGGCGACATTGGCGATGGTGTCCGAGCCGCAGGAGCGCAGCAGCTGGCAGTACCTGGGCACGAAGGCGTCGCCCTCCTTGAGGTACTGGGCGAACACGCCCTTGCCGAAGAGCTCGCCGAAGGCATAGGGGAAGTTGTAGAAGTTGAGGCCGCTGGAGTAGTAGTGGCTCTTGCAGGCCCACATGTAGGGGTGGCGGACGTCCTTGCTGAGGCCGTCGCCGTAGGTGGCCTCCTGCGCGCGGAGCATGCAGTCCTTCAGCTCGTCCACGGTCATGGCGTGGTCGGCGCGGGTCTCGATCACCTCGGTCTCAAACAGGTAGCGGCTGAGGATGTCCACGCAGGTCTGGGTGGACTCCATCAGGCTGGCCTCCAGGAGGGTGAACTGCTCCTCCTCCGTGGCATTCGCCAGCACCTGATGGGCCAGGATGGTCTCGTTGAAGATGGAGGCCGTCTCCGCCAGGGGCATGGGGGTGTTGATCAGCGCATAGGGGAGACCTGCCAGGCAGCGGTTGTGCCAGGCGTGGCCCAGCTCGTGGGCGATGGTGCTGATGTCGGAGAAGCTGCCCTGGAAGTTGGTCAGCACGATGGAACGGTCATAGCTGTGGGCGCTGGCGCAGAAGGCGCCGCCGCTCTTGCCCTCCCGGGGGTAGACGTCGATCCAGCGCTGCTGGAAGGCGTTGTCCATGAACTCCGCCATTTCCGGGGTGAACTTGCCCATCTCGCGTAGCAGCAGCTCGCGGGCCTCCTCGATGGTGTAGGCCTTGCTGGCCTTGCCCACGGGGGCGAACAGGTCGTAGAAGGGCAGGCCGTCCTCGTGGCCGAGGTAGGCAGCCTTGGCGCGCAGGTAGCGGCGGAAGTGGGGCAGATATTCCTTGATGGCGGTGATCATGGCCTCCAGCGTCTCGCGGTCCATGCGGTTCTGCGAGAGGGTCATGTCCAGCACGGAAGCGTAGCCCCGGGCCTTGGCCATCGTGCGGGCCTCCATCTTGATGGAGTTGAGGCAGTAGGCCATGGGCAGCTCGATCTTCCTGTAGGAGGCGATCTCCGCCTCGTAGGCGTCCTTGCGCACGGCCGCGTCGCCGTCGTAGGCCATGCCGCGCACGGCGGGCAGGGGCAGGCTTTCGCCGCGGTACTCCACGGTGTGGGTGGAGTCCAGCTTGTCCCGCAGCTGGGAGAAGGCGCTGCCGCCGGACAGGCGCATCTGCAGCATCCACGGCTCGATCTCGGCGGGGATGGTGTGCTTGGCCTCGGTGGCCATCTCCCGCAGGATGAAGGCGATGGGCTGCAGCTTTTCGCTCTGGGCGATGATCTCCTCCAGGTTGCCGAGGCTCCCCACGTAGCGGGTGATGGCGCTACTGACGAGGGATGCGTCGTTGCCGATGAGGCTCAGCTTGTCCTCGTACTGCTGGGCGACGCTGTTGGAAGCGTCGGCGGCCAGGGTCAGGCCGGCGAAGTTGTACAGCCGGTCGACCAGCGCGGACATGGCCTCATCCAGCGCGAAGAGCTGCTCCAGCTTCTCGCGGTCGGGCAGGTCGGATTCCAGCAGCGCCTTCTGCTCGGCGATCATCTCCGGCCAGCAGGCCACGTCGGCCAGGAAGGCGGGGTCGTCAAAACCCTTGTACAGGAACGAAAGATCCCAGGTGTGCTCCATGATCGTTGCCTCCTTGATAATGAATTTCAGACCAGGCGAAAGGTTATTTCCAGTCAGTCACGGGGCTGATGCCCAGCGCCTTCAGGCGGCGTTCGGCCTCCTGCCACACGGCGGGGTTTGACAGCGCCTGCGGGCTGTGGGCGTCCACGCCGATGATCACATCATTGTCCCACTTGCGGATGTACTGCCAGAAGTCGCTGTGGGGATACCCGCGGGAGCGACCGCGCAGCTCGTCGCCCAGGCCCAGGAGGTTGTACTCGATGGGCATATGGGCTTCCTTCGCGGCCTGGCAGATCGTATCCGCCGCATCCATGCAGACCTTGTCGAACTCCGGGCGGGGCATCATGTACAGGTCGGGGTGGGCGAGGTAGCAGTACATACCGGTGGAGATGGCTTTGGCGGTCTGGTCGGCGTAGCGGCGGACCTCGTCATCGCGGCTGCAGGTGTTGCCGGTGTAGTCCTCCAGCTCCTCGGTGGTCAGGAAATGGCTGGCGAGGATGAAGTACTCGCAGCCATCGTCCTGCAGGCGCAGCAGCTGATCCATGTAGCGGGGGTAGTACTCGGTCTCCAGGCCCAGGCGGATATCGATCTGCCCGGCATACCTGCGGCGCAGGCTGCGCACGGCGTCGCGGTAATCCGGCCACTGCTCCGCCGGCATGCGGCAGTGGCTCACATAGGGGGTGGCAAAATCCCACGCGCAATGGTCCGCAAAACCAAGCACGTCAAAGCCGCCTTCGATGGCTGCCTTGACGTACTCTTCGTCCGTTCCGATGGCATGCTTGCAGCGGAACGTGTGGGTATGGAAATTTGTTTTCATAAGGTACGCTTCCTTTGGCGCAGAAGTCTCAGGATATCAGAAGTTCTGGCTCTTGCGCTGGATGGCCAGGGCCTCCAGGCACTTCTCCTTGCTGCGCTCGATGTGAGCATGCATCAGCCGGGTGAAGCCCTCCAGATCGCGCTTTTCCACCAGCTCCACCAGCTGATAGTGCTCGTGGTGCGCCTCCATCAGGCGATCCTCCTGGCGGATGGCCATGGCGGAGAAGCGGGTGATGAACTCATCCTGTCCCTCGATGACGCGCAGGATGCGGTTCTGCCCGCAGATGGCGGTCAAAGAACGGTGGAATGCGCGGGTCACAGGGGACAGCGCATCGAAATCGCGGGCAGCCATCAGGCTGTCCATCTCGTGCAGCTGCTCCTTCAGGCTGGCGATGTCCTCGGCGGTCGCCTTCTCGATGATGGCGGGCAGCGTCAGCATCTCCAGGGCGTTGCGGATGGTGTAGATCTCCTCCACGTCCGCAATGGTGAAGGCGCGCACCACCACGCCGCGGCGCAGCACGTACTCCACCAGACCGTCGCGCTCCAGCTTGCGCAGGGCCTCGCGCAGGGGCGTGCGGCTGATGTGCAGGCGGTCGGCATAGTCGGTCTCGACGATGCGCTCACCAGCGGGGATCTCACCGGTGATGATGGCGTGCTTGAGTACCTCGTAGGCGATCTCGCGGATGGGGCGGCTTTCCATCATGGGCTGAAAGGGGATGGTATTCATCAAGAAGACTCCTTCGTAAACAGCGTATGTAGAAAGTGCATTTTGTTTGCACTTTGGATACAATGATAATACAAAAAACAATCCTTGTCAAGAGCGAAAACGATTTTTGCTGGAAAGTGCGGGGATTCTAGTGCGGGATTTTGCTTAACGGTTGCGGTATTCTGCCTGAAGAATGGCTGCCATGACTTCCGGGGATTCCTGACAGCCATTTTCCAGCCAGCGCTTGATGATGGCATTGAGACCGGCTCGGAAGAATTCGATGTGGTAGTCAATGTGTTCGTTATGAAAATCCTGCTCGGCGCGGGCCGTGTCGTAGATCAGAACCGTATGGGCCTTGTCATATCCCAGCTTGAAATAGGTCTTGTAGAAAAGCTGATTATCGCGGATGTGCCGGAACATCCGTAGCGCACCGTCGTTGCCCAGATAGGCATTATGGCCGTCATGGGCGAACTGCTGGGCAAAGTCCGTCTCCAGCTTTTTGCGCAGCTTGTCTGCCAGGTCGAAGATATCAACATAGTTGGCGTAAAAGGTGGAGCGGTTCAGGCCGGTGAGCTTGCAGATGTTCGAAACGGTGACGTCCTTGAAATCCCGGGTCTGCAGCAGGGTGATGAAGGCTTTCTCGATGGCCGCAACGGATTCCCGGCGGCGCTTGTTGTTTGCTGTATTCATGGTGAACCTCACAGGAATTCTTTATTCCAACAGATGACGCGATATTGATGATTGAAATCAGCACTTGAGCATATTATACTACAACTGCATTAAAAACACAACTGTTGTTTTAATGACGCAAATAACGGAGGTAACTCAAATGAAGAAGAGCAGTTTTGTGGCCCTGGTGATGGGCACGGTCAGCGGTGTGCTGTTCTCCCTGGGCATGTGCATGGCGCTGGTGAGCGAGTGGGAGGCGCTGAAGCAGGGCGTGATCCTGGGGGTGGCTGGTCTGGTGCTGGGTCTGATCACCCTGCTGGTGTGGCGGAAGATGGAGCACAAGGCCCCCATCCGCGTTTCCGGCAAGACGGTGGCGAAGATCATCTATGCGGTGATCGCAGCGCTGGTACTGGGCGTTGGCATGTGCTTGTGCCTGGTGAATGCCAACTATGTGCTGGGGACGGCGATCGGTCTTGTGGGCATCGTGATGCTGCTGGGGCTGATTCCCATGGTGAAGGGCCTGAAGTGATGCAGCCGCGCACTGGGCTGGGCAAAAGGCTCTATGCGGACAGACGCTTCCGCATCGTATTCTATGCTGCTGCAACACTGATCGTCAACCTGCTTTACGGCGTCGGGCATGCGATCCTTGGCCTGCTGAGCAGCTCATGCTGGCTACTGGTGATGGCGGCAAACCACATCCTGCTGGGCGTGATGCGCTTCGGCGCGGTGCTGACGGAGCGCCGCCATGCCTCTGAGCGGTTTGTGATGCGTCTGTGCGGCGGCATGCTGATGGCGCTTGCCCTGGTGATGGGCGCAGTGACCGGCATCAGCTTGGCGGAGGACAATGCCGTTCCCCATGGCATCGTTGTCATGCTGGTCATCGCCATCTACACCTTCTGGAAGATGACGATGGCCATCGTCCATACGGTGCAGGCGCATCAATCCGGTACGCCCCTGACGCGCACCATCCGCAACATCACCCTGGCCAGCGCCCTGGCGTCGCTGATGACGATGCAGCGATCCATGCTGGTTTCCTTTGACGGAGATATGACGGCGGAGGCGGCGCTTGTCCTCAACATCTGCACCGGAAGCGCGGTGTGCCTGCTGGTGTTCCTGATGGGACTGAACATGCTTTTTGATGAGAAAGGATTTGAGAAAATGGCGAAGTCGAAGATTGTAAAGGGCAATGAGAGGATTGCCGAAGCGGTGGCTGATGGCTACAAAAAGGTCGAGGGTGTGTTTGTCGGCGGCTATAAGAAGGTAGAAGAAACCGTCGTGGGCGCGTACAAGAAGGTTGAGGATAAATTTGTTGACCAGTACCTGACCCGCGACGGCGAAACCGTAGAGGAAGCCAAGGCCCGTCTGAAGGGCGAAAAGAAGTCCAAGGAATAAGGAAAACCGGGGTGCTCCGTGCGGAACATCCCGGTTTGTTTTTACTTGTTGACAGCGGCCTTCAGCGCATCGACGAAGTCGGTCTGCTCCCAGGGCATGTTTTCCTTGCCGAAGTGGCCGTAGTTGCAGTTGGCGCGGTAGATGGGGCGGCGCAGCTGCAGACGGTCGATGATGGCGTTGGGGCGCAGGTCGAAGACCTTCTCCACCGCGGCGGACAGCACATCGTCTGCGACGATGCCGGTGCCCTTGGTGTCCACGCACAGGCTCACGGGCTGGGCCACGCCGATGGCATAGGCCAGCTGGATCTCGCACTGCCTGGCCAGACCGGCGGCGACCACGTTCTTGGCCACATGGCGGGCGGCATAGGCAGCGGAGCGGTCCACCTTCGAGGGGTCCTTGCCGCTGAAGGCGCCGCCGCCGTGACGGCCATAACCGCCATAGGTGTCCACGATGATCTTGCGGCCGGTCAGGCCGGAGTCGCCCGCGGGGCCGCCGATGACGAAACGGCCGGTGGGGTTGATGAAGTAACGGGTTTCGGCGGTCAGCATGTCAGCGGGGATCACGGGGGCCACCACATGCTCCAGCAGCGCGGCGCGGATCTCCTCCTGGGTGACCGCTTCGTCATGCTGGGTGGAGATGACGATGGTATCCACCGCCACGGGCTTGCCGTCCTCGTAGATCACCGTCACCTGGGACTTGCCGTCGGGGCGCAGCCAGGGCAGGGTGCCGTCCTTGCGCACCTGGGCCAGGCGGCGGGTGAGACGATGAGCCAGGGAGATGGGCAGG
>JAFQQT010000070.1 GCA_017410455.1 Clostridia bacterium
CGAGAAGAACATGGTGCGCATCGACATGTCCGAGTACATGGAGAAGTTCAGCGTATCCCGCCTGATCGGCGCGCCTCCCGGCTATGTCGGCTACGACGAGGGCGGCCAGCTGACCGAGGCCGTGCGGCGGCACCCGTATTGCGTTGTCCTCTTTGATGAGGTGGAAAAGGCGCATCCTGACGTGTTCAACGTGCTGCTGCAGGTGCTGGACGACGGCCGCATCACCGATTCCCAGGGCCGTACGGTGGACTTCAAGAACACCATCCTCATCATGACCAGCAACCTGGGCAGCGAGTACATCCTGAACGGCATCGAGGACGGTGAGCTGACCGCTGAGGCGCAGGCGATGATCGACAGGCTTCTGAAGACCCACTTCCGGCCGGAGTTCCTCAACCGCATCGACGAGATCGTGACCTACAAGCCCCTGACGAAGGAGCAGATCGCCTCCATTGTGCAGCTGATGCTGAATGGCCTGAACCGGCGCCTCAGCGACAGGCAGCTCCGCGTGGAGCTGACCGGCGCGGCCCTGCAGGCGGTCATTGACCAGGGCTTCGACCCGACCTTCGGCGCGCGTCCCCTCAAGCGCTACCTGCAGAGCAAGGTGGAGACGCTGGTGGCCCGGCGCATCATCGGCGGCGACGTGAAGCCCGGCGATGTGCTGACGGTGGACGCGGATGCGGACGGGAAGCTGTTCGTGACGTGCTGAAATGAATAACAGAACGCCCCCGCAGCCGGGTTCGCTGGCTGCGGGGGCGCACTGTGTGCGGCGGTCAGAGATTGAAGACACGGCAGAGGATCAACGCCAGACCAAAGGCGATGAAGAGGGCGGATACGCTGTACACATCCCTCTTGCGGAGGGTGTGCCAGCGGATTCTTCCGGGGGTCATTGGCATATGGGCGATGTCCTGGAAGGAACAGTAGATGTGCTTCCACCGCAGCAGGTAGCCCAGCAGGGTGTACAGGCCGTAGCAGAGCATGCCGATGCCCATGCCCGCGAGGGCGTCGCTTTTGCTGCGTGCCAGCAGCAGCGGCAGCAGCGGGGCCGCAATGAGGAACACATACCGGTGGCACCAGGCCAGCAGGATGATCGTTCTGTGCTGTGCGGTGGAACGGCGCTTTTTCCGGCTCATTCCGCGTCCTCCAGGGTACTCTGGATATAGGCGTGCATGGCCTCGGCGACTTTCTTCGAATGGGCCACGGCCTCCACCACCGTACGCGCGCCGTTGACCGCATCGCCCGAGGCGAACACGCCGGGGCGGCTGGTGTGGCCGTTCTCGTCGGCCATCAGCAGGCCGCGGGCGTTGGCCTCCAGGCCGGAGGTGGTGCGGGTGATGGTATTTTGAGGGCCCTGGGAGATGGAGATGATGACCGAATCCGCCGGGACAAGGGCGTCGCTGCCCTCGACCTCCGTGAGGGAGCCGTCCTCGCCCTCGATGACGTCGCGGAAGATGACGCCGTCGTCGGTGATCTCGATGGGCTTGCGGTTCAGCTGGAAGTCCACGCCCTCCAGCTGGGCGTAGCTGGCCTCGTACTGGCTGGCGGCGAGCTTCTTCGTCACCGAGAAGCAGGTGACCTGGCGGCTGCCGTGGCGCAGGGCCGTGCGGGCCACGTCCATGGCGGCGTTGCCCGCGCCGATGACCACGACCCGCTCGCCCAGCTTGTACACGTCCGGGTTGTTGAGGTAGTTGATGGCGTAGTGCACATGGCCGAAGGACTCGCCTTTGATCTTCAGCGTGTTGGCCTTCCAGACGCCCGTACCGATGAAGATGGCCTTGTAGCCGTCGCGGAAGAGGTCGTCCACCTGAATCGCGTCGCCGATGCGGGTGTTGGGGCGGATTTTGATGCCCTTCAGCTCCAGATGGCGGTACTGGATATCGTCCAGGATGGTCTTGGGCAGGCGGAATTCCGGGATGCCGTAGCGCAGGATGCCGCCGATCTTGTCCTTGCCCTCGAAGATGGTGACCTGATAGCCGTAGCGGGCCATGAGGATGGCGATGGTCAGGCCTGCGGGGCCGGAGCCGACGATGGCCACCTTCATGCCGTTGGAGGGCGCCGGGCCCTTGACCATCTTGCTGGCGTAGGTGCTGGAAATGTAGTTTTCGATCACGGAGAAGTGCACGGGCGTGCCCTTGCGGCCCAGCACGCAGTGACCCTCGCACTGCCCCTCGTGGTTGCAGATCAGCGAGCAGACGGTGGTCATGGGGTTGTTCTCAAAGAGCATGCGGCCGGCTGCGTCCAGCTGCCCCGCCTTCAGCAGCCGGATGACATCCGGGATCGGGGTCGCGATGGGGCAGCCCTTCTGACACTGGGGCACCTTGCAGCCCAGGCAGCGGTTGGCTTCTTCCATGACGTGCAGCGCCATAATGATACCTCCATTTGAAAATCGGGTGAAAAACATACCAGATGTGATATTCCTATTTTATCACACAAGTCGGCGGATGCATAGGGCAATTCACGCCAGATTCATGGCGCGAGACGGTGCGGTTTTACATTTCGCCCTTGTATTCCGCCCCAAAGGGGTCTATAATGAGAATGGGTCTGTGTGCCCATCCCTATACCGCGAATTCGGAGGAAACCATGCGTCGTCGACACAGCATTTTTATGGAGGAGAGCCACCGTGGCCGGGCATTCCTGTCGGGGCTTGGCGTGCTGCTGCTGCTGCTTGTGGCAGGTCTTTTCACATGGAACCTGGCCCTCAACCACACGGTGACTTATGAGAAGACTTATGTGACCATCGCCGGACTGCCGGACAGCCTGGAGAACTTCTCCATCCTGCACCTGTCGGACCTGAATGGCGCGTATCTGGGGGAGAACCAGTCCGCGCTGCGCAAGGTGCTGGAGGGCAAGAGCCCTTCCTGCGTGGTGCTTTCGGGCAACATGGTGGGGCCGGAGGGCGAGGTGGAGGCGGTGCTGGAAATGATCTCCATCTTCCCCACGGGAACGACGGTGCTGCTGCTGCCCGGCGATGACGACCCGGCGCTCTATGCCCGTGAGGCCCACGCGAGCCTCTCGCCCTACGCCCCCTGGGCGGCGAAGCTGCAGGAGGCGGGGGTGCTCATCCTGGACGAGCCCCGCGCCATCACCCGGGGGAGCAACACGGTCTGGTTCATCCCTGAGGGGCTCTACACCCTGGACCTGGAGAACTCCCTGGCCGCCTGGCAGGCGCAGGTGAATACGCTCAGCGCCATCCCGGGGGAGCTGACGCAGGACGAGGCCGCCCAGCTGCGCAGTGCGCAGTATCAGGTGGAGCGGCTCAAGCGCATCGGCGAAACGCTGGCCTCCATCAGGGACAAGGATGTGCAGATCATGGTGACCCACATGCCCCTGACAAAGGAGTATGTGACCAGCGCCCGCCAGGAGGAATCGGACAAGAAGACGCCAGCTATCCGCCGGGTGTCGCTGGTGCTGGCGGGGGGCTACTGCGGCGGACAGTGGCGCATCCCGGGCGTGGGCGCCATCTGGGCGCCGGAGCTGGGCTTCTTTCCGGAGGATCATCTGGTGCAGGGCCTGTCCTATGTGGGGGGCGTGTGGCAGCACATCAGCCCCGGCCTGGGCGTGAGCGAGCGGTATCCGCTGCTGCCTTTCCGCATGTTCAACAGCCCCGTGACCACACTGGTGGTGCTGACGGGAAGCGTGAAGTGAGAATTAGGAATTATAAATCAGGAATTATGAATTGAGGATGTGTGACTGAGTGCCGTCTGGCTGGGGCTGGCTGTTCCTGTTCATGGTTCTGCAGGATAAACTGATAATTCATCATTCATAATTCCTAATTCATAATTTAATCTACCATGGTGAGGTGCGATGATGCAGCTTGTGAACAATGGCCAGGCCATTCCGTTCCTGGTGGAAGAAGAGGCCCATGCGGGTGTGCGCCGCGTGGCGGGGAAGGTTGCCGCTGATGTGCAGCGGGTGTCCGGCGCACTGCCGCAGGTGATTTCCACGCCTGCTGGAGACGCGGTGGTGCTGTGCGCAACGCTGGGCTGCAGCCCTCTGGCGGATCGGCTGATCGCCGCCGGGAAGCTCCCGCAGGCTGAACGCATCCGCGGCAAATGGGAATGCTGGCTGACCGCGCTGGTGGAGGCGCCCTTTGACGGCGTTTCGCGGGCGCTGGTCATCCTCGGCTCGGACAAGCGCGGCACAATCTACGGCCTGTACAGCCTGTCGGAGTACATCGGCGTCAGCCCCCTGCACTACTGGGGCGACGCGGCCCCCCTCACCGACCCGGAGCCCACGGTGCAGGCGGACTTCCTCACCGTGACGAAGGAGCCCTCCGTGCGCTACCGCGGTCTGTTCATCAACGATGAATGGCCCTGCTTCGGCACCTGGGCGACGGAGCATTTCGGCGGGGTCAATGCGGACATGTACGACCATGTCTTTGACCTGCTGCTGCGGCTGAAGGGCAATTATCTCTGGCCTGCGATGTGGGCCAGCGTCTTCGGGGAGGAAGGTCCCGGCTCCCTGAATGAGGAACTGGCGGACGAGTACGGCATCGTGGTGGGCAACAGCCATCACGAGCCCTGCCTGCGGGCGGGGGAGGAGTTCGGCCGCTCCATCCGCGACGGCGGAATGTACGGCACCGACTGGAACTTTGTCCGCAACCGCGAGGGCATCACCCGCTTCTGGGCGGATGGCCTGAAGCGCAGCGGAAGGTACGAGCATCTGATCACCATCGGCATGCGCGGCGAGGCGGATTCGGCTATGCTGGGCGAGGACAGCGGCTTGCGCGCCAATATCGAGTACCTCCGGGACGTCATCACCACCCAGGAAGCGCTCATTCAGGCGCATGCGGGGCCGAAAAGCAAGGATCAGCCCCGTCTGCTGGCGCTGTACAAGGAGGTTGAGCCCTTCTTCTATGGCAGTGAGACCGTCCCGGGCCTGAAGGACTGGGAGGGACTGCAAAACACGGTCTGCATGCTCTGTGAGGACAACCAGGGCTTCATGCGCTCCCTGCCCACGCCGGAAATGACGGAGCAGCTCCGCCTTCGCGGCTGCGGCTGGGGCATGTACTACCATGTGGATTACCATGGCGGCCCGGTGAGCTACGAATGGATGCCCTCCACGCCCTTCTCCCTCCTGTGGGAGCAGATGTGCCTGGCCTGGGACCACGGCGTGCGGGATGTGTGGATCCTCAACGTGGGCGACCTCAAGTTCAACGAGGTCTCCCTCAAGCAGTTCCTTGACCTGGCCTACGATTATGAAAAGTGGGGCAGCCACGAGGCGGACAACTGGCAGAAATGGCTGGAGCATTTTGTCCGCAGCACCTTCCCATATGTGGGGAGCGCCGCTTACAGCCGCATTCAGGCGCTGCTGACGGGGCTGTACAGCATCAACGGCATGCGCCGCCCCGAGGCCCTCAACGCGGGCGTTTATCACCCCTGCCATCATCTGGAGGCCCACCGCATGCTGGAAAAGGCGGAAAGCCTGCTGGCCCTGTGCGCCGCGACGATGAAGCAGGTGCCCATGCATGCCGCCGGTTTCTATAACATGGTGGCCTATCCCCTCACGGCCAGCATGAACCTGCTGCGCATGCACCTGGCGGCGGGGCTCAATGCCCACTATGCCCGTCAGGGGCGGCCCATTGCCAATCATTACGGCGATATCCTGCAGGAGGCGCTGGAAATGGACGCGTCCCTGGCGGAGAAGTTCGCCGCCTGGAAGGACGGCAAATGGCGCGGCATGGAGCGGGAGGAGCACATCGGCTTCACCTCCTGGAACGAGGATGGCTGCCGCATGCCCCTGCGCACGGTGGTCACCCCCATGCCCTATCCGCGGCTTTCCGTTTCCCGCAGGGACGATGGGCGCGTCTGCGGCCGACAGTATGGCCGCCCGGCCTGCATTCCCGTGCACGATTTCTGTGACGCGGGCGTGGAGGAGGTGCTGCTGGAGGCGGCCAACGACGGCGTGGGCTCCCTCACCGTGACGGTGGAGGGCGGCGCGCCCTGGCTGACGGTCATCCTGCCGGAGAACGCCCGCCCGGAGGGCAGAAGCTTCCTTTCCGGGCGCTTCACCCGGGAGGAGGACAACAGCTTCACCGTGGAGACCCTGGGCGTCATCCGCCTCAAGTGCGACCGCGACGCCCTGCCGGAGGATGGCTCCCTGCAGCAGACGACCCTCATCATCCGCTCGGCGGGGGAGGGCGGCCATGCTGCCTGCACCGTCCATGTGGACGTGCGGGCCCGCCGTCACCCGGAGAATGCCGAGGCGGCCTTCATGCCCGTGAAGGGCGTCGTCGCCATGGAGGCGCAGCATTTCGTTGCCGAGCATGGGGCGCAGGGCGCGGCATTCCGTGTGCTGCCCGGCTATGGCCGCAGCGGCAGCGCCGTGAAGGTGCATCCGTCCACCGCGTCCTTCCGGCCCGGCGAGGACGCGCCCAGCCTCACTTACCGGTTCCTGGCGGAAAAGGCGGGCGACCACGTCTGCGAGCTGTGGCTGACCCCCACCAGCCCCGTGCGCCCGGCGACGGAGATGCGCTGCACCCTCACCGGCCCGGACGGGGAAAGCCGGATTGTTACCTGTGTTCCGGCGGACTACCGCCCCGGCGAAAACAGCGACCCCCGCTGGTGCCGCGCGATGGTGGAGCACATCCGCAAGGTGCAGGCGGTCATCCGCTGCCGGGAGGGCCTGAACGAGGTGACCATCGCCGCGCTGGAACCCAACCTGTCCCTCGAGCGCATCATGATATACCCCGCTGGCCACCGCCTGCCGGAAAGCTACCTCGGCCCGGAGGAAAGCCCCATCCGGTAACACAAACTCAATTCCTAATTCCTAATTCCTCTGACCGTTCCGGGGTGATACATATGTCAAGATCTTCGCGTTACGAAATGAACATGACCGTGGGCGCGCTGCTGCCCAAGGTGCTGATGTTCTGCCTGCCGCTGATTGCCAGCGGAATCCTGCAGCTGCTCTTCAACGCGGCGGACATGGCGGTGGTGGGCAACTTCGCCCACCAGAACCGTGACGCCGCCCAGGCGGCCATCGGCTCCACGGGCAGCCTGATCAACCTGATGGTGAATGTCTTCATGGGCCTGAGCGTGGGCGGCAGCGTCTGCGTGGCCCGGGCCTATGGCGCAGGGGACGCCCAGCAGGTGCATAAGGGCGTGCATACCTCCATCACCCTGGCGGGCGTTTCCGGCATTGCGGTGGCGGTGGTGGGCATCGTGTTCTGCGAGCCCCTGCTGCACATGATGGGCAACCCGGAGACCGCTCTGGCGGCCACCTACATGCGCATCTACTTCCTGGGCATGCCCTTCAACATGCTCTACAACTTTGGCGCGGCCATCCTCCGCGCGGTGGGCGACACCCGCCGCCCGCTGATCTACCTGGCCATCGCCGGCGTGGCCAATGTGGTGCTCAACGTCATCCTCGTGGCCGCCTTCGGGCTGGATGTGGAGGGCGTGGCCATCGCCACGGTGGCCAGCCAGGTCATCAGCGCGGTACTGGTGCTGACCTGCCTGATGCGCACGGACAGCAGCATCCGCCTGGAGGTGAAGCACCTGCGCATCCACCGCCAGCAGCTGGGGCGCATCCTGCAGGTGGGCCTGCCCGCGGGATTGCAGGGCAGCCTCTTCTCCATTTCCAATGTGCTGATCCAGTCCTCTGTCAACGGCTTTGGCACCATCGCCGTGGCTGGCAACGCCGTGGCGGGCAACCTGGAGGGCTTCGTTTACACATCCATGAACGCGGTGCATCAGGCGGCGCTGACCTTCGCCAGCCAGAACCTGGGCGCGGGGGCGATCCGCCGCGTCCGCCGCAGCGTGTGGGTGTGCCTGGCCACGGTGGCTGTCATCGGCCTGGCGATGGGCAACCTCTTCTTCCTCTTCGGCCAGGAGCTGCTCTCGATCTACAACAACTCCCCCGAGGTGGACGAGCTGGCCATGACGGTCGTCGATTACGGCATGAAGCGCCTGACCTGGATGCTGCCGCTGTACTGCCTGTGCGGTCTGATGGACGTGGTGGTGGGCAGCCTGCGCGGCATCGGGTACTCGGTGATGCCCATGATCGTGAGCCTGACGGGCGCATGCCTGTTCCGCGTGGTGTGGATCTACACCATCTTTGAGGCCAGTCCCACGCTGGATACGCTCTATCTGTCCTACCCGCTCTCCTGGGCGCTGACCTTCGGGGTGCACCTGCTGTGCTACGCTCTTGTGGCCCGGCCGAAGCTGCGAAAGCTGGAGGCGCGGATCGGTCAGCCCGATCCGGGCGCGGCGCGCTGAAACGCCTGAATTCCTGTATGAAATGGGGTTTTGCCATGTTCCGTCGAATGCTGCTGATCCTGCTGCTCGTGCTGGCGCTGCCCGCCTCTGCGGAGGAGGCTGCGGCTCCTGCCACGCTGCGGGAGTGCACCACCCTGGAGGCGGCGGAGGCCTTCATGATCTATCCCCCGGAGGATGGCCTGGCCGATGTGCAGGCGGGGTATATCCGCTTCATTGCCCAGCACCGCGCGGGGGACGACGCCTTCCGCAGCGAGTACTGGCTGGGGGGCGAGCCCGGCTCCGTGCTGGACCTGACGCTGCAGGAGAACCGCTATGGCCACGTGTACACCTTCCACGCGGGCAATATGTGTACCCGCGCGGCCTACTCGATGGCGCTGAGCTACCTGGGCGTTGATGTGACGCCGGGGGCGATGTCCGCCATGACGGACAGGCGCGACATGGACCCGCCCTATACCGCCGTGAGCGAAATGATGGGCGTGGAGCTGGTGCAGCCCAGAGCTTATGTGTTCGACACCATGGTGGAGAACTACCTTTCCGACCCTTCCTATTCTCCGGTCTATGTCTACATCCGCAAGCCGGACGGGCAGGATCACGCGCTGCTCATCATCGGCAAGCTCCCGGAAACGAGCCGCTACATCGTGCTGGATCCCAGCGGCATGTGGCTCCGCGGGGAGCAGCACCGCATCTACATGATGGCCTTCAACAAGACCCGCGTGGAGGTGGTCAACAGCACCTTCCGCGACGAGTACGCCGGCAGCAAGGTGCTGGCGCTGTACCAGTGGCGGCTGGTGGAGGAAGAGTGACACGGTGCCACCGTCTGCCTGAAAACCAAATAATAATGCCCGATGCGTCCTCCGCGGTGGAGGGGACGCATCGGGCGTTTTGTGTTGACCGGTTTTACAGGGGCACGGTTGCTGGGAGTGCGGAGGCGCGGTACTGCGCGGGATTCTCATAGGTGATCCCCCGCCCAGCCTTGCCTGGCGCCCGGGCCTTACTTCGCGTTCCGGATGCAGTCGAAGTTCCGCACGAAGTAGTCAATGCCGCTCCAGGCGGTGATGACGGCGATCCAGAGGATGCCGGCCCAGCGGATGATATCCACCGGCAGCTGCAGGAAGGAAAGTGCCGGAATGGCGGGCGTCAGGCGGCAGATGAGCATCATGAAGATGATCACCACCATCTGGCTGGCGGTCTTGATCTTGCCCAGGGGGCCGGCGGCGATGACGCGCCCCTGCCCCACGGCCACCATGCGCAGGCCGTCCACGGCCAGCTCACGCGCCAGGATGATGATGACCACCCAGGCCGGCATCATGCCGCAGTGGATGAGCATGATCATGGCGGAGAGGTTGAGGAGCTTGTCGGCCACGGGGTCGATGAACTTGCCAAAGTCGGTGACGAGGTTGTACTTGCGGGCGATGTGGCCATCGAGGAAGTCGGTGAAGGCCGCAATGCCGAACACCGCCGTGGACAGGAAGACGCACAGCACGCCGGGGATGTACATCAGCAGCACCATCACCGGGATCAGCAGCACGCGCAGAAGGCTCAGCTTGTTGGGCAGATTCATTCCATCACCCCCATCAGGTCGTAGGCGTCGGCCTTCGTCAGGCGGACGTTGACAAAGGAACCGATCTCAGGAACGGCAGCCCCCCGGGGCAGGGTGAAGACGATCTCGCCGTCGGTTTCCGGGGCCTCGCGGTGGCTGCGGCCCAGGCACAGGCCGTCCTCGTTCACAGCGGTCACCAGCACCTGCTCCACCGTGCCCACGCGGGCCTGATTGCGCTTCAGGCTGATCTCCTGCTGCATCATCATCAGGCGGTCGTAGCGCTCCTGCTTGACCTCCTCGGGGATCTGGTCGGGCAGGCGGGCGGCGGGGGTGTCCTCCTCGGGCGAGTAGGTGAAGGCGCCCAGGCGGTCGAACTCGGCCTCGCGCAGCACCTCCAGCAGCTCTTCGAACTGCTCCTCCGTTTCTCCGGGGAAGCCCACGATGATGGAGGTGCGCAGGGTCAGGCCACGCTCGCGGGCGCCGTGGATGCAGCGCAGGATGTCCGCCTTGTCGCCCCGGCGGTGCATGCGGCGGAGCACCGTGTCGTTGACGTGCTGAATGGGCAGGTCGAGGTACTTGCAGATGTTGGGCGTGTTCGCAATCACGTCCAGCAGACGGTCGTCGGTCTCGTCCGGGTAGCAGTAGAGTACGCGCAGCCACTCCACGCCGGGGATGGCGGCAGCCTTCTGCAGCAGCTCGGGCAGGGTGGTGTGGCCGCCGTCGTCAGTGCCGAAGCGGGTGGTGTCCTGGGCGACGAGGATGTGCTCCTTCACGCCCTGCTGTGCCAGCTGCTCGATCTCGGCCAGTACATCCGCTTCGCTCCGGGAGCGGTAGGGGCCGCGGATGAGCGGGATGGCGCAGAAGGTGCACCGGTTGGAACAGCCCTCGCCGATTCGGGTGTAGGCCGTGTAGGGCGGCGTGGTCAGCACGCGGTCGTGGGCGTAGTAGCTGTAATCATCCGCGCAGCAGACCACAGGAGCCTGCTCGGCCAGCGCCTTTTCGATCATGGCGGGGAGCTGCGCGTACTGGTTCACGCCCAGGATGACATCGATCTCGGGGATCTCCGCCTGCAGGGCGTCGGCATAGCGCTGGGTCAGGCAGCCGGAGACCACCAGCAGGCGACAGCGGCCGCTCTTTTTATATTCAGCCATCTCGAAGATCGTGTCAATGGCCTCTTCCTTCGCGCTCTCGATGAAGCCGCAGGTGTTCACCATCAGGATATCCGCCTGAGCCGGATCGCCGGTGAAGACGTACCCGTGGTCTGCCAGCAGGCCCAGCGCGGTCTCGGTATCCACGCGGTTCTTGTTGCAGCCCAGGGAGATCACGCCGACGGAAAGGGGGGATGTCGTCATATATACCTCCAGAGGGGATCGGATGGAATTATGAATCAGGAATTATGAATTGGGGTGGCGGCAGGAAACGCCATGCTGATTATAGCATGTTTTGTCGCATTTGTGAAGGTGGGAATGGGAGGTAAATGAAAAGGCCGCCCGGGGTGGGCGGCGGGGGATTACAGGAGTTTGAAGGGGATGTTGTTGTCGATGGCGTACTGGTGGGTGCAGCTGCCCTCGTGGACGCGGAGGGTCAGGGCGGGGCCGGCGTATCTGGTGATCATGCAGCCGCCTGCAATGGGGCGGGTGGTGAAGTGCTCTTCAGGGGCGTGATGGGCCTGTTCTGCATGGTGGGGGGGCCTCCCGGTATTGAGTCAGATGCGATTGCGGGAATGCTTGCCACCATTGCAGCACGTTTTGCCGGAGCTGTGAAGGTGGGAATGGGCGGCGGGGGATCAGATGAACTTCATGGGGATGCCGTTCTTGAGGGCGTATTTGTGGGCGGCGCTGCCCATGGGGACGTACAGGGTCAGGGCCTCGCAGCCGTCAAAGACGTGTAGGCCGATCGTTTTGAGGCTGGCGGGCAGGGTGACGCTCCGCAGGGCCTTGCAGCCCTGGAAGGCTTCGTTGTAGAGCGCTTCGACGCCCTCGGCGATGATGACGTCGGTCAGGGCGGTGCAATTCCTGAAGGCTGCCCAATAGATGCTCTTCACGCTGCCGGGGATGCTGACGGAGGTCAGGGTCTTGCAGCCGCGGAAGGCGTTGTTCCAGATCGTGCCGACTGTCGCCTGACGGATCTTCTCAGGGATTACGACGTCCCCGCCAGGGCCGCGGTAGCGCTTGATCGTGATGCTGTCAGCGGCGTTTCGCAGCACAAAATGTCCGTAGGGCGTGGAAAGCGAGCAGGAGTGCTGCTCTTCAGGGGCGTCGGTGGTCTTCTGGGCGGAACGCCCGCGCAGTGCGTTGATGAGCTTGCTGAACATGGTGATGCCTCCTTGCGGTGTGTCAGATGAGCTCGAAGGGGATGGCATGGTCGATGGCGTACTGGTGGGCGCAGCTGCCCTCGTGGATGTGGAGGGTCAGGGCGGGGCAGTTATCGAAGGCGTAGTCGCCGATGGCTGTGACGCTTTCGGGGATGGTCATGCTGGCAAGCGCGGAGCATCCGCTGAAGGCAGCGAAGCCGATCTCCGTGAGGGTGGCGGGAAGCGCAAGGGAGGTCAGCGCAGTGCAGTCCGCGAAGGAAAACTCGCCGATCTGGGTGATGCTGCCGGGGAGGGCGATGTGATCAAGGGCGACGCAGCCGGAAAAGGCGTGATCCCCGATGGCTGTGACGCCGTCGGAGATCGTAACGTCGTGAAGCGCGGTGCATCCGCTGAAGGCGCTAAAGCTGATTTCCTCCACGGTGGCGGGAATGCTGACGCTGACAAGGGCGGTGCAGTTTTCAAAGGCATATCCGCCGATGGAATCCACAGCATCAGGAATGACGACCCGGGTGAGGGCGGTGCAGCCGGAGAAGGCGTTGTCGCCGATCAGATGGAAGCAGTCGGGGATGGATTCGAGCGATGTGCAGCCCTCGAAGGCGCGATCGAGGATCCGCATGCGGCGGGACGTCCGGACGTGGGTCAGGGCAGTGCGATTCCGGAAGGCGCTGCAGAAGATCTCATGTGCCAGGGGCGGGGTGGAAACGGAACGGAGCGTTTTGCAGCCCTCGAACCCGCCGATCTCCACGATGGCCACCGGACCGATATCCTCCGGGATGATCACATCCCCGCCGGGACAGGTGTAGCGGCCGATCCTGTAGCCGCTATCTGCGAGTTCGAATGAAAAGTGTTCCCTGGGGGCGTGCGTGTGGTCTGTCTCCTTGGTCTCATATGGCAGGGCGATTCCTGCGGCATGGGCTGGTGCATCGGCAAGCCCGGCGGCGGGAGACCGGGCCTGACGCCGCTGTGCGGATGCAGGGGGAGGTTCACTGATGGGCGCGGCGGTACTCGCCGGGGGTGACGCCGGTGATCTGCTTGAAGCGGCGGATGAAGGAGTTCTGGTTGTAGTAGCCCACCGATTCAGAGATCATCTGCAGGGGCATGGCGGTGGTTTCCAGCAGCATACAGGCCTTGCGGATGCGCAGGGCGGCCACGTGGGCGGTGAGGGTATCGCCGGTCTGCTGCTTGAAGTACTGGCTCAGGTAGCTGCCGGAGAGGCCGAGGGCGTCGGCCACCTCCTGAATGGAGAAGTTGCAGTCGTCAAAGCTTTCGCTGATGCAGGCGTAGATGCGGCCCAGCAGCTCCGGCACGGGTGCGGCGGGCTCGGCCTGCTCGCTCTGCTGCGCGGCGTTCTCCTCCTCCGTGCCCAGCATGTGGAGCATGAAGGCGAGGTAGTCGTCCGCCGTGCGCAGGTAACTGATGGTGAACAGGTCATCCATGTTGACCGCGCCGCCGCGGGAGGAGATGAGGATCTGCACGGCGCTGTTGCAGTAGGACTTGGCCAGCAGGGCGGGCACGCGCTCGCTCTTGAGGAGGTCAACGAACTGGCGCAGGGAAGCCATCTGCTGGGCGCGGCTCTGGCTGGAGAGGCTGCGGAGTTCGCTCAGGGCGTTGGAGGCGGCAGGGGCGTCGCCGGTCAGGGTGCGGTCCAGCTCGCTGTAGCGGATCAGCTGATGCCGCCCGCGGATGAAGTGCTCCCGCACGGCCTGCGTCGCCTCGAAGCAGGCGGCGGTGATCTGCCCGATATCGGTGCGGGCGTCGCTCATGCCGATGGTGAAGGACAGGTTGTGTTCCTGGGCCAGCACGTCCAGGAGCTTGAGGCACCGGGCGTGCAGCTCCTCCTGGTGCTGGGGCTCCATGCCCACCAGGCACACGATCATCGACTGCTCGAACAGCTCGCGGAAGTGGATGGTGTAATCCGGGCCGAGGGCTTCGGCAAAGGCCCTGTCCAGCACGGTGCGGGGGGCCTCCTCGCCCTCGGAGAAGTGGCGCAGCATCAGCACCTGATAGCAGGGCTTGTCAAAGCGCATGTCCAGGGGCGCGGCCTCCTGATTGAAGGCTTCGAAGGAGGCGAACTTGCCCTTCAGCAGGGCGAAGAGCAGCGTATCCCGCAGGGCCTGTCCGTCGGGGGAGCACATGAGCTGGGCGCGCATGTGCTCATTCTGCGTCGAGAGGGAGTGCAGCACATCCCGCAGGGAGCTCAGCTCATCCCCCTGGGCGCCGCCCAGCTGCTCGGTCAGATCCTTCAGGGGCTTGTAGTTGACTTTCATCGCATAGTGGATCACCAGCGTGCCGGCGGCCAGCAGCGCCAGCAGGAAGACCATCAGCGTCACCTGCGCGCGGCCGATGGGGGCGAAGAATTCCCCCGAGGGAAGGAAGAAGGCGTAGGTCCACTGGGTCACGTCGGACTCTTCCAGGATGATGAAGTAGTCCGAACCGCCGATGCGGAGCTGCCCGGCTTCCACGGGCCCCTCCAGCGGCAGCGTGGAGGCGATGATCTGCCCGTCGCGGGTCCAGATGGCGCCCTGTTGGCCGGGGGCGTCAGCGGGGGCGAGCAGGTTCAGCAGATGCGATTCCTTCACGAAATAGAACTGCACGGTGTCCTGCAGGCGGGAGAACACCGAGGGCGCGTTGATGAAGGTGATGTAGCGCTCCTGGCCGTTGATGCGCTCGGCGGGGCGGACGATGCGCCCGCGCAGGTCGGCGATGTCCCCGGCGGGGTCTTCCCATGCGTCAAAGGAGAAGATGCTGTTGAAGAACAGGTCCCTCGCATATACTGCCTTGGAGGTGTATACCTGTGCCGAGTCCAGCTCCACCAGCGCCATTTCGGCAATGAAGGTGGAGGGCGCCAGCAGGTTGTGCAGCTCGTTGACCAGGCGCAGGTCGCGCACGGGGCCGGGGTCGGACAGGTAGTAGGAGAGGAAGTTCTCGTTCACAGAGGAGATCTGGTAATCGATGGTGTAGATCTGTTCGATATCGCCGTCCAGCTGCTGCACGGTCTGGCGCAGTCGGCTGCGCTGGGTCTCCATCAGGTTGTTGCGCAGCTGCACGATGAAGAATGCCTGGGAGAAGATCACCAGCGCAAAGGCGGCGGCCAACAGGAGCGCGACATAGGACAGCAGGTATTTATAGTAGGTCCGGGATTTGCGAAACATGGCGTTTCTCCTCCGTATCCAGCATCTTGAGCACCATAGAGTATAGCACAGATGGCATTTTTGTTCAATAACATACCAGAATCACAAAAATTGAATATCCGGCGGGACGAATCTACAATTTTTCAACTCCTGCGGATGGCTGAAAGGGGAAAATGCGCACCGGATAATGCATCGATCAGGGTTATTGAGGATTGAAAACCGATGGGTGCTGTGTCAGAATAAATGGTGAAAAGGGCAGGGGGTAGGTGTTCCCTCTGCTGAGGATCAACCAGGCCGGAGCGATGCTGAGCTCCGGGGAGCAAGGAGGCGTCCAACGTGAAACGGAGCGCAATGCTGGCCCTGCTGCTGGCGTGTGTATGTCTTGTATCGATGGCTGTGGCGGAAGACTGGTCGGGTTATTTTGATTACGACGTCAGCACTGCCCCCGGGTATGACAAGGTGCTGGAAGGCTACGGGGACGTTCCCTTTGCGCCGGCGGACGCCCGCGTCGTGCTGGCACCGGAGGCTGCTGTCATCGACGGCGACGCTGCCCTGGCGGAGGTCGACGGCCCGGATGGCGCGCCCATGCAGGCCCTGCGCCTGGGCACGGGGGATCACACCGTCACCTGGACGGTGGAGGTTCCCGCCGACGGCCTGTATGAGCTGGAGATCACCTATTTCAATGAGGGCGGCAACGAGGCCAAGATCCAGCGCCGCCTGACCATCGATGGCGTTGTGCCCTTTGAGGAGGCCAACAACCTCAGCCTCTATCGCCGCTATCAGGAGAAGGCGGACACCATCGGCCGCCTGAACTCCATCAACGATGAGGTCTGGCCCCGGCAGGAGGAGATCCGCCTCTGGCAGACCGTGCGCGTGGCCGATGGCCAGGGCATCTGGGTCGATCCGCTCCGCTTCCACCTCACTGCGGGTACCCATGAGATCAGCCTGTCCTATGTGGATCAGCCCGTGATTCTGGGTGAGGTAGTTTTTGTGACTCCCAAAACACACCCTGCATACGCCGACGTCAAGGCGGACTACGAGGCGAAGGGCTACAAGCCCGTGTCCGAGGACGTGCAGGTGAAGCTGCAGGCGGAAAACAGCCTGTGGCGGAGCGAGAACGTGATCCGCCGCGAGTCGGACGCCGACCCCCGCACGGAGCCCCGCTCGGGCGCGAACCGCGCGCTGAACATCGTGGGCGGCTGGCGCTGGCGCCTGGGCAACGCGGCTGTGACCTGGGAGTTCGAGGCGCCGGAGACGGGCCTGTACACGCTGACGCTGAAGGTTTCGCAGGCGCAGGATGCGGGCATGCCCTCCTACCGGCAGGTCATGATCGACGGGGAGATCCCCTTTGAGGAGATGTCGCTGTACGCCTTCCCCTACGACAGGAACTGGTACGGCGAGACCCTGCATGACGAAAACGGCGAGCCCTACCTGTTCTACCTGGAGGCGGGCCGGCACACCCTGACCATGACGGTCAAGCTGGGCCCCATCGGTGAAGTGATGATGCGCACCGAGGAGGACACGGCCTACCTGAGCGCCGTGACCCGCGAGATCGTCAAGATCACCGGCACCGAGCCGGACTACAACTATGAATATGACCTCTACCGCACCATGCCGGGGCTGTCCGCCCAGCTGACCTACCTCTCCGGCCGCCTGCAGGAAACGGCGGACATCCTGGCGGAGATCTCCAACGAGACCACCTCCATGGAGAACAACTACCGTCAGATCATCGACCAGCTGGACTCCTTTGCCGAGGATGTGGACCGCATCCCGCGGGCGCTGAGCGACCTGGACAACGCTCAGTCCAACCTGGGCACCTACATCTCCTCGATGGAGAAGTGCCCGCTGTCGGTGGACTACATCGTGCTGAGCGCGCCGGGGAACGAGGTGGAGGTGAAGGCCTCCAACTTCTTCGAGCGCCTGATGGTCACGGGCGAGAACTTCATCGCTTCCTTCTACAAGGATTATGACTCCGTGGGCCTGATTGTGGACGAGGGCGCTGAGGGCATGGAGGATGTGACCATCCTGGATGTGTGGATCGGCCGCGGCACCGAGTGGGGCGAGATCCTCAAGGAGATGTGCGATGAGGACTTCACCCCCTCCACCGGCGGGCGCATCGTGGTCAACCTCCACGTGCTGCCCTCGGGCCAGCTGGCCACGGGCTCGGTCAACACCATCCTGCTGAGCGTCACCTCCGGCACCGCGCCGGACGTGGCCCTGTCGGTGAGCTACAACCTCCCGGGCGAGTTCGCCTTCCGCGAGGCCGTGGTGGACCTGACGCAGTTTGAGGATTTCGATGAGGTCGCTGCTGAATTCTACGAGTCCAGCCTCATCCCCTACACCTACAACGGCGGCGTTTATGCCCTGCCCGAAACCATGGACTTCACCGTCATGATCTACCGCCAGGACGTGCTCCAGGAGCTGGATATCCCCCTGCCGGAGACCTGGACGGACCTGTACCAGAAGGTGCTGCCCCGCCTGTACGAGAACAACATGGCCTTCTCGCTCCCGGTGGATACCTCCGTATCCTCCAACAGCCCGGGTGCGCTGCGCGGCTTCACCATGCTGCTGCTGCAGATGGGCGGCGATTACTACGTCGGCAACGGCGAAGCCTCCGCCCTGGACACCCCGGAAGCCTACCAGGCCTTCAAGTTCTGGACGGATATGTACGCCAACTACGGCATTGACGCGGAGAGCAACTTCTTCACCCGCATCCGCACGGGCACCATGCCCATCGGCATCGGCAACTTCACCACCTACATGCAGCTGATGACCAGCGCCCCCGAGCTCTACGGCCGCTGGTCCATCGCGCCTGTGCCCGGCGTTGCCCAGGCGGATGGCACCGTGTCCCACGCGGTGGGCACCACGGCCTCCACGGCCAATGTCATCCTCGCCCAGAGCGATAAGCAGGAGGCCGCGTGGGAGTTCCTCAAGTGGTGGATGAGCGAGGAGACCCAGACCCGCTACGGCCGCGAGCTGGAGGCGGTGCTGGGTACCGGCGCCCGCTGGAACACCGCCAACGTCAACGCATTCTTCTCCCTGCCCTGGGACGCCCGCCATGCCGAGATCATCCGTGCCCAGATGGAAGCCGCCCAGGAGCAGCTGATCGTTCCCGGCGGATACTTCACCGGCCGCCACATCATCAACGCCTGGAACCGCGTTGTCGTCAACAACGAGAATGCCCGCGACTCCCTGGAGGAGGCCGTGAAGGACATCAACAAGGAGCTCCACAACAAGCGCGTGGAGTTCGGCCTTGAGTAAGAGGAGGGATCAACCGTGACTGTCATCACGCCGAAGAAGCGCGTCGGAGGCCTGCAGGAATGGCTGCGCAGGAATGCTGTCGGCTATGCCTTCCTGGCCCCCTTCCTGATCCTCTTTTCCATCTTCGTGATCGTGCCCGTGGCGGTGGCGATGTACTACTCGCTGACCAACTACAACATGATCCAGTCCCCGGACTTTGTGGGGCTGAACAACTACGCCCAGCTGATCCTGGATGACGATGTGTTCCTCACCTCGCTCTCCAACACGCTGGTGCTGGCCGTGGTCACCGGCCCCCTGGGGTACTTCGCCTCCTTCCTCATGGCGTGGATCATCACCCTGGTCAAGAAGGGCCGCGGCTTCTTCTCCCTGGCGTTCTACGCCCCGTCCCTGACCTCGGGCGTGGCCATGTCCACCATCTGGCTCATCCTCTTCTCCGGCGACCGCTACGGCTACATCAACAACTTCCTCCTGCGCATCGGCGTCATCGTCGAGCCGATCCTGTGGACCAAGGATGCGGACTATGTGCTGCCGGTCATCATGATCATCTCGGTGTGGATGTCCATGGGCAACGGCTTCCTGTCGTTCCTGGCGGGCTTCCAGAACATCGACCCGTCGATGTACGAGGCGGGCCGCGTGGACGGCATCAAGAACAAGTGGCAGGAGCTGCGCTTCATCACCATCCCGCTGATGAAGCCCCAGATGCTCTTTGGCGCCATCAACTCCATCGTGGGCGCCTTTGCCGTGTTCGATGTGGCCACCGCCGTGGCCGGCATGCCCAGCCCCAACTACTCCGCCCACACCATCGTGGCGCACCTGTACGATTACGCCTTCACCCGCTTCAACATGGGCTACGCTTCGGCCGTGGCGATGGTGCTGTTCCTGATCACCTTCGTGCTGGGCCGGGTGTGCATGCGCCTGTTCCGCGACGAAACCTGATGAAAGGAGGGCCTGACAATGACTGCACTGAAACTCGGCAGGAAGCAGAAGCATCCGCTGCCGTCGCTGAAGATCGGCAAGAACCGCTACCGGCTGCACCGGCCTTCCTTCTCCCAGATCATGCTGTACCTCTTCCTGGCGGTGATGGTGATCTTCTGCGGTCTGCCGCTGTTTGCGATGGTGTGCCGCGCGCTGATGCCGCTGGACGAGCTGTACCTGTACCCCCCGCGCCTGATCGTGCAGAAGCCGACCCTGCGCAACTTCTCCGATCTGCTCACCTCGCTTTCCTCTTCCACGGTGCCCTTCACCCGCTACATCTTCAACAGCCTCTTTACCACCGTGGTCACGGTGGTGGCCTCCATCATGGTGTGCTGCCTGGGCGCTTACGGCCTGGTGAAGCACAAGCCCGCCGGCGCCAATGCCATCTTTGCCATCGTCGTGGCGGCGCTGTCCTTCTCCACCCATGTCACCACCATCCCCAACTACCTGGTGGTCAATGAGCTGGGGCTGGTCAACAGCTATCTGGCGCTGATCATCCCCAAGATTGCCGTGGCGTACAACTTCTTCCTGGTCAAGCAGTTCTGCGAGCAGCTGCCGGACTCCATCCTGGAAGCTGCCCGCATCGACGGCGCGAAGGAGCTCTACATCTTCTGGAAGATCGCCATGCCGCTGCTCAAGCCGGCCTGGACGACCCTGGCGGTGTTCTCCTTCGTCAACAACTGGAACGATTACTTCTCCCCCCTGGTCTACATCCAGTCCGACGCGCTCAAGACCCTGCCCCTGGCGCTGCAGACCCTGCAGGGCGGCGCGGGCGTCGTGGCCCGCTCGGGAACCGTGGGTGCGGCAACGTTCCTGACCACGCTGCCTTCCATCATCGTGTTCGCCATCATGCGCGGCAAGGTCATGGAAACCATGTCCTACTCGGGCATCAAGTCGTAAGGAGGGGAGGACACAATGATGAAACGCCTGATGGCACTCTGCCTTGCGCTGCTCTTCCTCCTCAACGCCGCGCCGGCTTCGGCCGTGGTGGGCGCAGACGCCTTCGTGTCTGACAAGGAGAAGGAGAACTACATTCCCATCCCCGCTGCCTATGAGGTCGCTGCCACCTTCAAGAACCTGGGCGAATACGACTTCATGAAGCATCCCGAGGACATCTTCGTCGGCCCGGATGACATGCTCTACGTTGCCGACACGGAGAACAACCGCGTGCTGGTGATGAACCTGGAGGGCGAGGTGGTGGAGGAGATCACCACCTCCGGCGGCAAGAAGCTCTCCAAGCCCCGCGGCGTGTATGTGGATGACGACCTGTCGGTGTGGATCGCCGACACGGGCAACCTGCGCCTGACGGTGCTGGATGCGGCGCGCAACCATGTGCGCGACTTCGTCAAGCCCGATTCCGCCCTGCTGGAGAACAACTTCACCTTCGACGTGCAGAAGCTCTTCGTGGCGGATACCGGCTACATCTACGTCCTGAAGGGCGCGAACCTGATCACCCTGGACGAGGGCAACAACTTCCGCGGCTACCTGGGCGCGGATGACGTGGGCTTCTCCCTGACGCGCACGCTGATCCGCATGTTCGGCTCCAAGTCCCAGGTGGAGCGCACGGTCAAGCAGGAGCCCGCCAGCTACTCGAACTTCTTCATCGGCCCGGACGGCATGATCTACGGCATCCTCTCCAATAAGGATACCGCCCAGATCCGCAAGCTGAACTCCGTGGGCAACAACACCTACCCTGAGGAGGACTACGGCTTCGTGCTGGAGGATGACGAGGGCAAGCCCCTCACGCCGACCCTGGCGGACATCACCGTGGAAGCCAACGGCGTCATCACCGTGGTGGACCGCCTCACGGGCCTGCTCTACCAGTACGATCAGGAGGGCAACCTCCTGTGCACCTTCGGCGGCATTGGCACGGTGGGCGGCCTGTTCCAGATCCCCGTGTCCATCGATGCGGACAGCCAGGGCCGGCTCTACGTGCTGGATTACAACACCGGCTCCATCACCGTTTTCGCCCCCACCCATTTCATTCAGCTGGTGCATGAGGCCGTCCGCCTGCATGGCGAGGGCCGCTATGAGGAGGCGCTGGGCTACTGGGAGCAGGTGCTGGAGATCGACAGCAACTACGCCCTGGCCCATCAGGGCGTGGCGAAGGTCATGGGCAAGCAGGAGCGCTGGGAAGAGGCCCTGAACTCCTACTACCTGGCCGACGACAAGGAAGGCTACTCCGAGGCCTTCGGCGAGTACCGGCAGGAGATGTTCCGGCAGTACTTCGTGCCGGTGGTGGCGGTGATCTTCGTGGGCGGCTTCCTGCTGGTGAAGCTCCTGGGCCTGGCGAAGAAGTATGCCGACAAATGGGCGGACGACGTGCAGATGAGGAGGGGACTGTGACATGGTTGAGAGCCTGAAGCTTTGCCTGATGACGCTGTACCACCCCATCGTCGTGACCGAGCACATCAAGCGTCAGCGCGACCGGAGAATGAACTGGATGCCGGTGATCGTGCTGCTGCTGCTGGCGCTGGCGGTGCGCATCTTCTCCATCTACTTCACCCACTATCCGCTTTCGGGCGTGTCGGTGCGCAATGCAAACCTGCTGCTGGAGTGCGGCAAGCTCTTCGTGCCGGTGCTGACCTGGGTGCTGGCGTCCTACGCGATGACCACCATCCTCGATGGCGAAACGCTGCTGACCGAAACGCTGCTCTTCTCCTCCTACGCGCTGGTGCCCTACATCCTCTTCACCCCGGTGCTGACCCTGGCCTCCCACCTGATGGACGTCAACCAGATCGCCCTGTATACCTCCCTGGAGGTCATCATCCTGGGCTGGGTGGTGCTGCTGATGATCATCGCCCTGAAGGAGATGAACGGCTACTCCATGGGCAAGACCACGGCGGTCATCGGCCTTTCCCTGTTCACGATGGTGATGATCTGGGCGGTCGTCATCCTCCTGTACACCATCAGCTCCCAGTTCGTGGGCATGGTGAAGGAGATCTTCTACGAAATCGTCTACCGCATGGACTAAGGCAGGAGGGATAAGATGATGAGAAAGTATATCGTCCTGTGCCTCGTGCTGCTGCTGGCGCTGCTGGCCGTTCCCGCCCTGGCGGAGGACATCTTCATCGCCGAAACGGACCGCCTGCAGCTCTACCTGACGGAAGACCACTGCGGCATCACCGTGGTGGACAAGGAAACCGGCGTCACCTGGGCCTCGGGCATGAATGACCCCACCTTCACCGGCAAGATCGCCGGCCTGAACCAGAAGAAGGCCAACAGCCTCATCACCGTCAACATCACCAACCTGGTCAAGGGTGCAGGCTCCATCACCAACGCGGTGCTGCTCAACGACAAGAAGCTGGCCACCAGCTACGAGCTGATCGACAGCGGCGTGCGTGTGCAGTACACCCTGGGCTCCTACCGCATCATCCTGAATGTGGATATCACCCTGGAGGATGACACGGTGCTGGTGCGTGTTCCCTTTGAGGGCATCCGGAACTACTACGAGCTGGAGATTCCCAAGAACATCACCATGACCGACGCTGCCGGCGCCAAGCTCCTTTACTCCGGCGGCAAGGTCTGCACCACCTACACCGAGGTGAACGAGGCGGGCAACACGCTGGAAAAGACCGGCGACGCCTACACAGGCACGGTGCAGTGCGTCTACGACGGCCAGAAGTTCGCAATGGACGCAGCCCTCATCAACCAGACGGCCGGCAAGGTCGTGACCGTTGCGGGGGATTACACGGCTGACGGCGGCCTGGTCAGCGTGACCCTGGACGGCGAGCCCCTGCAGATGCCTGCGGCGCTCATCGGCAGCCTTGCGGGGGATGCGGATGTGTTCTCCGTCGTGTCCATCGACATGATGCCCTTCCTCTGCTCGGGCTCTGACAACGCTGAGGGCTTCCTGTTCTACCCCGATGGCCCCGGTGCCATCCTGGAGTTCCAGGATCAGGCGCACTACAAGGAAGTGGCCCAGTTCTTCAGCATCTACGGCAACACCGAGAAGCAGAACTGCATCCTGGATTTCTTCGACGAGGAAGACCCCATCGTGATGATGCCCGTCTACGGCATCTCCATCGGCGGCAACGCGCTGCTGTGCGTCATCGAGGAGGGTGCGGAATCTGCCCGTATCGCGGTCAACTCCTCCACGAAGATCCTGGCCATCAACAATGTCTACGCCAACTTCCAGTACCGCCGCGGCTTTGATGACCTGCGCGTCACCAGCCGCAGCATCAAGACCTACGACAAGCAGGCCATGCCCACCGACTACGCCCTGCGGCTGATCTTCCTGCCCGACGGCCAGGATGACTACAGCGACATGGCCGTGGCCTACCGCAATTACCTGCTGGAGGATCGGGACTTCGGCCGCCGCACCACCGGCATGAACATCGCCATCGACCTGTTCATGTCCGCCCCCGAGGATGGCCTCCTCTTTGACACGCAGCGCACCGTGACCACGCTGGAGGAAGCCGGCAGCATCATGGATGAGATGCAGGCGCGCGGCGTGACCGGCGTGCAGTATGCGCTCAAGGGCTGGTCCAAGGGCGGCTATGGCAACACGCCCGACCGCTTCCCGGTGGAGGGTTCCGTGGGCTCCAACAAGGAGCTGACGGCGCTGATGGAAAAGGTCGCAGCCATGGGCAACGGCCTTGTGCTCACCGCCAACTTTGTGGAGGCGGACAAGGACGCCTGGGGCTACTCCAAGCGCAACGATGTGATCTACCTGAGCAATTACTCCATCCTGACCAACAAGGATGAGGACGTGTTCCTCCTGAGCCCCGAGGCGATGCGCGAGAAGTACGACGCCTTTGCGAAGAAGGCTGCTGACCTGGATGTGCTGGGCATCCGGTTTGAGTTCATCGGCCGGTGCGTTACCTTCAACTACAACAGCGGCCATTACCACACCTCCGCGCAGGCGCTGGAGGTCTACAAAGAGATGCTCGCGGACGCCGCGCAGCTGGGCACGGTCAGCCTGGAGGGCGGCAACATCGATACCGCCCGCTACGCGGACATGCTGGTCAGCGTCCCCTATGAGGACAGCGGCTACCAGTTCACCACCACGTCCGTGCCCTTCTACCAGATGGTGATGCACGGCTTGCGCGACTACGCCGCCACCCCCGGCAACCTCTCCAGCGATCTGGACCGCGAGGTGCTCCGCTGGGCCGAGATGGGCTACATGCCCTACTTCGAGCTGACCTGGGGCAGCACCGAGGACCTGATGTACACCGATTACCAGACGCTGTTCACCGCGCAGTACACCGCATGGATCGACGAAGTGGCGCAGATCGCTCAGGACTTCACCACCGGCGACATGGCCCAGGTGAAAAACGCGCTGATGATGCGCCACGAGTGCCTGGCCACGGGCGTGTACAGGGTGACCTACGATAACGGCTGCATCGTGTACGTCAACTATAACGACGCCGACGCGCAGGCCGATGGCCTGACCATTCCTGCCATGGACTACATCGTTGTGAAGGAGGGAGCGCAATGAAAGCTGAACGTACCGTCAATGGCGTAAGGCAGGGCTCCACCTTTGCAAAGGTGCTGAGGACGGCAGGCAAGGTCGCCCTGGCGCTGCTGGCCATCGCGGCGGTCGCCTTCGTGGCATATCACGACTGGATCGCGGCTGTGGCGGCGCTGACGCTGATCTGGATCTTCTGCTACACGGATCTGCCCCGGATCATCGGCGAGAGCTGGGTGGGGCGCAGGATCCTTGATCCCATCGGACGCTTCTTTGACAGACTCTTCCCCCGCAGGCAGCGCACCGCCAGGGCCCCCCGGAAGGGCAAGACTGGCGAGGCCGGCACAGCGCCGGTTCGCAGGAAGAAGTTCCTGGGCCTGTCCATGGAGCAGAAGCGCTCCTTCGAGGCGATCATCTTCCTTGCCCCCTGGATCGTGGGCCTGTGCCTGTTCTTCCTGGGCCCCATCACCACCTCCATCCGCCTCGCCTTCTCCGAGATCGTGAAGATGAATGGCTTCAAGATGGGCTTTGTGGGCCTGGAGAACTTCCAGCACATCTTCTTCTATGATATCAACTTCGTTCCCATGTTCCTGCAGACGATCACCGACACCCTTCTCAACACCCCCATCTGCATTGTCTTCGCGCTGGTCATCGCCATCCTGATCAACCGCCCGATGCGGGGCCGCGGCTTCTTCCGCGCGGCGTTCTTCATTCCGGTGCTGCTGGGTGCGGGCTATGTCATGAAGCAGATGCTGGGCATGGGCGCGGACGGCACGACCATCACCACGGGCATCGTGGTGCCGGAGCTGATCGCGGATCTCCTGGGCCACCAGCTGACGGAGTTCCTGCAGAGCGTGCTGGACCGCATCACCGTGGTGCTGTGGAAGTCCGGCGTGCAGATCGTGCTGTTCCTGGCGGGCCTGCAGGGCATTTCCTCCTCGCTGTATGAAGCTGCCCGTGTGGATGGCGCCACCGAGTGGGAAATGTTCTGGAAGGTCACCCTGCCGATGATCTCCCCGGTGATCCTGATGAACCTGGTGTACACCATCGTCGCCTTCTTCACCGATGCGACCAACCCCATCATCGACTACATCTACCAGACGAGCTTCACCAATCAGCAGTTTGGCTTCGGTGCGGCGATGAGCTGGATCTACTTCGCCTTCGCGCTGATCATGTGCGGCGTGACGATGGGCGTTGTGGGCCGGTATGTGTTCATTTCCGGCGGAAAGGAGTGAGGAAAATGGCCAAGAACAAGAATGCAAACGTGCGCCATAACGCCTCGCACTGGACCCGCCTGGTGCGCGAGGGCGTTGTGAAGTTCGGCTTCTACTTCCTGCTCTGCGCGCTGAGCTTCGTCTTCCTCTACCCCTTCATCAAGATGATCACCCAGTCCCTGATGACCGATGACGACCTGATCAACATCACCGTCAAGTGGCTGCCCTCGGAGCTGACATGGAGTAACTACAGCGTCGCTTACCGCAAGCTGATGTTCAGCCGCTATGTGTGGAACAGCGCCCGCGTGGCCATCATCTGCACCCTGGGCCATGTGATCTCCTGTGCGATGACAGGCTACGCCTTCGCGCGCTACAGGTTCCGCTTCAAGGGCGTGCTCTTCACCCTGGTCATCCTCACCATGCTCGTGCCCGTGCAGACGATCATCATCCCCCAGTACATGCAGTTCTCCAACTGGGGGTGGATCAACAGCGAGTACTACCTGCCCCTGGTGGTGCCTTCCCTCCTGGGCTTTGGCCTGAACGGCGGCTTCTTCATCTTCCTGTTCCGCCAGTTCTTCTCCTCCATGCCCTATGAGATGGAGGAGGCGGCCCGCGTGGACGGCTGCGGCCCCATCCGCACCTTCACGCAGATCATGCTGCCCATGAGCCAGTCTTCCCTGCTGGTGTGCACGGTGCTCTCCATCGTGTGGCACTGGAACGACTACTTCGAGCCCACCATCTACTTCACCGATGTGTGGCTCAAGATGCTGCCCAACGCCCTGCCCAACCTGTACGCGGAGCTGAACAAGGAGCAGCACACCATGATCCAGTCCAACGACATCGAGGGCATCATGTTCAATGAGGCCATGCTCATGGCGGCGACCTTCCTGTGCATCGTGCCCATCCTGGTGCTCTACCTCTTCCTGCAGCGCCGCTTCATGGAGGGCGTTGAGCGTTCCGGCCTGACGGGCATGTGATGCGTGAATTGCTTCAGATGAATAAAAATCCACCAAAAACCAAGGGCGAACTATGCCCTTCTCTGGCGGATTACAAATCTGAAGAAAAATTTCAGAAATTCTGAAAAAACGCTTGCAAATGTATGCAGTATGTGCTATGATAATGGCACATGATAACGCTTACAATCATCTGTCCCGGCGGTTTCTTACCGGTTCCGGCAGCTTCGGCTGTTGAGCATACAGTTACCCCAATTAAAGAAGGAGGTACCCCCATGAAGAAGTTCCTGGCTACCCTGCTGGCGCTGGTCATGCTGATGGCGCTTGCGGCCCCCGCTCTGGCGGAGGAGACCCCCACCGTGTCCTACTACGTTCGCGGCGGCACGGCTCAGTACGAGCCCTACATCTACCCCGGCCTGGTCGGCCTGCTGAAGATTCAGGACATGGCTGGCGTCAACATCGACTGGACCGTCGTGTGCGGCAATGGCGATGAGATCCAGGCGCAGTACCTGGCCATGCTGGCCTCTGGTAACTACCCGGACATCATCCAGTGGCAGCACAACAACTCCTACGTTGGCGGCGTGTCCCAGCTGTACGCTGATGGCATCATCCTCGAGCTGAATGACATCATCGATCAGTACATGCCCAACTACAAGGCTCTGCTGGAGGCCAATCCCCAGGTCGCCAAGACCCTGATGGACTCCGAAGGCCGCTACCTGTACTTCACCGTCATCAACCCCCTGAACTCCAACCTGGAGAAGGTCGCCGTGACCTGGTGGGGCCTGATGATGCGTCAGGACTGGCTGGACAACGTTGGTATGGAAGCTCCCACCACCATCGACGAGTGGTATGACGTGCTGGTTGCCTTCAAGGAAGGCGATCCCAACGGCAACGGCGAGCTGGACGAGATCCCCTTCGACGCCGGCTCCGCTGGCCACCTGCTGTTCATGCCCGCTTTCGGCATCCAGAATGGCGTCTACGTCGATCCCGAGACCGGTAAGGTCGGCTACGGCCAGTACTCCCAGGAGTACAAGGCTTACCTGGAGACCATGGCCAAGTGGTACGCCGAGGGCCTGATCCAGAACATCTACGCGGACGAGGCCGGCACCCTGGCTGCTTCCGCCGACCCCAACATCTACGCTGACCTGGCTGGCGCCTGGAAGGGCCTGTCCAACTACTGGGAGCAGCGTCTGCCCCAGGTCCTGGAAAAGAACCCCAATGCTGACTTCGTGGCTGTGCAGTGGCCCCAGTACGTCGAGGGCGACGGCGTGTTCTACGCTGACCGCTACGGCATGGGCTACGGCGACCGCTACAGCGCCGTCATCTCCGTGGACTGCAAGAACATCGAAGC
>JAFQQT010000071.1 GCA_017410455.1 Clostridia bacterium
TGGATGTGGTGTGCAGCGGCATCCTTTGCAAGCTCTGCGACGACTGAGAAAGCAGGTATACACACATGTCTTTCACCATCGACGAACTCTACGACGCCCTCTGCTGGCACCCGACCGGGGACATCCCGCCGGAGGTCATCGAAGCCGCCATGGAGATCCGCAATCTGCACGTCTTCGTGCAGCCCATGCTGAACCCGCCGGAAAGGAGCAAGGCCGTGTGGGACGGCTGCGCGATGATCCTCGCCCGCCACAGCGACGAGGAGCTGCGCCCCCACCTTTCCCGCCTGCTGGAGTGGCTGCAGGATCCGAACTGGCCCGGAGCACGCATCATCGAAGCCCGCCTGCTGAACATGGATCGGAAATACCTGCAGTCCGCTCTGGAATCCAGCATCCGTCAGGCCCGGAAGCTGGACGACACGGAGTGGCTGTACTGGCTCACAGAGTTCCGGCAGGAATACGACGCCCACCACGCCGAATAACAAAGGCGACCCACCCGATGCTTACCGGATGGGTCGCCTTCATATTGCCGTCAGAACAGCCCGCCGGAGCAGCTCATGCGCTTCTCCGGCCCCTGCTGCCCGGAGATATACCGGGCGCGGAAGGCCGCGTTGCATTCGCGCAGCTCCATCTCGCCATCGATGTAAGCCTGATACATCTCCGCCAGACCGGGCATGCAGCCGTCGCAGCTGGCCTCGATGTTGCCCAGCGCATCGGCGACGATCTGCTCCCGCTCCTCGCGGGTGGTGTCCTTGATCAAGTAGCTCTGCATGGCGATTCTCCTTTATCTGTCCTGCCATTCCCGCTTCAGGATGGCGTACTGAATGGTGTCTTCATATCTGGGCGTGCCGTCCTCGTTGCTGACGAAGGACACGAACTCCACGAACACGCCCTCGCGCCGCATGCCCAGGCGCTCGCACAGGCGCTGGCTGCGGTGGTTGTCCATCTCCGTGTAGGCGTAGATACGCCGCGCGCCCTTGACGCGGAACAGGTAATCAAAGAAGGCCCGCGCCGCCTCGAGGGCGTAGCCATGGCCCTGATAGGCCGCGTTCAGCATCCAGCAGGGGCTGAAGGTGTCCGCAGGCGCTTCGCCCGGCGCGGTGGATTCCGGGTGCGCCCCGATCTCCCCGATGACGCGCCCATCCGCTTTGCAGACGATGGCCAGGCAGTATTCGCCGTCGCGGGAAAGCGCCTCCGCCTCATGCCGCGCCGCCTCCATGCCCTGCAGGCGCCTGCAGGCAAAGCAGGTCGGCAGCGGCCCGGAGCGGTAAGCCAGCAGGTCGGCGGCGTCGGTGGCCTCAAAGGGCCGCAGCAGCAGCCGCTGAGTATCGATCCGCATCGCATTCACCTCCGATGTGCACAAAACAGCCACGGCAGCGTGTCCACCGTGGCTGTGAAGATTGCGGGTTACTCGCCGCCGATGACCATCTCGGTCTCGCCGTCGAAGAGGTAGACCTCGCTGTAGGGGATGGAGAAGGTCAGGGGCTCGTTCATCTCGGGGGTGTCGTGGCTGTCCACCTTGAGGATGGTCTGCGCGTCGCCCACGTTGATGTAGACGTTGGTGTTGTCACCCAGCATCTCGGTCAGCTCTACCATGCCGTTCACGACGTAACTGCCCGCCTGCTCGCCCAGCTTGATGGCCTCGGGGCGGAAGCCGAAGACGATGGGCTTGCCCTCCCAGGCCGCCACGTCCTTCAGCTTGTGGCTCAGGTCCAGCTTCACGTCGCCGAACATCACCGCGCCATCCTGCACCGTGCCGCGCACGAAGTTCATCGGAGGCTCGCCGATGAAGCCCGCCACGAACACGTTCGCCGGCTTGTAGTACAGCTCATAGGGCGTGCCGATCTGCTGCACATAGCCGTCCTTCATCACCACGATCCGGTCAGCCAGGGTCATGGCCTCGGTCTGGTCGTGGGTGACGTAGATGGTGGTGGCGCCGGTCTCGCGGTGGATCTGGGCGATCTCGTAGCGCATGGTGACGCGCTGCTTGGCGTCCAGGTTCGAGAGCGGCTCGTCCATCAGGAACACGCCCACCTTGCGGATGATGGCGCGGCCGATGGCCACGCGCTGGCGCTGACCGCCGGACAGGGCGCGGGGCATGCGGTCCAGGTAATCCGTCAGGCCGAGGATCTTCGCCGTCTTCATCACGCGCTGCTCGATCACGTCCTCGTCCACGCCCTGCAGGGTCAGGCCGAAGGCGATGTTGTCGTACACGGACATGTTGGGGTACAGCGCGTAGCTCTGGAAAACCATCGCCACCTCGCGCTCGCGGGGGCCCTTCTCATTGGCGCGCACGCCATTGATGAGGAAATCGCCGTTTGAGATGTCCTCCAGGCCCGCGATCATGCGGAGGGTCGTGGATTTGCCGCAGCCGGAGGGGCCGACGAACACAACGAACTCGCCCTTCTCGATCTCCAGGTCGAAGTTGTGCACCGCATGGAATCCGTTGGGGTAAATCTTGTTGATCTTCCGCAGCGTCAGATACGCCATACCATTGCCTCCTTGAGCATGCGCCGCCCGAGGGCGACTGCCTGACGGGAAACCCGCCTGTATTTTTCCGAAATTCACATGGACAAACCGGAGTTCATTTGCTATAATGGTCGTATCCCATCGAAAGGAGTCCGGCCATGAACGATATCACCTTTGTCGGGCGGCACACCGCCGTGTTCAACGTGTCCCAGCACACCCACGACGCCTGGGAGTATGTGTACTGCACCGCAGGGAGCGGCGTTTTCCATTTCCCGGACGGCAGTTTGCCTTACAGCCGGGGTGACGTTGTCATCATCCCCCCCGGCATCCCCCACACGAACGAGAGCACCCAGGGGTTCAACAACATCCACATCAACATGGCTTCGCCCATCCTGACGTTGAAGGATCCGACCGTCATTGTGGATGACAGCAACCAGTTCCTGCTGCAGGCCTTCCACGCCGCCTTCTACCACTACTATTCAGACCGGAAGGAGCGCACGGCTCTGCTGTCCGCCTACGGGAACCTCATCTGCTACTATCTGATTGCCTATCAGACGGATTCGCGCCGTTCGGGCGTGGTGGATGAGATCGAGCATCACATCATCAACCACTACGCGGACTGCGATTTCAAACTGGACGTCTACCTGGAATCCCTGCCCGGCAGCATCGACTACCTCCGCAAGCTCTTCCAGAAGGAGTTCGGCGTCACGCCCCACCAGTACCTGAACAACAAGCGCCTGCAGATCGCCGCGGAAACGCTGCTGAACTGCTCGGACACCGTTGCGGACATCGCCGTGATGTGCGGCTTCCGTGATCCGCTGTACTTCTCGCGCATGTTCAAGAAGAAATACGGCATGTCCCCCAGCCTGTACGCCCGGATGAAGGCTTCAGGCGAAGCCCCCGCACCGGCTGCCCCCGAAGGGGAGGCCTGAGAGACGCTTCAGCGCCGCGCGGTCGCCTTTGCATCGGCCACGATCTGCTTCATCGTCCGCTTCATCAGCAGGAAGAGCATGTCCCACCCCATGGTGAACAGGCCGAAGAGGATCGGCTCCACCCCCAGGGGCACCGTGCCCTCCGGGAAGCTGAAGAGCAGTATCAGCAGGCCGTTGATGACCTCGTACGTCTGAACGACCAGGAACATCAGCACCAGCGCATAGAGGATGTTCAGCGGGAGGGAGAAGAAGCCCTTCACGCCCACGAAGATCCAGGGGCTGTTCTGCCCCGGGGACTCCTCCATGAAGCGCAGGAGGTTGTTGAGCAGGATATCGATCACAAAGCCCATGGCAACGCCCGTGATGACGATCTGATCGATGATGTTGGGCAGGATCACGCCCAGCCCCCAGATGAAGAAGAAGCTCGTGGCCGCCATGAACCAGGCCTTGATCAGCACGATTTTGAGCCACCGGGGCATCTTCTTCTTTCCGCCGGATCTGTAGCGGTACAGCTCCTCCTCGCTCACCGGGGGGGAGTTGCTTTCGTCCGCCGTCACCAGATCCTCCACAGCCTGCGTATTCAGCCTGTAGTAATCGGCAGCCGCCCGCTTTTCATCACGGGCAGGCGCCGTTTTCTTTTTACCCATGATTGACAATCACCCGATATCCGGCCGGGGCAGCACCCCCGCAGCCGGTTATTCCGCCTGATCCAGCTCCAGCTCGCCCATTTCCTCATTCTCTTCAACGTCGATGGAGGTGTTGATCTTTCGGATCAGCGGCGCATAGACCGGCAGCAGCACCGCCAGCGCTACGCCCACCGCCACCAGGACGATGTGCACCCGCAGCATCCCCTGCGCGGTGATGATGTAGGGGTTCCCCTCGGCGCTGATGGGGTTGTTGGCGCGGTTCATGGCCGTGGCAATGCAGTTGCCATAGTAGACGTCGCAGAAGATGACCACCGCGAGCATGGCCACCATCAGCACCAGCATGGGGATGTTGATGGGCTTGCGGCGCGGGTAGGCGTTGAGGCAGCACACCAGCGCCAGCAGGGAGAACAGCATCGTCACAAAGCCGCTCAGGCCCATGCCCGTGGTCTGGATCTTCGCCGTGGTGTCTGACACGCTCGTCAGGTTGAGCGAGTAATACAGGAACGCGATCAGCAGCGCCGCCAGGGGAATGATGTCCGGCTTGCGCTTCAGGCCGACGAGCAGCTTGCGGAAGAATTCCTTCATGCCTTATGCCTCCCCTCTGATGGCGTTGGTGGTGGTCTTGTCGAAGAAATGCTTGCGGCCGAAATCCACCCGGAGCTCGTCGCCCGGACGGTACTGCGCCCAGCCGCGGAGCTTGGCGCACACGCGCAGGCCGTCGCCCATATGGCCGTACACCAGCGTGTTCATGCCCAGGTTCTCGTTGGAGAAGACCTTCACCGCAACGTCGCTGCCCTCGCAGATATCCTCCGGACGCACGCCCAGGGTGATGTCCTGACCGTTGTAGGCGCGCAGGGTATGGCGCTCCGCGTCCGTGAGCTGCACGGTGAAGCCCTTGCCCTTCAGCTGGCCCTCCTCGAAGCGGACGTCAAAGAAGTTCATCGGCGGCAGGCCGATGAAGCCCGCCACGAACAGGTTCGCCGGCGTATCGTAGAGCTCCAGGGGCGTGCCGATCTGCTGCACATGGCCCATGGACATGCACACGATGCGGTCCGCCAGGGTCAGGGCCTCGGTCTGGTCGTGGGTCACATAGAGCATGGTGGCCTGCAGGCGCTTGTGCAGCAGCAGGATCTCGCGGCGGGTGGCGCCGCGGAGCTTGGCGTCCAGGTTGGACAGGGGCTCATCGAACAGGAAGACCTTGGGGTTGCGCACGATGGCGCGGCCCATGGCCACGCGCTGGCGCTGGCCGCCGGAAAGCTGGGAGGGCTTCTTGTTCAGCTGGTTGGTCAGATCCAGGATCTCCGCCGCCGCCAGCACCTTCCTGTGGATCACATTGGGGTTCTCCTTGCGCAGCGTCATGGAGAAGGCCATGTTCTCGTACACGGTCATGTGGCCATACAGCGCATAGTTCTGGAACACCATGGCCATGTCGCGGTCCTTGGCGGGCATGCTGGTGATGTCGCGGCCATCCAGCATCAGCTTACCGGCGGAGATGTCCTCCAGGCCGGCAACCATGCGCAGCGTGGTGGACTTGCCGCAGCCAGAGGGGCCAACCAGCACGATCAGCTCGCCATCCCTGACGTCCATGTTGAAGTCAAAGACCGCCTGCACGTTGTTGTCATAGATTTTGTCGATGTGCTGCAAACTCAGCTCAGCCATTTGTACGCCTCCTTACGCCGCCTGCTTCTCAAGCGAAGCGACATGCGCCGCCAGCTGACGGCTCTTGATCAGGTTGATGACAGCGCTGGCAACGCAGCACACAGCCGAAAGGATCAGGCAGATGATCACCCACAGATACTGCCCGTCGTCCATGACGGGGACATTCTTGACCAGCGCAGCATGCGCCATGCGGGGCAGGATGAAGATGCGCACAATCTGGCCCGCTCCCAGGGCGATCAGCAGCCAGGAATAACCGGGCTTGTAGTTCTTCACGCCCTCGGAGGACAGGAACGCCATGAGCATGAAGATCAGATTATACAGAACGGAAGCGCCCATGAGGATATTGTAGTAGTACGTACCCACATTGGACTGATAGATGCTGACGAAGTAGAGCACGTCAAAGACGATGGCCAGCAGCGCCAGGGCGGAGGAGAGGCTGTTCTTGGTATAGCGCATGCGGTCGAGCTTCACAAGGCGATCATCGTTCGTCATGCGGACACCACCTTTCCAACTTCGGACTCCGGCTGCGGGCCCGTGCCCGACAGCAGCTGCCGTTCCTGCTTCATCAGACTGAACTTCCAGATCATATTCAAAATCAGCAGCACCGCCACCAGGAGGGACAGTGCGAGGACGAAGTAGTGCGCGTCGAACCAGAAGGTGGACACAACGCAGGGCTTCTTGAGCTTGTCAAGCACCCATTTGAGCACTTCCACGTCGATTTTCACATACTGCGCTCTGAACGCCACGACCTGCGTGTGCGCCCAGAGAGCGACAGCCACATTGCCGGCCGCAGCCAGCGTGGAGCTGATGATGTTACCAATGTAATACTTCCTGCGCGTGGCTGTATTGGTGATATACAGCAGACCGGACAGGAGGATCAGGCCAATGCTGGCCAGCAGCAGCTGCGAGTTGAACGGCTGCATCTCCTTGTAGATACCAAAGCCCGTCTCCGGGTAGGGTTCGCCCTTGGGGAGGCTCTTGTAGACCTGCTTCTGCGCCATGGTCACATAGCGGTCCGTCACGGGATACAGACTGTCATACAGATCCGTCATCAGACCGAGCGCGTACACAAAGGTCACCACGCTCGCAATTATCGACAAAAGACAGATGACCTTCTGTGCAGTCATTTGCTTCTTATACATCATGACTTCCCCCGTTTCCGACTCCCCCGCCCGCCCCCCGGAGGGGACGGGCAGGTTCGTGGTTACTGATTTGCGGCCATCTCCCCCGCCCATCCCCCGAAGAGGACAGGCGGGTTTGTGGCTGCAGCATGTTTCCTTTGGTGATACCGATTACTCGAAGGTGGCGTAGTAGTCCTGCAGCTCCATCCAGGCCAGCTCCTTGATGAACAGGTAGCCGGAGCCGTTCCAGGCGTTGGTCAGGGTCTCGACGCACTCCTCGGGGCTGGACAGGCCATCCTCAACGAAGCCGTTGACGATGATATCCACGAACAGGTTGGAGCCGCCCTTGGCGCTGGAGAAGCGGCCGGAGGCGCTCAGCTCGGTGTAGCCAGCCAGGGTGTTGTTATCCTCGGTGGTGTGAGGCAGCACGGTGGGCACGGAGGTGTACCAGGGATTCTCGGCGATGGCCAGCTCGGGGTGCTTGATGGTGCCCAGGCCGATGGCCACGGAGATGTAGCCGGCGCCTTCCTTGCCAACATCGTGGGTGCACTGGTACTCGAACGCCTGGCTCTTGACGAAGCTCAGGGTGGAGCCCAGGTACTGACGGGCGTAGTTGGTGTAGTTGCCGGAGGCCTTCTCCCACAGCTCAGCGTAGGTCGCGTCGGCGATGACGGGCATCTGCTGGCCGTTGAAGTTGAAGGTGACGTAGGAGCCATCCTCATTGGTCTTGATGAAGGCGTCGGGGCCGTAGGACATGAGGATCATGCCTTCGGGAGAGTAAGCGTAGTCGATCAGGGCCAGAGCGGCGTAGAGCTTGTTGTCGTCGCCGGCAACGCCGTCGATGGAGATGGCCCAGCCGTCCGTCTTCACAGAACGCCAGGACTCGGTGAAGCGCATGTAGACGCCTTCCTCGTTGGTGCCGTCGAACCAGCGGGCAACGGGAACCATCACAGCCATGTACTTCTCGCCATCCTGCAGCTTGGTCTCGTTCAGGATGGTCTGGGTCTGGTTGTAGTCGTAGTGCATGAAGCCCAGGTCGTTCTCCAGCATGGTGGAGGAGGACTCCTTGGACATGTTCACGAAGGAAGCGGAGATCAGGCCTTCCTGAACCAGCGCGTTCATGCGGCCCAGGGCAACGTAGGTGTCAACTTCCTGACGGGCGTCGTGCAGCATGCCGTCGGTGCCAACGTACAGGTAATCCTGGCGGGACTCCAGGCCGCGCACGCCGAACAGGGTGCCAGCGAAGCGGAACATGTCCACGCGGCGCTGGTTGTTGTCGTCCTCACGGGAGAACAGGCCCTGCACAGAGTCGGTGCCGTTCAGGGTCTGGGGGTTGGCGACCACGCAGCGCAGCAGCGCGACGAGCTCGTCAGCATCCCACGCAGCGTTCTGGCCCACGAACAGGTTGGAGCGCTGGGTGCCGTAGTAGCCGTTGTAGGCCACGTCGATGTAGGTACGCAGCATATTGACCGCGTCCACACCGGAGATGGGGCCGGCGGCGTTCATCAGAGCAACGATGTTGCCAGCGGCGTCGTAGTTCTTGGTCACGGTCTCCACGGCGGTGCCGTCAGCGGTCACAACGTCAACGGTCACGGAGCCGGCAGTGGGCATGTAGGGCTCATAGACGGGGGCAGCGGTCATGTTGGAGGCCTCGGCGGTGAACTCGCCCTCGCCGTCCAGCAGCTTCACGACCCAGTCAACGCGCATCAGGGGCATGCGCTCGATGTCATCCACGCCATCGAAGTAGGGGGAGAAGTAGATGGCGCCGGTGGTGGTGTTGCCGGTGATGGACAGGCGGACGATGGTGTTCGCCTCCAGGTACGCCTTGAAGTTGGGCATGACGTCCAGGTACTCAGCCAGGTTGACCAGCTTGCCAGCCTCGCCGAACTCAGACAGCGCGGAAGCGTTGCCGGAGATCATGTCGACCTCGTTCAGGCGATCCTTCCAGAACTTGAACTCGTTCGTGGCGGAGTTGCCCTGGTACTTGTCCTCGAACTTGACGCCGAGGATCTCTTCGACCGCAACCCAGGTGGGCTTCAGGTCGCCGGCATTGTAGGTCTTGCCGTCGGCCAGGGTGATGCCGGAGCCGGCAACGCCCGCGTCAAAGAACAGGCCAGTCTTGGTGTTGTTGTAGCCGGTGGCCATGCGCAGCACGGTACCCTCGGCGTAGTTCTTCTCCTCAGCAGTGGCGAAGGTCGCAAGGGACATCACCATCACCAGGGCCAGAACCAGGGAAAGGATTCTCTTCATGGTAGGTTCCTCCTTTTCTTTATCGATCATCGCCAGCACCGACATTTCGTCTGGCGTTGATTCCTGTGTCTTCATGTGCCTTTGCGGCACGGCGGTCATCCTTATTCCTTCACGCCGCCGACGTTGACGCCCTTGGCGAAGTACTTCTGGATGAAGGGGTAGATGATCAGGATGGGCACGATGGAGCAGACGATCAGCGCGTAGATGACCGAGTCGGAGGCGTAGACCTCATTCCAGCCGGCCATGGCCTCGGGGTCGGTGAACTCCTCCAGCTTCAGGCGGATGAAGACCTGCAGCGGGTGCTCGTTCTTGTTGGAGATCATCTGGCGGGCCCAGAAGTAGCCGTTCCAGCGGGAGATGGCGAAGAACAGCGACACGGTGGCGATGGTGGACTTGCTCATGGGGATGTACACCTTCGAGAGCACCTGGAACTCGGTGGCGCCGTCGACGATGGCTGCCTCCTCGATCTCGCTGGGAACGCCCTCAAAGGCATTGCGCAGGAGGATGATGTTCATTGCCGCCATGCCCATGGCGATGACGACCAGCCACTTATCATCCGTGATGCCCACGGCGTTGAACACTTCCTTGGTGGCCAGGTAGTTCAGGTACTGGGGGACCAGACCGGCGGAGAACCACATGGTGAACACAAGGATGAAGTTGAAAGTCTTGCGGAAGAGCAGGCGCTTCTTGCTCAGCGCATAGGCGCCCAGGATGGAGTACACCAGCGACCAGACCGTGCCATACACCGTCAGGAACAGCGTGTTGGAATAGGAATTCCAGAACATGTTGTCATTGAACATCCTGGCGAAGGCCTCGAACTGGATATCCTTGGGCAGCAGAACCACTTCGCCGTATTCCACCGCATGCTTGCCGCTCACAGAAGCGCTGACCGCGTACAGGAACGGGTACAGGCAGGCAATGGCAAAGATGGTCAGCAGCGTGCAGCTGATGATGCGGAAAATCAGCTCGGAGATCTCAAGTTTTCTTTTCACAGCTGAAACCTCCCTTCATCAGTAAAGCGACACGTTGGACGCCTTCTGGGCAATCTTGTTCGCGCCGATGACCAGCATCATGCCGATCACGTTGTTCATCATTTCCGCCGCGGAGGCCAGGCCCTTGCGGGTGCCTTCGATACCATGCCGCTGGGCGAAGGTGGAAACCACGTCCGCGGTGACATAGGTCTTGTCGTTGTAGAGCAGCAGCACCTTTTCGTAGCCGATGTTCAGGAGCGAACCGATTCGCGTGATGAGCATGATGACAATGGTGGAGATGATGGAGGGCAGCACGACGTAGCGCATCTGCGCCATCTTGCCTGCGCCATCGATCTGCGCCGCCTCATAGCTGGTGGGCGAGATGGCGATGATGGCCGCGAAGAACACGATGGAGTCGTAGCCCGCGCCCTCCCAGATGCCGGAGATCTGGTAGATGCCGCGGAAGAAGTCCGGGTTGTTCAGCAGGCCCGCCGCCGCCGTCTCCTGCGACAGGAAAGTCACCGTCACGTTCTGCAGGCTCGCAATGTTCAGCCAATCCCCCAGGCCCGACAGAAGCTGGGTAACGATGTGCCCCATATCCACCAGGAGCTGGGAGATGATGCCCATGTTGGTCGTCAGCGACTGCTGCTTGACCAGCATCGTCACCAGCGAGGTCATCACAACCGTGGACATGAACTTGGGCAGATACGTCATCACCTGCAGGGCACTGCGGCCGATGTTGGAGCGCACCTCATTGAAGAACAGCGCCAGGATGATGGGCATCGGGAAGCCGAAGCACAGGCCGTAGAAGCTCAGCAGGAAGGTGTTGCGCAGCGCGCGCCAGAAATCCGTGGAGACCTGCTGGCCGCCCACCAGGAGCTCCTTGAAATAGGAGAAGCCCGAAAAGTCCTGCTGGGCAACAGGCAGCACCTCATCCGGCACCTTGAACGCGCCCAGCAGCTCATACATGGGCAGGTAGCGCCAGAACAGGAAAACCAGCAGCATCGGCACCAGCATGACGTAAAGGCGCCAATCCTTGAGGATGGTGCGACCCACATGGAGCCAGTAGTGCTTCTCCACATCGTCGCGCACCGCCTGCTCGGGGTCCTCCCGATAGGTGCCGCTGGCCGGATCATAGAGCAGATAATCCGCCGCTTTCGCCTTCCCCTTCATCAGTAACTCTCCCTTTCTTCCTCCTGCTCGCGCTGCACGCGCAACAGGTAGTTGATCTGATCCTCGAATATCCCGTCCAGCCGGCGGACGATCCACATCACCACCGCCGTGAACAGCAGCGTGATCACGTCCGTGGTGAAGAATACGATCATCCCGCCTGCCGTGCCGCCAAAGAGCAGCGACAGCAGCGCCCGGCCCAGCTGCATCAGCAGCGCCGTCAGCAGGCCGAAGCCCATCGTCAGCAGCGCGTCCTGCCGGATGCGCTCCTTTCCCGGGGCGTGGAAGAGCAGCAGCGCCGCCAGCCCCAGCAGGTTGCCCCCGCAGTAGACCGCCCACTGCGCCGCCGTTGCGCCGCTGGCCCAGCAGTACACCGCGCCGCCCAGCGCCGCGTGGATGGCCGCCCAGGGCCCCCAGCGCATCATCACGATGGCCGTCATCACCGGCACGATGCTCAGCGTGTACAGCTGGTCGCTGAACCAGAACCGCCCCGCGTGGATCACCAGCCACTCGCTCACGGCCATCATCACCGCAAACAGCAGCAGATCCACCACGCGGTATTGCCCGACCGTGCGTCTGCGCTCCATGCTTTCACCTCTCCGGTTTTGCCCGGCCTGCGTTGTCCGCAATAACTGATTTGTCCATATCTACCTTTTCATTATACGTCATTTGCAGAAATGCGTACATAGAAAAAATCATATTGCTTATGTACAAAACAGACATTTTCGAACCGTTTTTGTACTTATTTTGTCCCAAAAGATAAAAGTTACATGTAAGCACTGCCAACAGCTATGTCCATATCCGCCGCACGCCGTATCCGTGTAACCTTTATGTCACTTCCCGTCGACGCTGCGTCACCATGCGCCTTATGGCCTTGTTTGACCTGCTGCCGGGCAGCTCGGGAGCTGCATCTGATATGGAAGCAACACGCGCCCGCACGCTCCGGCACAGCTCCCCCACCCCCTGCAGAAGCCCCCGGGAACGCCATTCCGGGAATTTGGGGGTAAGCGCTTTCACTTCCGGAAATTTCCGTGAATAATTTCACAAATAGGGTTTCTTTTATGGATAAAGCGTGTTATACTATCCATGTCTGCCTGTGGCAGAACAATACATACATGGGAGGATACTACCATGAAGCGTATCATCGCCCTGCTGGTCGTCCTGTGCATGATGCTGAGCATCGTGCCCGCGATGGCCGAGACCGTGACCGGCACCGGCACCGCCAAGGGCTTTGGCGGCGATGTGACCGTCACCGTGACCCTGGAAGGCGGCGTTATCACCGTCATGACCGCCGAGGGCGCCAATGAGACCCCCGGCATCGGCACCCCCGCGCTGGAGTCCATCCCCGCCGCGATGGTGGCCGGCAACACCGTGAATGTGGACGTCATGTCCGGCGCCACCTTCACCTCTAACGGCGTGATCGAGGCCGCCAAGGCTGCCCTGACCGCCGCTGGCGTGAATCCCGACGACTACATGGCTGCTGCTGCCGCCGAGGTGGCTGAGGACGCCGTGTACGACGCGGACGTCGTCATCGTTGGCGCTGGCGGCGCCGGCATGACCGCTGCCCTGACCGCCTCCGAGTACGGCGCGAAGGTCATCGTGGTCGAGTCCCAGGCTGTGGTGGGCGGCAACTCCGTGCGCGCCACCGGCGGCATGAACGCCGGCGACACCCCCTACCAGGACAACGCTGAGTTCGCTCAGGCCGCTGGCGTGGAGAAGACCCTGGCCGGCATCAACGCCTACGCCGACAACGAGGTCATCGTTGCCCTGGCGGAGGAAGTCACCTTCCAGTGGGCTGCCTACCAGCAGAACCCGGTGGGCTACTTTGACACCGTCGAGCTGATGCAGCTGGACACCATGATCGGCGGCAAGGGCATCAACAACCCCGCCCTGGTCGAGGTGCTGGCTGAGAACTCCGCCGAGGGCGTGGAGTGGCTGCGCAAGTACAACATCAACCTGGAGAACACCGGCGCCTTCGGCGGCGCGTCCGTCAACCGCATCCACTGGCCCAAGGTGGACGGCAAGAAGACCAACGTCGGCTCCTACATGATCCCCCTGCTGGAGGAAGCCTGCAAGGCCGATGAGGACATCACCATCCTGCTGGAGACCACTGCCACCGCCATCACCATGGTGGACGGCAAGGCCGCTGGCATCGTCTGCACCGGCAAGAACGGCGAGACCGTCACCATCAACGCCGGCGCTGTCATCCTGGCCACCGGCGGCTTCGGCGCCAACCTGGAGATGGTCGCCGAGCTCAAGCCCGAGCTGGAAGGCTTCATGACCACCAATGCCCCCGGCCTGCAGGGCCAGGGTATCGCCATGGCGCAGGCCGTGGGCGCCAACGTGGTTGACATGAACCAGATCCAGATCCACCCCACCGTTCAGGCTGACACCGCCGCCCTGATCACCGAGGGCCTGCGCGGCGACGGCGCGATCCTGGTCAACGCTGAGGGCCTGCGCTTCATCGACGAAGTCGGCACCCGCGACGTGGTCTCCGCTGCTGAGATCGCCCAGACCGGCTCCTACTCCTGGCTGATCGTGGACGACGCGATGCTGCAGGCTTCCGCCACCATCCAGGGCTATGTGAAGAAGGGCTTCGTCTTCACCGGCGCCACCTACGAGGAGCTGGCCACCGCCATCGGCGTGGATCCCACCACCTTCGCTGCCACCATGAACACCTGGAACGGCTATGTGGCTGACAAGAACGACCCCGACTTCGGCCGCGTGTCCTTCGCCAACCCCCTCGATACCGCTCCCTACTACGCCATCAAGGTGACCGCTGGCATCCATCACACCATGGGCGGCGTTGAGATCAACACCCAGACCCAGGTCATCGACGTCAACGGCAACGTGATCCCCGGCCTGTACGCGGCTGGCGAGGTCACCGGCGGCGTCCACGGTGCGAACCGTCTGGGCGGAAACGCCGTGTCCGACTTCGTGGTCTTCGGCCGCATCGCCGGCCAGGAAGCCGCGGAGCTCGCTCTGGCTGACTGATTTCCCTTCGGGGCCTCTTCCTTCGGGAGGAGGCCCTCAAAGCATCGACAAAGTCGATGGTTTGCAGACCTTCAAAAAGTCTGCAAGCCAAGGCGGCAAAGATGCAAATCCGGGAGTTTACTTCGCGGTAAATGACCGGATTTGCAGCTGCAGCCAACGCAGGAAGCATCATTTCCGGCATCCCTGCCGGAAATGATGCGGTTGCGGGCTTTTTTGATGGTCTGGGGTCCTCTTCCTTCGGGAGGAGGCCCTTTTTGTTTTGCGGAATGCAGGCCCGCAGCTTCAGGCAGACGGCTGCTCCTCCCGGGCCCACTTCAGGAATGTCTTGTGCGAAACGCCCAGCTCGCGGGCGGCCTGCCTCGCCGAGATGGCATGGTTCCGCCACGCCTGCAGGCATACGGCGAAATTGCCGGGCTTTGGCTTCGGCTTCGGCCCGAAGATCACGCCCCGGGCCCTGGCCGCCGCGATGCCCTCAGCCTGGCGGGTGCGGATGTACTCGCGTTCCGTCTGCGCCACGTAGGACAGGAGCTGCAGCACGATGTCGGCAATCAGCGTGCTGGTCAGGTCCCGCCCCTCCCGGGTGTCCAGCAGGGGCATGTCCAGCACGACGATCGCCGCGCCGATCTCCTTGGTGATGATCCGCCATTGCCGGAGGATCTCATCATAGTTCCTTTCCAGGCGGTCGATGCTCTTGACGACCAGCACGTCCTTCGCCTTCAGCCGGTGCAGCAGCTTCGTGTAAACGGGGCGGTTGAAGTCCTTCCCGGACTGTTTCTCGACATGGATGTGCCTTGCATCGATCCCGAATTCGGCCATCGCGCGGATCTGTCTGGCCTCATTCTGGTCCTTGCTGGATACCCTGACATAGCCGTACATGTTACCCGACATGGTCTTCCCTCCTGCAAATGAAAATGCGGTTATGACGAAGGCTCATCCTTCCATCATAACCGCTGCCATTCGCCGCAGGCGTGCGCAGCCATGACGCCATCGGAAGGCGGAGACCTTCCTCTACATCATACCTGCCAGGGGAATGACTGATATCCATTTATTCGGGTTTCACCATCGTCCGGATGGCCGCATCCATGTAGGGGCGGGCCTCCGCGTCGTCCGGCACGATCCACATGAAGGAGCCGTAGTAGCCATGGCCCTCATGGATGAAGGCGATGTGCTGCATGTTGATGCCGCTCTCTTCGATCAGCGTCCAGGCTTCAATGCCGCCCAGCTGCTCCAGGGTGATGGCCTCGGGCACGGCGTTGCCGGCGTAGCCCCGCATCTGCAGATAGGCTTCCAGCAGGTCGCGGCCCTCGCCATCCTCCCAGCCCCTTGCGTACAGCAGCTGGATCATCCAGCGGTACTCCTCCTTCTCCAGGATGAAGGCGGTGTCCGGCAGGAGCAGGCCGGGGTCGGTGACGATGTTCCAGCCCTCGTCCAGCTGCAGCTTCAGGCCGTGCTCGCAGCTGACGAACGCGCCGCCATCCAGCTGCGTCTGCCGGAGCTGAAGCAGATCCTGCTCGATCTGATCATCCGCGCCGAAGGAGCGCATCACGGCCAGCAGCGCCTCGTCCCACGCCTCCGTCGGCTCGCCGCTCAGGGTCATGTTGTAGCCGTATGCCTCCGTCGTTGCCTCGAACCACAGGGTGTGCATGGCGTCCCCGCGCATGAGCTGCCAGCGGAGCTTCACGCCGTTCGGCAGCGTTTCCTCAGCGATCTCCGTTTCGCTGTATCCGCCGCCGCTCAGGGCATAGAGCAGCGACACGCGGTTGTCCAGGTCGCGCCCTGCGGTATCGGCATACGTCTCCAGCGGGGCGTAGCTGGCATAGACCGGCCAGGCCAGCTCGCTGACGTCGCAGCGCAGGTCGGCCAGCACATTGCTCTGCACGGGCCCGGGCGACCAGTCCTCAGGGATTTCCACCCAGAACAGCCCGAAGGCCATCTCCAGCCGCTGCGTCCCCGCCTCCCCGAGGGCTGCGGCAGGCAGCAGCAACGCGATCATCAGCAGGCACAGGAGCATTCTCTTCATCATGGATGCAACACCCTTTCATTGGTGGATTTTGTGCATTCAGTATAACATGAACATCCCCCCTCGCAAGCATTCCGGCAAAGTTTTACAAGTGTAAACGCGGTCACTTCCGGCGCTTCAGCACGAAATGATTCGCCCCATCCCCGCTGCGCTCCACCGAGCAGCCCTTGCAGCGGAAGGCTCCGCGCTCCAGCATCAGCACGCCGATGAAGAACATCGCATAGGACAGATCCTTCGGGTAAACGAAGTCAGCCACCTCCACGCAGAGCTCGTAAGGCTTCTCCCCCGTCAGCGGCGGGATCTTCGGCAGAAGCTCCGCCGGGTGCGACCAGCCATGCTTCTCCCACACGGGCTCGTAGTCGCCGTCCTCATCCGTTACGCTGCCATCGGTGAAGTACACCGTGTCCCCGTAGGTGTCCCGGGGCAGCCCGGCCAGCTTTTCCGCCACCGGCCCGACGCCCTCGGCGCGTTCGCCGTTAACCTCCAGCGCGACCTGCCCCGTCTGCATGGGCGGCACGGTGAAGGTGCTCTCCAGCCACGTCCGCAGCATGGTCATCACCCGGTCGTAATCCGCCTCCTCATAGCCGAACTCCCGCAGCACGGCAGGCGTGCGGCAGCCCTCAAGCAGGTAGTCGATCATTCCGTTCAGCAGCTTTTCCATGGCGTTCTTCTCGCGGAGATATGTGCGTTGAATTTCGCGGATGCGCTGGAGCTTCTCCTCCTGCGCGGCGATCTTCGCGTCGAAGGCAGCATACACCGCCTCATCCGGTTCCCGCAGCAGCAGCTCGATCTCGCTGATGGCGAAATCCGCCGCCTGCAGGTTCCTGATCTTCACAAAGTCGAGGGCCTGCCGCTCCTCATAGTAGCGGTAACCCGTCCACTTGTCCACCTGCGCCGGACGCAGCAGCCCGATGCGGTCGTAGTACCGCAGGGTCTGCGCCGTGCAGCCGCAAAGCTCCGCGAATGCCTTGATGGTCATCATATCCCCGACCTCCTTTCGCCGTCATCGTATCATTATAGCACGCTGCAAGGTCAATCCCCTTTTTCAGAAAAAATCAGGCTCCCGCTGCGCAGCCCGATCATGTTCATCTGCCGCACGCGCCGCGGCGGCTCATGGGTGTTGTATCGATGAAGAGAATGATCCTGCTCCCGCTGATGATCGTCATTCTGCACGGACGCCCCGCCGCAGAACAACCGCCTGATCGCCCGGATAAACCACATGCTGCTCCCCCCTTTCACCGGATGCCCGGCCATTTTCAGGGAGATGGTATCATTGCAGCAAGGGCGAAGGTCAAGGCCCCATGCAAAAAAAGCGGAGAGCCGCGCCGAATGCAGCTCTCCGCCCGTGTCAGTCTTCGATTTTCGTCCACCGGGGCGGCACCATCGGGCAGGCCATGCCTTTCTTGGCCGCGCGGGTCTCCACATAGCAGCCGCAGAGGCGGCAGGTGCCGTTCATCAGCGCATCGCAGCCCTCGCAGACGGCCAGGCGCGCGCGGTAGTCCACCTCCGCCGTGCGGACGGCTTCATCCAGCATGGCGACGTACTCGGCGATGCTGGCGGCCATCTCCGCTTCACCGGCCTCCTTCAGCAGGCACCGGCACTGCCTGCGGGGCGCATCAGCCATTGATGGTGACCTCGACCACGGAGCAGGCGGGCAGGTTCAGCACCACGCCGCCCCCGGTGACGGTGAAGTCCGTGAAATCAACGATCTTCACGTTCTCCTTGTCCTCGAAGGTGTTCTTGTCGTGCATCTCGCCAGTCAGGATGCGGGCGGTGACACGCTGCACGTCGCAGTTCGCGATCTCCACGGTCACCTGCTGGGCGCTCTCGCAATCCACGTTGGCGGCGGTGACGGTGATGACGCTGTCCTTCACAGACGCGGAGGCAGTGATGCTCTGCACGCCCTCGGCAGCCTCGCCGCACTCGATTTCGCTGGGCAGCAGGGTCGCGTCCTGGTGCGCCTTGAACAGGTCGAACACATGGTAGGTGGGGGTCAGCAGCATCTGGTCGCCATCGGTGAGGATAACGGCCTGCAGCACGTTCACCATCTGGGCCAGGTTCGCCATCACCACGCGGTCGCAGTGGCTGTTGAACAGGTTGAGGTTGATGGCGGCGACCATGGCGTCGCGCATGGTGTTCTGCTGGTAGAGGAAGCCGGGGTTGGTGCCGGGCTCCACGGTGAACCAGGTGCCCCACTCGTCCACGATCAGGCCGACCCTGTGCCTGGGGTCATACTTGTCCATGATGGCCAGGTGGCCCTTGAGCAGCTCCTCCATGTAGGCGGTCTTGCGCAGGGTCAGGTAGTACTCGTCAGCGTCGAACTGGGTGGCGCTGCCCTTCTTCTCCCAGCCCTGGGGATGGGTGTAGTAGTGCAGGGTGATGGCGTCGCAGAAGCGGCCGGCCACCTTCATCACGCCGTCCATCCAGGCCCAGTCATTGATGTTGGGGCCGCAGGCGATGCGGTAGAGCTTGTTGTCGCCATAGTTGCGGCAGTAGGTGTTGAAGCGACGGAACAGGTCGCCGTAGTACTCCGGCCGCATGTTGCCGCCGCAGCCCCAGTTCTCGTTGCCCACGCCCCAGTACTTCACGCCCCAGGGGTCCTTGCGGCCGTTCGCCCAGCGGCGCTGAACCACGGTGGAGTCGCCGGGGCTGTTGAGATACTCGACCCACTCGGACATTTCCTTCACCGTGCCGGAGCCGACGTTGCCGTTGATGTAGGGCTCGCAGCCGATCTGTTCGCACAGCTCCAGGAACTCGTGGGTGCCGAAGCTGTTGTCCTCCACCACGCCGCCCCAGTGGGTGTTGACCATGCGCTTGCGGCTCTCGCGGGGGCCGATGCCGTCCTCCCAGTGGTACTCATCGGCAAAGCAGCCGCCGGGCCAGCGCAGCACGGGCACCCTGATGTGCTTCAGGGCCTCCACCACATCGGTGCGCATGCCCCTGACGTTGGGGATGGGGCTGTCCTCGCCGACGAACAGGCCGCCATAGATGCAGCGGCCCAGATGCTCGGAGAAGTGGCCGTAGATGTTCCTGTTGATGACCGCGCCAAGGTTATGCGCGTCCAGTCTGATCTTCGCGGACATGGAATTACCTCCATACTCGTGGGGTCATTGACCCATTCTCATTGCCCGATGATACCCCTTACACGTGGGGGCACATCAGGTCGAATCTTGATTCGTGATGGAAGCGCGAATTCCTGCCGGGGTTTCGTTTTTTCTTGCAAGAACAGGTGTTATTTATTCGCCCCAGTCCAGCGTCATGTACCACGGCTCGGTGCCATACCTATCGCAGGAGATATAGCGCACCTCGCCTGTGGCGGCATTCCATGCGAACATGGTGACATCGTGCCAGCGGTACCGCTCGGACATCTCAAAGGGAACGCACAGCTCCTCTGCCACGGCCAGGTACGCGAAGTCCCCGTGAGAACCCCGGATGTACCCCGCTTCGTTCGCCATCAGCGCCTCCACCCGGGCGACTTCCGCCGCCAGTTCCTCCGCACTCAGCTGCCAGGCGGCATACAGGTCGTACTTTCCATCGTAGTTGTTGTAGTAGTGATACGTCACTTCCGTGGCCAGCTGCTGATACGCGCCCTCCTGCCAGGTGTAGGTCATCGTATGGGGTTCATCCGGGAACAGCTCCCAGGCCAGCTGCGGCATCCAGAAGCTCCTGTCCGTCTGCAGGTAATGTGCCGGATTATCCGTGGTGGACTCATAAAGCGTGAAGCCGAAGCCGAAGCAGCTCAGGATCAGCGACACCGGCATGTACAGCACGCACAGCACCACCACCATCACCCGCGTCGCCGTCCGCACGGGCTTGAAGCGGAAGCGGTCGACCAGCTTCACTACGCCGATGGCGATGGTCGGCAGCAGCACAGGGACGATGAGCCACGGCAGCACGCGGAGGAAGTCGCCATACTGCAGGAACTTCATGTCGAAGGCCGTCCAGATGACGATTGACAGCACCATCGCCACCGGCAGCAGCATCACGACCCACTCCGGCGTGGCCTTCAGCCAGCTGACGAGCCGCTCCTTCCAGTCGGTCATCCGGTCCGTCTTCGGCACCTCCACCTCCCTCACCGGCTCAACGAGCGCCTCCGCCAGTTCGGCCACGGTATACGCCTTCTCCGCCTCCAGCCGGGCGAGGGCGTCGAGGTTTTCGCCCTCCTGCCGGACGGTCTCCTCCTTGCGCGCCCGCACCTCCGCGACAATGGCGACGCTCTCCTGCGGGTCGGTCAGAATCCGCCGGATCTCCTCCACCGTGAAGCCGAACTTGCGCAGCGTGGCCACGTGGTTCAGGGCGGCCACGTCGCTGTCGCTGAAATCGTAGGCGCGGCGACCCATGTAGTTCTCCGTATACGACGGGGACAGCAGCCCTTCCTCGATGTAGTAGCGGATCGCCCGGTCGGTCAGGCCGGTGGCCTCGCAGACCTGCTTGATCTTCACTGCGCTGCCTCCTCTCCCCAGTCGAGGGTCATGTAGTAGGACGACTCCGGATCCCAGCTCTCGTTGGCCGGGTAGGTGTAGTAGTTGAACATGTACCGCACGCGCCCGGTCTCCTCGTTCCAGGCAAACATCGCCATCGTGGCATAGGAGTCGTACAGATGCTCAAAGGGCCGCTCACCGATCCAGAAGGCAATGCAGGTGTAGTCGCCCTGCTCGATCGTCTCCAGCACGCCCTGCCCCTCCTGCGCATGCGCCCGGGTCAGGAGCGCCTCCACCCGCTGACGCTCTGCCGCCAGCTCATCCGGGGTCAGCGTCCACTCGGCGAACACCTCGTAGCTCGGCTCCAGACGGCAGGCGTAGCGATAGAAATACCGCGGCTGCGTGCTCTGCTCCTCGAAGCCCTTCTCCCCCAGCACGTAAGCCGTCGTGTGCGGCTGAGCCGGGAACAGGCCGTACACCAGCTCCTCGTACCGCGCGTCGCATCCCCGGTCGACCTTCAGGTAGTGCCGGACGTCCTCGGTGATGGAATAGTACGGGTTCGTGATATGCGACGAGATCTGAAGCAGCACGCTCACCGGCAGGTACAGCGCGCACAGGATCACCAGCGCCCATTTGAGTCCCCTGAGCTTCCCCCGGCGGAACCAGAGGAACCACGCAGGCAGCAGCACCAGCGTCGGCACGAGCGAGAGCACCATAAGAATCAGGTATTCCTTCAATTCACATGTCGCAAATCTGGGGTAGCGGAAGAAATACGGGATCGACAGGTTGAGCGTCAGCACCAGAAGCAGGGGAATCAGCGCAATGATCCACACCGCGCCGTTCCGCAGGAACCCCTGCGCCGCCTCGCGCCATGTAATGTGCCTGTCCTCCTTCGGCACCTCCACCTCCCTCACCGGCTCAACGAGCGCCTCCGCCAGTTCGGCCACGGTATACGCTTTCTCCGCCTCCAGCCGGGCGAGGGCGTCGAGGTTTTCGCCCTCCTGCCGGACGGTCTCCTCCTTGCGCGCCCGCACCTCCGCGACAATGGCGACGCTCTCCTGCGGGTCGGCAAGGATCCGCCGGATCTCCTCTACCGTGAAGCCGAACTTGCGCAGCGTGGCCACGTGGTTCAGGGCGGCCACGTCGTTTTCTGCAAAGTCGTAGGCGCGGCGGCCCATGTAGTTCTCCGTGTAGGCGGGGGACACGAGGCCCTCCTCGATGTAGTAGCGGATCGCCCGGTCGGTCAGGCCGGTCAGTTCGCAGACCTGTTTGATCTTCATGTTTGTCCTCCTGTGGTGCGGGTACTCCCTCAGTCAGCGAGCAAGCTCGCTGCCAGCTCCCTCGGGGAGGGCGCCCTTTTGGCCCCGTTTCGCCGCCATTTTACGCTTTAACGCGGCGTGGAAGTCAAGGGTTTTCGCGGAATTTCCGCAAAAAAGCGTATGCAGGACGGTTTTCCGCAGGGGAGAGGCTTGCCTCTCCCGGATCCTCGTGGTTCGTGCAGTGAATGGGAGTGGCAAGCCCCTCCCCTACGGCGTTCATCCGGCCGTGGCATCTACTGCGGCAGCGGCACAGCCCCCATCCCTGAGGGAGGTGGATTCGTTCACGATTGAAAATCGGGAACGAAGACGGAAGGAGCCCCCCCGGCAAACGGCACGCCATTGAATTGGCCTCCTTCTCTACCAGAAAGGCGGACACGCCAGTCATGACGCGTCCGCCCATATGGCAGAATCAATATGCGGTTCTCAACGAATCAGTCGATCATCGCCTGCACCGCCGCCCAGGCCAGGTCAACAGCTTTTTGATGCTTGGTGGCGTAGGGGCCGATGGCGGTCACCTGCGCCATGGTGCGCGGGAAGTGCAGGCAGCTGTGGCCGGCAAAGTTGTTGTCGGTGATGTGCTGCACTTCATGGGGCACGGAGTGAGTGGTGGCGATGCGGATGGTGCCATCGGCGAAGATGACCCACACGGCCTTGGGCGTCCAATCCTGGTAGCCGCAGGCCTGGTACATCTTCTCGGTGTCCGCAGCGGTCAGGGGCTCAATCTCCGCATGCTTGCCGTAGGAGAACATGTGCACCTGCCAGCTGATGCCCGTGTCCGGATCGTACAGCGTGCAGTAGGGGTACTTGCGGCAGGCGGCGCGCACGGTGGAGTACCAGTACTCGTACACGACGTTCTCCGGGATGACCTGCACGGTGGTGCCCAGGCTGACGCTGGCGCCGGGCTTCACGGTGACGCTGGGCGCGCTGGCGGAGGGGCCGGAGGTGCCGCTGTTGCTGATGCCGGCGGTGTTGAGGGCCGCCAGGGTCTGCTTGCCGGCGATGCCGTCCGCATCCAGGGCGTTGGCGCGCTGGAAGGCCAGCACCGCGCGGTAGGTCTTGGGGCCGAAGTTGCCGTCAGCCGCCCCGTCCAGGTAACCCAGGGCGATCAGCTTCTGCTGCATGGCCTTCACGCTGCTGCTCACGTCGCCCTGCTTGAGGGTGGTGGCGGTGTTCAGGGTGATGGTGGATGGAGCCGTGGTGGCCGCCGGGGTGCTGGTGGGCGCGGGGGTGGCAGCGCTGACGCTGTAGAGGGCCGCCAGGGTCTTGGGACCCGCCACGCCGTCGCGGCTCAGGCCGTTGCGCTTCTGGAAGTTATAGACCGCCTCGGCGGTGTCCGTGCCGTAGATGCCGTCCGCCGTGCCGCTCAGGTAACCCAGCTTGATCAGCCGCTCCTGCAGCTGGCGCACGTCTTCGCCCTTCATGCCCTTCTTGAGGGTGGTCAGGGTGTCCACCACGCTGCCGGCCATCTGGCCATTGTCCATAATGGCGGTGGCGGTGTAGAGGACGCTCTGGGTGTCGTATCCGGCCACGCCGTCCACATCCAGGCCGTTCATGCGCTGGAAGGCGCGGATGGCCGCCACATCGTCCGCCTTGCACACGCCATCCATGGCTGCGCTGTAGTAGCCCAGCTGGGTCAGGCGCTGCTGCAGGCGGAGCACCGCTGTGCCCGTCACGCCCTGGCGGATGACGACGACGTTCTCCTTCGTCACCGCCTCATAGGTGGGGGTGGGCGTGGGCTCGGCATAGGGCGTCGCCGTGGGGACGGTGGGTGCCACATAATCCGCCGGGATGGCCAGGTGGCTGAAGAGCACCGCATTGGTGCCGCTGCCGGCCACGCCGTCCGCCTTCAGCCCGTTCTTGGTCTGGAAGGCCTTGAGCGCCTTGACGCTGGCCGTGCCGAAGGCGCCATCCGCCTTGCCGTCGAGGTAGCCCAGGTCGATCAGCCGCTGCTGCACCAGCCTGGCGTCCGCGCCACGGCTGCCCTGGCGGACCTTGCCGTCCGGGAGCTCGAAGGTGGGCAGGGGCGTGGGGGTCGGGGTGGGCGTGGGGGTGGGCGTCGCGCCGGAGGACAGCGCCCCCGTTCCCAGCAGGAGGGCCTGGGTGCTCGCGCCGCACACGCCATCCTGCTTCAGCCCGTTCGTCTTCTGGAAGGCGCGCACGGCCTTGGTGGTGGCTGTGTCATAAACGCCGCTGATCGTGCCGGTGTAATAGCCCAGCTCCTTCAGGCGGCTCTGGATGGTGCGCACGAGCATGCCGCGGCTGCCGGAGGAGGCCGTAACCCCCTCGATGGCCGGCAGGGTCTTCACCTCAGTCTTGTCGCCGTCGGCATTCAGGGGCTTGCCGTTGAAGATGAAGGCCTGCAGGTTCGCATCCGCAATGCCGGTGATGGGGTAGGAGTTCTGCCGCTGGAAGGCCATGACCGCCTGCGCCGTGGCGCTGCCGTACACGCCGTCCGCCGTGCCCTTGAGGTAGCCCAGCTCAATGAGGGCCTCCTGCAGGGCCATGACCTGATCGCCATCAGAGCCGGACTGCAGCACCTGGTAGCCGCTGGCGTCCTCCCCGGGAGAAAGGGTGGGGCCCGCGGTGGGCGTGGGGGTACCCTTGACGATGGTCGCCAGGCGCAGATAATCCTTCTTGCACCAGCCGGTCTGGCCGTCGTAGGTCACCTTGGCCCAGCTGCCGTTGAGGGCCAGCACCGTCACCTTGCCCCCCACGGGGATGGTATCCAGCTTCTTTGCGGACGTGGAGGCCGTCTTGCGCAGGCTCACCTGCTGGATGCACACGGTATCATAGGGATAACCCGTGGCCGTGAAGGCGGCGCTGTCCGAACTGCCGCCGGAAGCCGTGCCGCCCTTGTCCACGTATTTCTTGAATACATAGCCGGTCTGCCCGTCATACTCGATGCGGTAGAAATTTCCCGACGCACCGGTGACCTGGATCACTTCTCCCTCGGGGACGCGGGCAATCACGTTGCTCTCGTTGGACTTGGGCGTGCGGCGCAGGTTCGTTTCCGCATTGATCGTACCCGTGAAGGGATAGCTCTCCGCCAGCGCGGTGCACGCCAGAATCGCCACCAGCAACACGGCCAGCAGCATCTGCACGCCCGCGCGACCCTTCATTCGTTCCCATAAACGCATCGCTGTGTTCCTCCGTCCTGCCCTCCGGCGCGGCCTCCCGCCCCGGAATACAGACATTTTTCCTATCTTATTTTATGTCAGATCACGCCTCCTGTCAACATGATGATGTAACAATTCCCTTCATATTTCCAGTCCTTTCCCGTTATATACCCCATTCTCGCATTCCCACAATATACCTCAACGCATCAAAAGGCGGCGCAGTCCCGTGAACCACGCCGCCCAATATATACCTTATTTCACCCGACCATCGCCAGCAGCATGACCGGCCCGGACAGGAACTCGTACTTTTCCTCCCCCACATAGGCCTTCACCAGAATGCGGTACTCGCCATCGGGCAGGCGCACACCATCGCCGTCCATGCCGTCCCAGGTGAAGCAGGTGCCCGCGGGGTCAAGCATCTCCGGGCGGGAAGCCTGGCGCGAGGAGAGGCGGCGCACGGTGCGCCCATCCCCGTCAACGATGGTGACGGAGAGCTCGCAGGGCACGTCATGGCGCACGATGAACGTCAGCTCCTCGAAGCCGTCGGGGCAGAACGCAGCAGGCGCTTCCACCGACAGGAGGGGATCCCCCGTTTCCGGCGGCACACAGAGCACCCGCGAAGACGCCACCGAGGGCACGCCGCGCTCGATGGTCAGCAGCTGCAGCAACACATAGCCGGAATCGCCCGTGGCCTGCCGGTCCACGCCGATGGTGCGCTGGTGGATGCCGGGGTCCAGCGTACGCCCGGGCAGCGCCCAGGCACCGAAGCGGCCGTTGTTGTCGTAGATGATCTGGGCATTGTCAAAGTCCCAGCGACCCTGGCGGTGATAGACGATCTGGTAGGCCACCTGCACGCTGCTGACCACGTTGAAGGTGAAGGAAACCGCAGGCTCCTGGGGCAGCAGCACGTCGGATTCGAAGCTCACGCCCTCCACCAGCGCCTCCCTGCGGCGGGCGCTGTGCTGCTCCGTGTCGTAGGTGAAGAGGACGAAGTCGCTCTCCTCCGGATAGCTGCGCACGAGGGACGCACCGTGGGTGTCCAGCAGGCAGCGCTTGAGCTCGGTGAGGGTGATGGCACCATCGCGGTTGTCATCGGCGCAGAAGCCACCCTCCACGCTCAGGGCACGCACCAGCGCGTTGGAGAAATACCCCGCGCCCGCCAGCCGCTCGCCGTCGATCTCGCCGGACCAGTACCAGCTCTCCTCCGCGCCGCCCGAGGAGCACAGCACCACATAATCCGGCCCGGCGAACACGTTCACCAGATGGCCATCAACGCCCTTGCCGATCATCGCGCCGGCGTGGCAGGCGTCCAGAATCAGCACCTTCTGGCCGGGGATCTGGTCAAAGAGGGTGCGCAGGGCAACGGCGGTCACGCCCACCTCCCGCACGCCATCGGAAAGCAGCAGCGTCATGCCGCTGGAGCCCATGCCATCCTGCCACAGGCCGTGGGTGCTGATGTAGAAGATGCTCACATCGTCCTCGTCCGCCCCGTCGAAGGCGTCCAGCACCAGCGCCGCCAGCTCGCCCATGGAGCCCACGCCGTCGGGCGCCGTCAGCAGCAGATCCAGCCCCAGCGTGCCGCCGCTGAAGGTGGCCGCCATCCGGCTGACATTGTTGGCCGAAGAGGGCGTGGTGTCCGGCTGGCTCAGGAAGCGGTCGCAGCCCACCAGCAGCGCGCGGTTCACCCGCCCGTCCTCAATTGGCTGCGCTTCCTCGCCCAGCACGGTAAAGGGCAGGCAGAGCCACGCCAGCAGCAGCGCCAGCAGCCCGCGCATCTTCATGGCTCTCCCTCCCCTTCGGTCGTTTACATACGTTTCAGCATGACATAATTGTACACCTTTTTAGACGCGGCCGCCACCGGAAATGTTCGCATTTCGATGAAAATTCTGCGAAAAATCATGCATTTCTCCCATTATATACCTCATTATCCGCGCCGCAACCCAGGGTTTCCCCGGAACAAAGCAGATTCCATCTGGAATGTATGGCCAAAGAGCCGCTTGCGCGCTATAATATCCCTGTACGCACCACAAAGGAGGATCGGACCCATGACCATCGAAAGCGCAAATCATCTGGCTGAGCTCCGCCGGGCACACGGCCTGTCGCAGGAGGATCTGGCCGAGCAGCTGGGCGTGAGCCGGCAGGCCGTATCCAAATGGGAGCGGGCGGAGTCCTCGCCCGACACGGACAACCTGATCGCCCTGGCGCAGCTCTACGGCGTGACGCTGGATGAGCTGCTGGGGCTGCGGCTGCCCCCGGAAACGCCCGCCCCGGAGACGGCTGCCCCGGAAGCCGCCATCCCGGAGGCAGCTCCCGCTGAAGCCCCCGACCCGGATGACCCCCTGCCCGAGGGCAGCTATTATGAGCATCTGGCTCAGAAGGCCGCCCGCGAAGCCGAGGAAGCCGCCCGTCAGGCGGAACAGGAGCGCCACCGCCGTCGCGCGCGCTTCCCCTATCCCCTCTTTGTCACCATCGCCTACCTGGTGCTGGGCATTTACTTCCACATGTGGCACCCGGGGTGGATCATCTTCCTGACCATTCCGCTGTATTATCTGCCGGAAAGCGAGCGCGCGCCCCTGCGCCTGCTGGGCAATCCGGTGATGGTCACCATCATTTACCTGCTGCTGGGCACGATGTGCAACCTGTGGCACCCGGGCTGGCTGATCTTCCTGCTCATCCCGCTGCTCAATGCTTCCCGCTGAAAACGCGAAAGGGCCGGCTGTCGCATGACAGCCGGCCCTCAAAGCATCGACAAAGTCGATGGTTTGCAGACCTTCAAAAAAGTCTGCAAGACAAGGCGGCAAAGCTGCAAATTCGGGAGTTTACTTCGCGGTAAATGACCGGATTTGCAGCTGCAGCCAACGCAGGAAGCATCCTTTCCGGCACCCTTGCCGGAAAGGATGCGGTTGCGGGCTTTTTTGATGGTCTGAGGGCCGGCTGTCGCATGACAGCCGACCCTCACTTTTTTGCTTCAGTCGATCCGCGTCGCAGGCTCAGTTGCCCAGCAGATCATAGTTGATATAGATGCGGTAATTCGCCGCCTCGATCCACAGGTTCAGCGTCTGGGAGAAGCTCTCCTCCTGCCGGGTGGCCAGCAGCTCCGCCGTCATCGCCTCGCGGACGGTTTCCGCATCCACCGCACCCTGGGCCACATCGCCGGTGTAGAGGATGATGTAGCAGCCGTAGCCGTCGTCATACACGCCCTGGGTCCACTGGCCGGGGGCAGTCAGCGCCATCGAGGCGTTGAGGTAGTCCTCCGTCACATAGGGGAAATCCGCGCACACCACGGGGCTGCCGGAGTACATCTCCGTGTCGTCGTTGTAGTGCTCCTGCACCAGATCCCAGCTCTCGCCGTTCTCCAGCCGGCGGAGGGCTTCCTCCACCTCAGGGGCGATGGCCGCTTTGCTCGCCTCCACCGCCAGATCCAGCTGCTGCTGATAGGCCGCTTCCAGCGCGCAGGCCTTCGCCAGGGCGATCACCGCCGCAGCAGCGTCCTCGGCCAGCTCCGTATCAAAGGCTGCCACAGCCTCCTGCACGGTGATACCCACCGTGTCGGTCACCTCAGAAAGCGTCACATCCACCTGCGCGACCAGCGCGTCCAGGTCAGCTTCATCGCCCAGCAGGCCGCGGGCGGTCTCCTCGCAGTTATCCGCATCCGTAACGGCTGCATCCAGCGCGTCCTCAATGCTGTAAAGCTGCTCCACCGCATCCTCAGAGGCAGCGATGTAGATCCAGTCCAGCTCGCGGTAGCCCGCGGGGGCGTACAGGGGCGTTTCGCCATTGAGGATCGTCAGGCCATACTGGGTCACGTCGGCGTCCATGGTGGCCTTCTCGCTCTCCACCCGCTCGTTGAAGGCGGCGAGGAACTCGGCCTCAGAGACCGTCACATCGCTGACCGCCCAGTTCTGCGCCTTCTCGATGATGTAGGCTTCCCACTCGCTGCGGTAGACCTTCTCGCGGGTGACGCCGGCCTCCAGCAGGGCCGCATCGATGGCGGCTTCGCGATCCTGCGCCGTCGCGTCCTCCGGCAGGGTCAGCCCCGCCTCGGCAGAGGCGCGGTACTCCTTCATGGTCGCGGTGGTGCGGCGGCTCAGCTCGCGCTGCTCATCCTCGGTCAGCTCGGTCAGGCCCATCTGGTGCGCCTTGTCCAGCACAACGGCCTGGGTGGACAGGTTGTTGACCACTTCGTTGCGGATCTCCTCATCCGTCATGGCCACGCCCGTGATGCCATACATCGCGTAAAGCTGGTTCAGCTGGTCGTAGTACGCACGATTGGCGTTCTCAGCCGACAGCACGTCTGCATAGGTGTAGCTGATGCTGCCCACGCGGATGGCCACGCTCTCCATCAGCTTGGCTTCGTCCTGCGCGCAGCCGCTCAGACCCAGCGCCAGCAGGATCGCCAGCGCCAGCAGTGCCAGTTTCTTCATAATCATTCACTCCTTATAAATTCCTGCTGCCCTGCAGCATGTCCATTATACTGCATCCCTCTGCTTTGCGCAAGCCCCGCTCAGCCGCCATAGGTCATGCGGACATAACCTTCCAGGTTGCCGTATTCGCTCACGCTGATCTCCTCCACGCCCAGGGTGCGCATGCAGGCCAGGAGGATGCACACGCCGTGGACGATGATGTCCGCGCGGTTGGGCTGCAGGCCGGGCAGCTCCCGCCGCTGGGCCAGGGGCATGTCCGCCAGCATGCGGGCAATGCTCTCCACCTGCGTAAGGGGCAGCACCGTGCCATGCATGTAGGTGCGCTCCGTCCAGTGCACGCGCCGGGCGATGGCCGCCAGGGTGGTGAAGGTGCCGCCGGTGCCGTACCAGCGCGCCGGAAGGGTCAGCGTGGGGTGCCGATCCAGCTGCTCGAGCAGGATGGTGCGGGCCACCTCCTCCACATAGGGCAGGTCGCCATGGTCGCCGATGGGGTGGAGCCCCGCCAGGCGTACCGCGCCCATCTGGCAGCTCATGGCGCAGCGCAGCTTCATCCCCGCGCCGACGATGATCTCCGTGGAGCCGCCGCCGATGTCCATCACGCCGCACTCGCCGCCTCCGCTGGCGCCCAGGAAGGACAGTGCCGCCTCCCTTTCGCCCGAGCAGATCTCCATCTCCAGCCCCGCCTTCTCCGCCAGCAGGGCCGCGAACTCCGCCTGATTGGCCGCGTCGCGGGTGGCGCTGGTGGCAAAGAGGTGGATGCGCTGCGCACCGGCTGCCCGGGCGTCCGCAGCCATGCGGCTCACCGCCGCTGCCGTGGCCTCCATCGCCTGTGCCGACAGGCGGCGCTGCTCATCCAGCCCGGCGAACAGGCGCGTGCCCTCACGGTCGCGCCAGAGGCGGCGCATCTCCCCCTCGCCAGCCTCCGCCAGCAGCATACGCACCGAATTGGACCCGATTCCGATCACCGCCACGAGCATCTGCCCATACCTCCCATCCGCGTCGGTCGTGCAAAAAGAGGCCTTTGCAGCACGCAAAGACCCCTCAGTAGGTTGTGTACAGCTCTTCATCCATGATGATTTCCCATTCCGCCTTGGTGTAGTAGCTCAGCGTTTCCGGGTCGGAGAACTCGAAGCGGATCTCACCGTTGCGCACATAGTCATAGCGGGTGCGGGCCTCGTTCTCCACGTAGCCATCCGTACCCACGCGATCCAGCTCATTGCGCAGCTCCGCCACCTGCCGCTCCATCTCCACGATGGTCTGCTGCTGCTGCAGATACTGCGCCTCCATGGCATGGCGGCTGGAGATCACCCCGAAAAGCGCCACGAAGAAAACGGCGGCGAACGCACCTGCGATGATCAGCATACCGCGCCAGGTCAGCACCTTCCCCCGCATGTGGCTCTCCCTCCCTTTCCCGCAGCTGCGGCAATGTATCATATCAGTACACGAGTTATTCTGCGTCCGCCGCCCTCATTCCTGCCTGCGGCGGAAAATTTCCTGCGCCGCATCCGCCAGCAGACCCGCTCCGGCCCGGCTGAGCGCCGCGCCCAGCAGCACCCCCAGCAGCGCATAGAGCCGCAGCCCGTCGCCGGACAGCAGCGTCCCGCCCAGCAGCAGGCCACCCATGGCCGCCGCGCACAGCGCATCCGCAGCGATCCCCAGCCAGCGGGCCCGCCGGTGCAGCCAGCTCGACAGCAGCGTCAGCAGCCCCAGGGCCAGGCCGCCCGCCAGCAGCAGCATGAATGTGCGCCCCTGGGCCGCCCGGGCGAAGAGCACCTCCAGCGCAGGCCGCTTCATCCCAGGGCGCGGCGGAGGAACCCGCCCTTGCGCGCGCCCCCCCTGCAGCCGTGGAGCGCCGCATCGTAGCTGGCGCTGTCGATGACGCCCTCCAGGTGCAGGCGGCCCTCCTCCAGCTGCAGGCTGGACACATGCAGCCCCGATCCCGTCAGCGTCAGGCGGCCGCCGTGGGTCTGGAGCACCACCTCGCCCTCGTCAAACCGCTCCACATCCGTCACGCCCGTCAGCACGGCCTTCTCGCGCCTGTCCAGCGTCAGGCCGAAGGGCTTCCCAGCCGGTTCATTCATGGACATCGCCTCCTGCGAAGAGGCTATGCCGCCCGCTTCCGCCTTATGCCCGGTGCACCCAGTAATCCAGGATGGGCGTGCCGTCGTGGCAGCGAACCGCCCCCGGCGCGGGCACGAAGCCGTGCCGTCCCAGCGCCGCCAGCCGCTCCCCGCTGCCGGAGAACGCCTTGGTCAGCACCTGCGCGCAGCCGAAATCCCGGTGGCAGCAGGGCAGCAGGGCGGGCAGCAGCTCATCGAAGACCCGGCCGCGCTCGTAGCGGCTGTGCAGATCGATGCGCAGCACCCCGCAGCCCCGGCCATCCGGGCCATCGTCCCGGCGGAACATCTCCGCCGTGCCCACCGGCGTTTCCCCGTGCAGGATCGTCCAGCGGACGAAGTAGCCGTGCTCATACGACCACATCCACATGTTCACGCACTCGATCATCTCCGGCAGGCGGGTGTAGCGGAAGTCGCTGGTGCAGTTGTCGGCGTTGAAGAAGGGCTGGGCCTTCGGGTCGCTGTAGACCTTCAGCAGCCCTCCTGCGTCCGCCCGGTGGACAAGGCGCAGCATCAGGTGCTCCGTGGTGATCTCCGGGCAGGACTCATAAACGTTCATCATATCGACCTCCTCGTGATAGGAATGTATGTTCTATTCGACACGCGAACAGATATTCCTTCTTTTTTGTCGAACAAATTTTCGCAAAATAAAATGTCCCCGCAGGGGGGGGCACACAGACTGTCAAAAAAGCCAAGAATGTAGTCACAATTATTCGCCGTCGGCAGACTGTAAATCGGAAATCGGCGACATGCGCGGCGATTTCCGCGCGATTTTGCTTGCAAAATCGCTTCCTTACACGAATGAACGGCCGGGAGGGGCGTTTACGCCCCGACCAGTGAATGAGTGCAA
>JAFQQT010000072.1 GCA_017410455.1 Clostridia bacterium
CAGCTCCTCTGGTGGGCAAGCTGTCCAGCTGCACCGGTCGCCGCGCTGTGGACAACGAGCTGTTCATCGTGGAGGGCGACTCCGCCGGCGGCTCTGCCACGCAAGGCCGTGACCGCAAATTCCAGGCGATCCTGCCTTTGCGGGGCAAGCCGCTGAATGCCGAAAAGAAGCGCCTGGATCAGGTGCTGTCCAACGAGGAGTTCCGCAGCCTCATCACCGCCCTTGGCACCTCCATCGACGAGGGCTTCAACCTCCAGAACCTCAAGTACCACAAGGTCATCATCCTCTCCGATGCCGACCAGGACGGCGCTCACATCCGCGCGATCCTGCTGACCTTCTTCTTCCGCTACATGAAGGAGCTGGTCATGAACGGCCACGTCTACATCGGCATGCCGCCGCTGTACAAGGTGCAGAAGGGCAGCAAGATCTGGTACGCCTACGACGACAAGGAGCTGGCCAAGTGCATCAAGGCCGCCGGCAAGGGCTACACCCTGCAGCGCTACAAGGGCCTTGGCGAAATGAACCCCGAGCAGCTCTGGGAGACCACCATGGACCCCGAGCAGCGCAAGCTGATGCAGGTGACCATTGAGGACGCCGCCTTGGCCGACCGCCGCATTACCATTCTCATGGGCGACAAGGTGGAGCCGCGGCGCGACTACATCACCGAGCATGCGGACTTCAACAAGCCCGACAACTTTGAAGCGCCGACCCAGCAGGAAGGGGGCAAGTAAGGCATGGCAAAGAAAAAGACGAGCGATAACCGCCCCATCCCCAAGGACGACCCTTCCCGCATCCTGCAGACCTCCGTTGAGGACGTGATGCACGCCTCGATGATCCCCTATGCCGAGCATGTCATTCTGGAGCGCGCCCTGCCCCGCGTGGAGGACGGCCTCAAGCCCGTGCAGCGCCGCATCCTCTACACCATGATGGAGCTGGGCACCACGCCGGACAAGCCCCACCGCAAGTGCGCCCGCATCGTGGGCGACTGCCTGGGCAAGTACCACCCCCACGGCGACTCCTCCGTGTACGACGCGATGGTGCGCATGGCGCAGGACTTCTCCATGCGCGCAACGATGGTGGACGGCCACGGCAACTTCGGCTCCATCGACGGCGACAGCGCCGCCGCCATGCGTTATACCGAGGCCCGCATGACCCCGCTGGCGATGCTGATGCTGCGGGACATCGAGAAGGACACCGTGCCCTTCCGCCTCAACTTCGACGACACCCTCAAGGAGCCCGACATGCTGCCCGCCCGCTTCCCCAACCTGCTGGTGAACGGCGCGACGGGCATCGCCGTGGGTCTTGCGACCAACATCCCGCCCCACAACCTGGGCGAGGCCATCCGCGCCGTCATCGCGCAGATCGAGAAGCCGAACATCACCCTGGACGAGCTGATGCAGATCCTCCCCGGCCCGGACTTCCCCACCGGCGGCATCCTGGTGGACAACGAGGAGATCCGCAAGGGCTACGAGACCGGCCGCAGCAAGCTGTCCGTCCGCGCCCGCGTGGAGATCGAGGACGGCAACGCAGGCCGCAAGCTGATCGTCATCCATGAGATCCCCTACACGGTCAACAAGGCCGCGATGCTGGAAAAGATCCTGAAGCTCTCCGAGGAGAAGAAGGCCCAGCTGGGCTGCATCTACGACATCCGCGACGAGTCCGACCGCGGCGGCATGCGCGCCGTCATCGAGTTGAAGAAGGACGCGGATGTGGACAAGGTCCTGGCCTACCTGTACAAGTACAGCGACCTGCAGGTCACCTTCGGCGTCAACATGGTGGCCATCGCCGAGGGCAAGCCCGTGCAGATGGGCCTCAAAACCATGATCGGCCACTTCATCCGCCATCAGAAGGACGTGGTAACCCGCCGCACGGAGTACGAGCTGAAGCACGCCCGCGCCCGCGCCCACATCCTGCAGGGCCTGATGATCGCCGTGGACAACCTGGACGAGGTCATCGCGCTCATCCGCGGTTCGAAGAACCCCAAGGAAGCCAAGGAAAAGCTGATGTTCCACTTCGACCTGACGGAGATCCAGGCCCAGGCCATCCTGGACATGCGTCTGCAGCGCCTGACCAACCTGGAGCTCCTCGCCCTGCGCAAGGAGTACGAGGACATCCTCAAGCTCATCGACAGGCTGGAGGGGATCCTGGGCAGCGAGAGGAAGCTGATGAACGTCATCAAGAAGGAGCTGCAGGAGATCGAGGGCGAATACGCCGACGAGCGCCGCACCTCCATCGAGAAGGCGCAGGAGACCCCGGCAGAAGCCTTCCGCGAGGTCGCCGCACCGGAGGAGGTCATCGTGGCCTACACCCACTCGGGCTTCCTCAAGCGCATGCGGCCGGATGTGTACCGCAAGAATCCCCTGCCCTCCCGCGAGGAAAGCGAAGCCGACAGCGCGGAGTTCCTCTTCATGACCGCCACCAACGAGACGCTGCTGATCTTCACCGACCATGGTAACTGCTACCCGTTGTCCGTCGGCGGCCTGAACGAGTGCAAGCCGAAGGATCGCGGTCAGCTGCTGACCGGCGTGCTGGCCGGGCTGGAGGACGGCGAGAAGCCCCTGTGGATCTCCTGCCTGCGCATGGTGGACGCCGGGCATCTGCCGGACTTCCTCTTCGTGACGAAGCAGGGCATGGTCAAGCGCACCACCGCGGTGGATTACGACGTGCGCAGCAAGAAATTCGCCGCCGTCACCCTCAAGAAGGGCGATTCGCTCCTGGCCGTCATGCCCGCCGCCACCCGCGATGACATCCTCATGCTCACCCGCGCCGGCATGTGCATCCGCTTCGCGCTCAACACCGTGCCCACCCAGGGGCGCATCTCTGCGGGCGTGAAGTGCATGCAGGTGGACGATACGGACGAGCTGATCTGGGTGGGCCAGATCGCAGACACCGAGCAGATGGTGCTCATGACCGACCGCGGCTACGCCAAGCGCCTGCTGGCCCTTGACTTCGAGCGCCAGAACCGCAACGGCAAGGGCCTCAAGTCCTTCTACTTCAACAAGAACGGCTCCAACGGCCGCTGCATCGCAGGCATTGTCAAGGTGGGCAAGGAGCCCTGCGACCTCGTCATCACCCAGGCCAGATCCGCCCCCACCCGCCTGCCCAAGGACTCCATCCTCCTGCAGGGCAAGCAGGATCGCGGCAACCCCTGCGTCATGGCCATCCTGGACGACGTGGTCACAGGCCTGACCGCCCTGGAACCGGCGGAGTAACAGTTCAAGGCGACGCAGGTCACACTTCTCCAAAAGGCTCCCCCTTGGGGGGAGCTGTCAGCAAAGCTGACTGAGAGGGGCCTCCCCGAGGGAGCTGGCAGCGGGCTTGCCCGCTGACTGAGGGAGTTCATTCAAGGCGACCCAAGTCGCCCTCCTCACAAAGGCTCCCTCCCCGAGGGAGCTGGCAGCGGGCTTGCCCGCTGACTGAGGGAGTTCAGCTGACCGAAGGAGTTCCCCTTGCATCCCCGCGCAAAACATGCTATCATATTCCCATCGGAGGTGACCAGATGAACCGCAACGAGTTTTTCGATTCACTGCCGCTCACGCGCATCGTGCTCAGGCTCACCAGCGCCACGATGGATATCTGCACCGATGACATCGATGAGATCGGCGTCGTGGTTTCCGGCGCCGATGGGGACGTGAAGGCTCTGCGCGTCGCCGTCAGCGGCAATCAGCTGCTGGTGGAGCAGCCCGCGCTGTCCCTGCAGAAGAATCCCATCGAAACCAGCTGGCTGCAGGTGACCATCTGCATTCCGCTGGATTGGAAGGGGCGCATCGAAGGCCGCACGGTGTCCGGCTGGATCAACGCCCGGGGCCTGAGCGGCTCGGACCTGACGCTGGACACGGTGTCCGGGCTGATCAACGCCAATGCCGTTTTCTTTGGCGACATCACCCTGCGCAGCGTCACGGGCGATATCCGCGTGACAGATCTGACCTGCACGCGCGGCAGCTTCATCACCACTTCCGGCGCCATCAGCGTGCAGCAGGCCAGCATCGACCAGTGCTCGCTGCTGAGCATCACCGGCGGCATGACGCTGGGCTTCCGCTCGCCCTTTGGCAGCATCACGGCCAACAGCGTCGTGGGCGACCTGAGCATCGACGCGCCCGTTTCGCAATGCGCGGCGACCCACCGCAGCGTTGCCGGCCGCATCAGCAGCGACAATGTTTCCATCATCGGGGAGGCCGGGCCCTCCGTGCTCTTCAGCAGTGTGTCCGGCAACCTTGACATATCCCGGACTGATCCCGTACAGTGAGTTATCCACAACTTTTCAATACTCAAGGAGGTTTTTCCCATGGCAAGACAGAATTTCGGCGGTTTCGGCGGCGGCGCCAACATGCAGCAGCTCATGCGCCAGGCCCAGAAGATGCAGCAGCAGATGACCGATGCCCAGGAGAAGCTGGACGCGGCGGAGTACGAGGCCTCTGCCGGCGGCGGCGTGGTGACCGTGAAGGTCAGCGGCAAGCGCGAAGTGCTGGACATCACCATCGACCCCAAGGTGGTGGATCCCGACGACGTGGAGATGCTGCAGGACCTGGTGATGGCCGCGGTGAACGAGGCGCTGCGCAAGGGCGAGGAGACCCGTGAGGCCACCATGAGCAGAATGGCGCCCGGCATGGGCGGCCTGGGCGGCCTGTTCTGATGGCCGGCCAGATCGAACCGATCGCCCGGATGGTGTCCGAACTGGCACGCCTGCCAGGCATCGGCCAGAAGACGGCCCAGCGCCTGGCCTACCACATCGTGGGCCTGCCGCTGGAGGAAGTGCACGCCCTGGCCGCGGCCCTGTGGCAGGGGCGCAAGGCCATCCGCTACTGCGAGCGCTGCGGCAACTTTTCCGCCGCAGAGCTGTGCAGCGTGTGCAGCAACGCCGAGCGCAACAACGGGCTGATCTGCGTCGTGCGCGACCCCCGCGACGTGGCCGCCATGGAGCGCATGCAGGACTACCACGGCCTGTACCATGTGCTGCACGGCACCCTCTCCCCCATGGACGGCGTGGGGCCGGATGACATCCGCATCAAGGAGCTGATCGCCCGCCTGGGCACCGAGCCGGTGGAGGAGGTCATCCTCGCCACCAACCCGGACATCGAGGGCGAGGCCACCGCCACCTACATCGCCCGGATGCTCAAGCCCATGGGCGTGAAGTGCAGCCGCATCGCCCACGGCGTGCCCGTCGGCTCCGACCTGGAGTATGCCGACGAGGTCACGCTCTCCAAGGCCATGGAGGGCAGGCGGGCGTACTGATTCAGGCACACCCCCGGGTGTGCTTCTTTGCTATGCAGGAGAATCGCATGGAGTATCTGATTCTGATCGTTATCGCGCTCCTGACAGCGGTGCTGGTGATGCAGATCATCCTCCTGAGCCGCCAGCGCGAAGTCAGCGACCGTCAGGATGCGCAGAACCGGCAGTTCGCCAACTACCTGAACCGCTTCGGGGAGGATGTGTTCGCCGAGCTGGCAGCTGAGTGGGATGAGAACGCGCGGCAGTTCCAGGCCATCGGCGACCGCCTCTCCGCCACGCAGGGACAGGCCCTGCAGACGCAGAGCACCCTGCTGGAGAGCATGCAGCGCCAGCTCCTGCTCTCCACCCGCAACCAGGAGGAGCGCATCGGGCACCTCAACGGCAGCATCGGCGACGCCATGACGCAGTTGGACGCCCGCATGGAGCAGGTGCGCCAGGCCACCAGCGCAGGCATCGAGGCCCTGCGCCAGGAGAATGCCCGGCAACTGGCCGAGATGCGCCGCAGCGTGGACGAGCGGCTGACCCAGTCGCTGGACAAGCGCCTGACGGAGTCCTTCGCGCTGGTCAGCCAGCGGCTGGAGCAGGTGCACAGGAGCCTGGGCGAGATGCAGACGCTGGCCGCCGGCGTGGGCGACCTCAAGCGCGTGCTGACCAATGTCAAGACCCGGGGCATCTGGGGGGAGATGCAGCTGTCGAACCTGCTGGCCTCCGTGCTGACCCCGGAGCAGTACGAGGAGAACGTGGCCGTGGTTCCCGGCAGCAGCGAGCGCGTGGAGTTCGCCGTCCGCCTGCCCGGCAGGGACGCGGACGTGCTCTGGCTGCCCATCGACAGCAAATTCCCCATGGAGGACTATGCCCGGCTGCAGGACGCCCTCCAGCAGGCCGACGCCGCCGCTGCCGCCGCTGCCCGCAAGGCCCTGATGGCCGCCATCCGCACCGAGGCCCGGCGCATCGCCACCAAGTATGTCGCCCCGCCCCACACCACCGATTTCGCCGTCATGTTCCTCCCCGTGGAGGGGCTGTACGCCGAGGTGGTGCAGCAGATCGACCTGGTGGACGCCATCCAGCGCGAGCAGCGCATCGTCATCGCCGGGCCGGGCACCTTCGCAGCGCTCCTGAACGCGCTGCAGATGGGCTTCCGCACCCTGGCCATCGAGAAACGCTCGGGCGAAGTGTGGAAGCTGCTGGGCACGGTGAAGGCGGACTTCGGCGCCTTTGGCGACTCGCTGGAGAAGACCCAGCTGCGCCTGCGCCAGGCCAGCGAGACCATCGACGCAGCCTTCGCACGCACCCGCACCATCCAGCGCCACCTGGGCGCAGTGGAATCCGCCGGGCTGGAGGGCGCGCTGCCCCCCGCCACTGAAGAATGAATCGCCCCGCCCGCCGGGGATCAGGAGACGCCTATGAAAGTCTGGACCCTCATGGAAAACACGACCTGCCGCGACGACCTCGCCTGCGAACACGGCCTGAGCCTGTACATCGAGGCCGGCGGCCTGCGCATCCTCTTTGACGCCGGGCAGAGCGCCGCCTTCGCCGATAACGCGGAGAAGATGGGCATTGATCTGTCCGCCGTTGACCTCTGCGTGCTCTCCCACGGGCATTACGACCACGGCGGCGGCCTCACCCGCTTCCTGGAGATCAACGACCACGCGCCCGTCTACGTCAGCCGCCATGCCTTTGGCGAATTCCACAACGCCAGCGGCAAGTACATCGGCCTGGACAGCGCGTTGCTGATGGAGGACCGCATCGTCTTTGCGGGCGACAACCGGCAGCTGAGCGAAGCCGTCAGCCTGCACAGCTGCCCCGGCTTCCCCGAGCCCTGCCCCAGCTACTCCGGCGACCTGACCGTGCAGCGGCTGGGCCGCAGCATCCCTGATGACTTCCGCCACGAGCAGTACCTCCTTGTCCGCGAGGGCGAGAAGCGCATCCTCGTCAGTGGCTGCAGCCACCGGGGCGTGATGAACATCAAGACCTGGTTCGCGCCGGACGTGTTCATCGGCGGCTTCCACTTCATGAACCTGGATCCCGAGGCGGACCGCGTCAAGCTCCGCGCCGCCGCCAGCTTCCTGCTGCAGAAGGACACCGTCTACCACACCGGCCACTGCACGGGCGAAAAGCAGTATGCGCTGCTGAAGGAATCCATGGGCGAAAGGCTGCAGCGCCTGTCCACCGGCTCCTTCCTGGATACAGCCGCGTCTGGCTGCTGAAGCGCGGCGCGTTTTGACAAGCCATTCCCGATATGCTATACTGACGAAAAGGAGGCGGTCGAATGGCACAGCATGTGGTGCGCGGGCAGGGCAGCCTGAACGGCGCGAACATTCTGGCGCTGCTGGAGGCGCTGAGCGTGCAGAGGCCGCTGCTGGTGTGCGGCGGCCGCATGGCGGAAGTTTTCCGCAGCCGCACGGGGCTGGCGCTGCCCGTCTTCAGCGGCTATCACCCCAACCCCGACCTGGCCGACAGCGAGGCTGGCGCAGCCATGTACCGCGCGGAGGGCTGCGACGGGCTGATCTCCCTGGGCGGCGGCTCGGCCATGGACACCGCCAAGGCCATCAAGGCCCTGCTGCTCACGGGGGACATGGCCCGCGTGAAGGCTAGCGACCTGCCCCAGGACGTGTGGCTCCCCCACATCGCCATTCCTGGCACGGCGGGCACGGGCTCTGAGGCCACGCCCTTCGCCGTGGTTTATGTGGACGGGCAGAAGCTCTCGCTGGATCACCCGCAGCTGCTGCCCGAGGCGGTGGTGCTGGACAGCACGCTCCTGGCGACGCTGCCGGAATACCACCGCAAGGCCTGCGCGATGGACGCGCTGGCCCAGGGCATCGAGTCCTTCTGGGCCAGAGCCGCCACGGCAGAGAGCCGCATCCACGCGGAGCGGGCCATCCGCGGCGTGGTGTTCAACATGAGCGCATATCTGGCGGACGATCCTGCCGCCCGGGACGCTCTGCTGGAGGCCGCCTATGAATCCGGCCTTGCCATCGCCACCAGCCGCACCACGGCCGCCCACGCCATGAGCTACCAGATCACCAGGCTCCTGGGCCCGGCCCACGGCCACGCCTGCATGCTGACGCTGCCCCACCTGTGGGCGCACCTGTACGAAAGCGGCACGCAGCCGGAGCCGCTGGAAAAAATGGCGGAGATCCTGGGGCTGCCCAACGGTTTCTACGGCTCGGTGCTGCTGCAGGGGCTGCTGCTGGAGATGGGGCTGGACATCCGGGAACGCCCGGACGAGGCGACGCTGGACGCGCTGACGGCCTCGGTCAATGCCCAGCGCCTGGGCAACCACCCGGAGCCGCTGACGACAGCGGAGCTGCGCCGCATCTACGAGGACGCCCTGACGCCCATGGACTGGGGGACAAAAGAAGCCGCGCAGGCTCTCTGGAGGCAGTATGGCGGATAAGCATTCGGCGGGCACGGAGCGCTTCCTCCGCGCGGTGACGGACTTCATTTTCGTGGAGGATGCACCGGAAGCAGCGGATATCATCCTCATCCCCGGCTCGCGCAAGATCGAGCATGCCCAGCGGGCGGCGGAGCTCTACCGGGCGGGTTACGCGCCCTGCGTGCTGCCCTCGGGGCGATACGCCACCACCTACGGCTGCTTCCGCGGGGTTCCGGAGCGCTATCAGGCAGATTACCCGGAGACCTACGAGAGCGAGTGGGCCTTCCTCAAGGCGGTGCTGATGCGCCACGGCGTGCCGGAGGAGGCCATCCTCCGGGAGGATCAGGCCACCTACACCTGGGAGAACGCGCTGCGCTCCCGGGAGGTTATCGCATCCGCAGGGCTGCAAGTCCGAACGGCCATCCTCTGCTGCCACGCCTTCCATGCCCGGCGGGCGCTCCTGTACTATCAGGCCGCCATGCCGGGGGTACGCATGATCGTCTGTCCCGCGCAGACGCCCGGCGTGACCCGCCAGGACTGGTTCCGCACCGAAAAGGGCCGCGACCGCGTGATGGGCGAAGTGGCGCGGCTGGGCAGCCAGGTCCGCGAAGTTTTCGAGGCGATGCTGGAAGAATCCGCCGCCCCATAACGTCTATATCACAGGAGAGAGCCGAGCGCTCCCTCCGACAGAAAGCAGGATTCCACATGACGATGCACAACGGACACCGCCAGCGCATGCGCGAGCGCTTCCGCAAGGAGGGCCTGGAGGGTTTCGCGCCCCACGAGGTGCTGGAGCTGCTGCTCTACTACGCCCGCGCCCGGGGCGACGTCAACCCGCTGGCGCACCAGCTGCTGGACACCTTCGGCTCACTGAAGGGGGTGCTGGAGGCCGGGCAGGAACAGCTCCTGCGCGTCAAGGGCGTGGGCGAGGAAACCGCCGCCCTGCTGGGGCTGATGCTGCCCCTCTTCCGGCGCTATCAGGAGGAGCTGTGCTCCCAGCGAACCAGCCTGCGCAACTGCGCCGCCGCCGAGCAGTACTGCAAGGCGCTGATGGCCGGCCTGCGCCACGAGCGGCTGTATCTGCTGAGCATCTCCACCTCGCGCATGCTGGTGGGCACCCGCGCCATCGGCGAGGGCGTGCTCAACGAGGTTCCGGCATACCCCCGCCGTGTTGTGGAAGCCGCGCTGAATCACAATGCCTATGGTATCATCCTGTGCCATAACCATCCCGGCGGCTACGCAGAGCCTTCCAGCGCTGATCTGGCCATGACCGAGCAGATCGAAGCCCTGATGAGCCACCTGGGCATGCGCCTGGTGGATCACATCATCGTTTCCGGCAACACCACCTACAGCATGAGCCAGCACGGCCATCTAAAGAACACCGGTGTGTGCAAAACGAAGGACGGCGTCGTCTGCCGCGAGGATGAACAGGAGTACATCTGGCTGGACGAAGGAGAATCTGACCGATGAAGAAGCTGTTGGGAGGACTGCGGCGCATGCTGTGCGTACTGCTGGTGCTGATGCTCCTGGGCGCCGCGTTCTATCTGGGCGTGGTGGCCATGGTCTGCTACCGGGAGACCCATCTGCCGCCGGTGGAGGATTATGACGCGCTGATCGTGCTGGGCGCACAGGTGAAGCCGGACGGCACGCTGTCGCTGCAGCTGCAGTGGCGGCTGGACGCAGCGGTGGAGGCCTGGCAGGCTCACCCCTGCTGGGTCGTGACCTGCGGCGCGCGCGGCAGCAACGAGCCCATCGAGGAAGCCTACGCCATGCGGGATTACCTCATCGCCCAGGGCGTCCCCGCCGAGTGGATCCTGACCGATCCCGCCTCCTACAACACGCGGCAGAACATCGCCAACGCCATCGACCTGCTGGCGGACAAGGACGTGCAGCGGGTGGCCGTGGTCACCAGCGACTATCACGTCCCCCGGGCGATGGCCATCGCGGAGGACGCCGGACTGGAAGCCTGCGGCATCCCCGCGCCGACGAAGCTGGGCATGCGCTTCTGGCTGAAGAATCACGGCCGGGAGGGCCTGGCCTGGATCAAATACTGGGCGCAGAAATATCTGCATTTGCCCCTGGAGTGACCGATATGACAGAGATGGAACTTTCCGCCTGGCTGACGGCCTGCGGTATCCCCCACGATGCGTCCCTGCCCGGCAAGCTGCTGCGCTACCACGCCATGCTCCTTGACTGGAACACCCGCATGGACCTCACCGCCGTGACCGACGAGGCGGAGATGATCGACAAGCACTATGTGGACAGCCTGATTGCCCTGAGCGTGCCGGGGCTGATCCCCGCCAGCGGGCGGCTGATCGACGTGGGCACCGGCGCAGGCTTTCCGGGCCTGCCCCTGGCGCTGGCCTGCCCCCAGCTGCAGGTGACGCTGATGGACGCGCAGCAGAAGCGCCTGAACTTCCTGCAGGCCGTGATCGACGACCTGGGCGTGCGCAATGTGACGCTGGTGCACGCCCGCGCGGAGGACGGCGCGCAGTTCCCCCAGCACAGGGAGAAGTACGATGTGGCCGTGGCCCGCGCCGTGGCCTCCCTGGCGGTGCTGGCGGAGTATCTGCTGCCCTATGTGCGCGTGGGCGGCAAAGCCGTGTGCTGGAAGGGTCCCGCCCTGGCTGACGAGCTTCAGCAGGGTCGCCGCGCTGCACATCTGCTGGGCGGCCGCGTGGAAACGCCCATCAGCGTCGCCATCCCCGGCCGCGACTGGCAGCACACCCTCCTGCCGGTGAGCAAGATGGCAAAAACCGCTCGACAGTATCCCCGCAAAGCCGGCACGCCCGGCAAGTCCCCCCTGGGCCAAACCGCCAAAGGCTGACCAATTCCCGCCATAACCGCAAAAATCCCCCCCGCAAGCCGGGCAGATTCTGTCGAACGAATCTGCTTGCAGCTGGCGGGGGTTTTCTGTATATTGGAAGCAGCGGGCGCGATGATGCTCTGCCCTGCAAAGGAGAATCAGCCATGAGGTACTCGGAATCGCCAACCGTCCCCGCGCAGCCCCTGGGGGAAACGCTGCCGCTGGATCGCATCCGCCCCCGACCGACCCTGCGCAGCACGCAGGACTCCGCCACGCTGACCACCCTCGCGGAGTCCATCCGCCGCTTCGGGCTCCTGCGCCCCATCACGGTGCGGCGGCTCTGCCACGGGCGATATGTCGTCATCAGCGGCAACAGGCGGCTGATGGCCTGCCGGATGCTTGGCTGGGGATGCATCCCCGCCCACGTCCTGCGGGAGGACACGGCCTGGCAGCCGGCGGACAGCCTGCTGGATGCGTTGCGGCAGAAGCGGCTGCACTACCTGGAAGAGGCGGGAATTCTCAGCGCCCTGCACAGCCAGCACCGGATGCCCTGGGCGGATCTGGCGCAGCAGCTGCAGACAGACGCGCGGCAGCTGCAGACGCAGGCCGGTCTCGCCGCCCTGGAGGACGACGTGAAGGCGATGCTGCTGGAGGAAGGCGCGCCGATGCATGTGGCGCTGCCGCTCCTGCGCCTCCCGGCAGGCGAAAGCCGCACCCGCATCGCGCTGGCCATCGTCCGGCAAAGGCTCTCCGCACGGGACGCTGCGCTGCTGATCGCCGCCGAGCTGCGCAGCCCGGAACCTCACAAGGGTACATTTCAGGAGCGCAAAACCGAGGTATATAAATCGGATATTCCAGCCGCCGGCGAGGACGACCTCCCGCCCGCAACCCGCAGGGTGATCCGCCTGATCCGCGACCACCGGCTGTACCTCAACGCCATCCGGGACATCGCCGGGCAGATGCAGCAGGCCGGATTCGCCGCAACCGTGGCCGAACGGCAGGTGCGCGGGCAGGTGGAGATGGTCATCCGCGTGCCCGCCCGGAAGCGGCGGATGGACCGCTATCAATCCATGTAGCAGCGCAGCGTGGGCTCGATCCAGTAGTGATACGCAGGCCCGGGCGTTTCCAGGGCCTTCATGCGGCGATAGAGCGGCAGGCCATCGGCCACATCGTGCCACAGGTCGGTGAAGACCGTGTCATAGCCCTCTCCGGGCGCAACATCCGCCGCGTATTTGAAGGCATCAGCTTCAACAATGCGCAGATCCTGCTGCCGCGGGAAGTGCGGCAGGATCAGCTCCCGGAACACACTGATCACCTGCGCGTTCTTTTCCACCACCGTGACGCTGCTGACCTCCGGCCGCAGCAGGCAATGGAAGGCGTAATACCCCAGCCCCAGGCCATAGGTGAGCACCTTCCCGCGGCTCTGGCGGACGACAGGCTGGATGGTGTTGATCTCATTGGGCGTGACGGTCATCCACACGCGCTCATCCTCGCGGATCGCCGGGAAGGAGAATTCGCCCATAAACCACCCCAGTTTCGGAAAGATGCGCCCTTCTCCGTCCTCGCGGAAATCATCCGTAACAAAGAGCTCCATGGGCTGCAGCGTTTCGCGCACCAGATCGATGCTGCCGCACCGCCCCTCCGCGGGCTGCACACGGCGCATATATTCATCAGCAAGGTATTTTTCGGGATTCTCCATGCGCACCATCTGCGGGAACCACTCTCGATAGAGCCGGGCGTCCTCCGCCAGGGCAGTATCCAGGCCGCAATGGGCGGCCAGCAGTGCCATGTAGGCGTCGTTCAGGCCGATGCCGCACTCAGCTGCAAGGATCGTCACGTCCTCGTGGCCGATCGCCGTGGGCATGAAACACAGGTATTCGCTGATCATCCTCAGCACGCGCTCATTGGATTCATGCATGCTCATCACCTCAAATAAAAACAGGGTATTTATCGGGATTCCCGTATCATACCCTGACATGCTGGTGGCGGGACTCGAACCCGCACGCCGGAGCAGGGGATTTTAAGTCCCCGGTGTCTGCCATTCCACCACACCAGCGCGAAACACATTATACCACAATCAGCCGGATACGTCAATGAGCACCATATCCTTCTCCCCTGCCCACGCAAAAGGCGGCATGACCGGAGCCATGCCGCCTCATCAGGCGCGGGATATCAACCGAAGGTGCGCACGCGGAACACGCCGGGCAGACGGCGGATGTTGGCGATGGCCTGGGCACTGGGGAGCTCGGGCACGTCAACGACCGTCACGGCCATGTTCTTGCGGGACTTGTTGGTCAGGTTCACGATGTTCACGCCCTCAGCGGAGATGCAGGCGGTGATGGGTGCGATGGTGTTGGGCACGTTCTCGTGGATCACGAGGATACGCGCGCCCTCGGGCGGCGCCATGAGCACCTCGGGCAGATTCACGGAGTTGCGGATGGAGCCGAACTCCAGGTAATCGCGGATCTGCGCGGCAGCCATGGAGGCGCAGTTCTCTTCGGACTCGGGGGTGGAAGCGCCCAGATGCGGGATGGCGATGACCTTCTCCACGCCCAGCAGGTCGTCGGAGGGGAAGTCCACCACATAGGCGCTCAGCTGGCCGGACGCCAGCGCAGCCTTCACGGCCTCGTTGTCCACCAGCTCGTTGCGGCTGAAGTTCAGCAGCACCGCGCCAGGCTTCATCTTGGCGATCACGTCCGCGTTGATCATGCCGCGGGTCTTGTCGTTGAGCGGCACGTGGATGGTCAGGTAGTCCGCCTGGGCATAGACCTCGGCATCGCTGCCCGCGTGCACGACCTTGTGGGACAGCGCCCACGCGTTATCCACGGAGATGTAGGGGTCATGGCCGACGACCTTCATGCCCAGGCCGTTGCAGGCGGCGTTGGCCACGATGCGGCCGATGGCGCCCAGGCCCACCACGCCCAGGGTCTTGCCACGGATCTCCGGGCCCACGAACTGGCCCTTGCCCTTCTCCACCAGCTTGGGGACATTGGCGCCCTCGCCCTTGAGGGTCTGCGCCCACTGCATGGCACCGTAGACGTTGCGGCTGCCCAGCAGCAGGCCGCAGATGACCAGCTCCGCCACGGCGTTGGCGTTGGCGCCGGGGGTGTTGAAGACGCAGATACCCTGCTGGGAGCAGCGGTCGATCGGGATGTTGTTCACGCCAGCGCCAGCGCGGGCGATGGCCAGCAGGTTCTCGCCAAACTCCATCTCATGCATGGCGGCGGAGCGCACCAGAATGCCATCCGGCACGGGCTCATCCTTGGCGACGGTGTAGGTCTCCGTGGGCAGCTGGGTATAGATGATATCGGAAATCGCATTGAGCGTCTGAATCTTGAACATGGCGTTTCCCTCCGTTATGTGGGTATAATCATCCGGCGGAGCAGGGCTCGCCTCCTCCGCCGGGGGATGAACGGGTGATCAGGCGTTGTCAGCCTCAAACTGCTTCATGAAGGCCACCAGCTTCTTCACGCCTTCCTCGGGCATGGCGTTGTAGATGCTGGCGCGCATGCCGCCCACCGTGCGGTGGCCCTTCAGGTTCACCAGGCCCTGGGCAGCCGCCGCCTTGACGAAGGCCGCGTCCATATCCGCATCGCCGGTGACGAAGGTGACGTTCATCAGGCTCCGGAACTCCGCCTGCGCGGTGCCCTTGAAGAGCTTCGACTCGTCCAGGAAATCGTAGAGCAGCGCAGCCTTGCGCTTGTTGACCTCGTGGATGGCCTCGATGCCGCCGATGGACAGCAGCCACTCGAAGGTCAGGCCCGCCAGGTAGATGCCCCAGGTGTTGGGGGTGTTGTACATGCTGCCCTTGTCAGCCTGCACAGTCCAGTTCATCAGCTTGGGGCAGATCTTGCTGGCATTGCCCAGCAGGGACTTCTTCACGATCAGCACGCACAGGCCGGAGGGGCCAATGTTCTTCTGCGCGCCGGCGTAGATCACGCCATACTTGCTCACGTCCATGGGCTCGGAGAGGATCATAGAGGACGCGTCGCAGACGATGGGGGCCTCCACCTCGGGCAGGGCGGTGTAGCGCGTGCCGTAGATGGTGTTGTTCTGGCAGATGTGGACATAGTCCGCACCGGGGGTGAAGGTCGCCTTGGACAGGTCCGGGATGTAGGTGTAGTTGTCCGGGCGGCTGGTGGCGACGATGTTGACCGTGCCGTAGCGCTTGGCTTCCTCGGCGGACAGGTGGGCGAAGTTGCCGGAGTCCACATAATCAGCCACGCCATTGACCATCAGGTTCAGCGGGATGGCGGAGAACTGCTCCGTCGCGCCACCCTGCAGGAACAGCACCTCATAATCATCGGGGATCTGCATCACCTTGCGCAGATTGGCCACCGTCTGGTCGAAGATATCGGTGTACATCTTGCTGCGGTGGGACATTTCCATCACGGACATACCCGTGGTGCCGTAGCAGATCAGGTCGCGCTGCGCCTTTTCCAGCACAGGCTGCGCCAGCATGGAGGGACCGGGAGAGAAGTTGAATACGCGTTCCATCTGATAATCCTCCTTGATGATCCTGTTTGCAGGATGGTCATGCACACATGTGGGACACTTTTTGCCCGGCGGTCAATTTCTGTACCGCATCTATAGTATGCACCATATCCGCAAAAATTGCAAGCGAAATACACAGGAAATACACGATCGGCGTCGAATCCTTCATTGCGTTCCATAAGCACGCAATCTGCATTCGCTTTTCCCGCGAGCGCAACAAAAAACACCCCGCAGCGAACTGCAGGGGTGTGGATTGCTTGTCAGCGCATGTACACGCGTGCGTTACGCTCAGTAACGGGCGGGACGGCGGGACTGGAAGCAGGTGGGGCAGTAGACGGGCTTGGAGCCGTTGGGCTGGAAGCGCAGCTGGAAGGAAGCGCCGCACTCGTCACACACAGCGTCGAACAGGGGACGGTCATCACCGCTCTGGGCGCGCTTGCGGGCATTGCGGCAATCGCGGCAGCGGGCGGGCTTGTTGGTGAAGCCCTTCTCGGCGTAGAAAGCCTGCTCAGAGGCGGAGAACACGAACTCCTGGCCGCACTCACGGCAAGTAAGGGTCTCGTCCTGGTAATTCTCGTACATGATGGGGATCCTCCTCGAAAATGTGTCATCCCTACCGAAACCTGTGGGGTCAATGCTTCCAGCGGGGGTCTTGAGACACCTGAGGACGATTTTCCCTGTGATACTTGGTTGGGCTGCAGGAAAGATTATAGCACGGATTCACGGAAAAGTACAGTACTTTCTGAAATTTATTTTTCGTCCCCAATCCTGCACATAGCAGGTGCAGCTTGTTCGCAGATTTTTTTGATAATAATTCCTATAGTCACCATCACCTCTTTTGCGCTGTGTATTTTTCGCAACAAATCAAGTACAATATTTATATCAACCAATATTCACAGGAGGCTCACATGTACACGATTGATTACAAGGATCTCGGCAAGCGCGTGCGCGAGCTTCGCCGCACCCTCTCTCTGACGCAGGAAGAGCTCGCTGAAAAGTGCGGCATCTCCGCGTCCTTCCTCGGCCACATCGAGCGTGGCACCCGCGTGGCCAGCATCGAGACCCTCGTTTGCCTGTGCAACACGCTCAATGTCAACCCCCAGTACCTCCTCAGCGCCAGCCTGAATACCTTCGATAACCACCTCCCCGAAGGCATCAGTGCTGAGACCCGTACGCGCCTGAGCGAGTTCCTCCGCCTGGCCCAGGATACCCTTTCCAATTGGAACGACTGATCCATCAGGTGAAGTTTGTGTGAAAAGCACCGGTCAGGGCTTGCATCAGCCCTGATTTTGGTGTATCATGAAGGAAAAGCCAGTCAACTGGCGTGAATTGCAAGGAGGGCATACCATGGATATCCAGAAGATCATCAATGACGTGCTGGCCAAGCTGAAGGGCGACGACAACCTGCTGGCCAAGTTCAAGGCTGAACCCACCAAGACCCTGGAGGGGATCATCGGCATTGACCTCCCCGACGAGCAGATCGACGCGGTCGTCAAGGGCGTTCTGGCCAAGATCAACCTCGACGAGGTGGCTGAGAAGGCCGGCGGTATTTTCGGCGCGATCAAGGGCCTCTTCGGCAAGAAGTAATCCAACTGCATCACACACGGGCTGCCTTCGGGGCAGCCTTTTTTTGTACCAAAAGAACATATCGCCCTCCCAGCCCGTACTGTTCCTCAGGGAACATTCCGCGCCGGAAGGGCTCTATCCGGTTCAGTCCTCGTCATCCCGCAAGGGGTCAAAGATGCATGCTGCCACGCATTTGCCGCAGCGGGTGCAGCCCTCGTCTGCCACAGGCACATCAAACCCCAGCGGACTCCGCGTCAGCTGCAAATGCTCACATCCGAGGCAAGCTCCGCAGCCCACGCACACGCCCGCATCCACAATCCGTGTGATATTCTGCATCAGCACACCTCCGTCCGCCATCTCAATTCCGAATTCCCCGTCACCGCTTGTCCGGCACATCATTCCAGTCATGGGCCTTCATGCGGTCGAACTCCTCCTCGGTGATGGTCAGGAGGGTGCCGTGCTTGAAGCCGTAGGGGAAGGAGAACGCCGCGTCGCTGCGGACGAAATCGCCGCTCTTCATGCTGGGCGCAATGAAGGGCACATAGCCCTGCCCGGCGCCCTTCACGCCGTAGTAGTCGATGAACAGGCACCAGCGGCCGTCATCCAGGCGGACAGCGGTGGGCGCCTCGTACAGGCCGGCCTGAACCGCCTCCATGGACTTGTCGAAGGCCTCCACCCGCGTCCACGGGCCGGTCACATGGTCGCCGACCAGCTCAATCATCCGGTGCGGGTTGCCCTCGGACTTGACGAACAAGTAGTACTTCCCGTCCTCCTCGTACATGGCCGAGTCGATGCAGCCGCTGTCCTCCTTCCGGTAGAGCAGCGCCGGCTTCGTCCAGCTGGCGAAGTCCTTCGTGCGGCTGTAGTAGATGGCCATGGGGCCGTAATTGTTGTCCGCGTGGCAGTAGCTCCAGTGCAGGACGTAGTCCTCGTGCTCGGGGTCAAAGATGATGTCCGGCGCCCAGATGCAGCCGCAGCCCTCGTCGCCGAAGGTGATCATCTCCTGCTCGGACCAGTGCACCAGGTCGTCGGACCACCAGTGGGCCAGGTCGCGTGAGCCATGGAGGTTGATGTTGCGCCAGGAGTGGTTGTACTTGCCGCGCATGCCATAGCTGAGGCTGAGGTCCGTGGCGAAGATGTGGAAGCGGCCCGTCGCCCTGTCGCGGCAGATGGTCATGTCGCGCACGCCGTGATCGCCATAGTAGGCCCAGAGGATGGGCTCGCCGTTGTTCAGCGACTCCCAGTGGAAGCCGTCACGGCTGATGGCGAAGTACACCTGCTCGCCATCGGGGCTGGTCTTCTCGCGGAAGTGGACGAAAAGGTAATTCTGCACAGGGAATGACCTCCTTCATGAAACTCGGTATTTCAGCGTGGGTGGACGCTGCGCAATGCTGTGTATCGAAAAGGGCTTCCATTTGACCGGAAGCCCTGTTATTATTCCATTTTTCTATTCAGTTTTCCTGCAGGACATGCAACTTTTCAGGTCGGGCGGTTCATCCCGCCCACAATGGCCGGTTATGCTTCCGGCTCCAGCAGACCCAGTCCGCCGTCCTTGCGCTGGTAGAGGATGTTGATACGCTCTGTGTCCACGTTGACGAATGCGAAGAAGCTGTGGCCCAGCATTTCCATCTGAATGGCTGCGTCCTCCACGGACATGGGGCGCACAGGGAATGTCTTGCGGCGGACGATCTCGGGCGCGCCCTCCTCCGGGGCCGCCTCGTCCTCGATATACTCGGGCTCCATCTGGGCGAAGGCGTCCTCGCGGATGCGCTTACCCAGCTTGGTGCGGTGGCGGTGAATCTGCCGCTCAATCTTGGCCAGCGCCTGATCAATGGCCAGGAACAGATTCTCGCTCTCGCTGGCCTCGGCGCGCAGGATCACGTTGTTGCCCATCGGTACAGTGATTTCAACCACCCGGCGGCCACGCTTGTCTTCCTTGCTCAGGCGGATCTGCATTTCTGTATCCGGCAGCAGGTAGCGGCTCATGCGCTCGGTCTTCTTCTCGATGCGGCGCGTGATGTTGGGGGATACCGTCATATTCTTCGCATAAATCGTCAACTTCATAAGGTGTGCTCCTTTCGCAGCTATAAGATTTTCTGCGGAGGCGAGCAGCCGTCGGGTCAGTCCCTCCGCTCCTCCATATGCGCCACTGGCATCACAACCTTTCCTGTTTGTCCGTCTCTGACAGGTTCCTGGTAACCGCCTCTTTCCTCCGGGTCGGTTCCTGTCCCCTTGTCCTGTGATGATATAATTCGCCGTTCACCTTCGGATTCCTGCTGCAAAATAAGAAAAAAGGCAAGAAAATTTGCCGTTTTGGACAAAGACGAACATTGTGTTGCCGAAAACATTTTCGCTCGCCCGATTTGCCGCAACTGCCCTCCCCGGCTGCCTCTCCCCGGCGGATCGTTCGGATTCCCACCGGGCGCATAGGTTATACCCCGCTGATTTCGTAGCCGAAGATCCGGTAGAAGCTCTTGCCGAAGCGCCCCATGAAGCGGAAGCGCCACCGGTCGACGCCCCTGAGCCGCTCCACCGCTGCCGGGGTGATGATGTCCGCATCCATGCACACGCGCATGCCCTGCGTGCCGGTCAGCAGCGTCTGCGGATCATCCATGGCGAAGTCGATCTTCGCATCGACGGCGTTGATGGGGTTCTTGAGCGCGGAGAGCCGTGCCGCAGACCTGCTGTAAGCGTCGAAGACGAAGGTCGTATTGCGGAAGTGCGCCTGGAACGCCGCCATCAGCGCACGCATGTCCGGTTCGGAGAGGTACATGCTCAGGCCCTCAGCCAGCACCAGGGCATGTTCCGCGCGGGGCAGAGCCTGCAGCCAGTCCGCCGGAAGGGCAGGCGCGGCGATCAGATGATAGCGTTCGTCCTCCGGGAAATACGTCCTGCGCAAGGCAGTCACCTCGGGGAAATCAAGGTCGTACCAGGGATTGCCGCAGGGCACGCGCTTCACGCGGCTGTCCAGCCCCACGCCCAGCTGCAGGATCAGCCCGTCGGGGTGCTCCGCCGCAAAATCGCGGGCATATCCGTCGTAGAGCGCAGCCCGCATGGCCATATAAATCGCCAGCTTACGGGACCGGTCGACCTTCGTAAAGTCGAAATCCACCGTGGAAACGATCTCCTCGGCCGTCGGGTCGGGCAGGAAGCCCTCACGGGACATCATCGCCTTGCCATACAGGGGGATGAACAGGGTCAGAGACTCATTCTTCATGCAGATCACATCCTTCCCTGCCATTATAGCACGCCATGCGCCCGGGCGCAACATGAAGGGAGCTGCGACAGCATGAACTGCAGCAGCTCCCCGTTTATTATGCCTTTTTCGCGGCCGCCTTCAGCCGCTTGTAGTTCTGGTACTCGTCGGTCTTCTTCCACTTCGCCTTGCCGATGATCCACATCACCAGGCATGCCGCGAAGAGGACGCCGGACACGATGCTCACGATGCGCAGCGCCTTGAGGATAGCCAGCTCATGCAGGACGATGGTGGTCTCAGGGCCCACGCCGTTCATGCCGGAGGAGTTGGCCAGCGCGTACAGGTTGCGGTGCATGGCCTGGCGCATGGCGGAGACGATCACCGGGTCGTCCTTGTACTCCGGCAGCTGGTTGACCACGTTGGGCAGCATCGCATCAAAGGTGGAAACGCCCGCCAGGATGCCGTCCACGCCGTTGGTGTAGGTGGTGAGGACGTTATCGGTGATGGACATGCGGTCGCTCCCCCACTCGCCGCGCAGCAGGCCGGTCATCAGCGGATAGTAGCCGCCGGACCACTGGGTGCCCCAGCGGGTGTAGGCGGTCATGACGCCGCCGGCATTGCCGTACTCAAAGGGGCGCTGGAAGGCCTTGAGGTAGATCTCGCGAGCCGCCTGCTCGTTGATCCACGCTGCCTGGCCGATGCGGTCCTGCTCGGAATCGTTCAGCGCGAAGTGCTTGATGACCACGTCGACGCCCTTATCCTGGATGCCGCGGATCTCTGCCGCGCCAATCATGCCCGCCAGGAAGCCGTCCTCGGAATAGTACTCGAAGTTGCGGCCGCCATAGGGCGTGCGATGAGTGTTGGAGCCGGGGCCGTAGAGGCAGACCACATCCGCCATGAGGCAGTTGTTGCCGATCATGTTGCCCACGTCGTACATCAGGTCCACATTGAAGGTGGCCGCCATCACGTCCTCGGAGGTGAAGGCGGTGGCCTTGATCTCCACCGCGCCCTCGCCGAAGAGGGAGGCCGTCAGGCCCTGGGGGCCGTTCTCATCGCGGGTGCCGGGAGCCTCCACGGACTTGACCGGCATGCGCCAGTGGAAGGAGTCGCCGATGCCGCTGACCATCTCCTCGAAGGTCAGCTGATCCAGCAGCAGCTCCCACTTGGGATCGTCATAGGCCAGGCCGATCATGTCGTAGAGCTTCAGGCCATTGTCCGCGCCCAGGGTCGGCATGGCGACGGCCTCATAATCCGTCGGATCGTACTGCACGTCCTGCAGGTCGGCGATCATCGCTTCCGTCAGGGTCAGCTGCACGGGCGCGGTAGGCAGGGTGCCTGTCCAGTCCTGGCGGGTCAGCCACACGACGCTGTTGTCGCCGCGGCCCTCGTAGAGGTTGATGTTGGCAGAGTCAAAGAGGTTGGTGATGGCCGTGCCGTTCAGGGTGGTGGCGTAGGTGGTGTTGTCGAAGGTCTCCTGCGTCCAGGGGAAGACCATCGCCGCGTCGCCATCCGCATCCATGCGGCCGGAGGTGTTCTCCACCGTGTAGCCCTTGGCAGCCAGCACGTTGTTCACGGCGTTGTGGGCGTCGGTGGCCACGGTCAGGTAGTACTGGCCGTCTTCGAGGATGTAGGTCTTTGCCAGGGTGTAATCATAGGAAGCGATGTCGCGCTTGTCCACGTACACGGTGACGCTTGCGCTCTCGCCGGGCATCAGGACATCCGTCTTGGCGAAGCCCACCAGCTGCACCGCGGCCTTCTCCACCGCGTTCTGGCGGTCATAGTCGGTGTAGGGGCTCTGGCTGTAGACCTGCACGGTCTCCTTGCCGGCCATGCTGCCGTTGTTGGTCACCGTCAGGGTGATCTCGAACTGATCGGTTTCGGCGTTATACGCGCCCTGCACGCCGCTGTAGGTGAACTCCGTGTAGCTCAGGCCGAAGCCGAAGGGGAAGGCCACGTCGTCGCCATAGGCATATTCACCCGCGTGGCCCGTGCCCATGACATAGTCCTCGTAGCGGGTCTCATAGTACTTGTAGCCGACGTAGATGCCCTCCTGATACACCATGTAGGTGCTGGCGTTGGCAGGAATGACGCCCTCCTCGTAGCCCGCGTAGGTGGTGGCCACGAAGTTCGTCATCGCCGGGGAGGACAGGTTGTCCTTCAGGTAGGTGTCCACGAGGGAGCCAGAGGGGTTCACGTTGCCCGCGAGGATCCCCGCCACGGCGTTGATGCCGGTGATGCCCACGCCGCCGATCCACAGGCACGCGTCAATGGCGTATTCCGGCACGTCCAGGAAGTCCACCTGCAGCGGATTGGAGGAGTTGATCAGCACGATGACACGGCTGACCTTGCCCTCGGCCTTGAGCTGCGCCACGCCGGAAAGCAGGTCGCGCTCGTTCTGATCCAGGGCGAGGTAGTTCGTCTCCTGGAATTCCATATCAGAGCCTTCGCCGCCGATGCGGGAGAACACCACGATGGCCGCGTCGCCATACTGTGCGACGGTGTCCAGCACGTCCGCCGTGTAGACGCTCCAGGGCGCCTCGGAGATCTCCGCCGCCGGGGGCAGCACGCCGGAGCCGCCCTTGCGCAGGTAGGGCTGGCCCGCGCCGGTGAGGTAGAAATCCCACAGCGCAGGGTTCACCATGACGCCCGCCTGCTCCAGGGCGCTGCGCAGGTTGTCGGCGGTGGAGGCGTCGATGTTGCCCGAGCCCGTGCCGCCATACACCAGGTTGACGCTGGAGGTGGAGAAGCAGCTGACCTTGCTGCCCTCGGGCAGGGGCAGCGCGCCATTGTTGGTCAGCAGCACTGCGCCCTCCGCCTCCACCTGATAGCAGAGTTCCTCGCCGCGCACGGTCATCTCCTCCGCCGTGGCGAAGTCCGCCGTGTAGTACTGCGCGGAGGGGTCCTCATTCTCCAGCTCCCAGAAGGTGCCGCCGACAAAGGCCGCCACCGTGTTGTCGAACATCCCCAGCACCGCATTCAGCGCCACGGACAGCACCAGCACGATCGCCGATACGATCGCCAGTACCTTCCACAGCGCCACATGTCTGCGCTTCATGCGCTTGCAGGCCTTCTTTGCCTGCTTCAGCTGAACCTTGCTTTCACTCATGCAACTTCCTCTTTCCCTGCATTCTTCACGCGTATTATGCGCGCCCTCGGTCCGCCACATGCAGCAGCCACCATGCCAGCGACAGCCACAGCGCACATTCCGCTTTCCATTTTATCACATTGTCAGCAGATCACAATGTCAAAACCGGTATTTGTGACAATATCAGGCAGGCGCAGCGTATCGTACCAGGATGGGATGACGTAATCACACCAAAAACAATCAGCAGCCTCTGCACATCGCCATGCAGAGGCTGCTTCATAATTCTGTTAGCCCAGCGTCACCACGACCTGATGCACCGCGCCGTCGGCGAACACCGGCAGCACATTGCCCTCGATGGCGGCGCCGTCCACGGTGACGGACTTCACGCCACGGCAGACCTTGTCGGGGTTGTTGATGACGATGTTATAGGTCGCGCCGCGGAAACGGCGGGAGACGGTGTAGGTGTCCCAGTCGTGGGGGATGCAGGGATCGATCCTGAGGCCGAACCAGTCGGGCTTGACGCCCAGGATGTAGTTGCTGATGACGTAGAAGTTCCAGGCGGCGGTGCCCGTCAGCCAGGAATTCTTGGCCTGGCCGAAGTTCTTCGCGTCCTTGCCGGCGATCATCTGGCTGTAGACGTAGGGCTCCATCTTGTGCTTGTCGGAGATCTCCTCGCGGTAGGCGGGGGCGATCTTCGAGTACAGCTGGAAGGCACGGTCGCCGTGGCCCACCACGGTCTCCGCCGCGATGATCCAGGGGTTGTTGTGGCAGAAGATGCCCGCGTTCTCCTTGTATCCCGGAGGATAGGAGGACACTTCGCCCAGTTCGAGGTGGTACTGGCTGTAAGCGGGCTGCAGCAGCACGATGCCGTGCTCGGTCTCCAGCCATTCGGCCACGGACTTCAGCGCCTTTTCGGCCTTGCCGTCCTCAACGCCCACGCCGCCCATGATGCAGTAGCCCTGGGATTCGATGAAAATCTTGCCGTCCTCGCACTCGTGGGAGCCGATCTTCCTGCCGAAGGCGTCGTAGGCGCGGACGAACCATTCGCCGTCCCAGCCGGCGGTCAGGATGACCTCGCGCATGGCGTCGATGTGCTGCTGCGCTTCGTCAGCCTTGTCGTTCATGCCCTTGATGCGCAGGATACTGACCAACTCGGGGCCGATGGCCACGAACATACCGGCAATCAGCACGGATTCGGCCACGCGGTCGTCGGGGGCGTTGGGGTTGGAGAAGGTCTGGAAGGACTCGCCGGGCGCGTCGGAGAAGCAGTTGAGGTTCAGGCAGTCGTTCCAGTCGGCGCGGCCGATAAGGGGCAGGCCGTGCGGGCCGCGGTTATTGACCACATGGTAGAAGCTGGCCTCCAGGTGCTCCAGGAGCGTGCCGCAGTCGGCGGGGTTGCAGTCATAGGGCGTGGCCTCGTCCAGGATGCCGAAGTCACCGGTCTCCTTGATGTAGGCCGCGGTACCGGCGATCAGCCACAGGGGATCGTCATTGAAGCCGCCGCCGATGTCATTGTTGCCCTTCTTGGTCAGGGGCTGGTACTGATGGTAGCAGCCGCCGTCGCGGAACTGGGTGGCGGCGATGTCCAGGATGCGCTCGCGGGCGCGCTCGGGGATCTGATGCACGAAGCCCAGCAGATCCTGGGAGGAATCGCGGAAGCCCATGCCGCGGCCCACGCCGCTCTCGAACATGGACGTGGAGCGGGACATATTGAAGGTCACCATGCACTGGTAGGGGTTCCAGATGTTGACCATGCGGCCCAGCTTCTCGTCGGGGGTGGTGAGGGTGTAGGCGGAGAGCAGGTTGTCCCAGTGGGCCTTCAGGGCGTCAAAGGCGGCCTGGATCTGCTCGTCGGTGGTGAGAGCAGCGATCATTTCCTTGGCGGGAGCCTTGTTGATCACGCCGGGGGCCACGAACTTCTGCTCGACGGGCACCTCCACATAGCCCAGGACGAAGTTGTACTTCCTGCTCTCGCCGGGCTGCAGGGTGACCTTCACCTGGTGAGCGGCCATGGGCTGCCAGCCGGAGGCGACGGAGTTGCCCATCTCGCCGGTCATGACGGCCTGGGGCGCGTCAAAGCCGTTGTACAGGCCCAGGAACGTCTCCATATCGGTGTCAAAGCCGGAGATGGGGGCGTTGACGGTGTAGAAGGCATAGTGATTGCGGCGCTCGCGGTACTCGGTCTTGTGGTAGATGACGCCGTCCTCGACTTCCACTTCGCCGGTGGAGAAGTTGCGCTGGAAGTTCAGCATATCGTCGGAGGCGTCCCACAGGCAGAACTCAACAAAGGAGGTCAGGGTCACGTCCTTGGCCGCGTCGGACTCGTTGGTCAGGGTGATCTGGTGCACCTCGGCGTTCACGCCCATGGGCACGAAGCTCAGCTGGCTGGCGACGAGGCCGTTCTTCTTGCCGGTGATGACGGTGTAGCCCATGCCGTGGCGGCAGGAGTAACTGTCCAGCTCGGTCTTCACGGGCTTCCAGCCGGGATTCCACACGGTGCCGTTATCATTGATGTAGAAGTAGCGGCCGCCGTTGTCCACGGGCATGTTGTTGTAGCGGTAGCGGGTCACGCGGCGAAGGCGCGCATCGCGGTAGAAGCAGTAGCCGCCGGCAGTGTTGCTGATGATGCCGAAAAACTGCTCACAGCCAAGGTAGTTGATCCACGGATAGGGCGTGCGCGGCGTGTCGATGACATACTCACGGGCTTTGTCGTCAAAATGGCCGTACTTCATTTTTATCCCTCCTGCCGCAGCCGGGGCCGCGGTCATTATTCTCACGCCTCCATTATAGCATATGTTATCCCACAGCGCAAACGGTTTCGTAAACTTTCGCAACTTTTCCCGCCAACAATCTGTGACGACTTTCTCCCATCGGTGACAAAGCCACCGGAAATGTTTCCATACCATGCCAAACAGGGTTGTAAGCGCTCTCAGCATCGCCTCTCTTCCGACCCTGCGGACGAAAATATTTTCGCAAACCGCTCTTTCCCAATTTCAGCTGGACAATCGCCGGCAAAACAGGTATCATAAAAGCAACAATGCTGTGGAGGAATTCCGATGAAGCTGACCATCCTGGGCATGAATGGCCCCTTCCCCGCCCCCGGCGGTGCGACCTCCGGCTACCTCGTCACCTGCGGGAGCGCCGCCATCGCCCTCGACCTGGGCAGCGGCTGCCTGGCGCAGCTGACCGCCCGCACCGCGCCGGAAAGCCTGAACGCCCTGCTGCTGACCCACTGGCACTACGACCACTGCGCCGACGTGCTGCCCCTGATCTACCGCCTGGAAGCCTGCGCGCAGCAGCCCCTGCACCTCTATGCCCCCGTGGACGAGGCCTCCCCCGTCCGCCAGGCCGTGCAGCAGTGCACGAAGATCATCCTGCACAACGTGGAGGCGCACACCGAATTTCGCATTGCGAATTCCGAATTCCGGATCACCCCCTCCCCCGCCCGTCACCCCGTGCCCGCCGTGATGTACCGCATCACCGACGGCACGAAGACCCTGTGCTATACCGGCGACACCAACACGGTGGATGGCCTGACCGACTTTGCCCGGGACGCCGATCTGCTGCTGGCGGACGGCCTGTTCCCCACCGCCGCATGGGCCGAAGGCAAGCCCCATCTTTCCGCCGCCCATTGCGCACAGCTCTCGCTGGACGCGGGCGCAAAGAAGCTCGTCATCACCCACCTGAACCCGCTGTTCGACACGGAAACGCTGCTCAGGGAAGCCCGCGCCATCCGCATCGACAGCCGCATCGCCCGCATCGGCGACCAGTACGACATCTGAGCGGAGCACACAGCCTATGGAAAAGAAGCAAACCAGCCGGTCGCGCCGAAAGGACGAAAACGCCCTGGGCCGCCGGGAATTCCACCAGTTGATCCAGAGCGGCCAGGTCAGCGGCGCCTACCTGTTCCAGGGGCCGGAGGAGAACCTCAAGGCCGCCGCCCTGAACGCCCTGCGCAAGGCCCTCCTCCCCGAGGGGCTGGAGGAGCTGAACGAATCCACCCTGGACAATCCCGCCGCCGACGCGGTCATCGCCGCCTGCGAAACGCTGCCCTTCATGGCCGATAAGCGGCTGGTCATCCTGCGGGACCTGGCGGGCCTTACCGGCCGGGCGGAAGCCGAAGAGAAGCTCGTCAGCTACCTGCCGCAGGTGCCGGACAGCTGCGTGCTGATCCTCCTGGCCCGCGGAACCCCCGACGGCCGCAAGAAGATCCCCGCCGCGATGAAGAAGCTCGAACGCGTGGTCACCTTCTCCCCCATGACCGCCGAAGAGTTGGATCAGTGGATCATCCGCGCCTTCCAGCAGCTGGGCAAGGGCTGTGCGCCGCAGGTGGCTTCGCTCCTCTCCTTCACCGCCGGGACGGACACGGCCCTGCTGCACACGGAGATCGAGAAGCTGGCCGCCCTCGCCGGCGACCGGGGCGAAATCCTGGAAAGCGACGTGCAAGCTGTGGCCACCCGCTCCACGGAGTACAACGTGTTCCAGATGGTGGACGCGGTCGTCGCCGGGCAGGAAAGCCGGGCCTTTGCCCTCCTGCGGGACATGCTCACCGGCGGCGAGGAACGCCTGGGCATCCTCGCCATGCTCCTGCGCCAGTTCCGCCTGATGCAGCATGTGCTCATCATGCGCTACGAGAAGGTGCCGAATGCGGAGATCCAGAAGCGGCTGGGCCTGTCCCCCTACGCCGCGGAGCAGATGATCCGCAAGGCCGCCAGCTACTCCGGCGGCGCCATCAAGCAGGCCGTGGATATCTGCCTCACCACCGAGTACAAAGTCAAGTCCGGCCAGATGAATCAGGAGGGCTCGCTGGAGGCGGCGATGCTGCAAATCTTCGCGCTGAGGAGGCGGTGAGGCCATGAAAATCATCTTCATCCGCCATGGCGAACCGGACAAAGCCCCTGTCGACGCCCGCGGCTTCATCGGGCAGGGACGCGACCTCGCCCCGCTGACCGACCTCGGCCGTCAGCAGGCCGCACAGGCCGCCGCCGACCCGCGCCTGAAGGGCTGCCAGCTGATCGTTGCCTCGCCCTACACCCGCGCACTTCAAACCGCCGCCATTATTTCCCGCAAGACCGGGCTGGACATCCGGGTGGAGACCGACCTGCACGAATTCGTCCCCGACAAAACCTTTCAGGTGCGGGGCGAGGCGGAGGACCGCCTCCTACACAAGGACTTCCTGCGCTGCCGGGGCGCGTATCCGCCGGGAGAAACCCGCCGCTGGGAGACCATCGCCGAGATCATCGCCCGCACCAAGCCCGTGCTGGACAAATATGCCGACCTCGGGTATGAGAAGATCGCCGTCGTCGCCCATGGCGGGGTCATCCGCCGCTACACGGGCCTCCCCGTCATCTCTCACGGCGAGGTCTGCGAGGTGGCGTACACGAAGGATTTCGTCCCCTTCGGATGGGTGTGACGCAACGTGAACGCGCCGGAACCGCAATGGCTCCGGCGCGTTTCGTTATGGATGCGCATCCGCAAAGGCAACGATGCGCGATTGGAAGTCCTTCGCCTCCTCGTAGGCGGCGTGGCCGTACTCCGGCCAGATGTGCACTTCGCTCCCGGGAATCTGCGCGGCGATCTCCCCTGCCGCTGCCGGGCCGACGATCATGTCCTGCCCGCCGCCCATAACGAGGGTCGGACAGGCGATGCGCGGCAGCTCCGCGTAAGCATCGTGGGTCAGGCAGGACCGCGCCTGGATGAGGAACCGCTGCGGCTCCTTCGGGCGCGACATCCACGCCGCCAGCGGCAGCATCCACCGCATGCGCCGCAAATACGCCGGGGAGTAGGACTTTTCTGCCGTGTCGATGAACATCTGCCGGAAATCGCCCGCCTCCGCCATGCTGATCCAGCGGCTCACGACGCTTTGCACCGTCGCGTTCTGCCGCGCCAGCGTCACGCAGATGATCAGCCGCTTCACCTTCTCCGGGTGGCGCAGCGTCAGGTGCTGCGCGATCATCCCGCCCTGGGACACGCCCAGCACCGTCGCACCGGTGATCCCCAGCGCATCCATCGCCCGGGCGAGATCGTCGGCGTAATCCCGGGTGGTGCTGCCCTCCGCCAACTCGTTTTTCCGGCTGAAGCAATACACGCGGAACCTCTCTGCCAGCGCACCATATTGCAGGGAAAATCCCAGCGCCATGCCCCGCACCGTGCGCAGGCCATCCCCCAGGCCAGGGATCATCACCAGCGGCTCCGTGCCGCAGCCAAAGGCGATATAGTCGAGGGTTGTGCCATCCATGGGCAGGGTGCCGTTCTTCGCTTGCAGCATATCTGCGCCTCCGAGTGATTCATAGCACCATTGTACCAGCCCGGTGCGGTGTGCGTCAACCGTTACTCCTCCCCCGGCACATAGGTGTCCCAGTCATCGCCGTATTCTGCTTCCTCCGCCTCCCATTCGGCCTCCCACTGGGCGTAGATCTCAAACCAGCACGGGCCCACATCGATGAAGCCATCCGCCCGGCCTTCGATCACGAAATCCTCGTTGACCAGCACCAGCCAGCCGCCGTCAGGCGTCTGGGCAACGAGCAGCAGCATCCACAGCTCATCCCCCTGCAGCGCTTCGGTAACGCCGGGCATGGCTTGCTCCGCGTCCCAGTCGTCTGCAACGTCGAAGGAGGGGAAGCCACAGTGCAGCTCGTTGACCGCGTTGCCGAAGGCCAGGTCATCCGCGCGGAACCACAGCTTCGCGCCGCGCTGCGCATCGCCGACGAGCAGCTGCACCCAGCCGTCCTCTTCGCTGACCACGGTGCCCACCAGGCGCGCATAGGCGCTGCCCAGGATGTTGCCGCCGGGCGCATCGTACACGGGCACGCCATCGGATTTCGTGCAGGCATAGCCGGTGGCGTCCAGCAGGGCGGCAGCGTCCGACAAGCCGGAGGGCACGTCAGAGAAATCAAGGCCGTCCAGCAGCACTGGGAAGGTCGGCGTGCCGTAGCGATAGCCGTCGTTGTGCTGATCCGTGTCAAACCCGCAGTAGTAGTCATATTCCAGCAGGCAGTCATGCCCGATGACATAGCTGAGGTCGTCGTCGCTGAACACAATGCCCACCTGCCACGGGGCATCCTCCGCATCCGTGGACGGAAAAACCCAGAGCTGTTGATTCTCCGTGTACAGCTCGATGCCCTCACTGTGGGAGTGATACTCGTTCACGCTCACAATCCCGCTCATGGCCGTGGCGGTCACGCGGCTGTACTGCATCCCGTCCCAGTGGGCAATGCGCAGGCCCATCTGACCCGCCTCGTTCTCCACCGTGGCCACCAGGATATCGGTGTACACCAGCAGATCCGCAAGATGCTCGCCCTCCTTCAGCAGGAATTCCGCGCATCCGGGCAGGGCCGCTTCAGGCACATACAGGCTGTAGAAGGTGTCGAACTCCGCCGGATCCATGGCTGCGATGCGCTCCGCCGCCTCCGCCGTCACGGGGACGGGCGGGTAGTCCGTCACATCCCACGGCACGGGATCACCGACCTCAACGGCGTTCATGATGACATGCAGCGTGCGGAAGCGCAGCTCGCCGCCTTCCACCTGCATCAGGATCACCTCGCAGTGGTGGGCCAGCTCGCCCTCCCACTTGCCGCTGCCGTAGGTGCTTTCGCCCACCAGACGCCAGCCGGGGAAGTCCGCCTCCACCCCCGCGGTGATGAGGTCGCCCTTCTGCGCCACCTCCGCACGGGCCGCGCCGAAGCACAGCACCAACGCCAGCAACAGTACCAGATACTTCTTCATAAGCCATCCTCCTTGGAAAGTCCTGTATCTATAATAACGCACAACGCCCGCCTTTTGTTTCATCTTTGTTCCAGAAATCCTCCGCCCCTTGCAACTTCGCTGAAAACGTGGCATAATAGATTCGGCCCGTCTCACGGCACAAGGCCGCGCGCCGGGCTTCGCGGCTGCGGTACAGTAGTGTCCTCGCCGCTCGTCAGGCTGTTGGCCTGACCTTCATCACACCAAGGAGGATCCCTATGGCCACAGCCCTCTGGCTGCGCACCATCCGCCACCAAAGGATGGACAAGCAGCACGTCGAGCCCTGCACCCGCGACAACCCCCAATCCGCCCTGGAGGAGGCCTGCCGCAAGCTGGACATTGCCCGCCCCATCTGGCTGGACAAACACGCCCGCGAGTGGGAGGAGTTCGGCCAGACCCGCTTTTTGCCCGATGATTTCATCGAATCCGTCGACTTCCAGCGCCTGGAGATCGAGTTCATCGACCCCGACGCAAAGAAGAAGAAGTCCCGGGATTACCGCAACGCCTTCGACTGACGCGCGGGGCCTCCGGCGGCCAAGGGCTCTGCCCTTGGATCCTGCGAAGGGCCATTCGGCCCTTTCGAAACCCATTCTTTTGGGTGTTTATTACGTGGCTTCCTTGCAGGGGTCACGGCGCACGGAGGGTGCGCCGCGACGCAGTGCAGCTGCAAAGAGTGCCACACCAACCAAATTCATAATTCCTCATTCATAATTCTACATTCACCAACAGGAGGTTCCCATGGACAAGAAGCTCTACGACCTGATCGATTCCTACTACGAGGACTTTGCCGCCAAGCTGACCCGCTGGATTCAGGTGCCCTCTGTCAAGGACGAGCCCGCCCCCGGCGCGCCCTTTGGCGTCGAGTGCCGCCGCATGTACGACATGGCCCTGGAAGACTGCAAGGCCGAGGGCTTCGTCGTGCGCGACTTTGACGGCTACGCCCTGGACGCGACCCTGCCCGGCGAAAGCGACGAGGCCATTGCCGTGCTGGGCCACCTCGATGTCGTGCCCGCCGGCGACGCGTGGCCCTGCGATCCCTTCGCCGCCGTCCGTGAGGGCGACAAGATCTACGGCCGCGGCACCAGCGACGACAAGGGCCCCATGCTCTGCGCGCTGTACGCCATGCGCGCCATCAAGGAGGCCGGCGTGCCTCTGAAGAAGTCCATCCGCATGATCCTGGGCTGCGACGAGGAGTCCGGCTGGGAGGACATGGACTACTACGCCAGGCACGCCGACATGCCCGAGGTGGGCTTCAGCCCCGATGCGTCCTTCCCGCTGATCAACACCGAGAAGGCCATGCTGCACCTGATCATGACCGCGCCCGTGGCGGAAGACGGCCTGCAGGTGAAGCAGCTCTTCACCGGCGAGCGCATGAACGTCATCCCCGGTGAGTCGAAGGCCCTGCTGGCCGGCGGTCAGGAGATCGCCGACGCTGTGGCCGCCTACGCCGAGAAGACCGGCCTGCCCTACACGGCCGAAGTCACCACTGACGGCGTGTGGGTCACTGCCGATGGCATCCCCGGCCACTCCGCCTACCCCGAAGGCCGCCGCAACGCCATCGGCATGATGCTCTACCTGCTCAAGGCGCTGGGCGTGAAGGGCGCCTTCGCCACCCTGGCCGACGCCGTGGGCATGGCCCATGACGGCGCGAACCTGGGCTGCGCCTACAGCGACGACGTTTCCGGTGCGCTGACCTGCAACATGGGCATCCTTCACCTGGTGGACGGAACCATCACCTGCACGCTGGACATGCGCGTGCCCATCACCGCCGACCTGGACGTGCTGGAGAAGAATGCCCTGGCCGCCCTGCCCGGCTTCACCGCGACGCTGATCGAGAAGAAGGCCCCCCACCATGTCCCCGCCGAGTCCGAGCTGGTGACCGCCCTGCTGGCCGCCTACACCGAGGAGACCGGCACCCCTGCCCAGCCCCAGTACACCGGCGGCGGCACCTATGCCAAGGTGCTCAGGCAGGGCGTGGCCTTCGGCGCGTCCTTCCCGGATGACGAGGACCTGGCCCACCAGGCCGGCGAGTACGTCCTCATCTCCAAGATGCTGCTGGCCACCAAGATCTACGCCAACGCCCTGGTGCGCCTGGCCGCAAAATAATCCACAAAATTTTCACGTCTGCGGGAAACCACCCTGCGGCAACCGTTGAGCAAGGTGAACGCAGCACAGGAGGCTGCACACTTCCATCAACATAACAGGAGGATATCATCATGTTCCGCACTCTCATCGCCATTCTTCTGATCCTCGTGGGCATCGTGGGCATTGCCGGCGGCATCTGGGGCTTCTCCCTGCAGATCGGCAGCGACGTGGACCCCAATGTCCTCAACGCCGCCAAGACCGCTCTGGAGTACGCCGACAGTGCCGTGAACACCGCCGATGACTGGCTCTCCGAAGTGACGGGTGGCAAGTTCACCCTCACCGGCGTGCTGAACGACGCTGTGGGCGACGGCATCGACCTGACCAACGAGCTGAGCGTGAAGACCTTCGCTTACTTCCACGCGCTGGAGATCCTCCTGTGCGGCATCATCGGCGTTGAGACCGGCCTGCTGATGTTCAAGTCCCGCCGCCGCTGAGCCTCCCATAACCACGCCGACCAGCCTCCCACGGGGCTGGTCTTTTTCACAGGATGTAAAACTTCCCCACACCCCTTGACGCTGCCGCAGACTGCGTCCATAATGGAATCACCAGACCAACCCGATAAGGAGGATTCGCCATGAAACGCATGCTCGTCCTGCTGACGCTGATGCTGCTGCTGGCCGTTCCCGCGCTGGCGGAGCAGCAGCCGCATCTGACCCCCACGCCCATACCGGAACCCGTCCGGACGGCTGACGAAGCTGAGGCCCTCTCCGCCGTGGATTACTTCTTCTGGTTGTGGAAGCTGGGCAACACGCAGTCCATGCTCGAGGCGACCGCCCCCTCCTGGCGCGCTGCTCAGCAGGACCCCCTGGCCGCGCTGATCGCCATCTGCGACGGCTACACCCCCACCGGATTCCCGGAGCTCTATGCCGCCAGCGATCCTTCGGATGTTCCCATCCGCACGATCGGCGCGAAGGTCAGCATGCGCATCGACGGCAGCAGCGCTGAGCAGCCGTACGTCTTCACGGTCATCGTGATGAAGGAGGACGGCGAGTGGTACGTCGACCCCCAGTCCGTGGCCATCACAAAACCGAGCGCCACGCCCACCCCGGCGCCGGAACCCGTTGACGTCTACGTGGATGGCGTGCTCACCGAAGGCTACCAGCGCGAAGAGCCCATCGACATGCCCGCCGGCGAGGATTACACCGCCGCAGACTCCGCCGTGAGCACCTGGCGCGGCGATAACTACCGCACCAACGCCGCTGCGAGCTCCATGGCGGAAGCACCCGCCCAGCTGCAGCAGGTCTGGTCCCTCGCCCTGAACGCATCCGACATGCTCTTTTCGGAGGATATGCAGCCCACCATCGTAAAATGGCCCAGGGAGATACGCGAGGTGCTGCTGATCAACCAAAGCGCCAGGGACACCATCGCCCTGAAGGAGGTCTACATCCCCACGCTGGACGGGCGCATCCTCTGCCTGCGCCTGAGCGACGGCGCCAGCACCCGCTCCGCCATCCGCGTCGGCTACCCCATCACCGGCAGCGTGACGGTACACCCGGTGAGCTACCCGATGCTCATCGCCGGGCAGGCCTCTGGCAAGCGCGCCTACGGCCTGGGGCACATGGGGCTGCGCTACATCTCCGCCATCGACGGCGTGACCGACCGCTTCGTGGCGGATCAGGTCTCCTCCTCCTTCACCACCTCCGCGCTGATCGACAAGAACACCAACACCGCCGTCTTCCTGTCCAGCTCCGGCTGGCTCTTCACCGAAAAGCTGAACGCCTGGCTGACGGCGGACAGCACGGGCGCCTTTGACAGTTTCCGCTTCTACACGCCCCAGAGCGTCTCGGCCCGGGTGTCCGAGGCGACCGTCACCGCCGCGCCGGTGATGTCCGACTCCCTCCTGTGGCTGGGCAATAACGCCGGGCAGGTCATCTGCGTGGACACCACCACCATGCAGCCCCTGTGGACGGCGGAGGGCCTGCACTTCGTTTCCTCCCTGGCCATGCGCGAAACGGAGGATGGCCAGCAGCTGCTGGCCGTCACCGGACTGGGCGCGGCGCACCTGTACGTCCTCGACCCTGATACCGGCAGCGTCGCCGCTGATATCCCCCTGACCCTGAGCACCCCCGGCCCCTGCACCGCCTCCGCGCCCGTGGTGGGCCAGGAGGGGCTGGACGGCCTCGTCTTCGTGAACCTCACCGGCACCAGCGACAACACTTCCGGCCTGGCCGAGCTCTGCGCCATCGACATGGAGACCGGCATGATCTCCTGGCGTGTGGGCTACCCTGACAGCGCCGCCCTGTCCGCCCCCGTGGCCGTTTACGATGACGCGGGCAATGGCTTCCTCGTCACCGCCATGGAGGGCGAGGAAGACGCCACGCTGCTCCTGCTGGAGGGCCGGACGGGCGTGATCATCGCCACGCTGACCCTGGAGGGCAACGCCCCCTGCAGCCCCGCGGTTTACGGGAGCATGCTGGTCATCACCACCAACACGGAGGATGGCGGCAAGGTCTACGGCGTGCGCCTGGCTCCGGGAAACCCCGCCAGCCCCCATCCGGACAACAAGGAGGCCCTGGTCGAAGCCTTCATGACCGCCTGGGCCGATGCGGACATCGGAGCCATGCAGGCCCTGTGCGCCCCTACGTGGGTCGCCGCGCAGGAGAACGCCTCCGTCATGCTGTTCATGTACTGCGCCAACCGCACGCCCACCGGCTGGGAGTACGCTCCATCCGCCGACGGCGACAGCCTGCAGGTCTGCCTGGACAGGCACGACGGCCGCACCCCTGAGTGGTACGCCGGCGCCATCACCATCACCGAAGAGGACGGGCAGCTGTGGATCGACCCGCAATTCATCTTCGGCCTTGCCACCGAGCAGTAAAACCCCGCCGCAGCCCGCAATGGCTGCGGTTTTTTTGCGCCATGCCGGAAAAAACGGCCCGCTTCCTCCGTCTGTATAGGCAAGGAAACCCAAGGAGGCGAAACCCATGCTGAAGAAGCTGCTCCCCATCCTGCTGGCGCTGCTCGTGTGTGCCGCCGCTGCCGCCGAAGACCTGCCAGCCCTCGTCATCACCGGCGATATGGAATTCTACTCCGGCCCCGGCACGCAGTACACCCAGGGCGCCTACCACAACACGCCGCCCCAGCCCGGCGAGGAGGCGACCGTGCTGGGCCGCGTCACTGGCGCAGACGGGCAGGACTGGCTCTTCGTGCGCTTCACGGGGCACTGGTTCAGCCAGGAGCACCCGGCGCAGTACTATCTGCCCGCATCCAGCGCACCGGAGTACGCCGATGCGCCCCTGCTGACCTTTCTCGCCGAGCCCAATGCGCTGGCTGCGGAGACCTGCCGCGTCTACGCCGACCCCGAGGGCACGAATTACGATGCCTGGATCAGCCCCAACGACGCAGGCCTGACCGTGCTGGATGTGCAGGGCGATATGGCGTACATCGAGGCCATCAACCCCTACGGCCACCCGATTCGCGGCTATGTCAGCGTCCGCGACCTGGCGCAGCAGCCGGGCGTTGCATCCCTGCCCGACGCGCCCGCAGGAACGGCCGCCCTGGCCGCCTCCCGGGCGATTCCGCTGACGCACGCCCCCGCGAACAACGCCGTCCAGGCGCTGTCGCTGGCGGATGGCACGCTGGTGCTCCGCTATGGCACGATCCCGGCGGATGCGCCCTGGGGCGAGGCCCTGGCTGTCATCGCACCCGACGGGCAGCTGCAGGCCAACGCCATCTACCGCACCCACGACGGCATGGAGGAAACCACCGTCGAATTCCTGCTGGCCAGCCCTGAGGGCTTCAGGGTCTGCCGCTACGAAGGCGACGACCGCACCCCCATCCGCGAGGATCACTACACCCCCGACGGCGCCGCCGTGCGCACCGATGTGCGCCGCTACGCCGGGAGCGAGCCGCGCCCCAGCATGGGCACGGCGCACTTCACCCTGTCCCTGGGCCGCGCGGACGACGCTGATCATACCGGCATCGCGACCATCCCCCTGCGGGTCACAGCCAGTGACGGCGCGTCGATCCAGCTGAACATCAGCCAGAACGCTGCCATCCCCGCGATTGCCGAGTGCGCGGGCGTGCTGATCGTCCCCGTCGCGGCGGAGGATGGGCAGCAGCTGCTCGTCTTCAGCCAGGATGCTTCGCTGCTGCAGCAGATCCGCATGCCCGGGCAGCTGTTCCTCTACGACATGCAGGCCGCGCCGGCCGCCGATGGCCGCATCGCCCTGCTGGCCCAGGATGGCGCGGAGAACTGGCAATGCTGGCTGCTGGACGTGTCCGGCGGAACCCTCACCCCCGGCCCGGCCTTCACCGCCCCCGGAAACCGCCGCGTGACCCTGCTGGCCGCAGATGATGCGCAGCTCCTGGTAGCCCTGAGCGGCGTGGACACGCAGATCCTCCTCGCAGGCGCGCAGGGGCAGCAGCTGGCCGCCACCCTCCCCGGCACGGTCCTGTACGGCCAGAGCGACGGCAGCTCCACCCGCCTGCTGATGGCGGAGGACGGCGCGCTGCGGCTGGAAACCTGGGCCATTGCCCTCCCGTGATGCATGCATAGCAAAACCTCCTGCTGCAGTTCTCCGCTGCAACAGGAGGTTGTCTGTTTATCCGATCGCGCCGCACACGCGCAGCACTTCACCCAGCACATCGCAGGCGAAGTCCTCGCCCGTGCAGAGGCACGCGCTGCCCTCGGGAAGGCCCAGCCCGGCAGAGGCCGGCGCAATGGCCGTGTCCGCCTGCAGGAGCATCGGTACGTCGATGGCGCTGTCCCCCGCGCAAACCATGTGGTCCGGGGCGATCAGCTGCCGCAGCCGCGCCACAGCCGCGCCCTTGTCCAGCCCTTCGGGGAAGAAATACACCTTCTTGGCCGAGCGCACGCAACGGATCCCCGGCAGATCGCGGTGCTCCGCCTCCACGGCAATGGCCTGCTCACGCCCGCGGCAGTACACGAAAGCGTACATCCCGTCCACCATGCGGCAGCGCAGGAAGTCGCCCGTGGCATGCATCCGCTCCGTCAGGGCCTCCAGCTGCGCCCGCACCGGCGCAACGATCGCCTCCGTTCCGGCCAGCCAGTCCTCACGGGAGGCACCCTCCTGGAGGAACACCGCGCCGTTGGTGGTCACCGCGCAGCCCGGCTGCAGCCCTTCCGGCCACTGGATGCGGCGGTACTGGGCGATGGAGCGCGTCGTGACGGGGATGACCTCGGCATGCTCGCGCACGCGCCGCAGCAGCTCCACCGCCGCAGCGGACATGTAGCCCCACTCGCCCCCGTCGATCCACTCCACGCACACGTCGCCCTCGCGCCTGTGCCGCAGGGAGTGGATGAGCGTGTTGTCCAGGTCGGTGGCAAAGAGAATCCTTCTGCTCATTGATCCGCCATGGTCTGAATCAGCCCGCAGGCCCGGTAGCGCCTGAGCGGGTATTCGACCAGCTCCACCCCTCTTTCCTTCGCAAGCTGATAGATGTGCGCCAGGTGCTCATCGTCGTCCATGCTCCGCACCAGCACCTTCCAGGGCACGCGGCGCAGCAGCACACGGGTCGTTTCGCCGATGCCCGGCTTGACCAGGTTCACATCCGCCACGCGGAAGGCGCGGGCGATCTCCTGCGCCTCCTGAAGGCCGTCGCCGGCCATGGCGGGCGCGTCGCCTCCCAGCTGCACATCCTTGCGGAAGTGCCGCTCCACCGTCTCGATGAACTCGTACGTCCGGTCCTGCGGGAGCAGCTCCCGGTAGAAGGCCGAGCCGTGGAAGTCCTCCGGGCCGATGATGTCGCTGCGGAGGAACGTGCGGCTCATCAGGCCCGACACCGTGGCGTTCAGGCAGGAGCTGGCGATGAGGAAGTCCTCGGGCGTGCCCGTCTTCTCTGCCAGGCCCGCCGGATCGGACAGCACCGCCAGCCCCGGGCTGACCCCGGGGAAATCCTTCATGGCCGCCTCCAGCTCGCGCCCGATGGCCCCCTTGCCGATCCAGCCATCGATGAACTGGATGCTCTGCGGGCTGTGACGCTGAAGGATGTGCCGCATGGCGTTGCCGTCGATGCCCCGTCCGCGGATGATGGAGATGGTGTAGTGCTGAACGTCCGCGCCGTACTTCCACCGCAGGTAGCGGCGGATCAGCACGCCGATGGACGTGCCCGCCCGGGCCAGGGACACCAGCGTCGCCTCCGGGCCCTTCTGCGCCCAGATCTGCTCCGCCACGCTGGCCACCGCATCCGCCGTCAGCTGGGCATAGAGCGCCAGCGCCTGGTCGTAGAGGCGGATGTAGTCCGCCGTCGGCTCATACTCGATGGGCAGCATCTCGCAGTAGTGCGTGCCGCTCTGGATGCGCTTCTCCCGCTCCTTTGTGCCCAGGGGCTCCACCAGTCCGGTGATGTCCCTGAGGAGGATCGTCACGTCCTCCTCGCGATAGGTACTGAACATCTCAGCAACACCTCACATCATACATCGGGCACGCGCCATGGCGGCTCAGGGCCGCGTTCAGCACCCCCGCCGCATCGGTCGCCTCCGGCGCAGCGTCGGTCACGATGACGACCGCGTCATACCCCGCCAGGTTGTACAGGAAGGTGACGCGCTCCATCTCGTAGAAGCTGCGCAGGCGGACGCCATTGCGGACGGGGTAATCCGCCGCATCCCGCACGCCGATGGGGCTGCGGGTGGTGGCGTGGCAGCATACGCGCCCGTCCACCAGCTTCTCCAGCTCAGCACCCACCACCAGTGCGGGGTACATGCACTCCTCCGTGCCCAGCACCAGCAGGCGCATGCCGGGCCTGACGCTCGCTTCCAGCTGCTGCGCCACGGCCTCCGCCACGCGCTGGCAATGCGCCTGATAGGCCGCGAAGTCCACGCCCAGGCGGGGGTTGGGGTATCCGCCGGGGATGGCCAGGCGCGTCACGGGCATGTCGCCACCGCACTCCGGCATGACCTCGGCCGCCGCCACCTGCCAGGGCTCCACCTGCACGGTGTAGTCCTCCTCCGGCAGCTTCACCAGATACTCGCACGCGATGCCCGCTTCCAGCAGCAGGCGCTCGTTCTCCTCCGACAGCCGGTTGATCACCGAAGCCGCCACCATCCGCACGCCCGCCGCCTCCGCGCTCACGCCGCGCAGCTGCTTGAGCATGTTCAGCAGCGTCCGACCGGTGGAGATCTCATCCTCCACGAAGATGACCGTCCCCCCAGGCTGCAGCCCCTCAAGGAAGCCGCCCCGGTGCAGCCGCTGCTCCATGGCGTGGCTGTGCTCCTCCAGGAAGAGGATCCAGTCCTGCGCCTGCGCGAGCGTTTCCCGCGTGGTGTGCATGTAACGGCATCCCGCCCCGAAGCAGGAGGCGACCGCCGCGCCGATGGCCGTGGCCGTTTCCGCAAAGCCCACGACCAGCCCCGTTTCCGGGTACTTCTCCGCCAGCTGCGTGCCCAGGGTGCGCATCATCTCCAGTGCCCGGCTGGGCTGCACGGGCATGTGCTTGGCCTGCAGGGGGTTCACCAGCAGGTAGGTCCGTTTGGGGTTGCCCACGCGTTTTGCCACGCGCAGCACATCGCCCACAGCATATTTGCTCATCGTCTTTTCCTTTCCGCCGTCACACCAGCCGCACGGGCTTTTCCACATGGGCCACGCGGCTGACGCCCTCAGGCTGCTGCCAGGGGGTCGCATGCCCCAGCAGCTGATTCAGCGCGATGGCCGGCAGGTTGATGCCAGTCGCCTCGCAGGAGAGCTGCACGCCGCCGGACATGCGCGGGTTGATCTCCAGCAGATACAGCTGCCCCCCATGCATGCGGAACTGGATGTTGACCGGCAGATCCGCGCCAACAGCGTCCATCAGCCGGGCGGAAAGCGCCAGCACATCCTCGTCAAAGCGGATCTCGGAATAGCGCCCCGCCATCTTGTAGCGGGGGATGATCAGCTTCCTGTCCGGGCACTGCATGCAGTCCACGCTGATCTCCGGCCCCTCCAGATAGGGCATGAGCAGCACCGGGATGGAGAAGTCGTACTGGGCCAGCACGGTCCGCGCCTGCTCGAGCGTCAGCTTGAAGCCGGGCTTTTCGTACAGCGCCCGGGGCTGCAGCACGCGGTCATCCACCACGCGGAAGCTCCTGGCGCCCTCGTCCACGCCCAGCTTGTAGCACACGCGGCTGCCGTCGGCGGTCAGCTCCTGACAGGCCGCTTCAAACTCCGCCAGCGAGTTGGCCACCCGGCAGACGGGAATGCACTCCGGCACGGACTGGCGCAGCAGCTCGTAGGCCGCGATCTTGTCATCCAGGCGGCGCACCATTTCGCCCTGCACGCCCACCAGCAGCTTCACGCCGGCAGCCTCGAAGCGCTCCGCCTGCGCGGCGATCTCCGTCAGGCCGCGCCGGGGCACGAACACGTCGATCCGGTGCTCGCGGCAGAAGTCCAGGCAGTAGTCCACATAGGCCGCGTCATCTATTTTATCGGGCTCCACATACCACTCGTCGCACTGGCACTTATAGACCGTGGACTCCCGACGGTTGGAGCCGATGACCTCCAGCTCCTCCGCGCAGCCTTCGCGCATCATGCGGATGATCTGATACACCGCGCTGAACCAGTGATTGAACCAGATTCTGACCTTCATGCGTCCTCCTTCAGCCCGTAGACGATCTTGCGGGCCACGATTCCCTTCGCCCAGCGGGCGTGGCACTTGACCTCGTTCATGCGGCCATTTGCGCCGCGGTTGACCCCCAGGCCGCCGCCGTCCCAGTCGAGAATGCGCAGCGCGTCCTCATAATCCGCGCGGCTGACCTGCAGGCCCCGATTGATCACCGGCAGCTGCGAGGGGTGGATGGCCGTCTTGCCCACGAAGCCGTTGAGCAGGTCCAACTCCAGCTCCCGCTGCAGACCGGTTGCCCATGCGCCCACTTCATCGGCCCCGAAGTACTCCCACACCGGGCCGGACACCACATACTCCCGCGCGAACACGTTCAGGATATCCACCAGGATGTCCCGCACGGGCCCCACATCGTAGATCGTATGATGCACAGCGCGGCGCAGGCCGAAGAGGTTGCAGAAGTCGTTGCCGCCCACGCGGATGTTGATGACCCAGGGGCGGATGGGTTCGAGCGCCTCCCGGATGGCCTGCAGCTGCGCCACGCGCCCGCCGGCGTCTGCCACCATGCTGCTCTCCAGCGTGGGCATGATGCACCAGGGCCGCTCCGCGCCCGCGTTGATCCGCTGCAGGACAGAGATGTACCCCTGCGCGTTGCTCAGGTCAAACTTGGGCAGCACATAGCCTGTCAGCAATCCGGCGGAGGCCCCCAGCATGGCATGGATGCGGGCCATGTGCTCCGGCGTGCGGATGCGCACGAAGAGCAGCGGCCGCTGGGCTCCCGTCGTTTCCCGGGCGATCTCATCAAGCGTCGCGCACAGCTGCGCCTCAGCTTCCTCCAGCGCAGCATCTGCAATGGAGTCCTCCAGACACAGCGCCATCGACGTCAGGCCGGGATACGCATTTGTCTTCAGCTTTTGCGCAACGCCCTTGGTCAATGCCGGCGTATACATCAGCGCTCCCACCCGGTAGGGCAGAACGACCGTATCATCCAGAAGCATTCTCTTGCCTTTCCTTTCCATGAACAAACGCAGAAAGCCGGGAAGGAAGCTTTCCTCCCTGAGGGAGGGTGCATTCCTTCCCGACTTCACTTGCGTATATCTGATTACTGATTGGCCTTGGGCATGCTGAACTTCTCGTGGAAGGACTCCTTGATGCGGGCCAGGCGCACCTGATCCTCCTCGCGCTGACGGCGGGCGTCCTCCTGAATCTTGCGGGTCTCGTCGATGCCGTCCATGATGGTCTTCCAGGAAGCCTCCAGGGTCTCGATCTTCACGGAGCTGGTGGAAGCCAGGCGGGTGATGTCCGCAGAGGTACGGGCGGAATCCTGCGCGTTACGCAGCAGCAGCTCGTTGGTGCGCTGATCCAGCGCAGACATGGCGTCCGCCTGGATGCGCTGACGCTTGAGCATGATGGCCTGAGCCAGCGCCTGCTTGAAGACGGGCAGCGTGATGACGAAGGCCGTGTTGATCTTGCGGATCAGGCTGTAGTTGCTGAACTGCATCGTCTTGATCATGGGGATGGACTGCATGGCCACATTTTCGGCGATGCGCAGGTCCTGGGTGCGCTGCTCCAGCGCGGCCAGCGCCTGCTCCAGGCTCTGCAGCTCGAAGGTGATGGACCGGTCGCCCGTGCGCTCCATCTCCTGGCGGCGCTCGGCGATGTAGGCCGTGATCTCGCGGCAGCCCTGCTCACCAGCCAGGATGTACTTCACCAGCTCGTGGTAGTAGCTCACGCAGGCGTCGAACATGGTCTGCAGCTTCTTGTTGCTCTCGCGGATCTCCGCCTCATACTGCTTGAGCTGCACGTAGATCTTCTCCACGTCCTCGCCCATGGTGTGGTACTTGGCCAGGATCTTCTCCAGCTGCTTCTTCATGCCGCCGAAGATCTTGGCGAAGAAGCCGGGCTCCTCGCGGATCTCATCGATGTCGAAGTGATCCATGATCTTGCCCAGCGCGGTCATCATCACGCCGGTGTTGTCCAGCTGAGCCAGGCTCATGCTGTTGAGCACCATGTCCGCCGCGCGGGAGATCTCCTCCGTCGCGTGCGCGCCGAAGCTGACGATGGTGTCCATATCGCCCACGTCGATCTGGCTGGCCAGTGCATCCACTTCTGCGGAGTTCGTCAGCGTGCGGTTCATTTCCTCGCGGTCCGCTACGATGTCATACTTCTCCACGCCATCGGGCTCAGCAGTGGGGGCGGCGGTAGGGGCGCTGTTCGCCCTGATCTTAGAAAAATCCATAGCCATAGTCTTTAACTCCCTCTCTTGAACATGTTGAGGAACGCATTTGTTACAGGTTTTGCCGTGCTCAGATCCGGCACGGTGAGATCATAGAGGAAATCACCCTGCTGATGGGTGATGAACATCGGTTTGGTGTACCACTGGGAAACCCACTGATAACCCGTGGGAACGAAGCCCACGATATCAAAGCCGATCAGATGCAGGAACGCCAGGAGAATGGCGTCCTCGCGGCTCGGCGGCTGCTCCACCGTGTGGATGCAGATCACCTTGGGGCTCTTCCTGGCGAAGTCGAACTGCTGAATGCGGCGGCCCCATTCGCGGCCCATCCCCAGGATGGTGGATACGATGCGGTACTCCATGCCATTCTCGTTGGTGCCGCGGATGATCCGCTCGTCGATCATCAGCTGGAGCTTGTCCAGGATGTGCTCCTGCTTTTCGGTGCTCATGAAGCCGAAGGGGTAATGGGGGTGCTCCTGGATCTTGCGGCGCTGGAGCTTGCCGTTGCGCAGGAAGTCCGTCGCGGGGCCACAGGCCGCCGCATCCTTATCCGGCGTGTAGTAGGGCGCGCTCCTGAACACCACCGTATCCGGGGTGACCATCTTTTTGATGCCCGCCCAGTAGTCCTTCAGCTTGCCGTTGCGCACGCCGTTGACCTGCGCAAAGAGCACCGGCAGCATCACCGTGCTGGCCGTGGTGCTGAAGGCGGGGCGGTACTTCAGGTCCAGATCCCAGTACATGGACAGCTCGTCGCAGGTGGATTCCAGCAGGACGGACTGCGCATGGGCGAACTGCTGCGAGTGGTAAAGGCCCGCGTCGCCCGTCTCCTGGCGGATCTGCTTCTCCGCTTCGGAGGAAAGGGTCCTCACGCGCATCGCGCCTTCCTTGGGGAAGCGGTCCAGACGCATGCTCTCGGGCAGCTCCTGCACCAGCATCAGCGGGTCGGTCAGCTTCGCCTTCACCTCCAGGTCAGGGCAGAGCATCAGCAGGTCCATCGGCAGGCGGGACAGGAAGCGCAGGAACAGCGCCTCGCGGTTATCCCGCGCCACGCCCAGGTAGATCATGCACCCCAGCGCCGGATACTTCCAGCCGGAGAACACGCTGGCGTAGATCCGCTTAAACCAGCACAGGAGGTACACCGCCGTCTGCACAACCTGCTGGACATTCGCCTTCGTACGGCCAGCTTCCTCAGCCAGCACCTCCATGAAGGCGTACACCAGCGTGTTCTGCAGGTCCAGAGCCGTACCCTGGCGCAGGTTCTTCGACAGGTCCATGATGGCCTCATTGACCGTGCGGTAATCATGGCGGCGCACCTGCCCGATCTCGTCGGTGGTGGGGGGCGCGAAGCCCTCGTCCACGACCATCACCAGCCGCCCGGCTTCCTTCAGCTTCTGATGCAGCCGGAGCAGCTCTTCCTGGTAGGTCTGGCGCTCCCGCACGCCTTCCCGGCGCACGAAGCAGGTGTAGATGTAGCGGTCCTCATCGCCACGGCGTACGCCCGGCACGAGGATGCTCTCCATCACATCCGCCTGCATCCAGATGTTGGGGCAGATGGTGTAATCCCGCTCCGGATAGCGCAGGGGCTGCTCCACCGGCGGCCGCTGCGGATGGGTCGGCGGCACAGGCGGACGGGGCGTGGGCTTGGGCTGCGGGCGGGGCGTGGATGCCGGCTGCGGACGGGTCTGCTGCTGCGGCACAGGGGGACGCTGTGCGGGCACAGGCTGCGAGCGCTGCGCAGGCGTCGGCTGCGGGCGCGGGGCAGGCACGGGCTGCGGACGCGGCGCAGGTGTCGGCTGCGGACGCGGCGTGGGCACGGGCTGCGGACGGGCCGTTACCCGCTGCTGGCGCTCCTGCTCCATGCGCGCGCGGTAGATCGCCTTGAGGCTGAAGTCCGCCGGGAAAGCGCCCGCGCCATCGATGATCACCGGGTCAGAATGCTCATTGCGGGGATCCAGCTTCTGGTACTCCGCATCGCCCTGGCACTGCAGGAGCACGATATCGCACCCTGCCTGGCAGAGGATGGAGAGGAAGCTCAGCTCCAGCGCGGAAAGCGAGCTCTGCAGGAAGACCACCGGGAAGCGGCCCTTGCCCAGCTGCACCGCCACGCGCTCGAAGCGGAAATACAGCCAGCACATGATGCGCATGTAACCGTTGCGGATGATGCTCTCGCTCTTGCCCTTGCGCTGCATGTCCAGCAGCACGTCGGTCACCGCAGTGGCCATCAGCTGGCGCTGCATGGGGCTCAGGCGCGGCATCCACCTGGTCAGCGCCTCGGCAATGAATTCCTTTTCCAGGCGGAAGTCCTGCCCGACCATCTGAACAAGGTAGTTGATATTCTCGGTCGTCGGGTTGGGAATCTTCCCTTCCATGACGACGCCGCACTGCTGCGCCATCTCATGGATGTCCAGCAGCGTCTTCTCCATCCCGGGCTTGTAACCGCTGATTCTCAGAAACAGCGGCTGCGCACGGCCCGGTGTAAAAAGCGTCTCCAGACGCTGTGTGACTGCGCGCTTCACGCCACTCCTCCCTTCTTCCAGCGGATCATCCTCCAGCGGTTCATCAGGTAACCCAGACCGGCGCCGATCAGGCCACCGACGATGTGCGCCATGTAGGAAATGTTGCCCTGCGTGGTGAACATGGAGTACACCTGCTCACCGATGTAGAGCGCTGCCACCAGAATGAACGTGATGGGGATGCTGCCCTGGCGCACGCTGGTGATGGAGGCCAGCAGGATCAGCGCGAACACGACGCCGCTGGCGCCCAGCAGGGATGCGCCGGGGAAGAAGATCATCTGAATCAGGCCCGTGACCAGCGCCGTGGTCAGCATCAGGAACCACATGTTGGACGTGCCATACTTCTCCTCGGCCAGGGGGCCGACGATCAGCAGGGTCATCATGTTGCCCAGCAGGTGGTTCCAGTCCGCATGACCCAGCACATGGCCAAACAGGCGCACATAGGTCAGAGGATCCAGGAGCGAAGAACGCCGCACGCTGAAAAACAGCTGCGTCACCTTGCCGGCGAACAGCTCATCCAGCGCCATCACAATCACGCATATCAGCGTAAAGGTCAGCACCGCAGGCGCATTCCAATGCAGCCGGATGCCCTTCTTCTGTTCCATGTTGTCATCCCCCACCCTGTTGTGTCTTTCTGTGTTCGAATGATGCTGGGAAAACGTCGCCGCTTCCCCAGCATCATGCCTTTATCCGGTTCCCTGAGCAGATGCGCCCGCCCGGAGACGGACGCATCTGTCCATGGCAAACCGCTTCCGGGACGGGTCAGCCGTCCGCTCGGATCTGCTTAGCCGACGTTCACGCCGTAGGCGCGGCAGAGGGCCTCCAGGCCGCCGCTGTAGCCAGCGCCAACCGCGTTGAACTTCCAGGTGCTGCCGAAGCGGTAGATCTCGCAAACCACCAGCGCGGTCTCGATGGAGAACTCCTCCATCAGGTCGAAGCGCAGCTCCTCGGTGCCCACGAAGTCGTCGGGACCGGACATGCGGGCCACGCGCACGTAGGCGTTGGACACCTGGCCGAAGTTCTGGTGACGCTCGGGCGCCTCGTAGATGGTGACGGTGATGGCGATCTTCTGCACATCAGAGGGCACCTTGGTCAGGTCGATGGTGATGACCTCGTCATCGCCGTCGCCGTCGCCGGTACGGTTGTCGCCGGTGTGGCGGACAGCGCCGCAGCTGCTCTTGAGGTTGCCGTAGAAGATGAAGTCCTCATCCTTGCGCACGCGGCCGTCCGCGCCCAGCATGAAAGCGGAGGCGTCCAGGTCGAAATCGGCGTTGCCGTCGTACTTGTTGGTATCCCAGCCCAGGCCGATCAGGCACATGGTCATGCCCTTATCCAGCGATACGCGCTGGCCCTTGGAAAGATTCACACCCATTTTCGTATCCTCCTTGAAAATTATCTCGTGTTCCTCAGCGGAACCTTGCAACCAGTGCAGTCAGGTTGTCATCGGTGGTGCCCTGGCCAACCGCGTTGAACTTCCACACGTCGCCGACGTGGTTCAGCTCGCCGAAGATCATCGCGGTCATGCCGTTGTAGTCCTCCGTCAGGTTGTAGCGGCACAGCTCCTGCTTGGTGTCCGCGTCCACAATGCGGATGAACGCATTCTGGATCAGGCCGAAGTGCTGGTTCCTCTGCTTCGCCTGGTAGATATTGACCACGAACACGATGCGGTCGTACTGTGCAGGAACGCTGACCAGATCCACAACGATCTGCTCGTCGTCGCCGTCGCCCGCGCCGGTCAGGTTGTCGCCCAGGTGGCGCACAGCTTTGCTGGCGTGGGTCAGGTTGCCGAAGTACACCACGTCGGCGTTCTTCTCCAGGTGGCCGTTGGCGCAGAGCAGGGCAGAAGCGTCACAGTCGATGGCCTGGGGGCGGAAGAGGAAGCCGCCGCGCTTGACCTCATCCCAGCCCAGACCGACGATGACCTTGCGCAGCGTGCCGCCGGTGCTCTTGCGGAGTTCGATCCGCTGACCCTTGACAAGATTCACTGCCATGTCCGAATTCTCCTTGTCCGGTTATTCTTACTTGGAGCCGGCAACCCAGCGCAGACCCCAGCCGAAGGCGCGGTCCATCTCGCTGTGGCCGTTGAAGAAGCTGACTTCCTTGGAGACGGTGAAGCCGCCGTTGCCGTCGCTCTCCAGCAGGCACAGGGCGCACATGCGCTTGGTGGTGCTGTACTCGTCCATGTGAACGATCACGTCGTCGTTGCCGGGGCACTTGATGGTCACGCGGGCGTTGGTGCCCTTCCACTCGGCGGTGCCTTCGTAGATGAAGGTGAAAACCAGCATGCGCTCGATCTCGGAGAACTTCGCGGCGTTGACGCGGATGGTCTCGCCGGAAGCCTTGGTGCCGCTGCGGTCATCGCCGTCCAGGCGGATGTAGGGCTCGCCGTTCACGCTGCCGAAAGCATTGCCCAGCGCCTGCACAACGCCCTTGCGGCCGTTCTTGAGCTCAAACAGGCAGCCCAGGTCCAGGTCCACAGCCACCTGCGTGGTCATGAACAGGATCTTCTTGGTGATCATGTCCCAGTTCAGGTTGAAGCTCATCTCACCCACGGGCACGCTCTTCTTCAGAGAGATTTTCTGACCCTTCTTCAGTTCAACAGCCATTGTCGTATCCTCCCAAGATTCATCTTTATTTTACGCCCGGCGCAGTCCGGCCGGGAGCATTTCATTGTTACGCGTCCAGGCCGTAGTTCTGGCACAGTGCCGCCAGGCCGCCCTGGAAGCCGCTGCCGATGGCGTTGAACTTCCACTCGCCATTGTAGCGGTACAGCTCGCCCACGATGACGGAGGCCTCGATGGAGAAGTCCTCGCCCAGGTCGTAGCGGACCAGCTCGGTATCGGTGGCTTCGTCCACGATGCGGATGTAGGAGTTCTCCACCTGACCGAAGTTCTGGTGGCGGACGTCAGCGTCGTAGATGCTCACGGCGAAGGCGATGCGCTCGATGCCGGCGGGCACCTGGGACAGGGAAACCTTGATGACCTCGTCATCGCCGTCGCCCTCGCCGGTGCGGTTGTCGCCCATGCTCTGCACGGAGCCGGAGGCATGGCGCTGGTTGCCGTAGAAGATGAAGTCAGCGTCGCTGGCAGCCTTGCCATCCGCGCCCAGCATGAACACCACAGCGTCCAGGTCAAAATCGTCGGAGCCGTCGTAGCGGTTGGTGTCCCAGCCCAGGCCCACATGCAGCTTGTCCAGACCGGGGTTGGTCTTGGTCAGGTCGATCTTCTGACCCTTACGGAGATTGATAGGCATGGAAACGTCCTCCTCAATATGGATTTGATCGCGGGAAGGCGCTTCCGGACGCGCACGCAGGCGGATCCGGAAGCACGCTTCAGTACGGACTTACTTGGTGCCCATGGCCTTCATGACCGCCTTGCAGATCATGACGACGGGGATGATCAGCACGGCCATGATCACGCAGGTGATCCAGGTGGCAACGGACAGGGGGGTCACAGCCAGGGCCGCGCCGCCGATGGAGACGAACACGAACTGCACCAGCAGCAGGCTGAACATGACGATCAGGAAGTTTCGGTTGCGGCCGATGCCCTCGAAGGGGTTGATGTGATCGGTGCGGGCGTTGAAGCCGTTGAATGTGATGGCCATCATGAAGGTGGCGAACACCGCGGACTTCAGGTAGGTGCCCACAGCAGCGTCAGACAGACCCAGGGCAGGCGTGGCGCCGGGCTTCACCAGGTTGACGATGAAGGGGATGAACAGGGTGCCCAGGCAGATGACGGTGATGTACAGCGCGCCCAGGATGACCTGGATGAGCATCTTCTTGGTGACGATGCTCTCGTCGCGCGGGATGGGCTTGTCCTTCATGTACTCCTTCAGCGCGGGCTCGCTGCCAAAGGCGATGGCGGCCAGGGAGTCCATGGCCAGGTTGACCAGCAGCAGCTGCACAACGGTCAGCACCACGTCATGACCCAGCATCGGGCCGATGAAGCAGGTCAGCACCGCAGCGACGTTGACGGTCAGCTGGAAGATCAGGAACTTGCGGATGGACTTGAACATCGTGCGGCCGTACAGGATGGCCTTGGCGATGGAGGTGAAGTTGTCATCCAGGATGGTGATGTCGCCGGCTTCCTTGGCGACCTCGGTGCCGGAGCCCATGGCGAAGCCGACGTCGGCCTTCTTCAGGGCGGGAGAGTCGTTCACGCCGTCGCCGGTCATGCCGACAACCAGGTTCAGCTCCTGGGCCAGGCGGACCAGGCGGGACTTATCGGTGGGCAGGGCGCGGGACACGACGCGCAGGCGGGGCAGCAGCTCCTTGACCTCCTCGTCGCTCTTGGCGGCCAGCTCAGCGCTGGTCAGAGCCACGTCGTCATCGTTGCGCAGCAGGCCAGCCTCGCGGGCGATGGCCACGGCGGTCTCCTTGCGGTCGCCGGTAACCATGACGACCTGAATGCCGGCATTCTGCACCTCGACGATGGCATCGGCGGCTTCCTTGCGGACATTGTCGCGGATGGACAGCACGCACACCAGCGTCAGCGCGCAGGTGCCGTCGTCCTCGCCCTCGACCTTGGCAACGGCCAGCAGACGCATGGAGCGGCCCGCCTGACCGTCGATGTAGGACACGAGGTAGTTCTTCTCGGTCAGCTCGCAGACATTGCCCTTCTCATCCACATAGTGGGTGCAGCGCTCGATGATCTTCTCGGGCGCGCCCTTGAGGTAGGTCACGGTGCGGCCGTTGCTGTTGATGGTGACGGAGGAGGACTTCTTCGTGGAGTTGAACGCGTCAAAGGCCTTCACGTCAGCCTTGGCGATCTCGCTGTCCACCTTGCAGTCCACCAGGAAGGACATCAGGGCGCGGTCGGTGCTGTTGCCGCCGATGATGCTGCCGTTGGAAGCAGAGGCGCTGTTGTTCACGCCCACGCCGGTGATGACGTCCATGCGCAGGGCGTCGGGCATCGCGGCGAGGCTGTCGAACTTGGTGACGTTGCCGGTGGCCAGTTCCACAACGGACAGGCGGCCCTCGGTGATGGTGCCGGTCTTATCGCTGAAGAGGATGGACAGGGAGCCGGCGGTCTCCAGGCCGTTGATCTTGCGGACCAGAACGTTATCCTTGGCCATGCGCAGGCTCTGGTAGGACAGCAGGATGCTGGTGAGCATCGGCAGGCCCTCGGGCACCGCGCAGACGATGATGGTGACGGCCACGGTGATGGCGTCGATAAACATGGTGATCCAGTCGCCCACGCCATAACCAGCCACGTCGCCGGTAATGATGTGGCGGGCCACCAGGCCGATGACGATGGCCACGGCGCCAATGTAGCCGAAGGTGGAGATCTGCTGGGCCAGCTTGCCCAGCTTCACCTGCAGGGGCGTCTCACGGGTATCCTCCTGCACCTCCAGGGCCAGCTCGCCAAAGAGGGTCCTGTCGCCCACGACCTTGACTTCCATGTAGCCCTCGCCGCCGCAGACCACGGTGCCGCGGTAGGCGTAGTGCTTGTTCAGCAGGTCCTTGATGTCGTAGTCGGCCTCGCCCTCCACGGGCTTCTTGGTGGCTTCCTCGGTCTCGCCGTTCAGGGCGGCCTGGTCCACCTTCAGCACGCCGTCAACGATCTCGCCGTCAGCGGGCAGCTTGTCGCCGGCCTGCAGGTACACGATGTCGCCCACGACGACCTCGCTCACATGGATCTCCTGCAGCACGCCGTCGCGCACGACCTTGGTCATTTCCTTGGCTTCTTCCTCAGCCTTGAGCGCGGAGGCCTTGCCCTCCTGCTTGCTCTCGGACACGGAGGCGACGCCGTTGGCGATCATGATGGCGACCAGCACGCACAGGGGCTCGTACCACTCGCCCTTGCCCATCAGCCACAGCACCACCTGGATCACCAGCGCGACGCAGAGGATCATGATCATCGGGTCCTTGAACCCCTCGAGGATCTTCTTCCACAGCGGATCCGGGGGGATCTGGGTCAGCGTGTTGGCGCCGTGCTGCGCGCGGCTCTGCTCAACCTGCTGCTTCGTCAGTCCGTTCAGCTTCATGTTCAGTCCACTTCCTTTTCTTTTTAGTCATCCTCCTGCGCAGACCGGAAGAGTGCGTGCAACATGCAGAAGCACTCCTGCAACAGGTGTGTTTCCGCGAAGGCATGCTGAATTTTCGTGCAGCGCAGACCAATGTCTATACTAAGTCAGTATACCACAATCTGCATGCTGTGTCTACCCTTCCGCACCGATTTTTGTCGGCCTTCGTACCCGTGCAGGGCACCGTTCGTCCGCATCCACGCAAAAGATCGGGAACACATCCTTCAATGCATTCCCGACCGCGTTTTCTCAGTTGTCACAAGCAATTTCTGACGATTTTTCCGCAGGTCACTGCCCCATGGTCATTTCGACGATCTGCCGCAGCTCTGCCTCGGTGAACTTGCCAAAGAGGCTGTACTCGGCATATTCGCTGATCCAGGAGGCGGTCATGGTGGCGTTGTCGGAGTTCACGTAGAAGTTCAGGCGGCACCCGGCAATGTACAGCTCGCTGGCGTCCTCCTCGGTCTTTTCATACAGGTGGGAGGTGGTCTGCGCCTCGTCGATGTGGATGAGCACGCGGAAGATGCAGGTATCCGAACCGGCGAGGTACACATGGGTCACGATGGCGGTCAGGTCGTCGCTGAAGGCAGAGCCCTGCAGGTAGACCATCCCCTCCGGCAGCCCCCCGGGCAGCACCGGATAGCCATAGAGCACCTTGTCCGCCTCGTCCTCGCTCATGTACTTGCGGGTTTCGCCCGACTTCAGCTCATCGGCGTAGAGCGATGCTTCCTCCGGCTGCTGCGTCTGCGGCTCATCGCCGTTGTACAGCACGAACGTTTCCGCCAGGGGGCGCATCAGCTGCAGCAGGAAGCGCCAGTTGAAGGCCTCCGCCGTCTTGTAGGTCAGGAACGTGAGGCCCAGGATGATCAGCAGCGTCACCATCACCCGCGTGGCGATCTTCATCGCCTTCGGCATCCTGCCGCGCTCGACGAGCTGCCCGGTGATGCGCTCCAGCGCTTCCGCCTCTTCCCTGCGCGTCGCGCCCTCCTCCAGGGTCAGCAGCAGCTCCTCCACCAGCTTCACATCCATATGCCCGTCATCCTTGGCGAGCTCCTCCTCCAGCATCCGCCGCAGGTCTTCCTCCGTCAGGTCCGGCTCCATCTCCTCGCACAGCCGCTGCACGATCTTTTTCTTTTCATCCTCGCTCAGCACCGGTGATCCCTCCTCCTGCCCCGCACTTCGGGCAAAGCTTCAGGCATCCATATTATCACAGGCGCTGCGGCATTTCAAGGTTTGTGGCGAATGTTGTGGACAATTTCCGTGCCGGGGCAGCAGAAGCCCCCGGAATCAGCAGCGATTCCGGGGGATGGGTTTCACACCGGCAGCGAATGCTTGACGCGGTCGCGCTCCTCGGCACGCTTGCCGTTGTTGAAGCGTTCCAGCGTACCCACCAGGTAACCGGTGATGCGGCGGATGCGCTGGAAGGGCGTGGCGCCGAAGTCGTAGGACAATTCCACGTAGTCGCCATCCACCAGGATGTCGATGCTGCGGGGTTCGCGGCCGTATTTCTCCCGCGCGCGGGTGATGTAGGCGTCAATCTCCTGCTGCGGCAGCTCGCCGCCCGTAACCCTGATCTCACAGGCCATGTGCCTCTCCTCCGTTTCCTTTTGTTCCGGGGATGCTCCCCTGCAGAAAGGATACCAGCTTTGCGCCCGGCTGAAACCGGCCAGCAGGAATTTCCGCCTCCGGAAGCGAATGATAGCGCCGAAAGAAATCCGACCGGAGCGTGAACGCCATGACCCACCGCCTGTATTACGACGCCCCTTACCAGACAAGCTTTACCGCGCAGGTGCTCGCCTGCCGGCCCAACGGCAGCGCCTTCGACGTGCTGCTGGACCAGACCGCCTTCTACCCCACCTCCGGCGGCCAGCCCTTTGACACCGGCACCCTGGGCAGCGCCCGCGTCACCGACGTGAACGTCCAGGGGGATGACGTGTGGCACACCGTGACAGAAGCCCTCGCCCCCGGGCAGACCGTGCAGGGGCAGATCGACTGGCCCCGCCGCTTCGACCACATGCAGCAGCACGCCGCGGATCACATGATCGCCAGCGCCCTGCACCGCCTGATGGGCGGGGTGACCATCGGCCTGCACATCAGCGCCGACGTATCCACCATCGACGTGGCCATGCCCGAGGGGAAGACCCGCATCACCCCGGAGGACATTCGCCGCATCGAGCAGGACGTGAACGAGCGCATCTGGCAGGACGTGCCCATCCGCTGCTGGTTCCCCGGGCCTGAGGAGCTGGCCGCCCTGCCCCTGCGCAAGCCCCCCACGGTGGAGGAGCACGTGCGCATCGTGGCCATCGGTTCAGACGAGATGGTGGCCTGCGGCGGCACCCACCCCGCCACCGCCGGGCAGCTGGGGCTGGTCAGGATCCTCTCCGTCACCCCCGCCCGGGGCAAGATGCGCGTCGCCTTCCTCGCCGGGCAGCGCGCCCTGGCGGATTATCAGCGCTGCCATCAGGCCGCCCATGAGGCCGCCAGCCTCCTCTCCACAGGCGTTGCGCAGCTGTGCGGCAGCGTCGCCGCCCTGCAGGAGAAGCTCCGCCAGGCCGAATACGCCCTCACGCAGCTCCGGCGCGAACAGCTGCTGTCCCGGGCAGAGCAGATGCTGGCCGAGGCCGAGCCCCTGCCCGACGGCACACGCCTGATCGCCCGCTTCGTGGAGGCCGACGCGGAACTCCTGCGGGACCTGGCCTCCCGGCTGATCACCGCACCGGGGGTGATCGCCCTGCTGGGCGCGGACAACGGCGGACAGGCTGCCTTCGTGTTCGGGCGATCCGGGGACGTCCGGCAGGACATGGGCGCCCTGCTGCGCGACAGTGCCCGACCTCTGGGCGGCAAGGGCGGCGGACGGCCCGACTTCGCCCAGGGCGGCGGCCCGGCCGGGGTGCTCCACGCCGCCTGCCAGGCTCTGCGCAGCATGCCCTGACAACGCCATACACCGCACCGGACGCGCCGCCCATGGCCGTCCGGCGTTTTGTTGCGCTTACGCCGCCGCAGCATCTGCTGCAAGGTTCTCGTGCAGGTCGGTGATGGGGTCGCCCTTGGACTGCATGCCGGCGGCATGATAGGGCATCCCGGCGGCCGAGGTCGGATACACGCCCGCGCCATGGTCGACAAAGTAGGCGTCAAAGCCGCCCTTGGTCAGGTCGTCGCAGGAAAGGTTGCGGGTCAGCTGATGGATCATCGCGCCCACGATCTCGAGGTGGCCCAGCTCCTCCACGCCGATGTCCGTCAGCAGGCCCTTGAGCTTGCCGCAGGGCATCGAGTAGCGCTGGCTGAGATACCGCAGCGACGCGCCCAGCTCGCCATCCGGGCCGCCGTACTGGCTGATGATGCGCGCCGCCATCGCCGGATCGGGGCGGGTGATGCGCACGGGGTACTGAAGCTTCTTTTCATACACAAACACAGCTGCTTACCTCCCTGTTCCCGTCACTCGCCGCAGGGGCGGCACTCCCAGGGCCAAGGGCCCTCCGTCCACGTCCAGCCGGCGTCACAGCCATCCTCCAGGAAGGTGGTGGCATAGCTGGGTTCATCGGCCTCCGCCCGCAGGCGGCGGAACAGCGCGAGGGCTTCCCTGTCGTTGGGATGGGTGTTCAGGTACAGGCGCAGATCCCACGCTGCAAAGGCCGCCTGCTGATCGCAGGTGGAGCAGTTGCTGCAGGCGGGGCAGCGGCCATTGAGCGGCTTGTGCAGCTCCGGGAAGAGCGTGCCCGTGCGCAGGGCACTCTCGGACTCGAACACATCCGTCAGCTCCTGCTTCACCGCGTGCACGATGCCCACGCGGGCATTGCGCTTCCGGGTCTGGCCTTCGTCGCCGCAGCCGCAGTCGCTATTGACGGTGCGGGTCTGGTACGCAGCCTCGCCGCAGTCGCTCTTGCTGGCGCGGGTCTGATACGCGGCCTCGCCGGTGCAGCCGCAGTCGCTCTTGCTGGCGCGGGTCTGGTACGCAGCCTCGCCGGTGCAGCCGCAGTCGCTCTTGCTAGCGCGGGTCTGGTACGCAGCCTCGCCGGTGCAGCCGCAGTCGCTCTTGCTGGCGCGGGTCTGGTACGCAGCCCCGCCGGTGCAGCCGCAGTCGCTGTCGCGGCGGATGCGGGTGTTATCCGGGCAGCACTGCACGCTGTGGCCGGTGGGGAAGCTGGCGGGGCAGTCGTCGCAGGCCTTGCTGCGGCTGCTGGCCGTCTCGCAGGGGCAGGCCGCGCGGGTGCTCTGCGTCTGCGTCCGCACCACGCCGCCCTGGCAGCCAGCGCGGTTCCAGCCGCAGCCGTGGCATACGTCGCAGCCGTTGTTGGCGCAGCCGCAGCGCGGGCAGTTCCAGCCGCCGCTGAGGACGACATAGCCCGCCTCATCACAGGAATGGTATCTATTCTGCATGCGAAAAGCGCTCCTTTATCACAGTCATTCGGGGAGGATTTCCTCCGCCGCTTCAGACTATGATCAGGGAGCGCTTTTGTGCGGGGACTTCCCGCCGTCAGTTCAGCTGATCCAGGATCGCCAGGGGCGAATCCGCCGCCGGGAACGCCGTCAGCCGCCCCACCGGCTGGATGGGGTCGTCCGTCAGATACCACGCCGCCTGCACCGCCCGCATGCCCAGCGCCTGCGCAGCCTCCAGCTCATGGCTGCCGCCGTCGCCCACGTAGAGGCACTCCCGCGGCGACATTCTCAGCTGCTCCAAACACAGGCGGAAGATGGCCGGGTCGGGCTTCATCACGCCCGCCTCGCAGGAGAGGACAGGCACGTCAAAATGCGGCCAGAGGATGCTCTCGCGGATGGCCTCCGCCTCCTCCGACTGGCAGTTGGTGATCAGGCCGACCTTCACGCCGCGGTCGTGCAGCGCCGTCAGCATGGGCAGGATTTCGCCGTGCAGCCGTTCCGGGCGGATCTCCCGCGAGGCGCGGCGCAGGTCGATGATGCGCCCGAAGGCCGCCTCCGTGAAGCAGCCAGAGCGCTCCATGGCCTGCCGCACCGCCGCTTCAAAGGTCATATGGCCCAGCATGCGCGCGTCCTCGGTGGCTCGCCAGGCAGCGCGGAAGCGCTCCGTATCCGCCCCGGCGATGGCCGCCATGTCCCGGCTGAAGCAGCGCGGGCCGGTCATGAGCGTCACCAGCGTCTCGTACATGTCGAAGATGACCGCGCGGATCATGCCTGCACGACCCCCTCAATGCGGCGGACGAGCCCCGCCATGTCCTGCTGGCGCATCAGGCTCTCCCGCAGCGCCGCCACGCGGGCCCGCATTTCGCCGTCCTGCGCCACGGCCTCCACCGCCGCGCAGAGCCTCTTCCCGATCAGGAAGTACGGGCTGACCCGCCGCCCTGCGCCCAGCTCCACCAGTCGCGCCGCATTGCCCGGCTGGTCGCTCATCACCGGCAGGCACACCATCGGCACGCCAGCGGAGAGCGCCTCATTGACGCTGTTCATGCCGCAGTGGGTGGCGAACACGTCCGCATGGGCCAGCACCTGCATCTGCGGCACGAAGGCGTACGCGCGGACATTCTCCGGCAGATTGCCCAGCGACGCGGGGTTAACCTTGCCGGTGTTCAGGATCACGGTCATGTCCTTCCCGCCCAGCCCCTTCACGACCTGTCTGCAGAAGCCCCGGTCGCTCATGATGGAGCCCATCGACACATACACAATGGGGCGCGGCAGGTCATCCCAGGGCAGGAAGTCCGCCTGATGATGCGCCTCCGCCGGCGGCGGCAGGAAGACCCAGTCCTCCCCGAAGTCCGCCCGGCCATCCTGCATCTCCTCGGGCAGGTACACGATGTTCATAGCAGGCCTGTCGTTCAGATTCGCGCCGGAGAGGCTGCGCTCGCCCTGCCCCATGCGCTGGCGGTCGGCAGGGGACATGATCTGCTGATCCAGCAGGTGCGCCGCCATGCGGAAGCGGAAGGGCTTGTTCAGCCACGTTTCCACGCTCCAGGCGGGCTGCGACCACTGGCGCACGCAGGGCACGCCCAGCTTCTGCGCCAGCGTGAAGCCGGGATAGAAGAACATCTCGTAGATCAGCAGGTCAAATGACCCTTTCAGCGCCATCGCCGTGTCCCAGCAGGCGCGGAAGCTGCGCTTCTTCTTCTCGTCCTCCGTGGGATCGGCCGGGAAGTCCCGGAAGGGGACGAAGGCTGCGCCGGTCCTTTCGATGCGCTCCCGCATGCATTCCGCATTGACATACGTCACCTCGTGACCCGCCGTCACCAGCGCGGAGGCCAGCGGCAGGGTCGGGTTCGTGTGCCCGGCGAAGGGCAGGTTCACCATGAGGATGCGCATCACTGATCCGTCCTTTCGTAGCCGAAGTGGTCGGCGATCATCGCCGCGACCTCCTCCGGGCTGAGGTGTTCGTTCTCAATGCGCAGGTAGCGCTCCGGGGCGACGCCCAGCTTTTCGCAGATCTCCCCCGGCTCGCTCACGCAGCGGTAGCGCTCCTCCGCACTCAGGAACCGCGCCTCGGACAGCTCGACATCCCGCTTGCTGGCCTTGTGCGTCAGGCGGTTCTCCGTGCGGTTGCGGATGAGGCGCACGTCCTGCGGGGCGATCAGCTCCACATAATCCACCTGCGCGCCCGCCTCCCGGTACATCTCCGACAGGTGGCGGACATACTCGAAGTCATAGGGCACGTCAAAGGCCCAGATGAAGGTGAAGATGAGGCCGTAGTTATCCGTCTTCACGAACTCCTCGAACACCACCTGCCGCAGCCGCTCGGTCACCGCGCCATTATACGCGCCGAAGAGCTCGATCACCGGCTCGATGGTCATGTGGTTGTGGAACAGCTTCATGGGCGTGATGCGGCTGACTGCCTGGCCGACGGTCATCTTCCCGGCGGCGTGGGCGCCGAAGATAAAGAGCAATTTCATCCTGCGGTCTCCTTTCTGATGCGGTCGAGGCTCGCATTCATTTCGTCAAAGCGGACGCTTCCGTCCGCGTTCAGCGCCGTGGCCTCGCAGGTGAAGTCCCCCGCGTAGCCCATGCCCCTGACGAAGGCGAAGAAGCGGCCGAAGTCGATGTGCCCCTTTCCGAGGGCCTTCGCGCTCATGTTGGCCCAGTCGATGTGGCCGCCGGCGTAGACGTTGACGTGGAAGTGGGCGATGCGGGGCAGCAGCCACGCGTTTTCCGGCGCGTAGAGGGCATCCAGCTGCGTGTGGAAGGCCGCCATCTTCGTATCGAAGGTGAAGAGGATGTCCGGGTACCTTTCCGCCAGCGCCTTCATGTGCGTCATGGGGTCGACGGTGTTGCACAGCACGTTCTCCACCGTCAGCGTCAGGCCGTATTCCTCCGCGATGGCCCGAACGGCAGGGTAGGCGGCGATGTTGCGGTCGATGTGCTGATCGCTGGCCTGCCCCGACCACAGGTGCAGCACCAGCATTCCCGCGCCCACAGCCTTCGCCAGCGCGCAGTCCGCCCGGAACATGGCCAGCGCGTCAGGCAGATTGCCCTCGCTGATCCACTGGCCGATCTGCTTGGTCATGTGGAACACCGGCACATCCCAGGGCGCAAGGGCCTCGATCAGCCCCGTCTCGTGGCCGTCATGCCAGCTCTGGTACATCATGAACTCCAGCCCGTCGCAGCGCAGCCCCTCCATGATACCCGCCAGCAGCGTGTAGTCGCGGTTGTTGGCCTTTGCAATGATCGCTCCGGTGGAGCAGAGGATGCGTCCCATCAGTCCTTCCTCCCCTTCCTGCGTGCGTTTGCTTTCCATTCGTTGATCTCCGCCAGCCGGTCGGCAAAGCGGCCTTCGAGCCCTTCGCGGGTGGGGCGGTAATACGCGCGGCCCTGCAGGCTCTCCGGCAGGCAGGTCATGGCGGTCAGCTTCGCCGCCGTGTCGTGGGCGTACTGGTAGCCCTTGCCGTAATCGAGCTGCTTCATGAGGGTGGTAGGCGCGTTGCGGATGTGCAGCGGCACGGGCTCAGCGATCTGCTCCGCCGCATCCTTCTTCGCCGCCTCATAGGCCACATAAAGCGCGTTCGACTTAGGTGCCAGGGACATGTACACCACCGCCTGCGTCAGGTGCACGGAGCACTCCGGCATGCCGATGAAGTGGCACGCCTGATACGCCGCCACGGCGATCTCCAGCGCGCGGGGGTCGGCCAGGCCGATATCCTCCGAGGCAAAGCGCGTCACCCGCCGCGCGATGTACAGCGGGTCCTCCCCGCCCTCCAGCATCCGGCACATCCAGTAGATCGCCGCGTCCGGGTCGGAGTTGCGCATCGATTTATGCAGCGCGGAGATCAGGTCATAGTGCCCGTCGCCCTTCTTGTCGTAGAGCAGCGAGCGCCTGCTGGTGCACTGCGCGACCGTCTCCTCCGTGATGACGGTGGAGCCGTCCGACTGCACATCGCCATTGAGCACGACCATCTCCAGCGTGGACAGGGCCGTCCGCGCGTCGCCGTTGGAGAAGACCGCAATGGCCTCCAGCAGTTCATCGGGCATGACAACCTTCTGCCCGCCGAAGCCGCGGCTGTCCGTCAGCGCGCGCTTCAATAACCCCGTCACGTCCGCCGTCCCCAGAGCCTTGAGCACGAACACCTTGCACCGGGAGAGCAGCGCGCTGTTCACCTCGAAGGAGGGGTTCTCCGTCGTCGCGCCGATGAGCACGATGCTCCCCTTCTCCACGAAGGGCAGGAACGCATCCTGCTGCGCCTTGTTGAAGCGGTGGATCTCGTCGACGAAGACGATCGTCCGCTGCCCCAGCTGCCGCGCGGCCTCCGCCTGCTGCATCACAGCACGTATCTCCTTCACCCCGCTGGTGACGGCGGAAAAGTCCACGAAGGCAGACTTCGTCCGGTTCGCGATGATCCGCGCCAGCGTGGTCTTCCCCACCCCCGGCGGCCCCCAGAAGATCATCGAGGAAATCACATCCCCCTCGATCAGTCTCCTGAGCACCTTCCCAGGCCCCAGCAGATGCCCCTGCCCCGCAAACTCCTCCAGCGTCACCGGCCTCAGCCGCGACGCCAGCGGCTGCGGCGCGCTGTCTTCCATAAACATCGTTGTCTGTTCCATGTGTGCCTCCGGCGGGCAGGGACTCTGTCCCTGCGCCCTGCCAAGGGCTCTGCCCTTGGATCCTGGCAGGGGCTCTGCCCCTGCACCCTGCGAAGGGATTTCATCCCTTTCGAAACCCGTTCTCGCGGTTTTTCTTGATTTGGCCTTTGGTGCTGTGCTCGCGTGGGGGAGTGGCGGAGTTGCGCGTCGCACGGGGCGCGACAGGCGCCCCGCGCGGGCACGGCTCGCAACGGGCGAGCCGCGCTCATGGTTGTCGCTCATGCGGCTCCAGGGGCTTCGCCCCTTTGACCCCAGCGGGGGCTTCGCCCCCTGCACCCCCCTCGCGGCTTCGCCGCGTGCCCACCCACCCACCCCTTCTGGGGCTGCCGCCCCAGACCCCGCCGGATGTGGGGTCACGGCTTGCTTTGGTGCGAGCGTTCTGCGGCGTAGTCTTCGTGGAACTGTCGCTTGAGCCGGAGGAAGTCCTCCGTGCGCAGCAGCACGTAGTAGAGCACCGCGCGGCTCTCGAATTCGGCGCGGCTTTCCGGCAGGGGCTGAGTGCGCATGTCCGCCAGCACGTCCTGCACGGCCTGCAGCAGGGCGGATACATCGTTGTCCCGGCTGTACGCCTCCGCCACGCGGGCCAGCAGGGCGCAGACCGCGCCGTGCTGCGGGGTGCGCGCATCGATATCCGCCAGCGCGTGGGCGATCTGCGCGAGGATCTTGCGCTGGTTGGCCCGCATCTGCACGTAGCGGATGGGGTAGAGGGGCGCGTCGCCGAAGGTATTGTCCGCGTTGTCAACGGCCAGGCGCTCGGCCTGCGTCAGCTCGCGGCCCAGTGCCTCCAGCAGCTGCCCGGCATAGGTATATCCTTCCGAGCCCCGGCTCAGGGCGTGCATGGCGGCGCGCATCAGCTCGTCCACGGTGGCCATGTGGCGGCGCATGGCATCCTCGTCCGCCCGCAGGTGCAGGTTGACGAGCACGCCCACGCCCGTGCCGATCAGGAACAGCAGCGCCTCGTTGAGCAGCTGCGCCGCGCCCATGCAGCCCTCGGTCATGAAATGGCTCACCAGCACGGACACCAGCGTCACCGCATACCCCCAGCGGCAGGCGTAGCACGCCACCGCAAACACGAACAGGTACGCCGTGAACCCCGCCAGCGAGTACCCCAGCAGACTGTAGCTGACGAAGGCGATCCCAAGGCCCATGAGCAGCGCCATAAGCCGTCCGGCGGCAATGCGCAGCGTCTCCCGCTTGGTTCCCATCAGGGACAGCACGGTGATGATCCCGGCCGTGGCGGCGTACTCCAGCCCCAGCAGCATCGCCAGGGCGATGGCCGCCGCTGCGCCCAGGGCCGCCTTCACACCCATGATCACATGCTCCCTGCGGATCCTCATGCCCCCACCTCCCGTGCGGTTAATGGGTCAACATTCGCCGCCCGCTGCCCGAACTCCTGCCGTGTATACCGGAAAGCGAAAAGCTGCCAGCCCGCCGGACTGACAGCCCTGAACTCATTCGGTCACAAAGCTCATGTCGCTCAGGCGGCGGATGACCCGCTTGCCCTTCGCGGTGCCGGGGTCCGCCCGGTCCTCCGCCACATGCAGGAAGCTCACGCCGCCGGCCATGCCGTACAGATCGAGGCCGTTCATCGCCTCCACCGGCAGCCCCAGGAACATCACGTTGAAGATGCTCAGCAGGTCGCCATGGCTGACGAGGATGATGTTCTCCGCCTCAGAGTCCATGATCTCCTCAAACAGGGGCGTCAGGCGGTTCCAGGCGTCGCGGCGGGACTCAGCCTCCCGGAATAACCGGTCATCCACCGTGCGCTCCTGCATTTCGAGGTTCTCCCGCAGCCACTTCACGGATCTGCCCACCGCCGGGCCGAGGTTGCGCTCCCGCAGCTCCATGCGCAGGATGGGCTGCACGCCCAGCAGCGTAGCCAGGGGCGCGGCGGTCTCCTGCGCGCGCAGGAGGTCAGAGGAATACAGCGTCCACGTCTTCCCCGCCAGATGGGGCATGAGCCGCCGGGCGATGCACTCCGCCTGGGCGCGGCCGTAGTCTGTCAGATGCCAGTCCGTCCACGAGCCGACCATGCCGTTCACATGATGCTCGGACTGGGTGTGCTGGATGGTGATGATCTGTTTCATGGCGACCTCCCTGAAAGAGCAACCCGGAGGGCGCAGCGGCTCTCCGGGTCGGTCGTTGATTGTTGATTCTGTCAGGAGCGGATGCGGTGCTTGCGCTCATTCTGATCCTTGCGGCGGAAGGGCATGCGGAGCAGCAGGGGCGTCTTTTCTTCCGAATCGGAGCCGTCCGCGTCGGAGTCCTTGTCGTCCTCAAAGGGATCCGGCGGCGTTTCGCCCTCCTTGAGGGGGTTGCCGTCCTTGTCGATGCCCTGATAGCGCAGGCACCATTCGGCCAGCTCCTTGACCACGCTCATCATCGTGGCAAAGGCCGGCACGCCGATCACCATGCCCGGCAGACCCATCAGCTCGCCGCCCACCACGATGGACACCAGCACCCACAGCGCGTCCACGCCGATGGCGTCGCCCAGGATCTTCGGGCCGATCACATTGCCGTCCAGCTGCTGGATCACCAGGATCAGCACCGCAAAGCCCAGGGCATGCAGGGGCTCGGTGAACAGCAGCAGCAGGATGCCGGGGATGGCGCCGATGAAGGGACCGAAGACGGGGATGATGTTCGTCACGCCCACGATGATGGAGATCACCGGCGCGAACTCCCGCATGCCGAAGATCATCATGCAGATGTAGGTCAGCACGCCGATGATGGCCGAATCGATGATCTTGCCGGAGAAGAAGCCCGAAAGGTTGCGGTTTGCCTGATGGCAGATGCGCAGCACATTGCTGGCAAGCTTGCGGGGCATGAAGGCGCGGACCAGGATCTTGGTGTGCCGCAGGAGCTTGTCCTTCTGGCTGAGCAGATAGATGCTGGAGGCAATGGCCGTAAAGCCCAGCACGAAGGTGTCCTTCACGTTGCTGAATATGGTGTCGAGCATATTGACCTGATCCGTCAGCCAGGTGATCAGGGATTTGGCGATGTTGGACAGGTCGCTGACATAGTCCGTGACCACCGTCACATCCAGGTTTTCCGGCCAGTGCTCCCACTCGCCCAGCTTGGTGAGCATGGTCACCAGCTCTGTCTGATAGACGCCAAAGTTTTCAGAGAATTTGAAGATGGCCTTGACCACCTGCTCGCTGATGAGGTAACCCATCACCGCCACCACCACGATGGCGATGATATAGCCGATGAGCATCGCCAGCCATTTGAGCCTGGCGTGGCCGCGGCAGATGTACCTGTGCGCCCAGACCACCACGGGATTGATGATGTAGGCGATGACGATGCCCGCGGCAAAGGGCGTCAGGATGGACATGAAGCCCTCCAGCAGCTCCACCACATAGCCCGCGTTGCTGATGACCATATAGAACGTGATGGATGCAAAGATAATGAGCATCCAGTCCGTTGTGGATTCCGGCTTCTTTTTCAGCCAGGAGGGTTTCCGCTGTTGTTCCATACACAACGTCCTTTCTTTTCCGCAGGTAGCTCAGGGGGGACGTCCACCATATCCGGCCCGGTTGCCGCGCACTTATTTCTTCGCAACCAATTATACAGCATTTTACGTCATGCGTCAATCTCATTCCACGCCCCGTACAGGCGCGTGAAAGCCGCCGTCGTTCTTCTGCGCCGTGCCAGCAGGATCATCAGGATCGGCAGCAGCTTTTTCATCGCTGTCCGCCTCCTCTCTGTCTGCAATAGTATAACGCACCCGAAGGGGAAATTGTTTCATTTTATGGCAGAAAATCTCTTTCGCCACCTCGCGCGCGCGCGTGTATTATTTATTGTAGAAAAAGGCTTCCATTTTGGCTCGAAAGGTGGTATACTATTTATGATGGGCCAAAGTGTTTTTTGCGCTCGTCCATCCCCGAAACCGTTTGAAATTCCCCATTTGACGAACCGATCCCCATTTGAGGTGAAAATCATGGCTGACGAACTCGAACTGACAACCGCTCAGGAAATCGATAATGCGACCCAGGCCACCGGCGAGTATGGCGAGGACCAGATCCAGGTGCTGGAGGGCCTTGAGGCCGTCCGCAAGCGCCCGGGCATGTACATCGGCTCCACCGACGCCCGCGGCCTGCACCACCTGGTGTACGAAATCGTGGACAACTCCGTGGACGAGGCGCTGGCGGGCTATTGCAAGCGCATCGACGTGAAGCTGCACAAGGACGGCTCCGTGTCCGTGACCGACGACGGCCGCGGCTTCCCCGTGGGCATCCATCCCAAGATGGGCCGCCCGGCGGTGGAGGTGTGCCTGACGGTGCTGCATGCCGGCGGCAAGTTCGGCGGCGGCGGCTACAAGGTCTCCGGCGGCCTGCACGGCGTGGGCGCGTCGGTGGTCAACGCGCTGTCCAGCCACTTCATGGTCACCGTGCATCAGGATGGCAAGATCCACCAGCAGGAGTATGAGCGGGGCAAGATCTGCTACGACCTGAAGGTCATCGGCGAAACCGACAGGACGGGCACCATCATCCGCTTCTGGCCGGATGTGATCAGCGAAGACAACCCCGAGGGCATCTTCGAAGCCGGCGTGACCTTCGAGCATGACGTGCTCAAGAAGCGCCTGCGGGAGATGGCCTTCCTCAACAAGGGCATCCGCATCGTCTTCACCGACGAGCGGGGCGAAGAGCCTGTTGAGCACGACTTCTGCTACGAGGGCGGCCTGAAGGAGTTCGTGCTCTACCTCAACCGCAACAAGCAGCTGCTCTTCCCCGAGCCCATCTATGCCGAGGGCATCCGCAGCGGCGTGCTGGTGGAGGTGGCCCTGCAGTACAACGACTCCTACGCCGAGAACATCTACCCCTTCGTGAACAACATCGCCACCCCCGACGGCGGCACCCACCTGACCGGCTTCGTCACCGCGCTGACCGCCGCCATCAACGATTACGGCCGCAAGTACCGCGTGCTCAGGGACAACGAGCCCAACCTCAAGTCCGAGGACGTGAAGGAGAGCCTGACGGCGGTGATCTCCGTGAAGATGGAGGACCCGCAGTTCGAGAGCCAGACCAAGTCGAAGCTGGGCTCCGGTCAGGTGCGCGGCATCGTGGCTGAAGTGGTGCGCGAGGCGCTGGCCACCTACCTGGAGGAGAACCCCTCCGTGGCCCGGGCCATCGTCGAGCGCTGCGTCAACGCTCAGCGCGCCCGCGAGGCGGCCCGCAAGGCCCGCGAGGCCACCCGCCGCAAGACCGTGCTGGAGACTGCGTCCCTGCCGGGCAAGCTGGCCGACTGCTCCGAGCGCGACCCCGCCAAGTGCGAGATCTTCCTGGTGGAGGGCGACTCCGCAGGCGGCTCCGCCAAGGAAGGCCGCGACCGCCACTTCCAGGCCATCCTCCCCCTGCGCGGCAAGATCCTCAACGTCGAGAAGACCCGCCTGGACAAGGCCCTGGCCAACGCCGAGATCCGCGCGATGCTCACCGCCTTCGGCTGCGGCTTCGGCGACGAGTTTGACGAAACGAAGCTCCGCTACCACCGCATCGTCTGCATGACCGACGCGGACGTGGACGGCGCGCACATCCGCATCCTGATGCTGACCTTCTTCTACCGCTACATGCGTCCCCTGGTGGAGAAGGGCTATGTCTACGCCGCCATGCCTCCGCTGTACAAGGTGACCCGCGGCAAGTTCGAGAAGTATGTGTACTCGGACGAGGAGCTGCAGGCGCTGCTGGATGAGATCGGCCGCGACCCCAAGCCGGAGATCCAGCGCTACAAGGGCCTTGGCGAAATGAACAAGGACCAGCTCTGGGACACCACCATGAACCCCGCCACCCGCACCATGATGCGCATCACCCCCGAAGACGCAGCCGAGGCCGACGCCATCTTCACCCTCCTGATGGGTGATCAGGTGGAACCCCGCCGCCGCTTCATCGAGGAGAACGCAGATCTGGTGACGGACCTGGATATTTAATTATGAATTAGGAATTATGAATTGGGAATTTGATGTGTGGGACGGCCTGTGTCAACATCCACTCGTCTCCACTATCTAAATTCATAATTCATCATTCATAATTCCTAATTTCTTTTCGACCTTCAGGGAGATAAATCACAATGAGCATGATCCAAGACAAGCTGATCCCGGTCAACCTGGAAACGGAGATGAAGAAGAGCTTCATTTCCTATGCCATGGCTGTGATCATCGACCGTGCGCTGCCGGATGTGCGCGACGGTCTGAAGCCTGTGCACCGCCGCATCCTCTACGACATGGCGGAGCTGGGCATGACCCCCGACAAGCCCTACCGCAAGTCCGCCCGTCTGGTGGGCGACGTGCTGGGTAAGTTCCACCCCCACGGCGATTCCTCCGTGTACGACGCCATGGTGCGCCTCGCCCAGCCCTTCAACATCCGCTATCCGCTGGTGGATGGCCAGGGCAACTACGGCTCCGTGGACGGCGACGGCGCGGCCGCCATGCGTTACACCGAGGCCCGCATGGCCAAGCTGACCCTGCACCTGCTGGAGGGCATCGAGAAGGACACCGTCGACTTCTACCCCAACTTCGACGAGACCCTCATGCAGCCCGCCGTGCTGCCCTCCCGCTTCCCGAACCTGCTGGTCAACGGCTCCAGCGGCATCGCCGTCGGCATGGCCACCAACATCCCGCCCCACAACCTGGGCGAGGTGATCGACGGCGTCATCTGCATGATCGACAACCCCGACTGCACCATCGACGACCTGATGGAGCACATCAAGGGCCCC
>JAFQQT010000073.1 GCA_017410455.1 Clostridia bacterium
CAATGGCGCCGACGGCATCACCACCGTCGAGGTCAAGGCCAACGACGAGGTCGTGGCTGAGAAGATCTTCACCGTGTGCGGCGGCAGCTGGCGCGTTGTGAAGGTTGACCTGGCCCTGAACGCTGGCGAGTACACCATCGATATCGGCGGCCAGACCGGCACGCTGACCGTCGTGGAGTAATTAATGCTCATAGTTCCATAACGGTTTAACCCTGGGCGGGCTGCTTCGTGCAGCCTGCCCTTTTGTATTTCCCGCCAGGGAGTGTGCTGGATATAGCAACCTCCGGGTGCTGTATTTTGCATGGACAATTGTTACCAACCTGCGTATAATGAGTGACAGATGGGGAGAATGGGTGATATTCCCCCTGAAAACACAAGGAGGAACGACCATGAAGAAGTTCTTGTCCCTGCTCCTGGCTCTCATGATGCTGCTTAGCTGCGCCTTCGCGTTTGCTGAGGAGTCTGCTGGCGAGTCCACAGGGGAGTCCGCTGGCGAGTCCACTGGCACTGTGGCGGCTGAAGAGGCGCCTGCTGAGACTGAAGAAGACCCCGATTCCGAGATCCCCTCTGATTCTGCCGACCGCTGGCAGACGATGAAGATCGCCGGCTCCACCATGGACGGCGACCTGACCGCCCGCGTGGAATACTCCATCATTCCCGCAGACGAGGCCACCGGTCAGGAAATGCTGACCTACATGGCTGACATCACCCCCATCCTGGAGGTGGACGGCCTGAAGTTCAAGGATCTGAACAAGAACGGCCAGCTGGACGTTTACGAAGACTGGCGTAAGGACGACGCCACCCGCAGCGCGGACATCATCTCTCAGATGACCAACGATGAGCTGCTTGGCCTGCTCTACTGCGTCAACACCCCCGTGGATGAGGCCCGCTCCATCATCGTGGAGTTCAACCTCACCTGCCAGCTGTTCAACCTGAACGGCAGCCCCGTGTCCATCACCAATACGCTGAACAACCTGCAGGTGACTGCTGAGGCCATGCGCCTGGGCGTGCCCATGGTGTTCACCTCCGACCGTGAGTACAATGCCTGGGGCGGCTACATCGACAAGTCCCACGAGGCTTTCGGCACCGCTTATGATCCCGAGCTGGCCGGCAAGCTGGCGGCTTACTACGGCCAGGCCATGGCCGCCATCGGCGTGCATGTGACCTTCGAGCCCTATGCCAACGAGATCGGCGCGCAGTACGGCGAGAACCCCGAACTGATCGCGAAGGTTGTTTCCGCTGAGATTCAGGCCCTGCAGGACAACGGCCTGACCTCCTGCGTCAAGCACTGGATCGGCCGCGGCGGCGACTCCAACTTCGGCAATGCCCGCTCTGTGGCTCAGAACTTCGACAACTGGATGGTCGGCTGGAAGGCCGCCCTGGGCGCTGGCGCTGAGTGGGTCATGACCAACTGCGGCGGCACCGGCATCACCAATACCGTTGACGTCAAGTTTGACTCTGTCACCATGGGTTACCTGCGTAACGAGCTGGGCTTTGACGGCATCGTCGTTACCGACTGGTGGCCCTTCGGCTTCGGCACCAGCCAGATCACCGGCGTGACTCCCGAAGGCGTTGAGCTGGGCGAGCAGACCTTTGAGTGGCTGTTCAACGAGTGCCTGAAGAATGGCGTCGACATGTTCGGCACCGAGACCATCTCCCGCGGCACCGAGATCACCTCCCTCATGTGCCACTGGCCGGATCGCATCCTGGCTGCGATGGAGACGGGCGAAGTTGACATCGAGCTGGTGAAGGTGGCCGCCACCCGCATCCTGAACTTCAAGCTCAAGAAGGACCTGTTCGAGAACCCCTACCGCGATGTGGACGCCGCCGTTGAGCTGTGCGCCTCCATCGGCTGGGCCGAGAACCAGACAGAGATCCACACCAACGAGGATCTGCGCGCTGCCCGTAACCCCTACGAAGTCGAGCTGACCGAGGAACTGCAGGCCAAGTCCGCCGTGCTGGTCAAGAACGACGGCAACCTGCTGCCCCTGCAGAAGGGCATCAAGGTGTACATCGAGTCCTCCAGCGCTGACCGCGCCAAGGGCTATGCCAGCTACATTGCCCAGTATGCCACGGTTGTGGAGAGCATTGAGGAGGCGGACGTCATCATCGGCGACTACTCCGCCATCAATGACGCGGCTGAGCTTCTCATCGACGACGCCATCTACTTCGGCAAGCCCCTGGTCCTGACCCTGAACAACACCGATCCCACCCAGTTTACCCTGGAGAACGCCACCGCGCTGCTGTATCTGAGCTACAACCAGTCTGCTGACCACGGCTCCACCGAGGCTGGCTTCATCACCCAGACCGAGCCCTGGATCTATGCTGACCTGCTCTTCGGCGTGCGTGAGCCCGGCGGCGTCATCGTCAAGGAGATGGCCCGCGATTCCCTGTCTGACCAGCAGCAGTGGAAGGACCTGGCCGGCGACATGGGCGCTGATCCCTACGTCCGTCTGATGATCCAGGCCACCATGATGGCTGACAAGGAATATCACGCTTCCCCCAACAACTGGGGCGATCCCCTGGTGCAGGCCCTCTACGGCATGAAGTACGGCGAGCAGCCTGAGTTCGTGTACTCCTGCCTGATCCTGCCCGTGGTCGTGGTTGAGGAAGAAACCACCAACAGCATGGGC